>CAJTKE010000017.1 GCA_910576865.1 uncultured Oscillibacter sp.
ACTGCGTCCGCAGACGCGTGTCGGAGGCCAACCGCCGCAAAGCGGCGGCTCTTAGGCCGGAGACGAATGCGCCGTGCGCGGTGGAAGAGAGAAAACGGGGGCGCGGCACGGTGCCGACTGTTTGACACGAATGTCTTCAGTCCGCGGCGTGGTGCAAGCGGGGGGTTTGGTTGTTGACGAATCGACTTCCTTCTCTTTCCGCTGCCGCTGCCCTGTTGGGTATTGAAAAAAGAGGGTCTACCGATTTTATTCGGTAGACCCTCTTTCTTCATAAAGCGCCAAGTCAGCGACAGCGAGGATGGGAGGACGGGCCTTGCATCAACCTCCAAAACCCCCGCCCGCACCACGCCGCGGGCAGAGACGTGCGTATCAAACAGTCCGTACCTCTTGCGCGCCCCCGTAGCCGCATCCCCTTGCTTTTCTCTTTTGGACCGTGCACGGCCCGTTTTCTCTTTTCATTCGGGAATGAAAAGAGAAAATGGGGGGTGCAATGAACCAGCCATCGCTGGTATCCAATCCGCCCCGCCCGCCAGGGCGAGTACCGCCCCCCTTGGGGGACAACAAAGAAGCGAGAGAGGCTCACACCTCCCTCGCCTCCATCTCCGGACAATACAGCACCTGCACGCCGCAGTCGTCCCGGAGGCGCTCCCGGCGGACGCTCTCCGCCAGGATCAGCCCCGCCAGGTCCTGGGGGTCGTCCCCGGTCCAGCCCGCCAGCAGGTCCAGCAGCCACTCGTCCCCCGCCGGGTCCGCCACGCCGTCGCTGACCATGACGGCGAAGCCCCCGGGGGCCAGGGGGGCCCTCGTCACGTCCGGCGGCGGGCCCTGGAGCCCCACGGGCAGGCTGGCCCCGGTGACCCGCCGGACCACGCCCCCCCGCTTCAGATAGCTGGGGGCCGCGCCGCATTTGTAGAATGCCGCCTCCCTGGCCCCGGGGTCGTAGACGCACAGGTCCACGGTGGTGAAGACCCCGCTGTCCGCCCCCCGGAGGCTCATGGCGGAGTTCAGGGTCTTCAGCGCCGCCTCCGGGGCCACCCCGGCCTCCAGAAACTGCTGGAGCAGGCGGCAGATCAGGGCGGACTCCTTCCGGGCGGGCTCGCCGCTGCCCATGCCGTCCGCCAGGAGGAGGCACCAGAGCCCCCGGTCCGTCCGGAAGGAGGCCACCGTGTCCCCGCAGACGGTCTCCCCCTCCTTGGGCCGGAGGGCCGCCCCCACCCGGCAGGGGGCCTCCGCCGCCATGGCGGGGGCCGAGGCCTCCAGCCCGGCGGCGGTGGCGGTCAGGAGCTCCGAGAGCTGGGCGTACTGGCCCCGGGCGCTCCGGCGGGCCTCCTCCAGCTGCCGCCGGTACTGCCGCCGGAGGAGGAAGGCGGAGAGCTCACCGTTGATGGCGGACAGCAGGTCCTGGAGGTGGACGCAGCGGCCGGTGAAGTAGTCCGGGAAGTCCTTGGCCAGGGCCCGGCCCCGCTCCAGCAGGTAGGGCGTGGCGTCGTTCATGGCGTTGAAGGTCCCCGTGTAGTCCCGCTGCCAGCAGAGCTCGCACAGGGCGCAGCCCCGGCAGACCTTCTCGGCGGAGCGGTCGAAGACGATGGCGGGGTTCTCGTCCGCCGCCGGGGGCGCGGAGCGGCCGATGCTGTCGTACAGGTCCCGGAGGGCCGCCGCCGCCCGGTCCAGCCGCTGCCGCCAGGGGGCGGGGGCGTCCGCCTCCCGCTCCCTGGGAGGGATGGCGGGCCGGACCCGCTTCCCCGCCACGAAGCGCCCCGGTACCGCCAGGAACAGCGCTGTCCCCGCCGCCGCCTCCGGCAGCAGGGGCAGCGGGCTTCCCTCCGCCAGCGCCGCCGCCCCGGCGGCCAGCAGGAAGGCCAGCGCAGCCCCGGCCCGGTTCCGCCCCTGGCGGCTTCCCGCCGCGAGGCCGGCGAGGCCCAGGGCGGCGGTGAGGGGCAGGCGGCTTCCGCACAGCTCCGCCGTCAGCCCCAGCCCCAGGCCGAAGGCCGCGCCCCCGGCGGGCCCTCGGTCATAGGCCGTGAGCAGCGCCAGGAGGCACAGCAGGGCCCGGGCCGGGGAGAAGCCCAGAAGCTCCAGGTCCTCCACCGCCGCCGCCAGGGCCCCCGCCAGGAAGACGAGGCCGTCCACGATCTCCCGGCCCTCCCCGCCCCGGAGGAGGGGCCGGAACAGCAGGGCTGACGCCCCCAGCAGCGCCGCCGCCGCCAGACAGTCCGCCAGCCGCTCCAGGGGGGAGAGGGACTGGAGGATGTAAATGCCCTCCACGGTGACGTAGAGCCCCACCGCCGCCAGGGCGGCGTGACCGGACCGGGAGAGGAGCCAGGTCCCCCCCAGGGCGGCGGAGGCGGTGACGATCAGCACCGCCACCGCCAGGAAGGGCAGGGCCCGGACGAAGGGGAGGAACAGCGCCGCCCCGGCGAAGGCCCCCGCCAGGGCCGCGAGGCCCTCCGCCCCCGGCCCCGCCGCCGAAACCCAGCCCAGGGCGAAGGGGGCCGCGCCTCCGGCGGTCTGCCCGGCGGTCAGCGCCGCCGAGAGGAAGAAGCGAATGCCCAGATTGACCAGCCGCCCGGCCCGCTCCCGCTCCAATGTCAATTGCCCGTGTGCCACAGCCTGTCCCTCCTGAAATGGTAGTTTTTCCCATTGTAACGGCGGGAGGGGGAAAATTGCGTCGGGAAAAGCGGGGCGGGAATTTTCCGGAGGAAAAAGGGGGTGGAAACCGGCGGAGGGTTGTGCTAGAATGGGTTTGAGAGGAAAGGGGATGGGGATATGACGCGAAAGAACGCAAGAAAATTCATGGCCCTGCTGCTGACCGGGGGACTGCTGGCGGGCACGCTGATCTGCTTCATCTGCGACACGGCGCTGAACGGCGCTCTGAGCTGGTCGCGGATCGTGGCCCTCTCCTGCGCCTATGGGTGGGCGCTTCTGTTTCCCCTGGCCGCTTTCGGGCGGAGGGGCCTGACGGGGGGCCTCGGGGCCCTCAGCCTGCTTACGGTCCCGTATCTGTACGGGCTCAGCTGTCTGCTGGGCATCCGGGAGGTGTTCACCGTGGGGGCGGCGATGGCGGTCATTTCCCTTCCGTTCCTGTGGCTGATCTGCGCCGCCTTCCGGCGATTGGGCAGGACCTCCCGGGCCTTGGGGACCATGTGCCTGCTGCTGGCGGGGCTGACGGCTGCTGTCAACGGGGCGCTGACCCTCCTGGGAGCCGCGCCGCCGCCGGACGCCTGGGACGGGCTGAATGTTCTGCTTCTGCTTCTGGCGGCGGCGGTGTGCTTCACCTGGAGGCGGAGCCGGGAGTCGGCGTCAACATAAACATGAAAAGAGGAGGCTTCCCTGGTGAAAGGAAGCCTCCCTTTTTTGACTTTTGCCGGATTCAGCCCGCCAGGGTCAGGTCCCCGTCCTTCACCCAGCCCGCCTTCCGGCAGAGCTGGTTGATGAGGGGGCAGATCACCGCCGGGAGGACGAAGGAGATCAGAATCAGCCCCGCCCAGTCCATGGCCCCGGGGACAATCGCCGCCGCCCCGTTGGCCAGGGCGTCCTCACCGGGAGCCACCCAGCCGGTCCAGACCCCCAGCTGGCCGCAGAGGCCGCAGGTGCCCAT
Organism: uncultured Oscillibacter sp.; assembly: GCA_910576865.1. Taxonomy (GTDB): domain Bacteria; phylum Bacillota; class Clostridia; order Oscillospirales; family Oscillospiraceae; genus Oscillibacter. Next base: position 3,599 of record CAJTKE010000017.1, read on the forward strand.
GCCGGAGTTGATGGCCGCGCCGTTCATCTCCAGGCGGAAGAGGCAGGTGGCGATGGGCCCGGTGACGGCGGAGGTCACCGTGGGGGCGATCCAGATCTTGGGATTCCGCACGATGTTGGGCATCTGGAGCATGGAGGTGCCCAGGCCCTGGCTGACAAGCCCCCCCCAGCCGTTCTCCCGGAAGCTCATGACGGCGAAGCCCACCATCTGGGCGCAGCAGCCCGCCACGGCGGCGCCCCCGGCAAGGCCCGTCAGCCCCAGGACGGAGCAGATGGCGGCGGAGGAGATGGGCAGGGTCAGCGCCACCCCCACCAGCACGGAGACCAGAATGCCCATGAGGAAGGGCTGGAGCACCGTGGCCTGCATGATGAGCTGCCCGAAGGCGCTGGCAACGGCGGCGATGGGGGGCGCGATGACCCAGGCCGCGCCGATGCCCACCAGGGTGGTGACAATGGGGGTCACCAGGATGTCCACCTTGGTCTCCTTGCTGACGGCCTTGCCGCACTCAGCGGCGATGATGGCCACGAAGAGCACCGCCAGGGGCCCCCCGGCCTTGCCCAGGGCGTTGCAGGCGTAGCCCACCGTGGCCAGGGAGAAGAGGACCATGGGCGGGGCCTGGAGGGCGTAGCCGATGGCCACCGCCATGGCCGCGCCGCTCATGAAGGAGGCCATGCCCCCGATGGTGTAGCCCACCTTGTTGATGGTGATGATCTCGGCGGTGAGGAAGCCGATGTGGAACTGGGAGCCCAGGGTGTTCAGGATGGTGCCGATGAGCAGGGAGCAGAACAGGCCCTGGGCCATGGCCCCCAGGGCGTCGATGCCGTAGCGGCGGGCGGAGAGGACGATGTTCTTGCGTTTCAGGAACGCTTTCACGTTTTCCATTGGGATGCACCTGTCTCTTTCGTGGTTTTTGAAGGGGATATCTTGATTGAGATATGGAAATAGGCCTTACAGGTGTCATGACACCTGTAAGGCCTATCATAGGCGCACGGAGAGCGTTTGTCAAGAGGAGGGGCGTCAAGTTTCGGCTTTCCAGGACGGGAATTTTCTGTGGATTTTTGCCGAAGCCTGTGGTAGAATGAGTTCGCTGTCGGCCCTCCGCAGTGAGAGGAGGTGAGCCGGTTGGAATCCTTGTTGGGTTTGGTCACTTCTGTTGTGGCAAACGTGATCGCGTATTTCGTTTGCAAATGGCTGGACAGAAAGTAATGACAGCGACAGCCTGAATGGAACCCCCGGAAGTGCGCTCTTCCGGGGGTTCCGCTTTTGGGTGAGCCTTGGAGTCGTCCTGGGTTTGGTCGGTCTCCGTGGTGCTTTCATTATAGCCCCCCGGAGGGGCGAAGTCAAGGCCGGATTTCACTGCGCCCGGCGGGGGCGGTTCTCCAGCAGGGCATCGTAGGCCCGGGAGACGCCGGGCCAGTCCACCTTCCGCCACCAGCCCTCGAAATAGTCCGGGCGGCGGTTCTGGTAGTCCAGGTAATAGGCGTGCTCCCACACGTCGCACAGCAGCAGGGGGACCAGGGGCAGGGGCGCGTCCTGGTTGGGGGTCTTGACCACGGAGAGCCGCCCCTCGCTGTCGCTGACCAGCCAGGCCCAGCCGGAGCCGAACTGGCCCAGGGCGGCGTTCTTCATGGCGGTCCTCAGACCCTCCAGGTCCCCGAAGTCCCGGGCGACGGCGTCCCCCAGGGGGCCCATGGGAGAGGTGACGGGGCCGGGGGCCAGGGTCCGGAAGTAGAGGTCGTGGTTGTACACGCCCCCGGCGTTGTTCCGCACGCCCTGGCGGATGTCCTCCGGCAGGCGGGGCCACTCCTGGACCAGCCGCTCCAGGGGCCAGTCCCGGAGCTCCGGATGGTTTTCCAGGAGCTTGTTCAGGTTGTCAACATAGGTCTGAAAATGTTTGTCGTGGTGAAAGTGCAGCGTCCGCTCCCCGATGTCCGGCAGCAGGGCGTCATAGCCGTAGGGCAGAGGCGGCAGGGAGAAGGGGTAGTGTGCTTCCATAGGGTTCTCCTTTCTTGGCTGTTGGTTCCTATAGTATATGTACAGAAAGGGGCGGGCATACGGGGAGAAAAATTTGTGAAAAATTCGGGAAAATTTGCAACAAAATCCGCCGCCGGAACGTCTATAATAAAGGAAGACAAATTACGACAGAAAGAAGCGACACGATGAAGCACTTTATCTGGATGCTCTGCGGAATTTTCGTCTCCGGACTGCTGCTGGGGACCCTCACCGCCTGCGGGTCGGACCAATTCCGCACGGCGGTCATCACCACGGCGAAACAGGCCCCCGCCCCGGAGGCGGCCCCCGCCCCGGAGACGGAGGTCCCCGTGGAGGTTCAGGATGAGGACACGGCCCGGCGGCTGGCCTACGGGAAGGCGCTGTGGGATATGTACCTGCTGGGTCTCCGGCCCGACGGGGAGGAGCTGGAGCGCGCCTCGGACCTGGGCCCCGCTGAGGGAAACCGCTTCGCCGTCATGGATGTGAACGGCGACGGGGCCGAGGAGCTGATCATCGGCTGGGACCAGGCCTGCATGGCCGGGATGCAGGGACTGGTCTACGCCTGCGACCACCCCGAGGAGGAGCTGCGGCTGATCCTCTCCGAGTTTCCCGCCCTGACCTTCTATGAAAACGGGACCGCGGCGGCGGACTGGTCCCACAGCCAGGGCTGGGCCGGGCGCTTCTGGCCCATTACCCTCTATCAGTACCGCCCGGACAGCGGCGTGTATGAGGAAATCGGCAGCGTGGACGCCTGGGACCTGGAGTGCACCGAGGGAGACGAGACCCTGGCCGCCGCTTTCCCCAGCGAGGCGGACGCTGACGGAAACGGACTGGTCTACTACATCCTCACCGGGGAGTGGTACCAAAACGACCGGACGCCCCCCGACGGACAGCTGGACGGGCGGCTCTGGGAAACGGACCCGGTGGACGGGGCGGAGCTGGAGGCGTGGCTGTCCTCTTGTACCGGCGGGACGGAGTCCCTGGAGATTCCCTACCAGGACCTGACGGAGGAGAACATCGCCGCCCTGGGGTATCCCAAGCCGGACGTGACCTACCCGGAACCTGTCGGATAAGCAATCAATGTGTAATACAAGGAGGAATTTATCATGAAGAAATTACTGCTCGTACTGCTGACCCTGGCGGCGCTGTCCGCCCTCTGTGTCCCCGCTCTGGCGGCGGAGGAGGCCAAGGACGCCGCCGCAAAGACCCAGGACAAGGGCCCCGCCATTGAGGAGAAGGCCCCCGCCTTCGTCCGGGTCTGGGGCAAGGTCTCCCCTTGGGACGGAGAGGGCATTTACCTGAAGAACGACAGCGGGGACGGCTCCCTGGACCAGGTGGTGGTCCACGTGGGAGAAAAGACCCCGGCGGTGGACGCCTCCACGGGCCTGCCCATGGACCTGGAGAAGGTGAAGGAGGGGGACGTCCTCTACGTCTGGACGGGCCCCGCCATGGCCCTGAGTCAGCCGGCTCAGGTCACCGCCCTGGTGATCGTTGGGAACGTCCCGGCGGACGCCGCGGCGCCGGAGTTCTGTGAGATTGCCGGAGAGGCCGTGGTCCCCGCCCCGGGCGGCAAGGGCAACGCCAGATTCCCCCTGACCGGCGGCGGGGAGCTGGAGGTCACGGGCAAGACCGCCTACACCCCCTGGCTGACCCGGCAGATCGTGGGCATGGACGACCTGGTCCCCGGCACCCGGGTCCTGGTGTGGAAGGACAAGGACGGCGCGGCGGAGAAGGTCCAGCTGCTCCCCAGCGTTTACCAGGGCTATGTCCGAACCTTCGCCACCATGCACGACGTGCGCGTGGCGGTGAACGGCGGCTTTGACGCGGAGCGGGACGAGGACGTCCCCCAGTTCTCCGCCAAGCGGGCGGAGAACGGTGTCATGGCCCCCATCCGGGGCATCGCCGAGGCCGCCGGGTATGAGGTCCGCTGGGACAGGGACCTGGGCGTGGTGGTGAGCCTGAAGGGCGAGACCGTCTTCTCCGTCCAGCCCGGCTCCGACGCCGTCGAGACCCCGGAGCTGGGAGAGATGCTTCTCTCCGCCCCCTGTGTCAAGGAGGGCGGGACCACCTATCTGCCCCTGGAGGACCTGTGCCGCTATCTGAATCTGTATCTGTCCCTGGGTTGACGGGATGAAAAAAGAGCCCTCCGCCAGCGGCGGAGGGCTCTTTCTCGTTGGCGTTTTGTCGGAGTCTTACTGGAAGGTCAGCTCAAATCTCGCCCCCGGGTCCCCGGCGAAGACCACCAGGCCGTTCTCCGGCAGCTTGGCGGAGGTGCTGTCCCAGAGGACGGAGGAGGCCTCCACGTTGCCCTTGGCGTCGTAGACCCAGAAGCCGCCGTTCTCCGGAACCTGGACGGTCATGGTCCGTCCGGCGGTCTTGTCCCCCACCTTGTACCAACGGGCATTGCCGTCGGGCTGGATGGTGCAGGCGGCGGCGTCGTTCTTCCCGGCGGAGAGGTCCGGCACCGCGCCCAGGTCCAGGCCCACGGAGCCGTTGGAGCAGAGCATCCAGAGGGCGCCCTTCTCATCCCGGCGGAGCTCCACGTCGTAGCCGTCCCGCCCGGCGGTGCCGGGGGCCTGGACCACATAGCTGGCGTGGGTCTTGTCGTCGATCCGCAGGTTCCCGATGTAGCCCGGGGCGTTCTCCATGGCCTCCTCCGCGTCTCCCAGCTCGCTCAGGGCCATGCCCAGGGACAGATAGACCTCGGAGGTGTACCGCTCGCTCACCGGCAGGAAGACGGTCCGGGCCATGGCCTCCTCCCAGCTCCGCTGGAGCTCCGGGTCGATCTCCCGGTCCGGCAGGCGCATGGCGCCGTAGTTGGACGTGGGCAGGCCCCCCAGGCCGGGAAGGGTGGAAAAGGCCCACTGGTAGAGATAGGTTTGCCCGTTGCTCTCCTTCACCAGGCGCAGGGCGGAGGTGCCGCCGCTGTCCCGGAAGGTGCCGTCGTCGTGGTAGGAGAAGGTTCGGGCGGGGAGGCTGGGGGTGTCGGGGAAGCTGAGGGACAGCGTGCCGTCCTCCGCCAGGGCCACCTTCATGACGGTCTGCCCGGCGTAATACCCGGCCAGGGGCTTCAGCTCCTGGGGCAGGGCCGCCTTCTTGGCGGCGGGCAGGCGGTAGCGGAGCTCCGCCACCTCCACGTCCTTCTCCCGCAGGGCCTCCAGCAGCATCTGGGACGCGGCCATCTCGTTGTAGGTGGACGCGCCGCCGGTGGAGAGGACCGCCGCCGCCAGCCTGTGCTCCGGCAGGACCACGAGGCCGGCGTGGTAGTAGCCGATGTCCCCGCCCTTCATCAGGGCGGTGATGCCGCTGGACCCGAAGGGGTACCAGGCCGTGTGGTCCCAGCCCAGGCCGAAGGCCAGGGTGGTGGGATAGTTCTCCTTGGGCCAGACGCCCTTCTCACACTCGGCCACGGCCATGGCGTCCCGGGAGGACTTTTTCAGGAGGGTGCTGTCCGTCAGCGCCCCGCCGAAGGCGGCCACGTCCTCCGGCGTCGCGTAGAGCCCGCCGGCGCCGATGACGCCCATGCACTCCTTGGGCAGGGGGGATTGAATGCCGGGCTGATGGATGGGGACCCGGCGGGACTCGAAGTTCTCGGCGGGGTCCCAGGTCTCCTCCAGGCCGGCGGGGTCAAAGATGTTCTCGTGGAGGTAGTCCATGAAGTTCATGTCCGTCACCGCCTCCACCACCAGCTGGGCCAGGGTGAAGCCGTCGTTGCAGTAGGTGCTGTAGGCTCCCGGGTCGGCCTTGAGCCGCTGGTGGGAGAGGATCTCCAGCAGGGAGTCCGTGGCCTGCTGGCTGGGGTCGCCGAACAGCATGCCGCTGCCGAAGGAGGAGCCCATCAGACCCGAGGAGTGGTTCAGCAGCATGCGGACGGTGATGTCCTTGTACCGGGGGTCCGCCATTTTGAAGGAGGGCAGGTACTGGACCACGGGCTTGTCCAGGCTCAGCTTCCCCTTCTCCGCCAGCTGCATGACGGCCACGGTGGTGTAGATCTTGCTGACGGAGCCGATGCAGTAGGCGTCGCCCACGCCGGCCTCCTTTCCGCTTCCCATCCGGGAGCCGGAGGAGATGATCTCCCCGTCCCGCCAGACGGCCCAGCCCACCTGACTGGCCTGAGAGCTGCTCAGGACCGCCACGGCGGCTTCCGCGGCGATGGCGTCCAGCCGGGACTCCTCCGCCGCGGCGGCGGGGAGAACGAGGCTGAGGCTCAGCGCCAGAGCCAGCAGCAGGGCGCCGAGGTTTTGCATTCTCTTCTTCATGTTCGGTTTCCTTTCCCGCCCCGGAACCGCCGGGGCGCTCCTGTGAATTGCCCTCTCAGGATACACCATCCACCAGGGGGAATGTCAAGGGTTTGGCGGTAAATTTTTCGGGGATTTTCCAGCGGGGGCCGTCCCCCTTGACGCCGGGGGCGGGACGTGGTATACTTCCCTTGAACAAATCGGAAGGGGTGGAAAAGTGAGAAACGCTTCCTGCTGAACGCCGGACGAATGTGTCCTGGCTTCCGGCGCCGCGCTGGCGGGGCCGGGGCGGCGTCATGCCGTCAAGCGGGAAAGCCGACTCACCTCCGCCTCTTTGCGTCATAGTCCGCCCTGCCGCCCGTTTCCGGGGCGGCTTGCGCCGTGCTGTGACGGGCCGCGGGAGGCTTTCCCGCGGCCCTTATTTTTATATTTCACAGCAAGGAGATGACGCGTATGTCTATGATCCAGGCGGACGGCCTGACCTTTTCCTATCCCGGCAGTCCCGACCCCGTGTTTCGGGACGCCTGTTTTCAAATCGACACCGGCTGGCGGCTGGGTCTCGTGGGCCGGAACGGCCGGGGAAAGACCACTCTGCTGCGGCTGCTGATGGGAGAATATCTCCATGAGGGGAATCTGATCTCCTCGGAACGCTTCGACTACTTCCCCAGCCCCGTCCCAGAACCAGAGCGGCTGACGGCAGAGGTCTTGGAGGACCTCTGCCCGGAGGCGGAGGGCTGGCGCTTCCCTAAGGAGCTGTCCCTGCTGGGCGTGGAGGAGGAGGCCTTGTGGAGGCCCTTTTCCACCCTTTCCAATGGGGAACGGACTAAGGTGCTGCTGTCGGCGCTCTTTTTGCGGGAGGGGCGCTTCCCCCTCATTGACGAGCCCACCAACCACCTGGACGCCCAGGGGCGGGAACTGGTCTCCGCCTATCTCCGGCGGCAGAGGGGCTTTATCCTGGTGTCCCACGACCGCCGCTTCCTGGACGGCTGCGTGGACCACATCCTGGCCCTGAACCGGGCGGACATCCAGGTCCAGGCTGGAAACTACAGCTCCTGGAAAGAGAACTTTGACCGGGTCCAGCGGTTCGAGGAGGCGAAAAACGAACGGCTCCAAAAAGACGTGCGGCGGCTTCAGAAAGCGGCCCGGCGGACCTCCGCCTGGTCCGACCGGGTGGAGTCCTCCAAAACCGGGGCCTATGACAAAGGCTTCGTGGGCCACAAGTCCGCCAAGATGATGAAACGGGCCAAGGCCCTGGAGGCCCGGCAGGAAAAGGCCCTGGAGGAAAAGCAGGGGCTTTTGAAAAACCGGGAGACGGCGGAGGCGCTGAAGCTCAGCCCCCTGGCCCACTACGCCAGGCGGCTGGTCTCCTGCTCGGAGCTAAGCTTGTGGTATGGAGACCGGCGGGTCTGCGGACCCCTGCGCTTCTCCCTGGAGCGGGGGGAGCGGATCGCCCTGGAGGGCCGGAACGGCAGCGGGAAGAGCAGCCTTTTGAAGCTGCTGCTGGGGCAGGATATCCGCCATGAGGGAACCTTGGACCAGGCCCCGGGGCTGAAGGTTTCCTACGTGCCCCAGGACACCTCGTTTCTCCGGGGGACCCTGGGGGACTTCATCCTGGAGCGGGGCATTGACGAGAGTCTGTTCAAGGCCATTCTGCGGAAGCTGGGCTTTTCCCGGGAGCAGTTTGACCGCCCTCTGGAGGACTACTCCGGCGGGCAGAAGAAAAAGACCCTCATCGCCGCCAGCCTCTGCGAACAGGCCCACCTGTATGTATGGGACGAGCCGCTGAACTTCGTGGACATCGACTCCCGCCTCCAGATCGAGGCGCTGCTGCGGGAGTTCGCCCCCGCCATGCTCTTCGTGGAGCACGACCGGGCTTTCCAGGAGGCCGTGGCCACCAGGGTCATCCGGCTGTAGCGTGACAAAGAAGGGGGAGCTCTTTCGAGCTCCCCCTTGCCGGTCAGATCAGCGCCACGATGAGCCACAGCAGGCCGATGGCCGCCGCGCCCATGAGGGTGTAGACCGCCGGGCTCAGGTCCCGCCACGCCCGGCTGAATTTTCCGTGATCCCCCCCGGCGTAGTTCCGGGCCACCCGGCGGGCCTCCTCCACCAGCTCCCGGGAGGTGACCCCCTCCCCGGCGGCGTCGTTCCGCACGATGAAGATCGCCTGCTCGAAAAACCGCTGATCCGGGGAGTCCACCACGACCACCCGTCTGGAAATTCCTTTCACCATCTCGTGTGTATGCCTCCTGTCAGTGATGGTTTCATTTTTCCAGCCCCGGGGGAAAATTATACCTGAAACGGAAAAAGAGGAGGGGCGGAAACCCGCCCCTCCTTTTCTCTCATTTCATCAGCTCGTACATGACGGCCTTGATGGTGTGCATCCGGTTCTCCGCCTCGTCGAAGACGATGGACCGGGGGGACTCGAAGACCTCGTCCGTCACCTCCATGGCCTCCCGGTTGAAGCGCTCGCCCATCTCCTTGCCCACCTTGGTCTTGTGGTCGTGGTAGGCGGGGAGGCAGTGCATGAAGCGGCACCGGGGGCCCGCCGCGTCCATCAGGGCCTGGGTGACCTGATAGGGGCCCAGGGCGGCGATGCGCTCCGCCCAGACCTCCGCGGGCTCGCCCATGGAGACCCAGACGTCGGTATAGAGGACGTCCGCGCCCTGGACCGCCTCCATGGGGTCCTCGATAAACTCCAAAGATGCGCCGGTCTCCCTGGCGATGGCCCGGCAGGTTTCGACGAGGGCCTTGTCCGGCATGTAGGCCCCGGGGGCGCAGGCCACGAACTTCATGCCCATCTTGGCGCAGCCCACCATGAGGGAGTTCCCCATGTTGAACCGGGCGTCCCCCAGGTAGACCAGCTTCACCCCCTGGAGCTTCCCGAAGTGCTCCCGGATGGTGAGGAAGTCCGCCAGGATCTGGGTGGGGTGGAACTCGTCGGTGAGGCCGTTGAACACCGGGACCCCGGCGTGCTCCGCCAGCTCCTCCACGATGGTCTGGCCGAAGCCCCGGTACTCGATGCCGTCGTACATCCTTCCCAGCACCCGGGCGGTGTCGGCGATGGACTCCTTCACGCCGATCTGGGAGCCCGTGGGACCCAGGTAGGTGCTGCCCATGCCCAGATCCCGGGCCGCCACCTCGAAGGCGCAGCGGGTCCGGGTGGAGGTCTTCTCAAAGATCAGGGCAACGTTTTTCCCCTCCAGGTATCTGTGGGGAATCCCGGCCTTCTTCTTGGCCTTCAGGTCCGCCGCCGTGTCCAGGAATTGCTGAATCTCCGCCGGGGTGAAGTCCAGCAGCTTCAAAAAGTGCTTCATCAATGTCATCCTCCTGAAATCATGCAGGGGCGGACCTGCGTGTCCGCCCTTCTACAGAGAGTTCCCGGGGTTTGGGAGAAGGGCGGACACACAGGTCCGCCCCTACGGCGTTATCCCGGGGAAAACGGGCCGCCCAGGGGGCGGCCCCTACGTTTCCTTCTCAGGCCAGGACCTTCTTCATGATCTCCAGCCCCTTGTCCATCTCGTCCTTGGTGATGACCAGGGGGGGCAGCAGCCGCATCCCCGGCCCGGCGGTGAGGACCAGCAGGCCGTTTTCAATCAGCTTGTTCGCGATGTCCTTGTTGGTCCAGCCCTCTTTGACCTCAATGCCGATCATGAGCCCCAGGCCCCGGGTCTTCCCGAAGCAGGGGAGATTCAGGGCCTCGATGCCCTGACGGAGGTAGGCGCCCTTTTCCCGCACCTCTTTCAGGAACGCGTCGCTGAGAACCTCCTGAACCACCAGCCCGGCGGCGGCGCAGACGGGGTTGGCGCCGAACGTCGTGGCGTGCATCCCCGGGCCCAGCACGTCCCGGCATTTCTCATTGGCCAGAATGCCGCTCATGGGCAGGCCCCCGGCGATGCCCTTGGCGAAGGTGGCCGCGTCGGGGAGGATATCGTACTGCTGGAAGGCGAACAACGTGCCCGTCCGGCCCACGCCGGTCTGGACCTCGTCCACCAGGAGGAGCCAGTCCTTCTCGGCGCAGAGGGCTTCCACGGCCTTGACATAAGCCTTGTCCAGGGGCAGCACGCCGCCCTCCCCCTGGACCAGCTCCACCATGACGGCGCAGACGTCCCCCTGATCCTGGGCCTTGAGGGCGTCCAGGTCGTTGGCCGGGGCGTAGCGGAAGCCCTCGGTGAAGGGGAAGAAGTAGTTGTGGAACACGTCCTGGCCCGTGGCCTTCAGGGTGGTGATGGTCCGGCCGTGGAAGGAGTTCTTCAGGGTGACGATGGTGCTTCGGCCCTGGCCGTACTTGTCGAAGCTGTATTTTCTCGCCAGCTTGATCATGCCCTCGTTGGCCTCGCCGCCGCCGTTGGCGAAGAAGACGGCGCTCTCACCGGTGCGCTTGCAGAGGAGTTCCGCCAGCCTCGCCGGGGGCTCGGTGTAAAAGAGGTTGGAGGTGTGGCCCAGCTTTTCCGCCTGGGCCGCCACGGCCTCGGCCCAGGGCCGGTTTCCATAGCCCAGGGCGGTGACGCCGATGCCGCTGGTGAAGTCGATGTATTCCCGGCCCTCCGGGTCGTGGAGGGTGGCGCCCTCCCCGTGGTCCAGGACCACCGGGAAGCGGCCGTAGGTGTTCATGATATATTGATGGGTCAGGCTCTTGACGGCCTCGGATGTCATAGGTCTTCCTCCTTTTTCATCATGGTGCCGATGCCCTCGTCGGAGAGCAGCTCAATGAGGATGGAATGGGGGATGCGGCCGTCCAGGATGTGGACCCGCTCCACGCCGCCGTGGATGGCGTCCACGCAGCACTGCATCTTGGGGATCATGCCCCCGGAGATGACCCCCTCCTCCACCAGGGCCGGGACCTCCCGGGTACGGACCACGTGGATGAGGGTGTTCTCGTCCTTGGGGTCCCGGAGGAGGCCCCGGACGTCGGTGAGCAGGATCAGCTTCTCCGCCCCCAGGGCCTCCGCCAATCTGGCGGCGGCGGTGTCGGCGTTGATGTTGTAGGCCGTGTCCGCGTCCACCCCCTGGGCCACGGTGGAGACGATGGGGATGTATCCGTTCTCCAGAGCGCTTTTCACCGGCTCCGGGTTCACGCCGGTGATCCGGCCCACAAGGCCGTATTTCTCATCCATCTGCTCCGCCTGGAACAGCTGCCCGTCCATGCCGCACAGGCCCACGGCCCGGCCCCCCAGGCGGTTCAGCTGGGAGACCAGGTCCTTGTTGACCTTGCCGCAGAGGACGGCCTGGACGATGTCCATGGTGGTGACGTCGGTATACCGCAGGCCGTCCACGAATCTGGACTCGTGGCCGATCATTTTCAGCATGGCGGAAATCTCCGGCCCGCCGCCGTGGACGGCCACCACCCGGATGCCCACCAGATTCAGCAGGATGATGTCGCTCATGACGGCCCGGCGCAGCTCGTCGGAGATCATGGCGTTGCCGCCGTATTTCACCACGATGGTCTTGCCGGTGAATTTCTGAATGTAGGGCAGGGCCTCGATCAAAGTCCGGGCCTGCTGCTCGTGAGAGGACAAAGGAACCCTCTCCTTTCCTTGGGGGTCCAGGGGCAAGCCCCTGGTTTTCCGCTCCTGGCGGAAAATAAAATGGAATCATTTTTGCGACGACATGCGCGTCACAAAAATTCCAAGACTCCAGCCACCTTGGGCGGCGTCACCAGTCCGCAGACTGGTGGGGGGAATCTGAAGGGGGGACGAAGTCCCCTCTTCAAGTCCGGTAGTCGCCGTTGATTTTAATGTAGTCATAGGTGATGTCGCAGCCCCAGCAGGTGCACCCTCCGGAGCCCTCTCCCATGGCGATGAGGATGTCCACCTCGTCCTCCGTGAGGATTTTCCTGGCCAGGTCCTCGTCAAAGTCCAGCCCCCGGCCCGCCTTGCAGACCAGGATCTTCCCGGCGGGGGAGCCGAATTCCACGTCCACCTTCTCCGGGTCGAAGTCCTCCCCGGAGTAGCCCATGGCGCAGAGGACCCGGCCCCAGTTGGCGTCCGCGCCGAAGATGGCCGCCTTGGTCAGGGTGGAGGAGATGACGGACTTGGCGATGGTCTCGGCGCTCTTCTCGGACCTCGCCCCCTGGACGGCGCAGGTGATGAGGTGCCGGGCCCCCTCACCGTCCTTGGCCATCATCCGGGCCAGCTTGGTGCAGAGGGCTTTCAGCGCCTCCAGGAACGCGTCGTAGTCCGCTCCCCTGGCGGTGATGGGCGCGTTCCCCGCCAGGCCGTTGGCCAGGACGAGGCAGGTGTCGTTGGTGGAGGTGTCCCCGTCCACGCTGATCCGGTTGAAGCTGACCTGGACGGTCTCCAGCAGGGCGGCTTTGATCATTTCCGGGGAGATGGCGCAGTCCGTGGTCAGGAAGCAGAGCATGGTCCCCATGTTGGGGTGGATCATGCCGCTGCCCTTGGCCACGCCCCCCAGGCGGACGGTCTTCCCGTCCACGACAGTTTCCACCGCCGCCTCTTTCTTCACGGTGTCGGTGGTCATGATGGCGTGGCCCGCCGCGTCGCTTCCCTCCGCCGAGTGGTCCAGGGCGGCGCACAGCGCCGGGACCGCGGCCTCGATGGCCTCCACGTTGATCCGCTGGCCGATGACGCCGGTGGAGCTCACCAGCACGTCCTCCGATTTGCAGCCCAGGGCCTTGGCCGCGGCGGCGCACATCCGCTCCGCGTTTTCCTCCCCCTGGGGGGCGCAGGCGTTGGCGTTCCCGCTGTTGGCGATGACGGCCCGGGCCCGCCCGTTTTTCAGGTGCTGGAGGTCCACGTGGATGGGCGCGGCCTTGACCACGTTCTTCGTGAACACCGCCGCCGCCGCGCAGTCCACGTCGGAGACGATGAGGGCCACGTCCTTCTTCCACTCCGCGTGGGTCTTGACCCCGGCGTGGATCCCCGCGGCCCGGAAGCCCTGGGCGGCGCAGACGCCGCCGTCGATGAATTTCAGCATATCGTTTTCTCCCGTTCTCAGAGTTCCAGGCCCGCCGTTTCCTCGAAGCCCAGCATCAGGTTCATGTTCTGCACCGCCGCGCCGGACGCGCCCTTGCCCAGGTTGTCCAGGCGGGCGGAAAGCATCAGCTGCTCCCGGTTTCCGTTGACGAAAATCTGCAGACCGTCCGTCCCGGCCAGATTGTTGGCGCCGATGAAGCCGCAGGAGGGCGCGTCGGCGGGGCGGAGGGTCACCACGGGGCTGCCGGCGTAATAGTCCGCGTACAGCGCCCGCAGGCTCTCGACGGACTGCGCGCCCTCCAGCTCCTCCGCCCACAGCGGGACGGTAACCACCATCCCCTGGGGGTAATCGCAGATCATGGGCGTGAACAGGGGCGGACGGTCCAGCCCGGCGACAGCCGCCATCTCCGGCAGATGCTTGTGGGACAGCGTCACGGCGTAATGCCGCGGGCTCTCCAGCTCCTCCGCCCGGTCCGGGTCGGTATACTGGGCGACGGCCTTTTTCCCCGCGCCTGTATAGCCGGACAGCGCGTGGCAGGTCAGCCGGGCCTTGGGGGACAGCGCCCCCTTTTCCACCAGCGGCCGGACCAGCGAGAGGAAGCCCGTGGCATAGCACCCCGGATTCGCCACCCGGGCCGCCGCCTTGACGGCCTCCCGCTGCCCGGACAGCTCCGGAAAGCCGTAGGCCCAGCCCTCCGCCGTCCGGTGGGCGGTGGAGCAGTCGATGACCCGGGTGCGGCCGTTTTCAATCAGGCCCACCGCCTCCACGGCGGCGGCGTCGGGCAGGCACAGGAAGACCAGGTCCGCCTCGTTGAGGAACTTTTTCCGCTCCGACGGGTCCTTCCGCTTTTCCTCGCCGATGAGGAGGAGGTCGATGTCCTCCCGGGCCGCCAGCCGGTCGTAGATCTGGAGGCCGGTGGTGCCCTCTTTTCCGTCGATATATACCTTGGGTCTGCTCATGGGAAGCCTCCCTTTCACTCACTCCGTGCCTGGATGAACGCCTCGATCTCGTGGATCTGCCGGGTGGTCTCCGCGATGGCGGGACCGCCGAAGCTCTTCCGCAGGGCCATGCAGTTCTCCAGCTTCAGCGCCTCGTACACGTCCTCGCCGAAGAGGTCCGACACGCTCCGCAGCTCCTCCAGGCTCAGCTCCTCCAGGGTTTTCCCCCGGGCGGCGCAGTCCGCCACCAGCCGCCCCGTGGCGGTGTAGGCGTCCCGGAAGGGCATGCCCTTTTTCGTCAGGTAGTCGGCGCAGTCCGTGGCGTTGATGAAGCCCCGGCCCGCCGCCTTGCGCATGTTTTCCGGCAGGACCGTCATGGTGCCGATCATGTCCGCGAACACCGGCAGGCACATGGTCACCGTGTCCAAGGCGTCGAACACCGGCTCCTTGTCCTCCTGCATGTCCTTGTTGTAGGCCAGGGGCAGGCCCTTCATCACCGTCAGGAGGCCCATCAGGTCCCCGTAGACCCGGCCCGTCTTGCCCCGGACCAGCTCCGCCACGTCCGGGTTCTTTTTCTGGGGCATGATGCTGCTGCCCGTGGCGTAGGCGTCGTCCAGCTCGACGAACTTGAACTCCCAGCTGCACCAGAGGATGACCTCCTCGGCGAAGCGGCTCAGGTGCATCATCAGGATGGACAGGGCGCCCAGCAGCTCCAGGGCGTAGTCCCGGTCGCTGACGCCGTCCAGAGAGTTGCCGCAGGGGCCGTCAAAGCCCAGGCCCGCCGCCGTCTGGAAGCGGTCGATGGGATAGGTGGTCCCCGCCAGGGCGCCGCTGCCCAGGGGGCACTCGTTCAGGCGCTTCCGGCAGTCCTCCAGGCGGGTCACGTCCCGGCGGAACATGGCCCCGTAGGCCAGCAGGTGCTGGGCGAAGGAGATGGGCTGGGCCCGCTGGAGGTGGGTGTAACCCGGCATGACGGCGGTCTGGTACTCCCGGGCCCGGCGGCACAGCACCTTCTCCAGGTCCAGCAGCTGCCCGACCACCGTCCCGATCTCCCGGCGGACGTACAGCCGGAAGTCCAAAGCCACCTGATCGTTGCGGCTGCGGGCGGTGTGGAGGCGCTTTCCGGCGTCCCCCACCCGGGCGGTCAGCAGGGCCTCCACGTTCATGTGGATGTCCTCGTTGTCCGGGGTGAACTCCACCTTCCCCGCCTCCACGTCCGCCAGAATGCCCTTGAGGCCCTCGATGACGGCCCCGGCGTCGGCCCGGGAGATGATGCCCCGGTCCCCCAGCATCTCCGCGTGAACGATGCTGCCCTCGATGTCCTCCCGGTACAGCCGCTGGTCAAAGCCGATGGAGGCGTTGAGCTCGTTCACCAGCGCGTCCGTCTCCTTGCTGAACCGTCCGCCCCAAAGTTTCATACCAAACGCACCTTTCCATTCCGTTTCCGTTAAGGGGGGTCCAGGGGGCCGGAGCTCCCTGGTTTCTCCGCAAAGCGGAGAAATAAAATGAAATCATTTTTGCGACGACACGCGCGTCACAAAAATCCCAATACTCCAGCCGCCCAGGGCGGCTCCAGTGACCGACGTCACTGGAGGTGGGGGATTCTCAAGGGGGAGCCTGCTCCCCCTTGAAGCGCTTAGAGGCGTCCCGCGTCTCTAAGCGCAAGCACCGTGTCGGGCAGGCCCCACAGGTTGATGAAGCCCGTGGCGTTGGTCTGGTCGTAGGCGCTCTCGTTGAAGGTCACCAGCTCCTCGGAGTACAGGCTCTCGGGGGAGGTGACGGAGGCCGTGATGATATTGCCCTTGTACAGCTTCAGCTTCACGGAGCCCGTGACGTGCTCCTGGGTGGCGTCGGCGAAGGCGCTGAGGGCCTCCCGCAGGGGGGTGAACCACTTTCCGTTGTACACGAGGTCCGCGAAGTCCACCGCCAGCTTGCTCTTCATGTGGGCCGTGTCCTTGTCCACCGTGATCATCTCCAGCACCTGATGGGCCTTGTACAGGATGGTGCCGCCCGGAGTCTCATAGACGCCCCGGTCCTTCATGCCCACCAGCCGGTTCTCCACGATGTCCAGCAGGCCGATGCCGTTTTCCCCGCCCAGCTTGTTCAGCTTCCGGATGATGTCGCTGGCTTTCATGGTTTCCCCGTCCACGGCCGTGGGCACGCCCTTGACAAAGTCGATGGTCACATAGGTGGCCTTGTCCGGGGCGGTGATGGGGCTGACGCCCATCTCCAGGAAGCCGGGCTTCTCATACTGGGGCTCGTTGGCGGGGTCCTCCAGGTCCAGGCCCTCGTGGCTCAGGTGCCAGAGGTTCTTGTCCTTGGAGTAGTTGGTCTCCCGGCTGATCTTCAGGGGCACGTTGTGGGCCTCGGCATAGTCGATCTCCTCGTCCCGGCCCTTGATATCCCACTCCCGCCAGGGGGCGATGATGGTCATCTCCGGGGCGAAGCGCTTGATGGCCAGCTCGAAGCGGACCTGGTCGTTGCCCTTTCCGGTGCAGCCGTGGGCGATGGCGTCGGCCCCCTCGGCCTTGGCGATCTCCACCAGTTTCCGGGCGATGATGGGCCGGGCGAAGGCGGTGCCCAGCAGGTACTGCTCATAGCTGGCCCCCATCTTCAGGGAGGGGAGGATGACCTCGTCCACCATCTGGTCCGTCAGGTCCGCGATGTACAGCTTGCTGGCCCCGGTTTTGATGGCCTTTTCCTCCAGGCCGTCCAGCTCGTCGTTCTGGCCCACGTCTCCGGCCACGGCGATGATCTCCGGGTTTCCGTAGTTCTCCTTCAGCCAGGGGATGATGATGGATGTATCCAGTCCGCCGGAATAGGCAAGTACGATCTTCTTGATATCTTTTTTCATGACAGTGCCTCCTGAGTGTGAAATGATGAATGAATTATACAGCTTCCGTGAATATTTATTCAATTGGCGGATTGCACAAGAATCGCCGGGGGCGGAGGGAAACATTGGCTATTTTCCCACGCAGAACCGGGAGAAGATGCGCTCCACGATCTCCTCCCGGGCGGTGCGGCCCGTCAGCTCCCCGATGGCGTCCAGGGCCTCCTCCGCGTCGGTGAGGACGGCGTCGACGGTCATGCCGCTCTCCAGGGCCTCCAGCGCCCGGCGGACGGCCTCCCGGGCCCGGGAGGCGGCCTCCTCCTGCCGCTGGTCCGTGAGGAGGCTCCCCGCCTCCGCCGGCGCTCCCGGGGGGAAGAGCGCCGCCACGGCCTCTTCCAGCTTGTCCAGGCCCTCCCCGGTGACGGAGGAGACGCAGAGACAGGCGGCGGGGTTGTTGGCGTCCTTTTGAACAAGCCCCAGGGAGAAGGCGTGGGGCCCGGTGAGGTCGCGTTTGGACTCAACGCAGAGCCAGGGCTTCCCGGTCTCCGCCACTTGATTCAAAAGAAGGGCCTGGGCCTCCAGGTAAGCCCGGTTCCCCGGGCGCACTTCCGCGGTCCCGTCCATCACCAGCAGAATCAGCTCCGCCTCCTCCATGGCCCGGCGGGAGCGTTCGACGCCCTTTTGCTCCACCACGTCCTCCGTCTCCCGGAGGCCCGCCGTGTCGATGAGCCGCAGGAGGACCCCGCCGCAGAGGACGGACTCCTCCACCGTGTCCCTGGTGGTGCCGGGGATGTCGGTGACGATGGCCCGGTCGTACCCGACCAGGGCGTTCAAAAGGGAGGACTTCCCCGCGTTGGGCAGACCTACGATGGCGGTGCGCACGCCCCGTTTGAGGACCTTTCCCCGTTTGCAGGTGGCAAGCAGCGCCGTCAGGGCCCCCCCCGCCTTTTCCAGGGCGGCGGCGATTTCCTCCGGCCCCGCGTCCCGGATGTCCTCGTCGGGGTAGTCCACCACGGCGTAGAACCGGCTGGTGATGTCCAGCAAAGCCTCCTGAATGGGTTCCAGCACCCGGCGGAGGCCCCCGTCCAGCTGGGCGGCGGCGTTCCGGGCGGCGGCGGCGGTCTCCGCGTCGATGAGGTCCACCACGGCCTCCGCCTGGGTCAGGTCCAGCCGGCCGTTCAAAAAAGCCCGCTTGGTGAACTCCCCCGGCCCCGCCTGCCTTACGGGAGCCCCGCTGGCAGCCCCGGCGGCGAAGAGGGAGGCCAGCACCTCCCGCAGGACCACCGGGGACCCGTGGCAGTGGAATTCCGCCGAGTCCTCCCCGGTGTAGCTGCCGGGGCCGGGGAAGCGGACCGCCAGCCCCCGGTCGACGACCCGGCCCTGGCTGTCCAGCATCTCTCCCAGGACCATCCGCCGGGGCTCCAGCGCCCCGAAGGGCCGGGAGGCCCGGAAGACGGCCTCACACACCCGGAAGCAGTCCGGCCCGGAGACCCGGACCACGCCGATGGCGGAGGGGCCCCCGGCGGCGATGGCGGCGATGGTGTCCATGGCGTATCTCCTTTCACGAAACGGGGCGGGCTCTCGGCCCGCCCCTGTTGATTAAACCGTGTGGCTGTAGGAATAGAGAATGACCGCGAACTGGGCCCGGGTCAGCTTCTCGTTGGGCTTGATCCGGCCCTCGGCGTCGGTGTTCACCACGCCCCGGCTCAGGGCCCAGGTGAAAGCCTCCCGGGCCACGGCGGGCACGGTGCGGCTGTCGGCGAAGCCGGACAGGCTGGCGGGGACCCGGGCGGTGCGGCCCGTCAGGCGGGCGCAGCGGTACAGGGCCGTCACCAGCTGGTGGCGCTTCACCGCGCCGGTGGGAGAGGACCCGTCGGCGTAGCCCCCCAGCTCCGCCCAGCGGCGGGCCTCCGTCATGCTGGCGGGGTTGTTGCCGGTGAGGCGGGCCAGGACCATCCACATCTGCTGGGTCGTGATGAGCCCGTCGGGGTCAAAGCGACCGCTGGAGCCGCTCATGTAGCCCATCTGGCTGGCCCAGTTGATCTGGGCCGCGGCCCAGTGGGAGGTGGGCACATCCGTGAACATCCGCTGATCCGTCACGGCCTGGGGCGCGGGCTGCTCCTGAATCTGGACGGGCAGGTCGTCGGTGGTGCGGCGGGGGTCCGTCCGGTTGCCGTTGCCGCTGTTCCCGAAGCCGTCGGACCAGTTGCTTCCGTAGTCGGACCCGGTCTTGTAGAAGGTGGCCCGGACCTCCACGTCGGCGGCGGGCATGGTGAAGCGGAACCGCCCGTCCCCCAGATCGGTGAGGCTCACCGCCTGGGAGCTGCTGATGACCCGGATCATGTCCAGGACGTAGCCGGAGGCGGGGCTCACCGTGACGGTGATCAGATCCCCCTGCTTGGCCGTGGAGCGGCTGACGGTGGTGACGCCGTTGCTGGCCTGGACCACGTCCACCTTATAGGTTTTGTCCTCCGGCTTGGTGGAGGGGTCGTCCGGATTGTCCGGTTTGTCGGGGTTGTCGGGATTGTCCGGGTCCACGGGGTCCAGGGGGGGCAGGGTCCGGGTCTCCTTCTCGCCGCAGCCCTCCCGCTGGCAGACCCGTTCCTGGGTGCCGGACTCCGTGGCGGTGGGCTCCTTGGTGGTCTTCCACTCGCCCCAGTCGTGGCCCAGGGCGGGGAGGGTCAGCTTGCCGGTCTGGCTTGCCGGGGGCGAATTCTCGTCCTTCGGGTCGCTGTGGCAGCCCTCCCGGGTGCAGGTGATGGTGCCGGTGCCCTCGCCGGGCTCCTTGCAGGTGGGGGCCTTGTACTCCGCCCCTTCGTCCAGCACGGGGCTGCCCCATTCGTGGCCCAGGGGGGCCACGGTCTCGGTTTTCTCCGCCTCGATCAGGTCGCAGCGGGCGCACTTCCGGGCGCCGATGCGCTTCACGCCCGCCTCCGTGCAGGTGGGTTCCTTCTCAAAGGCTTCCTGATCGCCCGACAGGTTGAACCAGTCGTGGCCCAGCTTATCCGAGGTTACCGTCAGGTCCGCCTCCGGCAGCTCACCGTTGCAGACGGTACAGGTGGTTCCTGGTTTGTAGACGATTTCCCCATCCTCCGTGCAGGTGGGGTCCTTGATGCTGACGGTGTTTTCCTCCGTGGGGGCGGGCCGGGTGTGGGCCGGCTTGTCATGGTATGTGACCTCCACATACGCGTCAGAGTCCGGGTCGGCGTGATCGGCCAAGAGATGGCCTTCCAGGTTCCGCCCATGGATCAAAATGGCATCAAAGGAAAGGTCGGTGTCCGCCTTGCCATCTTCCAATTCCTTTTGGAGCTTCTCACACTCCGCGCAGGCGTTTGTCTTGCCGCAGACATCACAGACCTTGAATGTCGCGATCGGGCAGTCCAAGTTGAGGAGGCAGTTGGGGGCCAGGATTTCATAGACCTTGGTGGTTCCCTTGTCGTAGCTGTGATGGTCCGGGGTCTTGGGGAGGACCTCCACCTTGGGGTCGCCCTTCTGCCCGCACACGCTGCATTTCTGGGGGGTGGACCTTTCGCCGTCCTCCAGGCAGGTGGGAGGCTTTACCGTCGCGTCGCCGTCGTCCACCCAAATGTGTTTCGTGGGGTCTCCCGCGATCTTCTTCTCCCCCGACTCCTTTTTGCCGCACCGGGGACAGGTCGCCTCATACACCCATGTCCAGTCCTCACAGGGCTTGTGCTTGGCGGCCTCCGCGTTGAAGTCAGCCGGCGGCGGTTCCTGGATATCGTGGCCCAGCGCCCCGATTTCAACTTCATCACCGGCAAGGTCCTTGCAGGATTCCAGCTGCTTATCGTTTGTTTCCATACAGAATCCGCCGCCCATCACCCTGCCGGGGCCGTCGCAGGTCGGCGGATCGACTTTGGTGCTGTCCGTCGCCAGGTGGACCTGATCCCTCCACAGTCCGGGAGGCATCGTGGTGAAAATCTTATAAAGGACATCGCCCTTATCGGTTCCGCCATAGTGGATGGATTCCAGCTGGGTATTGGCGAACGCGTCCTTGGAGACCGGTTTTGTGCTGCCGGAAGCCGCGTTCTTGAGGGCCTCGGGAATGTAGACCGTTTTCAGGCTTTTGTTATTCGCGAA
Source organism: uncultured Oscillibacter sp. (assembly GCA_910576865.1). Taxonomy (GTDB): domain Bacteria; phylum Bacillota; class Clostridia; order Oscillospirales; family Oscillospiraceae; genus Oscillibacter. The sequence continues at coordinate 24,628 of CAJTKE010000017.1, forward strand.
GGCTTTGCTTCCAATGGCCGTCACAGTGTCCGGGATCGTCACCTTTTTCAGGGAAGTATTGTTGGCAAAGGCGGATTCCCCTATGGAGGTCAGCTTGTCGGGAAGCACCAGCAAGCTGACTCCCGTGCCTGAAAACGCGCTCTTTCCAATGGTGACGTTGCCCGTGCTGTCCGGCAGAAACAGGATGGTTTTCAAACTTACGCAGTTTTCAAACGCGTTGCTGCCGATACTGGTAATCGTATTGGGAAAGACCACCTCGGTGATTTTTCTGCCGGCTGTGTTTTTAAATGCCGCGTCGCCCACAGAAGTAATGGGACTCCCGCCATATTCGTGCGACAGCACCACCCGTCCGCCGCCGCCGGTATAGCCGGTGATCTTCCACCCGGTGCCCTCCTGCGTCAGCACGACGCCGTTGTTCAGTGTCACCTGATCCGCCGCCAAAGCGCTCCCGGTCAGCGCCGTCAGGACCAGCGCCGCCAGCAAAATTCTCCACACCCAACGCCTCATCTTCCGCTCCTCCTGTCACACGCGCCTCGCGCGCCAATTTCACGCATACAGCATAGCACAAACTTCCCCGCCTTGCAAGGCCAAAAAAGGCGGGCCCGAAGGCCCGCCCCTGAAAAGACTCCGCTTATTTGATCCGCTCGCCCTTGGCCTCCTTGGCCTTGATCTCCCGGACGGCGTCCTTGTGGCTCAGGTTCACCCGGCCCTTCTCGTCGATGTCGGTGACCTTCACCCACATCATGTCCCCGATCTTGCAGGCGTCCTCCACCTTCTCGATCCGGTGCTCCGCCAGCTTGGAGATGTGGACCAGCCCGTCCTTGCCGGGGGCCAGCTCCACGAACGCGCCGAAGGTCATCAGCCGGACCACCCGGCCGTAGTACAGCGCGCCGATCTCGGGCACGAAGACGATGTCGTCAATGCACTTTCTCGCCGCGTCGCAGGAGTCCGCGTCCACGCCCGCGATGAAGATGGTTCCGTCGTCGTTGATGTCGATCTTCGCCCCGGTGTCGGCCACGATCTTCTGGATGACCTTTCCGCCGGAGCCGATGACCTCCCGGATGCGGGAGGGGTCGATGTGCATGGTCAGCATCTTGGGGGCGTACCGGCTGACCTCCTTCCGGGGCTCGGCGATGGCGGGGAGCATGATCTGGTCCAGAATCTGGCAGCGCCCGTCATAGGTGATGTCCAGGGCGTTCCGGATGATCTCCATGGTCAGGCCGTCGTTTTTCAAATCCATCTGGATGGCGGTGATGCCCTTCTTGGTGCCCGCCACCTTGAAGTCCATCTCGCCGTGGAAGTCCTCCACGCCCTGGATGTCGATGAAGGTGGTGAACCAGCCGTCGTCGTCCTGGATCAAGCCGCAGGAGATGCCGGCTACCGGGGCCTTGATGGGCACGCCGGCGTCCATCAGCGCCAGGGTGGAGCCGCAGACGGAGCCCTGGGAGGTGGAGCCGTTGGAGCTCACCACCTCGCTGACCACCCGGATGGCGTAGGGGAACTTCTCAACGTCCGGAATCACGGGCAGCAGGGCCCGCTCGGCCAGAGCCCCGTGGCCGATCTCCCGCCGCCCGGGGGAGCGGGCGGGCTTGGCCTCGCCGACGCTGTAGCCGGGGAAGTTGTAGTGGTGCATATAGCGCTTCTCCGTCTCCTCCCAGATGGTGTCCAGCTTCTGGTTGGCGGAGAGGGTGTCCAGGGTGACAACAGACAGCACCTGGGTCTGTCCCCGGGTGAAGAGGCCGGAGCCGTGGGCCCGGGGCAGGATGCCGACCTCGGAGGCCAGGGGACGGATTTCATTCTTCTGCCGCCCGTCGACGCGGTGTCCCTCCAGCAGCCAGGCCTTCACGATCTTCTTCTGGAACTTGTAGGTGATCTCGTCCAGGTACTTGTCCATCTCGGGATACTCGTCCAGGAACAGCTCGTGCCACTTCTCGATGAGGGCGTTCCATCGGGTCTCCCGGACGTTTTTGTCGTCGGTGTCCATGGCCGCCTTGGCGTCCTCCATGGTGGCGGAGACGATTTTCTCAAACAGCTCCTCGTCGAAGTCGGCGTGGGGATAGTCGAACTTCTCCTTGCCGATCTCGGAGACCATCCGGTTGATGAGGGCCACCTGCTTCTGGTTTTCCTCGTGGGCCATCTGGATGGCCTTGAACATGGTGTCGTTGTCCACCTCGTTGGCCCCGGCCTCGATCATGACCACCTTTTCCCCGGTGGAGACCACGGTGACGTCCAGGTCGGAGACCTTCCGCTCCTCGCTGGTGGGGTTGAAGATCAGCTTGCCGTCCACGAGGCCCACCTTCACCGCCCCCACGGGGCCGTGCCAGGGGATGTCGGAGATGGCCAGGGCCGCGGACGCGCCGATGAGGCCGCAGATCTCGGGAGAGCAGTCGTGGTCCACGCTCATGACCGTGGCCATGATGGACACGTCATTCCGGAAGTCGTGGGGGAACAAGGGCCGGATGGGCCGGTCGATGACCCGGCTGGTGAGGACGCCCTTCTCGCCGGGGCGGCCCTCCCGGCGGTTGAAGCTGCCGGGGATGCGGCCCACGGAATAGAGCTTCTCCTCGAAGTCCACGCTGAGGGGGAAGAAGTCGATGCCGTCCCGGGGCCGGGCGGAGGCCGTGGCGCAGACCAGGACCCGGGTGTCGCCGTAGCCCACCATGACGGCGGCGTTACTAAGCTCGGCCAGCTTCCCGACCTCCAGGGTCAGGGGCCGGCCCGCCAGGGTCATCTCGTACTTGCGGTAGTGGGGGAACTGCCTCTGGGTGATGATGGTAGACATAGATACGCTCCTTTTCTTTTGTCGTCCGGGAGCGGTCCTTTTCGTATTTGAACCTTCGTCCAGGCCTCCCTGGGCAAACGTTCAAACACAAAAAGCAACGGCTCCCGTCATGGTGAACTGATTCAACGGGAAGGAAGGGTGTGTGCGGGAAACCCAGGAGGGGTTTCCTGCACCATTTCAATCATGACTTTTCAAAACTGTAAGTTTCGAAAAGGGCGGCGGAAACCGCCGCCCCTTTTTTCTCACTTACGGATGCCCAGCTTGGCGATGAGGGCGCGGTAACGCTCCACGTCCTTCTTCTGGAGGTAGTCCAGAAGGCTGCGGCGCTTGCCGACCATCTTCAGGAGGCCCCGGTTGGAGTGCTTGTCCTGGGGGTTGGCCCGCATGTGCTCGGTGAGCACGTTGATGCGCTCGGTGAGGATGGCGATCTGGACCTCGGGAGAGCCGGTGTCGGTCTCGTGGGTCCGGTTGGCGTTGATGATGGCGGTCTTTTCTTCCTTGCGAAGCATGTGTGGTTTCCACCTTTCCAATATGATTCCCCGCGGGGCTGTGCTCCGGGCCGGTGAAGCTCCTCGAAACAAAGCTCCGGGGCGTGTTTTCCGCCTGACCGGCGGACTCCGTTACTATATCATAGGGATTTCCCGTTGTAAAGGGCCAATTCATGATTTTGGCGCCCTCCCGGGGAAAATTTTCCCCGCCGGCGAGAAAAATTCCCCTCCTCCCCTTGACAAACCCGGCATACTGTGTTAATTTTCTTAATACAGTTAATACAGTTCACCAATACAGCAGCGGCGGGCATCCGCCGCGGAAGGGAAGGTATGCGGTGATCAGCCTCAACTATCGGGACTCCCGGCCCATCTATGAACAGATCAAGGACGGGCTCCGCAAGCTGATCGTCACCGGGGCCATCGGGACGGACGAGAAGCTCCCCTCGGTCCGGTCCCTGGCGACGCAGCTGTCCATCAACCCCAACACCATCCAGCGGGCCTACAACGAGCTGGAGGGCGAGGGGTACATCTATTCCGTCCCCGGCAAGGGCAGCTTCGCCACCGGAGACCCGGACGCCGACGCGTCCCGCCGGGAGGAGCTCCGGGAAAAACTCCGGGAGCTGCTGGCGGAGCTCCGGTATCTCGGCGTCAGCCAGGAAGAGCTTCGGTCTCTTCTTGAAGAAGAGACCCCCGGCGGGTTCCCCGCCGGGGGAGACAAGGAGGGAAGAATATGATAAAGATTGAAAACGCCGTGAAGCGCTTCGACGGCTTCGCCGCCCTGGACGCCGTGAGCCTCAGCGTCCCGGCGGGCAGCGTGTATGGCCTGGTGGGCCCCAACGGCGCGGGGAAATCCACCCTCATCCGGTGCCTGACGGGCATCTACCGCCCCGACGAGGGGAAGCTGACCATCGACGCCGAGCCCGTCTGGGAGAACGAGGCCCTGAAGGCCCGGGTCGCCGCCATCCCCGACGACTGGTACTATTTCCCCCAGGCCAGCATCCGGGACATGTGCCGGTTCTACCGGGGCTTCTACCCCAGCTTCTCCATGGAGCGCTATGAGAAGCTGAAGGAGGTCTTCGAGATCGACGAGAAGCGGGTGCTCCGCCGCCTGAGCAAGGGCATGCAGAAGCAGGCCGCGTTCTGGCTGGCCCTCAGCGCCATGCCGGACTACTTGGTCCTCGACGAGCCGGTGGACGGCCTGGACCCCGTCATGCGGCGGCAGGTCTGGTCCCTGGTGCTGGGGGACGTCAGCCAGCGGGGGACCACGGTCCTCGTCTCCTCCCACAACCTCCGGGAGCTGGAGGACGTCTGCGACCACGTGGGCATCCTGGACCACGGGAAGGTCCTGCTGGAGCGGTCCCTGGCCCAGCTCCAGGACAACATGGTCAAGCTCCAGGTGGTCTTCAAGGACGGCGGGGACGTGCCGGAGGACCTGGAGGTCCTCCACGCCTCCAAGGTGGGGCGCATCCACACCCTGATCATGCGCATGAGCGCGGCGGAGGCGCAGAACCGCCTGGCGGTCTACGAGCCCATGCTGGTGGACGCCGTGCCGCTGACCCTGGAGGAAATCTTCATCTATGAGTTGGGAGGCGCCGACTATGCGGTCAAAGACATCGTACTTTAACGGGACCCTCTTCAAGAAGAACCTGGCCCGGTTCTGGCCCCTGTGGGGCGGCACGTCCTTTATCGGGGCGTTGTTCCCCCTGGCCTTTCTCACCATCCTTATCCGGGAGCACAGCTTCTTCGGGGAGCCCATGAACGACCCCCTGTCCGTCACCGCGGGCTATTACTCGGTGGTGGCCTGGATCATCCCCATCCTCTCCCTGCTGTACGCGGTCCTGTGCGCCCTGGCGGCGTGGGGCTGGCTGTACAACCCCCGGAGCGTGGGGCTTTACCACTCCCTGCCAATCACCCGGAAGGGCCTCTTCGCCACGGACTTCCTCTCCGGCATGGCCATGATGCTGATCCCCTACGCCGTCACCGGAGGCCTGGCCATCCTGGTCTCCGCCGTGGTGGGCGGCGTGGAGCCCGTGGGCCTGGCGGTGACCATCCTCAGCGTCCTGGGAATGAGCTTTTTCTACTTCGCCTCCGCCACGGCGGTGGTGTTTATCACCGGCAACCCCTTCGCCTTCGCGGCCCTCTACTTTATCTTCCACTTCATCGCCGCCGGGATGGAGTGGCTGGTCACCCGGCTCATGACCATGTTCTACTTCGGCGTGTCCCGGTCCTATCAGGGGGTTATTGAGTTTCTGAGCCCCACCATGTACCTGACCCGCAAGCTGAACGTGGACACGGAGTATACGCAGATCATCAATGCCGAGGGATGGGAGGAGGAATCCGTCCTGGCCTCCGTCACCCTGGTCAACGGCTGGCTCATCGCGGTCTACGCCCTGGCAGGCGTGGTCCTGCTGGCCTTCGCCTGGGGCCTGTACCGCCGGAGGCGGAGCGAGAGCGCCGGGGACGTGGTGGCCGTTGGGTGGATGAAGCCTGTGTTCCGCTACGGCGTGGCCCTCTGCGTCGCCCTGGCCGGGGGCATGGCCCTCTACGCCCTGTTCTTCGACAGCTACTACCGCACCGCCGCGGCGCCCATGGCGGTGTGCATGGCCGTGGCCGGTCTCATCGGGTACTACATCGCCTCCATGCTCCTTAGTAAGTCCCTCCGGGTCTTCCGGGGCACCTGGAAGGGGGCCCTGGCCACGCTGCTTGCCTCCGTCGCGCTGTGCTTCGCCGTGGCGGCGGACCCCCTCGGCATGGAGACCTGGACGCCCCCGGCGGAACAGGTCCAGGCGGTCCGGTTCTGGCTCCACGGGTGGAACGGCTCCGGCATCAGCGTCGCGCTGGATGACCCCGCCGCCATCCGGCAGGTCCTGGAGGTCCACCGGGCCATCGTGTCGGAGCGGGACGTCCTGGACCAGGACCTGGACCGCTTTGAGGCGGAGACCTGGAGCATCTATTTCGACCTGGATTTCTATGAGGACCCGGAAGACTTCAACGGGCGGATTAACCGCAATTACAACAACCTCCCCTGCAATCAGGCCCTGTTGGAGCAGTCGGAGGCCCTGCAAAAGCTGACGGCTCTGGCCTCCGACCCCCTCATCCAGGAGGCCAACATCTTCGACGGGGTCTCCGGGGAGGACGTGGAGGCCCGCCTCACCGGCGGCTACGCCTCCAGCCTCTACAACCTGAACACCAAGAACCCGGAGCAGCTGGACCTGACCCTGGACCAGGCCAAGGTCCTGGAAGCCGCCATCCGGCGGGACATCCAGGCGGGGCACTTCGGAAGGACCATGTTCATGCTGGACGACGGCTATGAGAAGGCCGCCTACACCGCGGACCTGGATCTCTATTACTCCGTCACCGACCTGGACCGTCCCCAGGCAGGCCCCCACTCCCAGACCGTCTCCCTGAGCCTCTCCGCCTACTGCACGGAGACCCTGAAGGCCCTGGAGGAGCTGGGTATCGTGAACGAGACCCGAAAGCTCCTGACCTACGCGGAGCGGAACGCCCTGGAGAACGGGGAGAAGGGGATTCCCTACACCTACGACGACCCCTACACCGGTTATTACGAAGAGGGCTTTTTCCCCGCCGATACGGTCTACCCCGGGGACGCCTACGTCTACCCCGGGGAGGAGGTCGACGCTGCGCTGCTCCATTGACCCGGGAGGGGGGCGAAAAAAATTTTTAAAAAATTTTCCGTTGGAGTGAAACAAAACCGCCTCCCAAATCGTCTTATATAATAGACGACAAGTGCCAACGAGAAAGGAGCCTCCCCCTATGGAGCAAACAACAACCGCCCAGAACCTCTGGCGCGTCTGGGTCGACACCCGCCGCCGCATCGTGTCCTTCCATGAGGAGGAGGACTGCAAGCTGCTGGAGTTCCGCAGCCGGGAATTGTTTTTCAGCTGCATTGAGCAGTACACCGGAATGCAGTACCGCTATCAATAAAAGAGAGGGAGGCCGGGCCTCCCTCTCTTTTTGTGCGCCTGTATCCTATACAATGAAGCCCCCGTCCGCCGTCAGCACCTGCCCGGTAATAAAGGACGCCCGGTCCGAGGCCAGGAAGGCCACCGCCTCCGCGATGTCCTCCGGCGTCCCCAGGCGGCCCAGGGGGGTCTCCTCCACCAGCATTGCCCGGGTTTCCTCCCCCAGGCGGCGGACCATGTCCGTCTCCACGCAGCCCGGGGCCACGCAGTTCACCCGGATGCCGGAGGGGGCCAGCTCCAGGGCCAGGGACCGGGTCAGGCCGATGAGGCCCGCCTTGGCGGCGGCGTAGGCCGTCTCGCAGCTGGCCCCCCGGAGGCCCCACATGGAGGAGATGTTCACAACGCACCCCCGCTTCGCGTCCAGCATGTGGGGCAGGACGGCCTGAATGGCGTTCCGGGGCCCGGTGAGGTTCACCGCCAGCACCCGGTTCCACGCCGCGTCGTCCACATCCTGAAAGAGGCCGTACTGGGAGACGCCGGCGTTGTTCACCAGCAGCTCCACGGGGCCCAGGGCCTCCGACGCGGCCCGGACCATGGATTCCACCGCCTCCCGGTCCGCCACGTCGGCCTGGAAGGCCATGGCGGCATGGCCCCGGGCCCGGAGCTCCGAGACCAGCGCCTCGGCGGCGTCCCGGCGCTGGAGGTAGTTGACACAGACGGGCCAGCCCTCCCTTGCCAGGGCGGCGGCAATGGCCCGCCCGATGCCCCGGGAGGCCCCGGTGACCAGGGCGGATCTTCTCATGGAACCAGCTCCTTTTTCCCTTGATGGGGGCAGTATAGCAGAAAAAGAAGAAAAGCGCAAGAAAGGGCTTGACAAACGGGAGCGGTTCGTGTATCTTATATGTGTTCGCTTCGGACGATTAGCTCAGCTGGCTAGAGCACCTGCTTGACGTGCAGGGGGTCACAGGTTCGAGTCCTGTATCGTCCACCAAAAGGAAAAGCACGCCTTTGGCGTGCTTTTCCTTTTGGTGGACAAGCGGTCCGCTCTGCGAACCGCTCCCGCCTCCGGCGGGGCTTTATTGCACACGCGGGAAAAACCCGCCGTGGTTTTTCCCGCGTACACCCTTTTCCCCGCGAATTCCGAGGCGGCTCTGCTGGGGGTGGGACAAATATTGAAGGGCAGGGGGCGGCCTTGGGCCGCTTCCCTGCCCTTTTCAACGCTTCTTCTGTTACGCTCAGGCCTGGCAGACGGGGACGATCCAGCCCTTGGTGTCGGGGAGCTTGCCCCACTGCATGCCGGTCATGGTGTCGTAGAGCTTCTGGGTCAGGGGGCCGATCTCGCCGCCATTGATGAAGGCGGACTGGTCCTCATAGTCCAGCTTCTTCACCGGGGAGACCACGGCGGCGGTGCCGGAGCCGAAGACCTCCTCCAGCTTGCCCTCCCGGGAGGCCTTCATGATGTCGTCGATGGCCAGCCTGCCCTCGATGACCTCATAGCCCCAGTCCCGCAGCAGCTCGATGATGGAGCGGCGGGTGACGCCGGGGAGGACGGTGCCGTCCTTGTCCTCGGCGGCGGCGGTGTAGAGCTTTCCGTCGATTTTGAAGAAGATGTTCATGGCGCCCACTTCTTCCACGTACTTCCGCTCCTGGCTGTCCAGCCACAGCACCTGGCTGTAACCCTTCTGCTCCGCCTTCTGGCCCGCCAGGAGGCTGACGGCGTAGTTCCCGCCGCACTTGGTGAAGCCGGTGCCGCCGGGGCAGGCGCGGACATAGGTGTCCTCCACGTAGATGTCCACCGGGGCCAGGCCCGCGGCGTAGTACGCGCCGGAGGGGGAGCAGATGATGATGAACTTGTAAGAGGTGGAGGCGTGGACGCCCAGCTGGGGCATGGTGGCGATGGTGTAGGGACGGATGTAGAGGGACGCGCCCTCGGAACGGGGCACCCAGTCCTTCTCCACCTCCACGATGGCCTTCACGGCCTGGACGAAGTCCTCCTCGGGGATGCGGGGGATGCAGAGGCGCTCGTGGGTGTTGTTCATCCGGCGGGCGTTGCAGTCCGGGCGGAAGAGCTGGATCTTGTTCTCCGCGGTGCGGTAGGCCTTCATGCCCTCGAAGCACTCCTGGGCGTAGTGGAACACCACGGCGGAGGGGTCCAGGGACAGAGGCCCGTAGGGGATGATGCGGGCGTCGTGCCAGCCCTGTCCCTCGTCATAGTCCATGATGAACATGTGGTCGGTGAAGATTTTGCCGAAGCCCAGCTTGCTCTCGTCGACGGGTTTGGCCTTGGGGGCCGCGGTTTGGGTGATCTTGATATCCAGCATTGCGAACACTCTCCTGTTTTGTGTATTTGGGGGACGGGCCCCCTGCCGGGCCGGGCCCGGTTTTCTGCTTTAAATGATTATATGCTTGCCGCCCGGCAAAGTCAAGCGGCAAACGGGCAAAAAGGAGAGCGCGGCGGGAGACTGAGGTGAGAACATACCGTGGCGGTGAGCACGAGTGCCGTCATCAGAAAAATTGACATTGCGGAATCCTCCTGTTTCATTGTTCGGGACCGGCGGCGCCGGAAGCCGGCGCGGGTTCACTGCCGTCCTGTCCGGCGCCGCGGGCGTTTCTGTAAATGCGGACCATATCCTCCCGGGTCAGCTTCCTGGCGGACCCGGTACGGCTTCCGCAGGCCGCCAGGCACCGCTCCGCCATTTCCTCGATCTGGCCGTCCGTGGGATGGACGCCCAGCTCCTCCAGGTTCACGGGCATGCCGATGCCGCGATAAAAGTCCTCCATGGCCCGGATGCCGGCCTCGGCGGTTTCCTCGTCGGTCTCCCCGGGGGCAATGCCCATGACGTTCCGGGCGAAGCGGACAAAACGGGGCAGGCAGTCCCGATAGACATATCTCGCCCAGCTGGGCCAGATGGCCGCAAGCCCCGCCCCATGGGTCACGTCAAACATGCCGCCCAGCTCGTGCTCCAGCTTGTGGGACATGAAGTCCCCGCCGTCGTTCCCGCAGCCGGTCAGGTCGTTGTGGGCCAGGCTTCCGGCCCACATGACCTCCCCCCGGGCGTCAACATCGCCCGGATTGCGGTGGAGCGTCACGGCGTTTTTCATCACGGTGCGGAGGAGCCCCTCCGCCAGGGCGTCCGTGATTTCCATATTTCCGCCGTTGGTGAAATACCGCTCCATGGTGTGCATCATGATGTCCACACAGCCGGACTCTGTCTGGTAATCCGGCAGGGTCCTGGTGTACTCCGGGTTCATCACGGCGAATCCGGGCCGGGCCAGATTGTCGTCATAGGCCCTTTTTTCGCCGGTCCGCTGGTTGGTGATCACGCAGCCCTTGGACGTTTCGCTTCCCGCGGCGGCGATGGTCAGCACACAGCCCACCGGAAGGCATTTCCGGGCCGTCCGGGTATGGGCGAACAGCTCCCAGACATCGTGCTCCGGTTCCGCGAGGCCATAGGCCACGGCCTTCGCCGTGTCGATGGCGCTGCCGCCGCCGACGGCCGGCAGGAAGTCCACCCGCCGCTCTCTGCCCAGGCGGATGCCCTCATGGACCTTGTCCAGCCGCGGGTTGGGGACCACGCCGCCCAGCTCGCAGAAGGCGAGGTTCTCCGCGCTGAGGGCGCCCTCCACCTTTTAACAATCCGGACAGGAGGCGTCGGCATATGCGTTTGTTCGAGACAGATGAAAATCAGGTGGAGCGGATAGAGGGAATGACGGTGGAATACCCCTACTGCCTCCACCAGCGGGACTTGACGGATTTCGTAATCCCCTGGCATTGGCACGAGGAATTGGAGCTGGGCTATATCCAGGAGGGCGTCAGCAAAATCGTCACCATTGGAACGGAATACACGGTCCACCAGGGCGACGGCTTTTTCATCAACAGCAATGTGATGGACATGAAGCGGAACGGAACGCCGGGGGCCAGAACCCTGGAGGTCAACCACATCTTTCATCCGGTTTTTCTGAGCGGACATTTCAAAAGCCGCTTTGAAACCAGGTACCTGAATCCGGTCATCAAAAACCGGCAGGTCGAGGTTCATGTGATCCGGCGCGGACATCCCTCCTCCGACCGGATCCTGCAAAACCTGTATCAGCTCAAGGAACTGCAGAGCCGTCCCGATACGGAGTTTCAGACGAGAAGCCTCCTCTCCGAGACGTGGCTTCTCCTGCTGGACGAGCTTCGCGACCATCCGGGGGAGCGCCCCCGGACGGGAGCGGAGCAGCGGGACCGGCTGCGCGGCATGATCGCGTTCATCCACCGGCATTATGCGGAAAAGCTCTCGCTGTCGGAAATCGCGAAAGCCGCGGGAGTGAGTGAGCGGGAGGCCTCCCGCTGTTTCAGAAAAAGCATTGGGCAGAGCCCCGTGGAATACCTGATCGGCTACCGCCTGAACGAATCGAAAAAGCTGCTCCGGGAGAGCGATCTGTCCATCACGGAGATCGGCCTGCGGTGCGGCTTTTCGGGGGGGCGCTTATTTTGGAAAGCTGTTCCGGGCCGCCTACGGCGTGACGCCGGGGGCCTACCGCGCGGCGGCGGAAGATATTGTTCAGCCATTGTGAATGCGGGCTCCGATTCCCCCGGACATGATCAAGGCGCGGCAGACTCCGGAGTCTGCCGCGCCTTCCCTCATTTCATCTGCTGGAGGATGTCCCGGAGCCGCTCGAACAGCCGGGCCTGTTCGGTTTTCTCAAACCTCCCGGCGGCGGGATTGAAGCTTCCATAGCTGGCAAGATGTCCGGCCCAGGAGAGCACGTTTCCGCTTTTGGAGGGGAATTCTGTCTGCCCGGGGACATAGGCGTCCGCTGTATAGGACGCTCCGCATAGTGGATAGTAAGAGAGGGGAATCAACATCAGTTCGCCGGAGGACTCCACTCCACAGGAAACAAAGGGTTTATCCTCTTCTGCAAAATAACCGAATTTGCAGAGGTCATTAAGGAAAGCCCGGTACTGGGAATAGCTCATGTGCTCAGGATCATAAGTGGAGGAAAGATAATCCTTTTGCTCCTCTGTCAGATTTTCCTGGAGATGTTCTCGTGCTTGGGCGCACGCGGTTTTCTGCACCTCATGCATCTTGTCGATGGTATCGTTAGCAATAGCCCAAAATTCGGTTTTCACCATAGCATAGGGACCGTTATGAACAAACCAGTCCTTATTGAATGTGGGTGTAGCAACGCTTGCAATCATAGTGGTATCCTCCTTGTGTATTATTTATTATTACGCGTTGGCTGCATATCAAGGATACCACCAAGTACATTGCCCTGTCAATAATTTTCTCTCTTTAAGAGAAAAAGCGGATTAAAAAATTTTTCTTATAAAGATATTGACGGACGGCCTTTTTGTGGTGTATGATTTCAAATAAAGCGCTGATTGGTTTGCAGAGGAGGACAAGGATGTCAGTCTCAAGAAACGATCTTAAAAGGGGGATGGAGGACAACTTAAAGCGCGCGGTTACGGAAATGCTGGTTTTGAACCTGCTGGACCGGGAGGATATGCACGCGTCGCAGATCATGAAGAGCCTGGAGGAGGGGTCCGGGGGAGCGCTGACGCTGGTGTCCCCGTATATGCTCTTCTACCGGCTGATTGAAAACGGGTACATTATAGAGGCCTATAAAAAAATCGCCCAGGACGGGCGGCGGCGGCAATATTACCAGATTACCGAAGAGGGAAGGCGCCATTTGGCGGAGCTGATCGCCGCCTACCGCCGGATCATGGAGGGCGTGGAGCTGCTGCTGGGAAAAGAGGGGGGAAAAACGTGAATCGTAACGCGTCTCGGCAATATCTGAAACAGGTGAAGCAATTTCTCATTTGCGACCGGAAAAGCCGCCGCCGCCTCCTCGCGCGCTGCGGGGAGCTGGTGCGTGGCTTTCAGGAGGAAAATCCGGAGGCCGGGTATGACGGCCTTGTGGCCGCCTTCGGGGAGCCCGCCGCGTGCGCCGCGGAGCTGCTTTCCGGGCTGGACACCTCCTCCGTGGAGGACGCCCGGAAAATTCTCTTTGTCAATCGGAGCGTCTTCGCGGCCATCATCCTCGTCCTCGCCCTCATATCCTGTTTTTTATTTTATAAATACCTCAAAATGCGGGAGTTTAATGAGGATGCCATTTTGGTGATCGAACCGCCGATAAGAATCACGGAAGAAGAAGTTGCAGCGCAAAAGGCGCGGCAGACACAATAGTCTGCCGCGCTTTTTACAGGTTTCCGATCAGGCGGGCTTCCCGCACGCCATGCCCCGCTCCAGGGCCTCCAGGTTCAGGGGCACCAGCTTGGCCTTCTTGCCGGTGAACATCTCCCGGATCATGGTCTCGATGGTCTCCCGCTTCAAGGCCCCGGTGGCGGCCACGTAGGCCCCCAGCATCACCATGTTGGCGACCTTGGCGTTCCCCAGCTCCGCCGCGATCTCGTCGCAGGGGACATAGACCGCCGTCACGTCCTCCCGGGCCACCTTGTCGGGGATGATGCTGCTGTTGACGAAGACCGTGCCCCCCGGGGCCACCCGCTTTTCAAACTTGGCCAGGGCCGCCCGGTTCATGGCCACCACCTCCGTGGGGTTCTCCACCAGAGGGGCGCCGATCCGCTCGTCGCTGATGATGACCGTGCAGTTGGCGGTGCCGCCCCGCATCTCCGGACCGTAGGAGGGAACCCAGGACGCCTCCAGGTCCTCCGCCACGGCGGCCTCCACCAGGTTCTTCCCGATGGACATGACGCCCTGGCCCCCGAAGCCGGACAGAATGACTTCCTTTTTCATATCACGTCGCCTCCGTATCCTTGATGACCCCCAGGGGATAGTAAGCGGCCATGTTGTCCATCAGCCATTGGTTGGCCTCGTCGATCTCCATGCCCCAGTTGGTCGGGCACGCCGCCAGCACCTCCACGAAGGTGAAGCCGTCCCCGGCCATCTGCCGCTGGAAGGCCTTTTTCAGGGCCTTCTTCGTCTTGTTCAGATGGGGGATGTCCGTGACGCAGACCCGCTCGGCGTAGACGCAGCCGTCCAGGGTGGAGAGCATCTCGGCCACCCGGATGGGCATGCCCGCCTGCTCTTTCGTCCGGCCCAGAGGGGCGGTGGTGGCCTTCTGGCCGATGAGGGTGGTGGGGGCCATCTGGCCGCCCGTCATGCCGTAGATGGCGTTGTTGATGAAGATGGTGGTGAATTTCTCCCCCCGCATGGCGGCGTGAACGATCTCCGCCGCGCCGATGGAGGCCAGGTCCCCGTCCCCCTGATAGGTGAAAACAGGCTGGGTGGGGTGGGTCCGCTTCACGGCGGTGGCCACCGCCGGGGCCCGGCCATGGGCGGCCTCGATGGTGTCGAAGGAGAAGTAGTTCCCGGCGAAGACGGCGCAGCCCACGGGGCAGATGCCGATGGCGGTCCCCAGGGCGTCCATCTCCTCCAGCACCTCGCCGATGAGCTTATGTACGATGCCGTGGGCGCAGCCGGGGCAGTAGTGGAGCTCCGTGTCCTGGAGGCCCTTGGTCTTCCGGTAAATCGTCGTCATGTCACTTGACCTCCTTCCAGGCTTCCAGCGCCGCCCGCTCCACCTCGGACACGTGGGGGATGGCGCCGCCGCAGCGGCCGTAGAACCGCACGGGCTTCCGCTCGCCCACGGCCAGGTTCACGTCGTCCAGCATCTGGCCCAGGCTCATCTCCACGGTGAGGAAGGCCTTCACCCGGTCCAGCCCGGCGATCTCCCGCAGCCGCGCGTAAGGGTACGGCCACACGGTGACGGGGCGGAACACGCCGGCCTTGATCCCCTGCTTGCGGAGGTTCTCCGCCGCCGTCTGGGCCACCCGGGAGGGCGTGCCGTAGGCAACCAGCACCAGCTCGGCGTCGTCCATCAGGATCTCCTCCCAGCGGCACTCGTTCCTCTCCATCTCCAGGACCTTCTTGTGGAGCTCCAGGTTGTGGGCCTCGCAGGCGGGGGCGTCGATGAGCAGGGAGGTGATGAAGTTGTTGTGGTCCCGGTCCCCCCGGCCGCAGGCGGCCCAGGTCTTCTCCGGGAGTTTTCTCGGGGTGCGCTCCTTCCAGACGATGGGCTCCATCATCTGGCCGATGAGGCCGTCCGCCAGGACCACCACCGGGTTCCGGTACTGGTCGGCGATGTCGAAGGCCTCCTGGGTCAGGTCCACGGCCTCCTGAATGTTGGCGGGGGCCAGGACCACCGTGCGGTAGTCCCCGTTGCCGCCGCCCCGGGTGGCCTGGAAATAGTCCCCCTGGGCGGGCTGGATGGACCCCAGGCCCGGGCCGCCCCGCATGACGTTCACCACCACGGCGGGCAGCTGGCAGGCGGCCATGTAGCTGATGCCCTCCTGCTTCAGGCTGACACCGGGGGAGGAGGAGGAGGTCATGGCCCGGACGCCGGAGGCCGCCGCGCCGTAGACCATGTTCACCGCCGCCAGCTCGGACTCCGCCTGGACGAAGACGCCGCCGGACTGGGGCATGTGAAGGGACATGTACTCGGGAATCTCGTTCTGGGGGGTGATGGGATAGCCGAAGAAGCAGCGGCAGCCCGCCCGGATGGCGGCCTCAGCGATGGCCTCGCTGCCCTTCCAGATTTCTCGTTTCATGGGAGGCGGCTCCTTTCAGTCTTTTTCGATGGTGATGATGGAATCGGGGCACATCTTCGCGCAGCTGGCGCAGCCGATGCAGGCGGCCTCATCCGTGCAGGACGCGGGATGGTAGCCCTTCACGTTGGTGCCGCCCTCCAGGGCCAGGATGTGCTTGGGGCAGGCGGTGACGCAGAGCCCGCAGCCCTTGCAGCGGTCCTGGCGGAAGGTGAGGTGGATGGCCATGTCGCAAAATCTCCTTTCCTCTATATCTTGAATATCTGAACAGCTTGAATCGCCCATTTCATTCCCAGGGTTTCTTCATCCGAATTTCCATGGGGAACGGGTCCAGGTCCCGGAGCCGCTCCTGAAACCGGGCCTCCGCCGCGTGGCAGACGATGGGGACGCCGGTCATCCGGGACACCTCCTCCGTAAGAAGCGCGCCCTCCCGGATATCCTCCGGGCCGGTTTCGCCGCAGAGGTGGGTGTTGTTCACGAGCCCCGTGCACCGAAGGCCCGTCACGGCCTCGATGGCCCGGAGGTATTCCGCGCTGCGCTCCGCCGTGCGGACCTCCGGCCGGGCGGCGTTGACAACATACAGGAGCTGGTAATCCTCCCTCAGAATCCTGGGCCGGTACCGGGCCAGCACCCGGGCCCCGGAGGGGTCCCCGCCGATGTCCAGCACGCCCCGGACCGTCCGGTCCTCCAGCACGGCGTGGAGCTCCGCCGGCAGGGCGGGCACGTCCGCGTCGGCCAGGGCCCGGGACGTGGCCACCACCCGGACCCCCGCCGCCTCCAGCAGCTCCCTTTGCTCCCGGCTGCGGAAGTAGGGGTTCACGATGTCCAGGTCCGCCAGGGCCGTCCGCGCCCCCTCTCCCGCCAGGGCCAGGGCCAGATTCACGGAGAACTCGGTTTTTCCCGTGCCGTAGTGCCCGGTGACGACGGTCAGCCGGTGGGGAAAGCGCTCCAGGGCGGTCAAGGGGACCACTCCTTCCCAAAACAGTCTTCCAGAAAATAGTAAACAAGTTGTCTGGCTTGCAATCGCGTTGTATGATGTCATTTTATACGAATTCACATCTGCTGTCAAGCCCCTTCTTGTTTTTCCCGGCAGAAAGCGGTATAGTATTTTCAAGTCTACGCCCGGCGGCCCCGCCGGAGGATGGAGGAACGTCTATGGAAGGCAAACGCGCCAAGCTGTCGGAGCAGACGGCGGACCGGCTCTACGAGTGGATCGTGGAGGAGCGGCGCTATCTCCCGGGCAGCAAGCTGCCCAACGAGAACGAGCTCAGCGAGGCCATGGGAGTCAGCCGCACCACTTTGCGGGAGGCCATCTCCTTTCTGGTGGCCCAGGGGGTGCTGGACATCCGCCGGGGGAAGGGCACCTTCGTGGCGGAGAACCTGCCCAACCCCGGCATGGACCTGACGGCCCTGGCGGGGGTCCGCTCCCGGGTCCGGGCCAAGGACCTCTTCGAGATGCGGCTGATCTTCGAGCCCGCCACCGTGGCCCTGGCCTGCCAGCGGGCCGGCGACGAGGAGCTGGAGCAGATCCGGAAGAAGGCGGAGCGGGTGGAGCGCATCGCCGCCGAAGGGGGCAACTGGCCCCTGGCGGACCAGGAGTTCCACTGGGCCATCATCAAGGCCTCCCACAACGAGTATATGCGCCGGCTCTACCCCATCATCAACAGCGCCGTGGACGAGATCATGCAGATCTCCCCCAGCCGCCAGCGGATGCAGGACATCGCCCTGGGGGACAACCGGACCATTCTGGACTTCCTCCTCAAGCGGGACGAGGAGGGGGCCCGCTGCGCCATGAGCATCCACATGAAGCACCTGATCAACACCCTCCTGGACTGAGCCCCCCGCCGGGAGGCAGGTCCACCAAAATTATCGGCAAAACCGACAAAGAACCGCTTGGTTTTTTGTCGGTTTTCACGCGTCCGCCTCCGGTTTTTTCCAGTTTCCTTTGTCGGAAACCACAATTTCCTCCCTGTCATTCACAAATTGTACACAAATTTGTTCAAACCCTCTTAACAAATTGCCGGGGAGGGTGTATAATACCCCCGCAAGCTGGGGCTCCTTCCGGATGCCCGATTTCGGAGAAGAGCGGAGGCCGGTATGGAGAGAACCCCCCGGGAGTGCTTTGAAAAGCTGATGAGCGCCTATTCCCACAACTACGACGTCACACGCGGCGTGGAGACGGAGGAGGGCGGCTCCTTTCCCGCCATGGCCCACTACTTCCTCCGGGACGAGCACTATCTGGTCCGCCGCGACAAGCAGTTTTACGCCACGGAACAGCACGACTACACCTATTTCTACGTGACGGACCGCCTGGACGCCGACGGGGCCCGGGCCCTGACGGAGCGGACGCTGAAGGCGGGCCTCGCCGCCATTCATCCCCACAAGGAGCACATGAGCTCCTTCGTCACCCTGGTGGTCCTGGCGGAGACCATCGACCCGGAGGCGAAAAAGGTTCTGAAAAAGACCCGCTTCCACAAAAACTACCGGCTGTCGCTCCATGGCTGGATGGAGTTTCATATAGCAGCAATGGAATGTTCCACGCGGAGCTTTCTCTCCAATCCAGCCGGGAGGGGGGCCCGCAAGACCCTGGAGGCCAATTTCGCCTCCAAATGAACCTGGGGGATTTCCCCCGCAAACGAGACTCATGAAAGAGGGAGAGTGTTTTCATGAACGGATTAGTACTTCTCATCATCAGCGTCGCTGTGCTGCTCGCCGGCTATGTGCTCTATGGCCGCTGGCTGTGCAAGCAGTGGGGCGTAGGCGAGCTTGACAAGCCCACCCCTGCCCACGCCCTGGAGGACGGCATCGACTACGTCCCCGCCAAGGCCCCCATCCTGATGGGCCACCACTTCTCGTCCATCGCCGGCGCGGGCCCCATCACCGGCCCCATCGGCGCGGCGGGCTTCGGCTGGCTTGCCTGCACGCTGTGGATTCTCATCGGCGGCATCTTCTTCGGCGGCGTCCATGACTTCGGCGCCCTGTTCGCCTCCGTCCGCCACGACGGCAAGTCCATCGGCGAAATCATTTCCACCAACATGAGCAAGCGGGCCAAGATGCTGTTTTTGATCTTCGCCTACCTGACCTTGATCCTGGTGGTGGCGGCCTTCGCCTCCATCGTGGCCGGCACCTTCGGCGCCACCTTCACCGAGGCGGGCGAGGTGGATCTGGTCGCCTCCGAGGCCAACGCCCGGGTGGCCATGGTCTCCCTGCTGTTCATCGCCATCGCCATCGTCTTCGGCTTCCTGGTGTACCGCCGGAATGCCCCCATGTCCGTGGCCAGCGTGATCGGCGTCATCGCCATCGTGGCCATCATCGCCATCGGCATGAACTTCCACCCCATCTACCTGAGCAAGGACGCCTGGATGTGGATCTGCGGCATTTACATCGCCATCGCCTCCGTCACCCCGGTGTGGATTCTGCTCCAGCCCCGTGACTACCTGAGCTCCTTCCTGCTGTACGCCATGCTGGCCCTGGCCGTGGTGGCCGTGGTCCTGGCCCGGCCCGACATGGGCAGCATGGACACCGTGGCCCTCAGAAACCCCGCGGGAAGCCCCATCTTCCCCGTGCTGTTCACCACCATCGCCTGCGGCGCCATTTCCGGCTTCCACTCGCTGGTGTCGTCGGGCACCACGTCGAAGCAGTTGGACAAGGAGACCGACGCGAAGCCCATCGCCTACGGCGGCATGCTTCTCGAGTGCGTCCTGGCCATCCTGACCCTGTGCGCCGTGGCCTATGCCTACAGCTGGAACGCCGCGAACCCCGACGCTCAGCTGGCGGGCGCCACCGCCATCTTCGGCGGCGGCTTGGCCCACATGATCGACGACACCATCCCCGGCACCTACAGCATCCTGTACACCCTGCTGGTGCTGACCTACTCCGCCTTCTGCCTGACCTCCCTGGACACCGCCACGCGCCTTGCCCGGTTCATGTTCCAGGAGTTCTGGCTGGACTCCAGCAAGGGCGAGACCCCGGAGAACGTCACCGGCTACAAGAAGGTCCTGTCCAACATGTACGTCTCCACCGGCATCACCGTGGTGCTGGGCGTGCTGCTGGGCCTGAACGGCTATGAGAAGATCTGGGCGCTGTTCGGCTCCGCCAACCAGCTGCTGGCGGGCCTGGGCCTGCTGGCCGTGGCCACGTGGCTGGGCAACATCGGCAAGAACAACAAGATGTTCCTGATCCCCATGGCCTTCATGATCGTTGTCACCATCTGCTCCCTGCTGGTCAACACCAAGGCGCAGATCGGCCTGATCAGCGCCGGCGGCGCCGACTGGGGCCCCTATGTCCAGGCCATCCTGGGCGTGCTGCTGGTGGTCCTGGCGGTCATCCTGGCCATCGAGGGCTGCATGACCATCGCCCATCCCAAGAAGGGCCAGAAGGTGTAAGGATTCCGGCGCTTTGCCTCGGATGACTCTTCGCTTTGGATGAAAAGAAGCGTGAAGAAGGACCCGGCGGGTACATCCCGCCGGGTCCTTCGGCTGTTCACTCCTGGTCTTTGGCCAGGGCGATTTTGTCCAACAAGTCCAGGATTTCCTGCCTTGTGTAGTCCTCCTTTTCCCCTGTGCTGAAAATCAGGCGGAGGTCATACAGCAAAGCCTTCTGCGTGTCCCTGCGTTCCTTTTCAGTTCCCATGAACAACACCTCCATAAAACAGGATATCACGTCTCTCTGCCGGGCTGTCAGCCACTCACTCCTGGTCTTTGGCCAGGGCGATTTTATCCAGCAGCTCCACAATTTCCTCTCTGGTGTAGGTATCCTTTTCCCCGGTGGTGAAGATCAGACGCAGGTCGTAAAGTGTGGCCTTTTCAATCATCTTGTAATCTTTCTCCGTTGGCATGAACAGCACCTCCTCAGAAATATTATACCGTCTTTTTTTCCCCGGCGCAAGCCGTATTTCCCGCGCCGACAGATTCCCCCTGCATTTTCGCCGCCCTTCCTGTAGAATGGGACAAATTGGAAGGAGGCGGTCCCATGGGAGAGGAAAAGCGGGTGCTGCGGCTGGGGGTGGAGTCCATCCATCCCAACCCCCGCCAGCCCCGGCGGCTGTTTGACGAGGGGGCCCTGCGGGAGCTGGCGGCGTCCATCCGCCGCCACGGCGTGGTCCAGCCCCTGGTGGTCCGCCGGAGGGGCGGCGAGTGGGAGCTGGTGGCGGGGGAGCGGCGGCTCCGGGCGGCCCGGCTGGCGGGACTGACGGCGGTGCCCTGCGTGGAGGCGGAGGTGGACGAGCGGGAGTCCGCCCTGCTGGCATTGGTGGAGAACCTCCAGCGCCGGGACCTCCACTACTTCGAGGAGGCCGCGGCCATCGCGGACTACCTCCGCCGCACCGGGGCCACCCAGGAGGAGGCCGCGGCGGAGCTGGGCCGGTCCGCCTCGGCGGTGGCCAACAAGCTGCGGCTCCTCCGCCTCTCCCCGGCCTGTCAGGCGCTGCTTTTGGAAAAGGGCCTGACGGAGCGCCACGCCCGGGCCCTCCTCCGGCTGGAGGACGAGGAGGAGCGCCTGGCGGCGGCCCGCCGGGCGGCGGAGCGGGGCTGGAACGTGGCCCAGACGGAGCAATATGTGGAGCGGAGGCTTCAGGAGCTCCAGACCACGGCCCCGGCGGGGCGGCGGACCTATGTGCTGAAGGATGTGCGGCTGTTTCTGAACAGCGTGGACCGGGGGCTTCGCATCGTCCGGGAGGCGGGGGTGGAGGCCAAATGCCTCCGGGAGGACACCGACGAGGAGATCGTCATGACCATCCGCATCCCCAGGAGACCCTGAGGTCCTTCTCTTGTTACTGGATTGTAATCTCTTTTTTGCCGGGAATGTGGTAAAATAGCCCGGAAAGAGAAACGGCCCCGGACCGGGCCGAAAAGGAGGGGCTTCATGGGACAGACCGAGAGGGAAGCCATCAAGACAAAAACCGGCGGGCGGGTGAGGAAGGGCGGCGCCGTCCCCGTGTTCATCGCCCTGACGCTGACCGCCGCCATCATGGCCGGCGCTTACGCGGGCCTGTGCGCCTGGGCCGGGTCCAGAACCGACTTCTACCCCCGGGAGCTCATCGGCGGTGTGGACGTGGGGGGCCTCACCGTGGAGCAGGCCGGGCAGGTGCTGGCGGGCGCCCTGCCCGGGAGGACCATCGCCGTCTCCCCCGCCCAGGACGCGGAGAAGGAGGGCTGGCCCGCCGGGGCGGAGGCCCCCGCCGCCGTCACCCTGGCCCAGCTGGGCTACACCGCCGAGCAGTGCCCCGCCATCGCCCGGCGGCACTTCGAGGAGCAGGCGGACGCGCCCTTCCTCAGCCGGGGGGCCCGGGTGCTGTCCATTCTCACCGACAGCGCCGGAGAGGGCCTGACGGCCCAGGACCGGGACGAGGCGGTCTTTCAGGAGGGCGTCGCCCGGCTGGCCCGGGAGCTGGCCCTGGAGCCCTCGGACGGCAGCTTTGAGATGCTGGACGACCAGATCCTCCTGACCCGGGAGGCCAACGGCCGCTCCATCGGGGAGGAGGGGCTGGCCCTGGTGCTGGAGAACGCCGTCTCCTCGGGAGCGGAGGAGCTCCAGGTGGACTTCACCACCCGGGAGGCGGAGCCCCTGTCCATCCAGACGGTGTACGAGGCCCTCTCCGGCGAGATGGAGAACGCCCGCTATGATCAGACCACCGGCGGCATCCTGCCGGAGAAGCGGGGGGCCTCCTTCGACACCGTGTCCGCCCAGCGGGCCCTGAACAACGCGGCCCCCGGGGAGACCATCTCCATCCCCGCCAACATCCAGGAGCCGGAGATCACGGCGGAGGACCTGAAGGCTGTCCTCTTCCGGGACCTTCTGGGGGAGTGCACCACCCACGTGGGGGGCACCGCCGCCCGGGTCAGCAACGTGAAGCTGGCCTCCGCCGCCTTTGACGGGACGGTGCTGAACAGCGGGGACGTCTTCTCCTACAACGAGACCGTGGGCCAGCGGACGGAGGCCAAGGGCTACAAGGCCGCCCCCGCCTACGTCCAGGGAGAGACCGTGGACGAGATCGGCGGCGGCGTGTGCCAGCCCTCGTCTACGCTGTATTACGCCTGCCTGCTTGCCAACATGGAAATCACCGAGCGCTACGCCCACCGGTATATCCCCGCCTACATCACTCGGGGCATGGACGCCACGGTCTCCTGGGGGGGGCCGGACTACAAGTTCACCAACAACACCAAATACCCCGTCAAACTGGTGGCCAAATACGACAAGGGCTATCTCACCGTCCAGCTCTGGGGCACCAAGACCGACGACCTGACGGTGAAGATGACCTATGACACCCTCTCCACCACTCCCTTCGAGGAGGTGGAGCAGCTGGATCCCACCCTGGCCCCGGGCCAGCGGCAGGTGAAGGTGACCCCCTACACCGGCTACAAGGTGAAGACCTACCGGAACATCTTCGACGGCAGCGGAAACCTCCTCTCCAGCGATGTGGAGGACATCAGCGACTACAAGCACCGGGACCGTCTGGTGCTGGTGGGCCCGTCCAAGGAGGAGGCGGCGGAGACCGGCGGCAATGGCCCCACCGTCCCCGGCACGCCGCTGGAGCCCAACCCCGGCGTCTCCACGGAGGAGCCCGGCGTCCCCGCCTCCGGCCCGGCGGAGGTCCCCAAGCCGACGCCCACCCCGGCACCGGAGCCCACGCCCGCCCCGGCGCCCGACCCGGCGCCCTCCGAGCCCTCCACGCCGGAGGAGCCCCCGGCCTTCGTGGTCATCCCGCCGTCCCAGGAATGAGTGTGAAAAAGCGGTCCGCGCCATGCAGGCGCGGGCCGCTTTCCATGCTTCCGGGCGGGTTTCTCAGCCCCGCTCCTTTTTCAGCCGCCGGATGTCCTCCCCGAAGAAGGGCAGGACCTGATACTCCCCCTCCAGCCGGGAGACGATCTGGGGCGAGTAGCGCCGGGCCAGCTCCTTCAAATCCAGGTTCGTGCTGAGGATGGAGGCCCGCCGGTCCGTGACGCGGGTGTTGACGATGGTGTACAGGGCGCTCTGGACGAAGGGGGTGGTCATCTCCGTGCCCAGGTCGTCCAGGATCAGCAGGTCGCAGTCCAGCACCCGGTCCACGTCGGCCTCCACGGCCTCCCCCGCCTCCCGGCCGAACTTCCGGGCCTCGAAGCGGTCGAAGATGTGGGCGGCGGTGTCGTAGACCACGGAGAAGCCCTCGCCGCTGACCTCCCGGGCGATGGCGGCGGAGAGGAAGGTCTTCCCCAGCCCCGGCGCCCCGGTGAGGAGCAGGTTCCCGCTCCCGGGGCCGAAGCCCGCCGCGTAGCGCTTGCAGGTCCGGAGAATCCAGTCCATGTTCTCCCGGGGGGAGACCCCCAGGGCCGGGTCCTCCGCCTGGTCGTACCACTCCAGGGAGAAGGTCTCGAAGCTCTGGCTCCCCAGGTCCAGCATCCGGCTCAGCTCCTTCTGCTGCTCCCGGGCGCAGTAGGCTTTCAGACAGCGGCACATCCGCCCGTCCCGCCAGCCGGTGTCGGCGCAGAGGGGGCAGGCGGGCTTCTCCTCCAGGCAGTCCGCCGGGAGGCCCAGGTTCTCCAGAAGCAGCCTCCGCTCCTCCTGGAGGCCCAGGTTCTGCTTTTTCAGGGCCTCCACCGCCGCCCGGGGGTCCGTCCCCTTCCGGAGGGCCGTGGAGAGGATGCGGCCCATGGTGGCTCGGAGCTCGGCGTCTATCTCCCGGAGCCGGGGCTGGCGCTGGAAAACGGCCTCCCGCCGGTCCAGGGCCCGGTCCTCCCGGTCCCGCCTGTCCTCCTCGAACCGCCGGAGGGCCCGGCGGACGATCTTTCCGTCATAGGGCACGGCTCATCCCTCCTTCTCCCGCTGTTGGATGTACTTGCGCATCCAGGCGTTGCTCCCCGCCTTGCCGGGGGCGGCCTGAGCGCCGGTGGACGGCGCGGGCTTGGAGCGCTTGTCTCCCGCCTCGATCTCCTCCACGGTGTGGAGCCCCGCCTCGTGCCAGCGGCGGAGGATGCCGTTGCAGTAGCTCCATTTGAACTCGTGGCACTTGAGGACGGTCTTGTCGCAAGCCAGCGCCGCCGCCTCCGGGGAGAAGCCCCACTCCAGCCACTGGAGGAGGTATTTCTCCTCGCCGGCGGCGGGGGGCCTGTCCCCCAATTGCAGCGCCCGCATGAAGCCCGGCAGAGCCCCCTGCCGCCGGTGATAGTCCCGGAGGTACCGGGCGGCGGCCTCCTGGGTGTCCACGCCCCGGCGGGCCCAGGCGTAGCCCTCCCGCTCGATCTGGCGGAGGGTGGGCTTCCGGCCCGGGCCGAAGCGGACGGCGGTCCGCTCAGCGCAGTGACAGACCAGGAGGTAGATCACGTCGGCGGGGAGGCCCAGGTAGTCGTACAGCCCCAGCAGGGCGGAGAGGTCCGCCGTGGTGAGGCGTTTGCCCAGCTTCCGCTCCACCTCGTCGGCCAGGGCGCGGAAGTCGCCGCTCTCCTCCAGCCTCCCGGCCACCTCCTCCTGGCGGTAGGACGGGGGCTCGTCGGCGGGCTCGGCGGGCGGAGCCTGGGAGGCGATGAGCCCCAGGTCCCGGAGGACGGCCTCCGCCGCCTCCACCCGGCCCCGGTCCCAGCGGAGCTCCCCGGCCAGGGACCGGGGGGGCGCGTCGCCCCGGCGGCGGAGCAGGGCCAGATACAGCAGGGCGGCGTCCCCGTCCCCCCGCTCCAGGAGGCGCTTCGCCGCCGGGGCGGAGAGGATGACGGGCTCGTCCGGCGCGTGGACAAGAACGCTGGGCATGGAAGCGCCTCCTTTCTCTTGTAAGCCTTGCTTTTCGGCAGAAGATATGGTATCGTGTCCGTAGGCGCCGCACAAAAGCGGCAGGCGGGAGGTCACGTTTCCCCGAAAGGGGGTGACTGCATGCGGATTACCTTACATATCGGGGCCTTTACGGTAACGATTGTCGTGAAACGCAGAAACCGCCACCCCGACCGGTGACGGTTTCTCTTTAGAATCCTAAGCACTTGGCTCGGGCCGCCCGCTTGCCGCGGCGCCTGACCATATTATAGCCCAGGGGTCCCTTCTTTGTCAAGCCCCGGGCTGTTTCTCAGGCCCGCCGTTTCCGCGGCGGGCTTTTCGTTTTCTCTTGACAGCCCCGGCCCCATCGCCTATGATAGGCTCTGTTGAAAACAAATGAGAAGGAGCCCCTTGTTTATGGATATGGAAGCCATGTATCAGGCCCTGGGCGTCAGCCCGGCCGTCCGCGCGTACGGAGAGGCGGCGCTGGAGCGCCTCCGGAACCGCTTCGCCGCCATCGACCACACCGCCGAGTACAATCAGGCCAAGGTCCTCCTGGCCATGCGGGAGAACCGGGTCAACGCCACCCACTTCGCCGCCACCACCGGCTACGGCTACGACGACGCGGGGCGGGACAACCTGGAGCGGGTCTACGCCTCCGTCTTTCATACGGAGGCCGCCCTGGTCCGGCCCCAGATCACCTGCGGCACCCACGCCCTCACCGTGGCCCTGTCCGCCAACCTCCTGCCGGGGGACGAGCTCCTCTCCCCCGTGGGGGCCCCCTACGACACCCTGGAGGAGGTCATCGGCATCCGGCCCTCCAAGTGCTCCCTCAAGGAGTACGGCGTCACTTACGCCCAGGCCGACCTCCTGCCGGACGGCGGCTTCGACTACGAGGCCATCCGCTCCAAGATCAACGAACGGACCAAGCTCATCACCATCCAGCGCTCCAAGGGCTACGCCACCCGGCCCAGCTTCTCCGTGGAGCAGATCGGGGAGCTGATCGCCTTCTGCAAGTCCGTCAGGCCGGGCGTGAAGGTGATGGTGGACAACTGCTACGGCGAGTTCGTGGAGACCCGGGAGCCCTCGGACGTGGGGGCCGACATGGTGGTGGGAAGCCTCATCAAGAACCCCGGCGGGGGCCTTGCCCCCATCGGCGGGTACATCTGCGGAACGAAGGAGTGCGTGGAGCGCTGCGCCTATCGCCTCTCCGCCCCGGGCCTGGGCCAGGAGGTGGGGGCCAACCTGGGGCTGATGCCCGCCTTTTACCAGGGGCTTTTCCTGGCCCCCACGGTGACGGCGGGGGCGTTGAAGGGGGCCGTTTTCGCCGCGAATCTCTACGAGGGCCTGGGCTTCCCCTGCGTGCCGGGGGCCGCGGAGGAGCGCCACGACATCATCCAGGCCGTCACCCTGGGGAGCCGGGAGGCCATGCTGGCCTTCTGCCTCGGCATCCAGGCCGCCGCGCCGGTGGACAGCTACGTCACCCCGGAGCCCTGGGCCATGCCGGGGTACGACAGCGAGGTGGTCATGGCGGCGGGGGCCTTCGTCCAGGGCAGCTCCATCGAGCTCTCCGCCGACGGGCCCATCCGCCCCCCCTACGCCGTCTACTTCCAGGGCGGGCTCACCTGGCAGCACGCCAAGCTGGGCATCCTGATGAGTCTCCAGAAGCTGGCGGAGGCGGGCCTCGCGAAGCTGCCGGAGTGAGATTGTTTTACGTGAAGCATTTGTTCTATTTTTGTAAAACGGAGGCGGTATCCCATGCGGCTGCAAAGCGCGATTTTTGACATGGACGGGACGCTGGTGGACTCCATGCCCATGTGGCGGAGCCGGGCCGGCGCCCTGGTCCGGAGCCACGGCCTCGTCCCCCCGCCGGACCTGGACAAACGGGTCAGCGCCCTGTCCGTGCTGGAGGGGGCCGCCCTGTGCAAGGAGCTGTGCGGCCTCCCCGGCACGCCGGAGGAGCTGGCGGAGGAGGTCTGGGCTCAGATTGAGCGGTTTTACCGCCAGGAGGTCCGGCCCAAGCCCGGGCTGATTCCCTTTCTCTCCATTTTGAAGATGGAGGGGGTCTGGATGTACGTGGCCACGGCCACGGACCGGCCCCTGGCGGAGGCGGCGCTGAAAACCGCCGGCATCGACGGCTTCTTCCGGGGGATCGTCACCACCCGGGAGGCGGGCCGGGAGAAGCGGGAGGGGCCGGAGGTCTACGAGCGGGCCCTCCGGCGCCTGCGGTCCAGCAAGAAGGACACCGTGGTCTTTGAGGACGCCCTCCACGCCCTGCGGACGGCCAAGGAGGCGGGCTTCCGCACGGCGGCGGTGTACGACGCCTCGGAGCCGGATCAGGAGGAGATGCGCCGGCTGGCGGAGTATTATATCGGGAGCTATGAGGAGATGACGAGGGCGGAGTGAGGGCGGCGGCCCGAGCCCGTCCCGGGACCTCTTTCTTGAAAATGAATCCCCGGATGTGAGGAAGCGCTTGACGCCTCACACCCGGGGATTTTCCACTTCGGTTCCTTCAGTTTGTATCCTGGACATTCAATTTGTCCATCCCATGACAGCGATCAGAAGACAAAACCGCATTCCCAACCTGCGCATAACTGAAAAACCCCTTTCACAGCGGAAATTTTCTGTTCAGATTGCGCCACCCATTATATCCTGTAAGTTATATTCAGTTAACCTTGAAAGTTTATATTATACAACCCTGAAAGATTATTTTGAAGGGAACTTCCGGAGGGTAGACTATAGGCAAAACCTTTTGGAGGACGATACGATGGATTGGATGGCAATTGGCTCCAGAATCCGCACCCAGCGGGAATATTTGGGCTACACGCGGGAGCAGTTCGCGGAGCTGCTGGACGTCACCCCGAAATTCTGCTCCGACATTGAGCTTGGCGTGAAGGGAATGTCCGTGCCGACGCTGTGCAAAATCTCCCGGATTCTCCGGCTGAAAACAGACTATATTCTTTTTGGAAGGCAGGAGGCGGTGTTCAGCGAGCCGCTGGCCCTGCTGCTGGAGAGCTGCACCGACACCGAGCGGGTCTACGCGGAGCAGCTTTTGAAGACCTTCCTGATCGCCATGACCGCAAAAAAAAGAGCCGTCATAACCGGCGGCTCCAGGGCTCTATTGAAAACAACGGCGGAGAAAGAAGCGGCATTCTTTCTCCGCCGTTTTCAGTTCATCGCGCGGTCAGCCGCTCCAACAGGGAATGGTCGCCGTCCAGCAGGTACAGCAGGTGCCGGGCGGGGCCGGAGGGATCGTTCTTCCCGGCCTCCCAGGCCTCCACCGTCCGGGTGGAAACACCCAGGGCCGTGGCAAGCGCCCGCTGGGACAGATTCAGGTCCTTGCGGGTCCGGGCCACGTCGGCGGCCTTGTACTCCGGGACGGAATCCGCTGTCTCGACTTCGACCACTCTTGCGCGGGAGGAATCCCCTTGCGCAAACGCGGCCGCGTCTTCCAGGCTGGATACCAGCGCGTCAAAATAGGTTTTCTCCATGGTTCACTCCTCCTTGATGGCCTCAATCAGTCTTCGTACGATCTTCTTCTGCGCAGAAGTCAAATCCGCCTGCACGTTTTTAGGGTAGGCCAGCAGCAGGTAAATTTGTTCCCGTACAACGATATCCACATAAATCACACGGCCCCCGCCGGACTTTCCGCGCCCTTCCAGCGGAATACGGACCTTTCTGGCGCCGCCGGTTCCCGTAATTACATCTCCGGCGTCCGGGTCCTCAATCAGCAGAGATTGTAATGCTTGCAGTTCACTGTCGCCAAGGTTCATATCGGCCCAGGACCGCTCAAACCCCGCCGTCAGGACAAACGCCCTCTTCATGACAGCTTCACCTCTTTTGCTCATTATATACGATTCAACCGTAGTTTGCAATAGAAATTTCAAATACCTCAACGAACCTGCTTTACCTTGCGATAGAAGGTGCTGGGCGACAGCTCCAGGCGGCGCATGGCCTCCACCGCCGTCATCCACCCTTCCCGCCACAGACGGACAACCTTCTCCAGGTCCGGCACATCGATGGACTTCCGCCCCGTGTAACGGCCCTGGGCCTTGGCGATGGCAATGCCCTTCCGCTGGCGCTGAGAACCTGGGACGAGCTGACCCGCGAGGAAATCGGCGTCAAGCTGGCGCAAAGCGAGGCGGATATTGCCGCCGGGTGTGTCTACACCCAGGAGGAACTGGATTCCAAAATAAGGAAGCGGTTTGCCAATGGAGGAAAAGCGCCTTCCCAATAGGGCCGGTTCTCCAAACGGCACATGAACTGTCCCCTATCTCCCCGTGTAAAGAAACTCCGCTACATCGTCCAGTGTAAAGCCCTGGTCGAGCAGATCGCCGACGCGCAGGGAATCATAGCCGTACCACTTGGCAAGAGCCTCCAGATGCCGCCGGTACTCCTGTTCAAGGTTACTCTGCGCACAGTTCCGCCAAGCGGGCGGCGTATACAGCGACGGTATCCAGTTCCCGAAGTCCGTCTCAAAGGCGCTTCGGTGAATCGTCCCGTCCGGCGAGATTTCCAGGATATCCCCGCAATCCGCCTCAATCCGCTTGGGCCTGCCAAGGCTCTGCTTCCTTAACGCCTTGCGAAGGATTTCCTCCGTCGAGGCGTAGAGGTACACGCCGAGCCTGGGATAGTGATAGAGACAAAGCGGGTTGTCCCCCTTCACCAGATACCAGCGGTTCGCCTCATCCATCAGCGTAAATGTGAAAGAGCCCTCGACCTGCTCAGCCATGTATTTCAGGCTGGCGAAGTCGAGGGCCTTTTGCCGCTCCAGCAGCTGGACGGCGACGTAGCTGTCCGTCTCGATTTTCGTGGACGGCAGCCTCAGCGACGTGCGGAGCAGCTGGTCGTTATACAGCACGCCGTTGTGAGCCAGGGCGAAGCGCCGTCCTCCCGCGTTTCCGAGAAAGGGGTGGTTATTGTAATTCTTCTCCTGGCTCCCCTGGGTCGTCATGCGGGTATGTCCCAGGACCACCGAAACATCGTCCGGGATACGGAATCCCAGCGCGTGGGCAGGGACCGGACGCTTGTAGACCCGGAGGGCTCCGCCCGCGCAGTAGGCCACCCCGGCGGCGTCCGTGCCCCTGGCCTCACATTCCGCCGCCAGGACGGACAGAAACCGCGTCTTTTGACGGCCTGTAAAATGCCCCCGATAGTCGATCATTCCGAACAGACAGCACATCAGTCGTCCTCCTCTCCCTGTACCGGCTCGTTGACATAGAGCCGCCGTTCTTTCAGGTACTGAATCAGCTCCGGCTCCCGGATGCCGGAGACAAAGGTGGTCCAGGCCAGGGGCTTTACCATCTCGTCGGAGAGAGAAAGGCAAAGATACCAGAAATCGCAAGAAATCCCATACTCCACCGTAACCTCCGGGGGTGGGTGAGTGGGCAACAAAGAACTTGCGGTGACGGCAAGAGGCGGAGATACGGGCGCACTGATGGACCTTTGGGCCCAGGTGCGGCGGCTGGCCTGGAGATTCATACCGCGCTGGCGGACGGCAGCGGAAGACGCCATAGACAGCGCCGGTTTGCGGCTGACGATACGAGACTTTCTGGCGGAGCTGCCGGAAGCACAGCGCCGGGTCCTGTATGGCCGGTATTGGCTGGAAAACCCTGTTGACCGAAAGGCCCATGACGCCGCCCTCCGGGCCCTGCGGCATCCTTCCAAGTCCCGGGTACTACGGGAATTGTGCGGAAATTAAGCGCGGAGACGGTTTCCTTGTGCCCTTGAACTCGGCTCAGACATGAGCTCAGCTCATTTGACAAAACTGTCAAACGGGATCCATCCAGATTTGGATTGACCTGTATCTTTTTTCCGTGGAGCAGATCAACCCGGTCAAAAGTGTCCGGGTTCACTGAGCGCAAAATTAAGCCCAGTAACCTGGAGAAAGTTCCCTGGTCCGCTGACCTCAAATCTGAGGTAAGTACTGCCCCCCAAATTGGGGAGAGCGCAATGAACAAAGAGAAATCCCCTCTTTCGGGGAGCAAAAAAGGACCGGGGACCACTCCCCGGTTCTTGCTTCAGTATCGGTTGTAAATCTGGCCCCGGTTCCCGGCATCGATCACGTAGATCAAAAATTTGCCGTTGTCCAGGGTGTAGAGGATACGATAGGGGCCGACCCGGAGGCGGAATAGATCATCATGGCCTTGACCCCGTTTGATGTCTCCGCAGTCCGGCAGACGTTCAATAGCGTCCACGATGCGCCGCCGCTCATTCATCGGCAGACCGTCAATAAACTTCTTCGCGGGCTTTTTGATGATGAAGCGATACATCAAGCAAGCCCCCATTCCCGCTTGCATTCCTCCAGGGTGAAACCTTCATCCTTTTGGTCATGACAAAGGTCGGTGACGTTCCGAATGTTGCCTACTACAGCCGCTCACCCTTGACAATCGGGGAAGGGTCCCATATGATGCAGGAAAAGAGGGATGAACATGGACAGTTTGGAATTGATTTTACAGGAACTCAAAAAGATTAACGGACGCCTTGACGGTCTGGATAGCAAGGTTAGCGGTCTGGAGCGTAAGGTGGACAAGCTCCAGACGGGCATGGATGAGCGCAAAGAGGCCCGCGAAATTACCCGTGACGGTGTAAACGCGCTTTTGGAGTGGCCCGACAAGATCAGCGAGGCCCAGCGCCTCCCCCTCCCGAAAATCTGAATACATAAAACGGCACCGTTCCCGGTGCCGCTATTTGCTGCCCTGTACCGTTTGGTACGGGGCTTTTTGTTCGCCGGATTTGGCGAGCAATCGCTTTTGGTCCCCCATTCCGGGGAGCAAAGGGGGATTCCTCATTTTTGAGGAGACCCCAAACGACCGCCATTTTTGACGGGCGTGGAATTGCGCCGGTTACTCGGTCCAGATTTGGATTGACCTGCACCATTTTCCTGTGGAGCAGATCGGACAAAGTGTCCAGTCTGCACTGAGTCTGGATAATGAGATCATCGATCTGGAGAATTGGGGTGCAACTCGTGAGGAAATGGACGACAGCTTTGACCGATTTGCCGCTCTGGTAGAGAAGTATGTGGACATCCCGAAGCTGACACCGACTATTGTGAACGAGTTCATCAAGAAGATTGTCGTCTATGCGCCGGAAGAGCAGGGTACCAGGCGGATTCAGAAGGTCAAGATTATTTTCAACTTTCTGGACGAGTTGGATATGCCGGAGATCGGTAAGCCTATCGTTACGGAAACTACCTGTGGACGCAGAAAGACGGCGTGACACTCGGTCACGCCGCCCTCTGCGGTAATGGTTCCTTATTACCTGCAACCCTTGTCACACTTTCAGTTGGATGATTTGCTTGTACAGCAGAGCAGATTGATTTCGGCTTATTTCCTCCTGTCCCGTGACATGTAACACTTGATACCTAAATTGATGTAAAGACAAATGCGTTGTGTATGCCGCAGTTTTTGGAGAAGAATTGCAATAGTGCATTGTGTTTTCTCAATGGAGGCGGTATAATAGTCGAAAGGCCATAGGGCCGGGGCTGTTCCTGCTGGCCCCAGCCCGGAAAGGTGGAACAGGCTATGAAAATCAGCTACAAACCGCTCTGGAAAACACTGATTGACAAGAACATGAGCAAGAAAGATTTGCGGCTCCAAGCGCATTTGACAACGAACCATATCGCCAACATGGGCAAGGGGGAGCATATCTCCATGCCGACCCTTATCAAGATTTGCGAAACGCTGAACTGTGATATTTCTGATGTGATTGCGCTGGTGCCAGACGATGACCCGTAAGGGAGAAAGGGCAGCACAATGAAAATCGAATTGGACTATGTGAAAGTGGGCGATTACTACCTCCCCGACCTGGCAGCGGAGCCGTACCCCAAGCGCGGCCTGGGCAAATATGGCCTGCTACGTCTGCGGTATCTGAAAGAGCATCGTCCCATCGTTTGGGCCGAGTATGTGATGGAGGGCAAGCTGTACGCCCATCTGCTGGAAGTGGAGGATGCCGCCCATGACCTGCTGGACAGCATGATGCCGGGGATGTCAAAGGAGGCTGGGGCCACCGAGGATTTGAAAGCCCGCGACCCCATGCGCTGGGTGGGGTTGATGAATTGCTGTAAGGCCCAGGTGGAGGAGATTATTTTTGCGGAGTTAATATACATCTAAGGCAATTTTGAGAATTGCTCTGATAAAATGCAACTTCGGCACTTTTTAGGGTGCCGAAGTTTTTGTCAAATCTTCAAGAAATCTTCAAAATCATTTGGTATCGTTAGACCACAATCTCAAGAGAGGATGTGTCTAATATGAGTTATATTTTGCAAACAACAAATCTCTGCAAAAATTTCAAAGGACAAATGGCGGTAGACAATGTATCGTTGAATATTCAGCGCAACTCAATTTATGGGCTGCTTGGGCCGAATGGTGCGGGGAAATCTACCATCTTGAAAATGATTACAGGTATTCTCCGTCCCACCTCTGGCGCGATTGAATTTGACGGCCATCCGTGGAGCCGGGCAGATTTGGAAAACATTGGTGCTTTGATCGAGATGCCTCCGCTCTATGAAAATCTCTCGGCCTATGAAAACCTGAAAGCCCGAACACTGGCCCTGGGGCTTCCAGAAAGCCGCATCAAGCAAGTGCTTGGTATTGTGCAGCTTGAGAATACTGGAAAAAAACGGGCAGGCCATTTTTCGCTGGGAATGAAACAGCGGCTTGGAATTGCCTTGGCTCTGTTGTCACAGCCCAAATTGCTTATCTTGGACGAACCGACAAATGGGTTAGACCCGATTGGTATTCAAGATTTGCGTGAGCTTATCAGAAGTTTTCCGCAAAAAGGGATCACCGTCATATTGTCCAGTCATATACTCTCCGAAGTTGAGCAAATTGCTGACCACATTGGCATTATATCTGCCGGACATTTAGGCTATGAAAACGAAATCCATAAGAACCACGATCTGGAACGTATTTTTATGGATGTTGTTGGCGCACATAGGGAAAGGAGTGAGAAATAATGTTCGGGATTGTACGTTCGGAACTCCTTAAAATGCGGCACAGCTTCTCGATGAAATTGATTTTTGGTGCGCCATTGGCAACTGTACTTGTCGGCTTTTTATTGAGCAGTCATGCAGTACAATATTCGGCCTACAACTGGTGGTACACTATGCTTCTTCCTGTTGTGATCGCACTGTGGGCCGCAGGCACTGTTATCCGTGAGAAAAATACAGGGCTGCAAAACATTGTTTGTTTGCCGTTCCCTTCTGCGAAAATATGGATTGGCAAAGGACTTACCCTGACTGCTGTGCTTTTTATCAGCAATCTGCTCATGTGGTTATTTACTACGGGAATTGCCAGTTTTACGACTATGAATATTTCGCCGCTGGACAGCATAATCGGCTGTATGCTGCTGTTCCTTACTTGCTTGTGGCAACTCCCTTTTGTTATGCTGATAGCAAGCAAAACAGGGTATCTTCCCTCTGTGCTAATAACTTTTGTGGCGAATATTGTTTCATCTACTATTGGCGCAGAAAAAGCATGGTTCTTTCTTAATCCATACGCTATTCCGGCCCGTGTAGTTTGCCCATTTTTCAAGATACGTCCTAACGGACTTCCCATTGAGGACGGTTCTCCGTTATTGGCTATTGAGCACATTTTTCCCGCTCTTGCCATTAGCTTGGCATTAGCTGCTGCCTCCTTTTGGATTTGCTCTAAATTGCTTGGAAGTGGGGGAAAGTCCAATGGCTAACTATATCTGCTATTTGAAAAGTGATTTATACAAATTGTGTCATTCCTGTTTTTTCCTTCTGCACGCTATTTTTGCCGTATGTGGGGCGGCTATGATGTCACTGTATGCAGGTGTTTCCCAAAGCGATGACATCAATAAACTGGCTGCTTATTTTCAGATCATGGCCGTTGCTTTTCCCTTTGCAATCGGGATTGTCTGCTATGTTGCAGCAGAACAGGAAGCAAAAGCAGGACATTTTCAAAATATATTGACACTTCCATACAGACAGAAAGCCGCTCTTTCCAAATTGACTATTTTGCTTGTGACTGGACTTTTGGCAACCGTATTGAGTACTGTACTATTTGGTGCGCTATTTCCACTGGTTGGCGGCACAACTGAAATTCCTTCCGGATTTTATACAGTAATTCCACTTGTCCTTTGGGGCAGTAACATTTTGCTGTATGGTATTCATTTCGTATTAGCAATTCGATTTGGTAAAAATTTGGGAATAGGGATTGGCGTGTTCGGGAGCCTTTTGGTTGCGCTTCTCCAAACAGGATTAGGCACGGGCATCTGGTTTGTTATCCCTTATGGTTGGGGCATTCGTTTTTCTTCTTACGTTCTGGAAACGACCTTTGGCCTAATGCCGCCAGACAGAATAGGTATGGATTTTGGCATCCTCTTTTGCATATTGTCAACGTGTGCTATAATAGGAATTGCAGTCCACTGGTTTTCCAGATATAGCGGAAATCGGTCAGCCGATTAAGCGTGGAGGTAGAATTGATGAATTGGTTGGGCAATATTATTTGGTTCTTGTGCTGCGGACTGTGGCAGGGAATTTCTTGGCTGGTTGCCGGTGTTTTATGGAGCATTACCATTGTCGGTATTCCGATTGGCCGTCAATGCTTTAAGTTTGCGTCACTTGCTTTCTTCCCTTTTGGAAAAGATGTGAATTATGGCGGCGGTGCTATGTCTGCGATTGCCAATATCTTGTGGCTGCTTATCAGCGGTATCCCTTTGGCGTTGGTGGCGCTGCTGAATGGGGTGCTTTTGTGTTGTACGATTATCGGTATTCCTTTCGGAGTACAGTGCTTCAAAATGGCAAAACTGGCGTTGATGCCTTTTGGCGCAACAGTAATGTAGATGTCCTTGGAGTGCAAATAGGGCCATGAAAAAGAGGTTATCTCAAGCGGGATATATAAACCAAGGCAGAGAGGTGAGATAATGGCGCATATATTGGTAGTGGACGATGATATTGCTATGCTCCAGCTTGTCAGGCGTGTTTTAGAAAAAGATCAGCACTTAGTTACACTACAATCAAATGCCAAGGCAGTCACAGAAATGGATTTTTCAAAGTTTGGCTTGATTTTGCTGGATGTTATGATGCCGGAAATTGATGGTTTTAACCTCTGCAACCAAATCCGCGACCGTGTAGATTGCCCAATCATTTTCCTTACTGCAAAAACGCAGGAAAGTGAAATTGTTCAGGGATTAGGACTTGGAGCAGATGACTATATCACGAAACCGTTCGGGACAAACGAACTTAGAGCGCGGGTAAATGCTCACCTGCGGCGTGATGTAAGAGAAAAGAAAAACAGCTTTTCAATATCCGGCGTCATTTTCCGCCTCAATGCGAAAGAAGCTGAAATCAACTCAAAAAAGGTTCCGTTGACAAAAAGTGAGTACGAAATATGTGAATATCTGGCGCGACATCATGGACAAACATTTACGCGGGAGCAAATCTATGAGGCGGTCTTTGGATTTGAAGGAGAAAGTGATAGCTCTGTTATCTCTACTCACATCAAGAATATACGCGGGAAGTTAGCTGAATTTCACTTGTCAACGATTGAAACAATTTGGGGGGTTGGCTACAAATGGGTGTAAGAAAACTGCGTACCGTTTTTATGAAGTATGCGATATTTCTTGCGCTTGGTGTCTTTCTGGTTGCTTTTGTCAACATAGCCATCTATCTATTTGGAGTTGAAATTGGATTTATATACCCAATAAATAGAATGAGCGCAGAAATAGAAAATGCGAGGGGAAGTTTACAATCCACAGATCGGATTACAGAAAATGAAATACCACCTCTTTGTGAATATGCCCTTTTCACAAAAGACGGAAAGTATATTGGCGGTTCGCTCGATCAGGAAGAACCAGCTTCCGTTTGGAAAATGTGCATTGTGAACAATCAGACAAGCAGCAAGCCTTATCTGTATGCTGTGATAGACAGGACTGACGAAATACTGATTTTAAGGTATAGAATGACCGCCCAATTCAGCAATCCACTGCTGCATAGAATATTTTCTTCGGCAGATTGGGTTTTAATTGCTGTCATTATATTGGAAATCCTGCTTCTCTTGATTGTTTTGTCATATCTATTCGGGAAATACCTTGGGAACAAAATGGATAAATTGCTGACTGCTGTAAAGAAAATTGAGCAGCAGGATTTGAATTTTGAGGTTGAAAAAAGCCATTTATATGAAATCGACTTAACTCTTGACGCACTCAATCACATGAAATTGGCACTAAAAAAATCGCTTACAGAACAATGGCAGGCCGACAAACTGCGGCAAGAACAGATTTCTGCATTAGCCCATGATCTCAAGACACCGCTAACCATCATCCGAGGCAATACGGAATTGTTGTACGATACTGACTTAACAATAGAACAACAGGAATGTGCTGACTACATCACAGACAGCTATACGCAGATGCAAGTTTATGTTAAAACCCTGATAGATCTGTCTACGGCTTCAACAGGGTATCAGCTTAATAAAGAAATCTTTAATTTTCCTGATTATCTAAAGCAAGTGAAAGTATCAATAGATGCTTTGTGCAGGACAAAAGAAATTCATTTGCGAATGAGTATGTCCGACATCCCGATGCAACTAACCGCAGATAAGGTTTTGTTAGGACGTGCCATTCAAAATGTGGTAAATAATGCGTTGGACTATTCCCCGCAAGATGGAACACTTCATATAGATGTCTGCGGAAAAGACAATTTCGTTGAAATTTCAGTCACGGACGAGGGGGAAGGATTTTCTAACGAAGCGTTGCGGCACGCGCAAGAACAATTCTTTATGGACGACCAAAGCCGTAATTCAAAGATGCACTTTGGTATGGGCCTATATATTGCAAAATCCATTATGGAACAACATAGTGGTGAGCTTGTCTTAGAAAACTCCAAAAGTACAGGCGGTGCAAAAGTAATTTTGAAAATTCCATTTTGATAGGATGGGTGGCTTTTATAGCCACCCATTTTTTGCAAATCTTTTTGAAATCTTCAAAAACTTCTCTTATTATATCTCTAAAGTAAATGATCTGCCCAGCGGCAGAAAAGAAAAAACCGTTGCTGGGCAGGCCGATTCCTCATGTCCAAACGCTCTTTCCAGTGGCGGTTTTGATTATTCAAAGCCGCCATTTTTATATCCACCGGCGGCACATAGGAGGACGCCGCCATGCGACAAAAGGTAGATAGGCATTTATCAAAAAAAGCCTGACCCCCACAGCGGCGAACTCCACCCAGACTTGCGAAAACAGTCGTTTCCTGACGGCTCATACTGTTATGCCCCGCGCCCGAATGGTCTTGCACCATACGGGCGCTTTTCTATTTCCGGGCCAGCGACACCGGCCTCGCTGCCGTTCCCCGCCCTTCCCCGTTCAGACCCCAAAAATCTGAACGGAGGAAAGGACGATGGAAATTACCATCAAAATCAATGGGCGGTTTATGTCCGTTGAGGTCAGCGCCGAAGTTGCTGACTATCTGGAACAGGCCAAGCGGAACAATCGGAAACTTTACCGGGAGCGTCAGCGGTATTGGGACGGGCGCGAGTGTGACGAGTACATAATCGCTACCGAGGGCCGTTTGCCCTATTGCGCCACCCCGGAAGAATTGGTCTGCCAGCGGGAAACGCTGGATGAAATTCTGGCGGTGCTGGCGCTCTGCACCGACACCCAGCGGGAGCGGTTCTTGCTCTATGCGCTGTATGATTTCAGCTATGCGGAGATTGCTGAAATGTGCGGTTGCTCTAAGTACGCTGTCCGCGACAGCATTATGGCGGTGAGGAAAATTTTCAAAAAGAATTTCCAAAAGTGACCCCACGACCGGCCCCCTAAGTGGGCTATAAGGTGAGGGGCGTTAGCTCCATCACCGGGAGGGACAAGCAGTTTCGGCTGCTTGTCCCTCCTGTCATTTAGGAGGTCAAAATGAAAGTTATCAATTTGCGGCTCCATTACCCCTACTATGAGCAG
>CAJTKE010000018.1 GCA_910576865.1 uncultured Oscillibacter sp.
ACGAGGGGGTTCCGGGGATGTTGATCAGCGTGGCGGTGATCAGACCTCCGCTGATGCCGCCCACGTAGACGGCGATCAGCATGGTCAGTCCCTGCACCGGGGACATGGTATAGGTGAAGGGGATGAACAAGGTGACGCCCAGGGTGGCGGTAAGGCCGGGGATGCTGCCGAAGATGATGCCCACGAACACGCCCAGCAGCATCAGGAAAATACACATCGGGTCGCTGAAGACGTACTGGAATCCGAGCAGAATGGTTGACAAGCGTTATCCCTCCCTTTCTTGCCCGCGGGGAGCGGGCTCAAGATTTCGCCGGGGTCTTTCTCAATTGCTGATGCTGGCCATCTCCTCGAAGACGGGGGTCAGGCTCTCAGCCCAGCTCAGGGTCCGCTCCTTGGCGGCGGGGCCGTCCACATAGGCCACGGTGAAGCCCAGGTTGGCCATGGCCTCCACGAACTCCGGCTTCTCGCAGACTTCCTTCATCTTCCCGGAGATGTAGGTCAGGATCTCCTGGTCGGTGCCCTTGGGGGCGAAGAAGCCGCGGGGCTTGCCATAGGTCACGTCAAAGCCGCTTTCCACGGTGCAAGGCAGGTCGGGATGGGCGTCGATCCGGGTGTCGTTGCACACCAGCAGGGGGATGTTGGTGCCGGCGGCGATGTAGGAGGCCGTGTCGGCCAGGGAGTTGACCTCCAGCTGGATGTGGTTGCCCTGGAGGGCGGTTTCGCTGGCGGCTCCGCCGTCATAGGGGACGATGGTCACCTTGTCGTACACGCCCATGGCCTTCAGCAGCTCCATGGTGGTGCCGTAGTTGACGTTGTTGGATCCGGTGCATCCCACGGTGACCGTTCCGGGGTTGGCATTGATGTAGTCAATGGCCTCCTGGGCGGTGGTCCATCCGGTGTCGGGGCTGGTGCACAGGAGGTTGTAGTCCGTCACCACGTCGCAGATGTACTCCAGGTCCTTGTAGAGGTCCACCTCGGCCTGACCGCTCATGGAGTAGGAGATCAGGTCCATCTCATTGTGGGTCATGATCGTGTATCCGTCGTTGGAGCTGTTGAAGCCCTGGAGGGCTCCGATGTAGCCGGAGGCGCCTTCCACGTTGATGGCCACGGTGGTGGCGCCCAGGTCCAGGTGCTGCATGGTGCCCCGGACCAGGTTGTCGGAGCCGCCGCCGGGGGCGTAGGGGATGATGATCTGAACGTCCTTCTTGGGATAGCCGGACGCGCCGCCGCCGGAGCCGGAGCCGCCGCCGCAGCCCGCCAGCGCCAGAACCATCAGAAGCGCCAGAGTGAGAGACAATACCTTTTTCATGTGTTTTCTCCTTCTTTACATTTCGTTCTTATCCAAAACCCTTGCTCAGGGAAGGACGCATTTCAGGATCTGCGTGAACAGCACCCACAGCACGATGGTCAGCACCACAGAGTAGATGACCACGGCGATGAGCTGCTTTTTGGGGAGCTTTCCCTTCAGCTCCGGGTCCCCCTGGTTCTCCTTCATGGCGAAGGTCCCGCACAAGACGATGTTCAGCGCCAGGGTGCAGGGGAAAAACGTCAGCACGGGGAGCAGCAGCGCGTAAAGCACCAGCGCCGCCGCCGTGATGAGAATCTCCCGGGAAATGGGGATGCGCAGCTTTTTGTGCTCCCCGCCGCTCTTGAAGTTGATCGCGTAAATCAATTGCAGGACGGAGAGCGCCAGCAGAATGCCGGCCAGAAGATGGATGTAGGTGCTTGCCTGAGCCCAGGTTCCGCCCAGGCCGTTCTCCACACCGGTGATGATCTTTTTGCTGGTGAGCAGAAAGACGGACACGCCGCCCATCAACAGCGCCAGCAGCAGGTCATTGGTGCTTCGAATCGCTTTTTTCATAGGTCGTCCTCCTTTTTCTGAAATGCAGCCGCCTCACGGCTGCTATACAAAGGGCGGGGTCCACCCCTCCCCTGGTATACGCTCAGCAGTTATAAGGCGTCCTGATCTGGATGCCGGTGTCGCAGTAGTCCGTCTCCAGACCCCGGCCCTGGAAGATGGCGTCCGTCAGCAGCTGGACGGACCTGCAGCCCTGGGCGTGGGGGGCCTGATCCAGGAGGAACTGCACGGTTCCCTTTTTCAGATAGTCGATGTTGGGCTCCGTGGCGTCATAGCCCACCATCTTCACCTTCCCGGAGAGGCCCAGATCGTCCACCGCCTGGGCCGCGCCGGAGAGGCCCGCGCCGCTGACGAACACGCCCGTGATGTCGGGAAAGGCCTCCAGGCTCTCCCGCACCGCTTGGCAGGCGGCGGCGTGGTTCCCCTGTCCATAGACCACCTGGACGGGGCTCCCGGCGGAAAGCCGCCGGAGGCACTCCGTGAAGCCCTGGATGCGCTCGATATTGGAATAGTGGTGGGGGTCCACGCCCACGACCAGAATCCGTCCCCCCGGCGGGCAGCTCTGGTGGAGCAGGAAGGCCCCGCAGGCCCCTCCCTGCCGGGCGTTCTCGCCCACGTAGCAGTCCCGCAGCTCGGGCTGGATGTCCTCGTTATAGGCCGCCACCAGCACGCCCTCCTCCCGAAGGACCCGCAGCCGGGCCGACAGCGCCTCGCTCTGGATGCCCCGGAGAGCCAGCCCCCGGAGCTTCTCCTTCAGCAGCCGGTCCAGCGCCGCCAGATAGGCCTCCTCGTCGTCCGGAGAGGCGTACTCCGTCAGCACCCCCATGCCATGCTGCAGGGCATAGGCCCGGCCGTCCTCCACGCCGTCTTCCACCTGCTGCTGGAAGTCCGGCTCCCGGAGGGAAATCAGCACGCCGATCCGGTTGTTCTGCCGGGACATGTAAAAGGCCCGGCCCAGGGTGCTGGGCTGGTAGTTGAGCCGCTCCATGGCGGCGTTGACCTGCTCCAGCGTCTCCGGCTTGACCCGTCCACGGTTGTGGATCACCCGGTCCACGGTTCCCCGGGAAACGCCGGCCAGCTTGGCGATGGTCTCGATGTTCGCCATGGGACTCCTCCCTTCTTCCGGAATCCGAACTTGGTCTTCACAGAATGCGTGAACGTACACGCAACGGATATGTGAAAAGCGTGAACGTACACGCAAATGACAAATAAGAACCGGCGGAGCAAGCCGCCTCTCAAAAAAATTTCTGTTCTTACTTATAGAATAATTCCAACGGGGCGATTTTGCAATTGTGATTGTCTCTAAAATAACAAAGATTTTTTGTGAATTTGGTGAAATCCTTAACGGAATTTGAACGCCCGGGGTTGACAGGAACACCGGCCTATGCTATTTTGTCATGAAAAGCGGAGTTCACCCGCCGCGGAAAATGGAGGAACACGGGATGCGATACAAGCCTTTTGGAAACACGGGGATGGAGGTGTCGGAGCTGGCTCTGGGCACCTGGGGCATCGGCGGCGCGGGCTGGGATCAGCGCTCGGAGGAGGACCGCCTGTCCGCCATCCGGACCGCCCTGGAGTGCGGCGTCAACCTGATCGACACCGCCCCGGCCTACAACGCCGGAGAGGCGGAGCGGTACGTGGGCCGGGTGCTGGAGGAGATGGGAATGCGCCGGAAGGTGTACGTGGCCACCAAATGCGGCACGGAGTTCATCGACGGCGCTTATGTCCGGGACTGCTCGGCGGAGGCCGTCATCCGAGAGTGTGAGAGCTCCCTGCGGAACCTGCGGACGGACTATATCGACCTGTACCTGATCCACTGGCCCGACGGAAAGACGCCCTTCGCCGAGACCATGGACGCCCTGGAGCGCCTGAAAAAGCAGGGAAAGATTCTCCACGCCGGTGTCTCCAACTTCACCCGGGAGCAGATGGAGGAGGCGGGGAAATACGGCCTTCTGGAGGTCTGCCAGACCCAGCACTCCATGGTCTTCCAGGAAAACGAGGAGCGGATGCGCTGGGCCGCCGCCCGGGGCATGGGCGTGATGGCCTACGGAGCTCTGGGGGGCGGCATCCTCACGGGCGCCATCCGGGAAAAGCGGGAGTACGCCCCCGGCGACAGCCGGAACCGTTTCTACCGCCACTTCCAGGAGCCCATGTTCTCCAAGATCATGGAACTTCTGAAGGAGATGGACCGCCTCTCCGCCGCCCGGGACGGCGTCCCCCTGTCCCAGATCGCCCTGAACTGGTCCGCCCAGAAGCCTTTCGTGTCCAGCTGCGTGGTCGGCGCCCAGAGCGGCCGGCGGGTCCGGGAAAAC
Source organism: uncultured Oscillibacter sp. (assembly GCA_910576865.1). Taxonomy (GTDB): domain Bacteria; phylum Bacillota; class Clostridia; order Oscillospirales; family Oscillospiraceae; genus Oscillibacter. The sequence continues at coordinate 4,171 of CAJTKE010000018.1, forward strand.
GCGGACAGCTTCGGCTGGTCCCTGACCGCGGAGGAGAGCGCCGCCCTGGACGAGGCCGTCGCCCGCTGCCTCGCCTGAGCCGGAGAAGCAGCCATTCAGACCTGATGGAAGCACCCCACCCGCCGGAATGGCGGATGGGGTGCTTTTGCGTGAATCGGGGCTTTCCCGAGCTCAGGCCTCCGTATTGTTGACCCGGGCCTCGTTGTCCAGGTCTTCCTGGTCCTTGGGAATGGCGATGTTCAGGATGATGGCCAGCACCGCCGCCGGCACGATGCCGGAGCCGCCGAAAATCAGCTGCACCGGCTGGGGCAGGCCCGCCAGGGCCCCCGCCGTGGCCCCCAGGCCGTAGCCCAGGCCCATGGCGATGGACACGATGGTCACCACCCGGTTGGTGATGCCGTACTTGGTCAGGAGCTTGATGCCGGACACGGCGATGGAGGCGAACATCATCACCGCCGCGCCGCCCAGGACGCTCTGGGGCATGATGGAGATCACCGCCGCCAGCTTGGGACTCAGCCCCGCCAGGACCAGGAACACCGCGCCGCAGGTCAGGGCCATGCGGTTGACCACCTTGGTCATGGTCACCAGTCCCACGTTCTGGGAGAAGGACGTGGTGGGCAGGGAGGAGAACAGGGAGGAGATGACGGAGCCCACGCCGTCGCACACCACGCCGCCGGAGAGCTCTTTCGCGGTGGCCTCCCGGCCCATGCCGCCCTCAATGCAGCCGGAGATGTCCCCGATGGTCTCCACGGCGGTGACCAGGAACATGATCAGAATGGAAAAGATGGCGTTGAAGTTGAAGGTGGGCTTCACCGGCAGGATCTGAGGCACGGAGAACCAGCTGGCGTCTGCGATGCGGGACCAGTTCACGTACCAGGCGGCGGTGTAGGCGTTCCCCTCCGCGTCCACCAGCTCATGGGGCAGGACGAAGCCCATGACGGAGGCCACGATGTACCCCACGATGATGCCGCAGAGGATGCAGCTGGTGGAGGTGATGCCCTTGGTGAAGTGCTTCAGCACCACGATGACCGCCAGCACCAGCAGGCCCAGCAGCAGGTTGGGCAGGGAGCCGAAGTCCTTGGCCCCGCTGCCTCCGGCGAAGGAATTCACGCCCACGCTGATGAGGCTCAATCCGATGGCCAGCACCACGCTGCCGGTGACCACCGGCGGGAAAAATTTCCGCAGGGGCTTGATGAAAAAGCCCAGAACGGCCTCACACGCGCCGCCCACCATGGCCGCGCCGATGATGGCGCTGTAGGCCAGGATGCCGCCGCCCATGGCGGGGTTGGCGGCCACGCCCTTCATGACCCCCAGGAAGCCGGAGCTGGTGCCCATGATGACCGGCACCTGCCCGCCCACGGGGCCGATGGACCACAGCTGGATCAGGGTGATGATGCCCGCCGCCAGCATGGCGTTCTGGAGCAGGGTGACATAGAGGGCCGGCTCCTCGCTGGTGATGCCGCAGATGCCGCAGATGATCATCAGCGGCGTCAGGTTGCCCACGAACATGGCCAGGACGTGCTGCATCCCCAGGGGGATGGCCTGCCGTAAGGGAATTCGCCCGTGGAAGTCGTAGGGGCTGGTGTACTCCGTGGTTTTCTGTTTCGTCTCGTTTTTGTTCATTTCCTTTCTCTCCTCCTGAAAACATAAAAAAGAAGACCACAAAATCCGCTGTTCATAAATCAGGAGCAGCAAACCTTGTAGCCTTCAGGCAAACTTATCATAACATAGGTCCACCTTTTTGTCAATCCCGGAATTCCGGCGGGAGGGGCGGACTCTCCTCCCGGGCCTCGTAGTAATCCAGCCTGCGCTCGTTCAGCTCGCTCCGGACGTCCCGCCAGTTGGGCATATACCGGTCCATCTCCGCGGCGAACGCCGCTCCCCCCTCCTCCCGGCGGAGGCGGAGCAGGCCGCAGAGGATGGCGAACTCCAGGCACTCCACCGGCTTCTGGGCCAGCTGGACGTTGAACCACAGCCTGTCCCTCCCCCCGCCGCAGGTCACCCAGCGGGTGGTCATGTACTTCGTCCGCCAGTCCTCGCAGCGGATTCCGGTGGCCCGCTCCCATTTCGGCAGCCGCCGCCGGAGCTCCCGCTTCAAAAGAAGGCGGTACTCCTCCCGGACAAAGCGCTCCCGCTGCCGGACGGTGCTCTGTTCGCTCATGGAGAGCACCGCCTGATTCCCCCGGAGGGAGAGGCTGTTTCTCCCCTCCCCCGGCACGAACTTGAGGAAGTACTGCCTGCCCCACAGGTACATCGTCTCGCCGGAGACATACTGACGCCTGCCGCAGCGGAGCTGGTCCCGGTAGGTTTGGACCTGCCGCCTGATCCAGCCCAGGTTCGCCCGGGCGTAGGCCTCCACGGTCCTGTCGTCCATGGTCAGGGGGGCGGACACCACCACATGGCCGTCCGGCGGCTTGACGCACAGGTGCAGGTTCTTGATGTTCTTTTTCCGCACGGAAACCGGGATGCCCGCCACGACCAGCTCCATCAATACTCCTCCTGCCTCTCGATCACCCTGTAAAGGCGCTCCACCTCGCCGTCGTCCCCCAGGATGCCGGAGAGCTTCCGTTTGATCCGGTTCCCCTTCACCGAGTCCCCCCGGAAGCCGTTCAGCCTGCTCTCCAGCACGGCCTCGTGAAGCCGGAGCGCCAGCGCCTCATCCCCATCGGTGTTGTCGTACAGGGCCCGGAGGGCGCCGCTGCCCCGGACGCTCTCGGGATAATCCTCGTTCTCCTCCGGGCGCTCCACGTCCCTGGCCAGCTTGATGTACAGGTCCAGGAGCCCGGCGTATTCCTCCACGCCCCGCTGCCGCGTCCGGATGAGCTCGTCCAGGATGGCGGACATTTTGTCGTAGTACCTCGGGTTGACCGTCATCCGCTCCACAATCTTGCGGCGGATGTTGTTCTCTATGACCTCCATCCCGCCGTCCATGGCGGCTTTGGACACCCCGCCGCCCTTCAGTGCCTCCCCCTTCTTCCGGACAAAGTCCAGCAGCGTCAGGTCGTCGAAGTCCCCGATTTTCACGCTGTCGGAGGCGGTGATGTAGTTGTCGATCAGCTTCCGCATGTCCGGCTCATAGGCCTTGAAGTCCAGGAAGTCGCCGCTGTCGTTCCCCACCGCCTGCTTCAGCTCCAGGTAGAAGCGGGCCTTTTTCTCCAGCGCGGCCACCTCCCCCGGGGAGAGCTGGTCCACGAGGTAGGGCTTGGCCTCGGCAAGACTGCGGACAAAGCGGCTCACCAGCTTGTAGAGCTGCTCCCGGAGCCGGGCGTAGAGCTCCTGGGTCCTCTGGTCCGCGCCGGACTCGCCGCAGAAATAGCGGAGGTACTGGAGGTCCTCCCGGGGCTCCTCCACGCCCTCGCACAGGGCCTCCAGCTCCTCCAGCGCCGCCAGGCAGTACCGGACGGACGCCCCGCCCCGGTCCTTGATGAGGCCGGAGACATCCTCCTCGTCGTAGCCGGAAAAGGCGCCGGAGGCGTATTGGTCCATGGCGGACCGCAGTCCGCCGAAGAGCTGCTGGTAGTCCACGATATAGCCGAAGTCCTTGTTGTCGGTTCTGTCGTCCAGCCGGTTGACCCGGCAGATGGCCTGGAAAAGGCCGTGGTCCCGCATGCTCCGGTCGATGTAGAGATAGGTGCACGGCGGCGCGTCAAAGCCGGTGAGCAGCTTGTCCACCACGATGAGCAGCTTCATGTTGGCGGGCTCCTCCACGAACTTCCGCTTGGCCTCCTCCTCGAACTCCTCCGCCCGCTTCCGGATGGAAAGCCGCTCCGGCAGATTGTCCGGGTCCAGGCCCAGCATCCGCAGGTAGGCCGTGTATTTCTCAAAGTTCTCGGTGTCGTCCTCGTCGCTGACGGTGTCCGTGCGGAGCTCCCCGGGGTTCGGCGTGTAGGAGGAGATGATGGCGCACTTCCGGAAGCCCCGGCTCTGGAAGAGCTCGTAGTACTTGCAGGCGGTGTAAACCCGGTCCGCAACCAGAATGGCGTTTCCGTTTCCGTCCATCAGGCGGGGCTTGAGGTCGAAGTCCTGGATGATGTCCCACACGATCTTCTCCAGGCGGGAGCGGGAGCTGTACACATTCTGCATCGTGGCCCACTTCGCCTTCAGCCGGGCCCGGGCCCGGGGGGACAGGCCCCTGGTCTTCGTGTCGAACCAGAGGTCGATCTTGTCCTGAGAGGACAGGCTCTGGGGGATGTCCCGGTACTCGTAGCGCAGGTCCAGGACCACGCCGTCCTCCACGGCCTCGTTGTACCTGTAGGCGTGGATGTAGGGGCCGAAGACCTCGATGCTGGTCTTCTTGTTCCGTTTCAGCAGGGGCGTGCCGGTGAAGCCGATGAAAATCGCGTCGGGCAGTATCGCCTTCATCGCGCCGTGGAGCTTGCCGGACTGGGTTCTGTGGCACTCGTCCACAAAGACATACAGCCTGCCCTTGGCGGCGAATCCCTCCGGCAGACTCTCCATGATCTCCTCGATGTACCGGTCGTAATCCTCCTCGGACGCCTCGCCGCCCCGCCTGCCGAACTTGTGGACCAGGGAGCACAGGAGGGAGTCCTCGTACCGGTTCAGCCGGTTCAGCAGGTCCCGGCCGTCGTCCGTCCGGGCGATGCGGGCGTCCACGCCCCGGAAGGTCTTTTCGATCTGCTCGTCCAGCTCCTCCCGGTCGGTGACGATCAGGACCCGGGCGTTCTCTCCGCCGTGGGCCAGAAGCCACCTGGCCAGCCACACCATCGTCAGCGTCTTGCCGCTGCCCTGGGTGTGCCAGAGGATGCCGCCCCGGCCTTTGGAAAGCCGGACCTGGGCCCGCTTGATCCCGTAATACTGGTTATAGCGGCAGACCTTTTTGAAGCCCTTGCCGAAGACGATGAAGTTTTCAATCAGATCGATCATCCGGGTCTTGTCGAACATGGCGTAAAGCTGGCTGAGGAGTTTGTTTCCCAGCCTGCCGCACTCCTCCTCGATGCGGACGTCGGCCTCCGCCCGCTCGTCGGCGTGCTCCGCGAAGCCGTCCTTTTTCCACTCCAGATAGAACTTCTCCCTGGTCAGCAGCGTGCCGTACCGCAGGCCCTCCGCCTCGTTCCCCGCCATGCAGAACTGGACGGTGGAGAAAAAGGGCTGGATGAAAGCGTCCTTCTGGTTGGTCAGGTTCTGCCGGATGCCCGTGGCGACGGAGACGCCGCTTTTTTTCAGCTCGATGACCGCCACGGCGATGCCGTTGAGATAGACCACGATGTCGGGGCGCTTCTCCTGCGTCATCACCACCGTCACTTCCTCCGCCACGGCGAAGTGGTTGCTGGTGGGACGCCCGGCGTCCATGAAGTACACCGTCTGCGGCGGGGCCTCCGGGGAGGGCTTCACCTTCGCCCCGTATTTCAGCAGGGAGTACACGGCCTTGTTCGCGTCGTAAACGCCCCGGGACATGTCCCCGGCGGCCCTCTGGAGCTGGCCGACGGCGCCGTCGATCAGCCGCCGGGAGTAGCCGCAGGAGCGCAGATATTCCCGCAGCAGGTCCTCCCGGATGTTCGTGTTGGCCCGGTCCTTCAGATTGCCCAGGTATGTGTAGTCCAGGGTCTCCCGGTTCCTGAAGAAGTCGATGACCTTCTTCTGTGTGGCCTTCTCCGGCTCTCCAATGCTCATCCGCTCCGCCTCCCTTATCTCAGTCTGACCCTTCCGGTGAGCAGATCGTCCATCATGCCGGACCTGATCTGCCTGTACTTCCGGACCTCCGCCCGCAGCGCGTCGATCTCCCTGTCCATGCAGCGGAGGACTCCCGCGATTTCCCGCTGCCGCTCATACGGGGGGAACGCCACCTCGACCTCCTGAAAATTGGCCTTGGAGAGGTTGAACCGCGTGGCGCCCTGGGCCAGGACCCGCATGATTTTTCGGCCCTCCTGGCCGTTGAAGTAATACGAGGCGAACAGCGGGTCGATCCCGGGCTCCTCCAGCCGGAAGCCGAAGCAGAAGCTGTTCAGGAAGACACGGTCCGCCTCGTCCAGCAGCACGGCGCACATGCCCACCTCCTCCGGCGTCTCCGAGGAGGTGTTGAAAAACAGATCCCCGGGGCGGACCGCGTTCTGGCTCTCGTTCCGGGAAACGTCCACCCGCTCCAGGATGGACATGTCCACGATCTCGTTTTCCAGCACGTTGAGAAACGTGATATACCGGGCCTCCCCGTGTCCGAAGTCCGCCTTCGTCTTCCCGGTGAGGCCGGTGTAGAACACGCCGGTCTCTCCGATTTTATACCGCGCGGCGGAGTCCCCCCCGCCCGGCTCCAGACGGCCGGACAGCAGCTCCCCCGCCGCCGCCCGGCGCACGTCCCGCTTCTTGGCGATGAGCCGCTCCAGGCCGTCAATGAGCCCGTCCACATCGGACAGGGCCTCCACCACTCGCTCCTGCTCCGCCCTGCCCGGGATGGCGATGACCGTGTCCGCGATGGCGCTCCTGGAAATCGCGGACACCTTCGTCCCGGTGATGAAGGGCAGCAGCTGGTCGTGATAGGCCCGGTGGTTCATGAAGTACCCCAGCCATTTGGGGGCGAAGAGCTCCTTCCGCCGGGGCCTGCACGGGATGGTGTGCAGGCCGGAGACGACGCGCCGGCCCTCCGTGCCGGCGATCTCCACCGCTTTCCCCACGGTGCTGTCCTCCGCCGTGTCCGCGATGACCACGTCCCCGTCCCGGAGGAACGCGGCGCTCAGCCTCGGAGCCCACTCCGGGTTGACATAGGGGAGCTCCTCCCGCCGGCAGTCCAGCACGGCGGGGAACCGGACCAGCACATCCCCATAGTGGATGTTCTTCACCGTGCCGCCCCGGTCGTTGAGTTCCGCCCGGGAGAGGGTGTTGTTGGGCAGCGTGTCAAAGCAGTCCCGGAACGCCGCCGTGTCCCAGTCCTCGGGGATCGGGCCCAGCTCCGTGTACTTGCAGCCGTCTCTCACCATGCGAATCCCATCCTCTCCAGGTGGGCCCTCACCCTGGCCTCACAGGCGCTCACGTCCTCCGCCAGCTCCGGGACGGTACGCTCGTAGCGCTCCACCAGCACGAGGATCCGGCTGGTCAGGTAATGACAGATGGCGGCGTACAGCTCCCAGATCCCCCTGGCCACGGAGCCGAGCCACTTCCGGTCCACCAGCAGGTCCATGACCTCTCCGTCCGTCAGTATCTCGTAACGGGCCCGGCACTTCTCGTCCAGCTCCTTGCGCAGAATCCGGACCGTCCTCATTCGCTCCTCGTACTCCTCCATCAGCCTGAGGACGGCGGTGAGCTGCTCATAGTCCCCGGCATCCTCCTCCGGAATGGGCAGGGCGGACCGCAGCTCCGTGATTTTCTCCGCGATGGCGGTCCTGCCGGTGGCGCCCTGTTCATTCAGGACGCAGCCGCACAGGGGATGCTCCGCCACGTACGCGGTGTACAGCGGCTTCCGGCCGATCCCCGGCCACGCCTCCAGCATGGCCTCCAGGGCCCGGATCTCCGGGGATGTGAGCGTTTGCAGAATCTCGTCGATCCGCCGGGAGACGTCCGCGGCCCTGACCGGTCCTTCTTCAAAGACCTCAGCCAGAGCGGAGTCCTCCTCCGCCGCCTCGGCCAGCTCCCGGATCCCAGCCTCCGCCTGGGCGGCCAGATCCTCCTCCTTCTGAATCGCGGCCTTTTCCCGGGAGAAAAAGGCGTCCGCCACAATGTCCTTGGGGATGAGCCTGCCCTCCCAGCCAACGACCTTTTCCTCGCCCTTTCTTTTGCCGGAGCCGTATTTCCCCATGACGTCCTCGATCTCCCGGGCCTGTCCGTAGCCCTTTTCGTCCTTGGAGATCAGCAGCACGTCGTCGTTCATGACCTCTGTCCAGTAGGCCAGCAGCACCTCGTAGACATCATGCTTGTCCAAAAGCCTCAGCGGCTCAAAACAGCGGAGCAGCTCCTCCGAGAGGCCGGCGATCAGCTCCTTCGCGTCCAGCCCGGCGTCGATGCCGGCCAGCCGGGGCCGGGCGTACTCCCTCCACGCCTGGAAAGCCTCCTCCGCCAGCAGGCCGTAGGCGGTGTAGTCCCCGTTGGCGCCAATGGCCTCCCGGACGTCCTCCTTGTCCAGGGCCAGCCGGAGGAAGCCCGGGCGCAGCTCCACGAAGAGGGCGTCCCGGAGGGACGGGAACGCCTCCCAATACCGGTCCAGGGCCCGGATGTCCTCCTCCGGGATGCCGCCGTGAATGTGTCCGTCGATGCTCTGGCGGTCCCGCTCCCCGGAGGGGTCGATATAGCGCGTGATATTCAGGTTGTAGTCGTTCCGTTTGTTTTTGATCTCGCTGTTGGGCACGAACCGGGCATAGGACGGGTCGTCCAGGATTCCCTCGTTGAAGGTGGTGACGATGCGGTGGATATCCTGCTCCCGCAGCCGGTTTTTGCTGCCGTCCTTCACATAGCCCCGGCTGGCGTCGACGATGAAGATTCCCTGGCGGTTCGCCGCCCCCTCCTTGTCGATGACCAGGATGCAGGCGGCGATACCCGTCCCGTAAAACAGGTTCGGCGGAAGGCTGATGATCCCCTTGATCCAGCCCTTGTCCACGATCCTCTTCCGCATGACGGCCTCCGTGTTGCCCCGGAACAGCACACCGTGAGGCAGGATCACGGCGGCCTTCCCGTCCCGCTTCAGGATCTTCAGGATGTGGAGCAGCCAGGCGTAATCGCCGTTTTTCTCCGGGGGCCTCGCCTTGAAGCCGTCGAAGCGGCCATACTCCTGGATGCCCGCCGTCCAGTTCTTCATGGAGAACGGAGGATTCGCCACCACGTAGTCGAACTGACGCAGTCTGGTGGGGTCGTCCTCGTCCAGGAAACGCGGATTCGAGAAGGTGTTTCCGCTCCGGATGGTGATCCAGGGCTTGTTGTGCAGGACGGCGTTCATCTTGGCAAGGCCGGCGGTGGAGCCGTCTTTTTCCTGCCCGCAGCCGTCGATGTCGAAGGGGGCCTCGGCGATGGCTCGGATCAGCAGTGACCCGGAGCCGCAGGCCGGGTCGCAGATGCTGGCGTTCCGGTCCGTGCACCGGTCGATCCCGATGACCTTGGCCAGGATGCGGGAGACCTCCGCCGGCGTGTAGAACTGGCCCTTGCTCTTTCCGCTCTCGCTGGCGAAGTTCCGCATCAGGTATTCGTACGCGTCGCCGATGATGTCGTCCCCCTCGGCCTTGTTCCGGGAGAAATCCAGCTCCGGGCGCTGGAAAATGGCGATGAGCTGGGTCAGCTTGTCCACCATCTCCTGGCCCACGCCGATTTTCTGCTCGTCGTTGAAATGGGCGGCGTCGATGACGCCCAGGAGGCTGTCGTTCACCTCCGCCAGCCGGGCGATGACCTTGTCCATGCCCTCCCCGATATTGGGCGAGTTTTTCAGGGCGACAAAGTCGTCAAAGGAGCACCCCGTGCGCTTTTCCGGGTCCGGGTTGGGGTCATGGGCCTTGTCAAACACCGTCAGGTCCCCGTACTTCCGCCCTTTGAATTGATCGGTGACGTACTTCATAAAGAGCAGCGTCAGGATATAATCCTTGTACTGGGAGGCGTCCATTCCTCCCCGCAGCTCGTCGCAGCTCGCCCAGAGCGACCTGTACAGCTCCGTTTTCTTGACAGCCATGCCTTACTCCTCCGTTTGCCCCGGGCCGTCAGGGCGCGCCCGGGCAGATCATGCTCTTGTTATATTACACCCGTCGGGGGAAAATAGCAATGCGGGATTCCTCCCTTCCCCACCTGGAGCGAATCAACGGGACGGCCTGGCCGTCCCGCTGTCCGCATATCATGAAATCATTTCGTTTACTCGACGTCCTGGCTGCCTGAAGTCCTTCTTTCGGCGTACCTGCGCCCTTCGTACAGGGCTTCCATGCTGTCCATCCGTTCGACAAGTTTTGAAACCTGATGCTTCAGCTCCATCTGGTCCATCGTGAGGCCCGTGTCTTTGGACTGCTCCGATCTGGCCTTGCGCAGCTTTCTCCCTGGGGTCATGAAAAGGAAACTGACCCCGACAATCAAAATGGTCATAACGACCATGGCGACGGCACATTTCATCACGGGCTGCCACCCCTCTTTGAACATTTGGTCAATCTCCTCCCCAAGATAACTGCGGAGAAAATGCCAAAGGCCCAGGGCAGCGTAGCTGAGCAGGAACACCCCGTTCAGCAAGACCACATACGGGTACCGAAGCCAGATCCGGTTTGGAAGTTTACAGGCGGACCGGATTTTCTGGGGGCACATGCTGCAGTCCATCTGGCTGCCGACATGGCAGTAGCAGGCCATGGTATGGCTTGTCAGTTTGGAAATCAGATAGATCAGAAGGAAAATGATACTCACCAGGATATGGCCCATCAGCAGACAGACCGACAAGTTGAGCACGGGAAAACCGGGGTCCTGATGTTTGTTGAAAATCAGGCTCAGATAGCAGCCCACCACCGCCACAACGATGGCGATGAAAACTCCCAGCGTCGTCAGCATGTTCGGGATGATGCTCTCCGCCGCGTGCTGGGCATTGAGCGCTTCAAGTTTCAGCTCCGCCGTTCTTTTTTGCAGACTGAGGGCCGACTGCGCGTATTCCTGCGCCTGTTCTCGGATTTCCTTGATGTCATCGTAGATACCCTGGATATCCTCATGGGATTCCTTTTCCGATTCCCTCTCGCGGTCTTTCCTGGAACGAAGTGGTTTCTCCTCGTTCTTCAGGAGTCCCCGGGCTTTTTTCTGAAGCTGCTCCAGAGCGTCGTAGCAGAAGGTCCGGAAACGCTCGTCATTTCGGAAGAACCGAACGCCCGGGCGGGAGCCCGTGTTTTTGGACGCCGCCTTCCCCTGATTCATGCGTTTCAGCATGTCAAGCGCCAAGTTGCAGTTACGGCCGAATTCCTCCTGTGAGTGGGAGGTCTTCAGAGCGTCCCAATCAATCAGGTCCTCCAGCAGTTTCTCCTCTTGATAGGCGTCATGGCTCAGAACAAGAAAGCGCTCCAGATTGGAATCCTGTTTCTCTTCCTCCCACAGCTCCTTCATCAGGGCCGTAAGATCATTCGTATCCATTCTCTCTATCCCGCCTTTTTCAGCCGCCCGGTCATCCCGCCTGGAACAGGGGGCGGTCTTTCTCCATGCTCTCCTTGGTGATCTCCGGTTTATGCTCCGCCGTGATCCGGTCCTTCACTTCCAAATACGGCGTGGTGTTCTTTGTAATCCGGATCAGCTCCTCCGTGGTTTTCCAGCCGTACTCCTCCAGAATCTGCTCCATGACGTCCACCCGGGCCACGGACGGCCAGACGATCTCGTCCTCCTCCGGGTCAAAGGGCTGATTGATCGGGGCGAAGCCCCTCCTGGCGGGGATGATCTCGATGCCGTCCACATAGGGGCCGCATTTGTGGGCCCGGATGGTTTCCTTGAACACCCGGCTTCCATACTTCTGCAGCATGGTCCACTGGCTCAGGTACAGCAGCTTGTGGAGCTTCATGGAGTCCATATAATACCTTGGGTCGTCTTTCTCTTTCGCCATGTCAATGGACATATTGACCATAGCCATTCCCGCGTCACGTGAACAACACATATCCATCCCCTCCTCTCTCTTCCGCAATGCCTCTTTCTCTCCGATTCATGTGTTTCCCTCCACCTTGATTATAGCATTTTTCCGCCTGTTGAACAAGAGACAAACGGTGAAAAATCCCGGATTTTCCACCGTGGTCCGACTCGGAAACGCCGGCCCCGCCGGTTCGGGCCCACCCCATTTTACGCGGCCCCGGCCTGCCGGATGTATGTCCCCGCCAGGGGCGCGGGGCGAACAAAAACGCCATGATGCCCCAAAGACACCATGGCGGAAACAACGTGAGCGCAATACGACCGCTCTCCGCTTTCTCTTGCCGTCCTCGGCGGGATTTACGGGCCGGGCGATGAGGCCGGGCCACACCAGCTGTCTTTGGAACGTGGCTTTATAAAACGTGGTCCCATTATAAGGGATACGCCGGGAGATGTCAATACCCCCTTGCGCACGGCGGCGGGGCGGAGCCGGCCGCTCCGCCCCGCCGCTTTTGGGTCAGGGAATCATATGGATATCCCTCAGATACCGAAGGTTCACCTCCGCCGCATGGCAGGCGAATTCCGCCGTCCTGCCGAACATGTCCTGCTCAATGACCGCGGTCCCCCGGTAGCCGATTTCCTCCAGGACGTCCCTCAGCTCCCGGAAGTCGATCACGCCGTCCTCCAGGTTGCACATGACCCCGTTGGCGAAGGCCTCGGACACGGTCCAGCCGCTTTCCGCCGCCTGGACGCGGACGGCGCCGTCCATGTTCTTGAAGTGCAGGTAGGGGATGCGCTCCCGATGGGCCAGCAGGAACTCCAGGGCGCTTCGGTCCCGGGGCTCCGTCCCGCCGTTGGCGTAGACATGGTGTCCCGTGTCGAAGCAGAGAAAGACCTCCCCCAGGGACAGCAGCTTCTCAATCTCGGCGGTGTACTCGATGGCGGTCCCGGCGTGGGGGTGGAACACCATCCGGAGGCCGTACTCCTCCCGGATGAAATCGTTGACGGACAATATGCCCTCATAGACCCGGTCCCACAGCGTCTGGTTCCAGGCCCCTTTGTCCTCGAAGCCCGGCTCATAGGCGGTGCCGTCCATCACGACCATGTCCCGGACCTCCAGGCGGGCCAGCCGTTGGGCCAGCCCCCTCACGAAGTCCCGGCACTCCGCCTGAGACAGCTTGCCGAAGGGCACCGTCGCCGTACCGGCGCAGACCGTCAGGCCGTGCTTCTTCAGCTCCGCCCGGAGGATCTCCGGATCCACCGGAAGATAGCCCTCGGGGCCCAGCTCGATCTCCGTGTACCCGGCCTGGGCCGCCTGCTGAAGGAACACCGGCCAGGGTACGCCGGAGGTACCCCCGTCGGCGTAGAACACGCCCCAGGAACAAGGGGCCGTGGCAATGCGAATCTCCATATGCTCACCTCATCATCTTCCCGATTTCCAGGAAGAGTTTCACGTCCTCCGCCGCGTCGAACACATCGCACTTGGGCGTGTCATGCTCCGCGATGCAACGGTGGAATTCCAGCAGCTCGTTGAAAAACATGTCGTGGTACTGGGGACCGTAGACCGTCTCCCGGGCCTGCCCGTTTTCCAGGTCCTGCACCGTCAGGCGGCTGGGGAGGTAGCGGATATAGGGGGAATCGTATTTCAAGGACAGCTTCCGGTCCCCCTGGTAAATCTCGATGGACTCATCAAACTCCACCACGGACTGGTCGTTCATCTCCTCGAAGACCATGTTGAAGCCCTCGTACTCCAGCACCAGGGTGAACTGGGCCCCGGTGGGGGAAAGCGCCGCCGTGCGGATGGCTTTGGGCAGGCCGATCAGCTCCCGGACCGCCGAGAGGATGTGGCAGCCGGAGGCGGTCATGAGCAGGTAGGCCAGCAACTGAGCCTGGGTGGCATTGCCGCCCAGAAGCCGGTTGTACTCGTCGAAGGTCTTTTTCTGCATCTCCGCCCGGCCGGCGGGGTCCAGGTCCTCCGCCTTCTTCTCGTGCCAGGTGTTCTCCAGGTACCAGGGCCCCTCCAGCACCAGAGTGCGGGCCCGGACGTAGGAGATGGGGCGCTTGTCAGCGGCCAGAAGCTCCTTCATCTTCAGGAAGGAGTCGTTGTACCGGCGGCAGTAGCCCACCATGGCCACCTGATCGGGATGGGCCCGCTTCACCTCCATCAGCCGCTCCGCCAGGGCCGGGTCACAGGTCATGGGCTTTTCGATGAAGACGTGCTTCCCCGCCTCCAGGGCGGCGATGGCGTACTCCGCGTGGTCCCCGGCGGAGAGGATCATCACCGCGTCCACGTCGGAGCAGCGGATCAGGTCCAGTCCGTCCCGGAACTGATGGGGAACGCGGTACTTCTCCGCCACGTAGGCGCAGAGCTGGGCGGAGATGTCCGACACGGCGGTGATCTGGAACTTCTCGGGAATTTTCTCCAGGTTGGGCAGGTGCAGCAGCTGCGCGGCCTGTCCCAGGCCGATGAGGCCAAGTCTGATCATGGGTTGTCCCTCCTTTTGTCACTCGTTCAAAATTTGATCCACAATGAAGCGCGCCCGGGGAGTGCCGCAGAAGCCGCTCATGCCGACCCGCTCTCCAAGCTCCATGCTCTCCCGCCGCGCCGCCGTGTAGGGCGTCCAGACCGGAAGCCCCTCCCCGTTGGGGTCGCCGCTTCTGGCGAAATTGGTCCAGTAGCCCACCATCGCCCGGGAGAGATCGTAGTCCACCCCCGTCAGGTCCCGCCAGCAGCGGGAGAGGGTCTGGAAGACGTACCACAGCTCGCTGGAGTGATAGGCCCCGGCGTCGTCTCCCGGCAGCTTCCTGGTGAAGTGGTACAGGAAGGTGGGCTTCCGGGCCGGGTTTTCCGCGGCGTGGTCCGCCCAGGCGAAGACGCCGGGCTTCAGCATGTCGTCCCAGCCCCCCGCCCGAACGGCGGCCTCCGGGTCCCGGTCAAAGCCGGTGAGCTTCAAAAAGGCCTCCGTGTCCTCGCCGAAGCGCTCCTGGGCGGAGCGGCGGAACTCCTCCGGGTCCTGGGGCGGCAGGCAGTTGAACGCGCCGTTTTCGTTGGCGGTGGTTCCGACCATGCAGGGGATGTCCGCGTATTGACAGGCCTTCACCGCGTCCGCGCAGTCCAGGGGCTGGGCCCAGCCGTCCACGATGGGCGCGAAGGTGAGCCCGGGCCGGACCTCCTCCAGAAACACCTGCTCCTTCTCCACGATGGCCTCCGGGGACAGGGCCCGGGCCTCCTGAATGGAGCCGCAGCCCAGGAACGCCAGATACTCCGCCCCCAGCTCCTCCGCCTCCTCCCGGGTCCGCATGGAGACGCCGGAGGACCGCCGTCCCGTGTAGCCCCCGGCGCTCTGCATGATGGCCCGGGCGGCGTCTCCCTGGCTGAGGGGGGAGGTCAGCAGATTCAAAACGCTCATGGCCCCGGCGGACTGGCCGAAGATGGTGACGTTGTCCGGGTCCCCGCCGAAGGCGGCGATGTTCCGCCGGACCCATTTCAGCGCCGCGATCTGGTCCAGAAGGCCGTAGTTGCCGCAGCGGCCGTGTTCGTCCCGAAGCTCCCGGTGGGCCAGATACCCGAAGGAGCCCAGGCGGTACTCGATGGTCACCAGCAGCACGCCCCGCCGGGCCAGGGCGTCGCCGTCGAAGGTGATCTCGTGGCTGTAGCCGCTTTTAAAGCCGCCGCCGTGGATGAAGAACATCACCGGCAGGCCCTCCCCGGGGGCCTGGGCGGGGGTCCAGATGTTCAGGTAGAGGCAGTCCTCGCTCATGGGCTTGCGGCAGGTGTAGAACTCCCTGGAGTAAAAGGGGTGCCGCTCCTCCGCCTGACTGGGGATGTCTTTGAATACGTAGGCCTCATAAACCCCCTCCCAGGCGGGGGCGGGCTGAGGCGGGGCCCAGCGCAGGGGTCCCACCGGCGGGGCGGCGTAGGGCACGCCCCTGAAAACCGTGATCTCCGGGTTTCCGCTGTAAAGCCCGGCCACGAGGCCGGATTCCGTTTTCGCCTGCAATAACGCCATATGCTCCTCCTTATGGGAAAGAGGCGGACGAAAACCGTCCGCCTCCCTGCCGAATCTTATTTGCCAAACTCAGAGGCGTTTTCCTTGGTCCAGACAGAGGGATTGATCATGACCTGCTCCGGCATTTCAGCGCCGTCTTTTTCGTGGGCCATGATGACATCGTAGGTTCCACGGGCCAGGGCGAAGTAGTCATAGAACACGTCCACATAGGTCTCGTCGTTCTCCAACCACTCGGTGCCGGAGGGCTGGGTGAAGTCCTGGGCCGCCACGTAGATTTTGCCGGTCAGGTCGTGGGCCCGGAGGGACTCCACGATGCCCTGGACGGTCATGGCGGACTGGCAGACCACGCCGTTGATCCCGTCGGCGCCGAAGCGCTGGAGCCAGTCCTCCATCAGGTTCATGGCCTTGTCCGTCTTGGAGTCGGCGGGCTGTTTGTCAATGATGGTGACATCGGGCCGAATCTCGGCGATTTTCTCCTCAAAGCCCCGGGTGCGGTTGATCTGGCTGTTCATACCCAGCTGATTCATGGCAATGCAGACCGTCCCGTTCTCGGGCAGGACCTCCGCCAGCTTTTCCGCCTGGAGGCGTCCGAACTCGGCCTCGTCCACGCCCACCTGGGTCCAGACCAGAGTGTCGCTGGTGGGTACGGTGTCCACGCAAATCAGGGGAATGCCGGCATCCACCACAGCCTGCAGGGCCGGCTCCACACCGGGCAGGGGCTGGACCGCGATATAGTCCATCTCCTGCTGAAGCAGGGACTCAATGGTATTGATCTGTTTCTCGGCGTCGATGTTGCCGTCCAGAGTGACCACCTCGATTTCGGGATACTCACTCTCCGTCAGGGACTCAAAGGCCAGGGCCAGGTTATGGCACCACTCGTCGGAGAAGGCGGCGCTGGAGAAGCCGACCCTGATTTTTCCGCCGCTTTCGCCGCCGTCTCCGCCGCCGCTGGTGTCGGTCTGGGCGGGGGGCTCATTGCCGGAGGAGGCCGCGCCGGAATCGGCTTGGTCTTTTCCGCCGCCGCAGGCGGCGAGGGACAGCAGCATCACCGCTGTCAGGAGCGTCGCGAGAAGTTTCTTCAGAGACATCACTTTTTCCTCCTTTTGATCTTGGGGTTTATAGTCTTCCAATGGGATCACGTTGTCAGGACGCTTTCATGACCGCGTCGTGGGTCTTTTTGTCCAGCAGCACGGCGATGACAATGATGACGCCTTTCACCACGGACTGGTAGTAGGGGGACACCCCCGCCAGATTCATGCAGTTGTTGATGACGCCGATGGTCAGTGCGCCGACGAGGCTGGCCGCCACGGAGCCCACGCCTCCCGCCATGCCGCAGCCCCCCAGCACGCAGGCGATGATGGCGTCGAACTCAAAGGCCACGCCGGCGGTGGGCTGGCCGCTGTTGGTCCGGGCCGCCAGCATGATGCCCGCCAGGGCGGTGCAGACGCCCATATAGAGATAGGCGAAGAGGACCATGAGCTTGACGTTGATGCCCGCGGCGTTGGCCGCTTCCCGGTTGCCTCCGGTGGCGTAGATATAGCGGCCGAAGGAGGTGTAGTTCATGATAAGCCAAGTGAACAGCACCGCCAGAATGGTGATGATGATCAGCCAGGAGACACCGAAGAGCTTCCCGCTGGAAATCTTCGCGATGGGGCCCACGCCGATGATGGGCGCGCCGTTGGAGAGGACCTGGGCCGCGCCCCGGAACGCCAGCTGACCCGCCAGGGTGACGATGAAGGGGACCAGGGCGCAGTAGGACACCAGCACGCCCTGAAGGAGGCTGGTCAGCAGCATGGTGGCCACGGCGGCCAGAACGGCCAGCAGCCAGCTCCCCGTGGCGTTCACCACCAGGGCGCACATCACGCCCGCCAGGGCCACGCCGGAACCGGCGGAGAGGTCCGTGTTGCCGGAGACAATCAGCATGGTCATGCCGCAGGAGAGCACGCCGATGACCGCGCACTGGGTGAAGACGCTGAGGATGTTGTCCGTGCTGAGGAACCGGTCCGACGCCAGGGACGCCGCCAGCACCACCAGCGCGAAAATCAGCACGATGCCGAACCGGCTGAACAGCTCCGCCCCGTTGATCCGCTTACTCATAGTCTGTTTCATTTTTTCACCTCTGCCGCATATTCCAGAATTTTTTCCTGGGTGTACTCACCCCTGCGCAGCTCGCCGGAGACCTGGCCCTCGCACATGACCAGGATGCGGTCCGCCATGCCCATGATCTCCTCCATGTCCGAGGAGATCATAATGATGGAAACGCCCTGCTCCGTCAGCTCGTTCATGATCTGATAGATTTCGCTCTTGGCTCCCACGTCGATGCCCCGGGTGGGCTCGTCCAGGATGAGCACCTTGGGTCCCGTCATCAGCCACTTGGCGATGATGACCTTCTGCTGGTTTCCGCCGGAGAGCTGGTTGACGATGTTTTCATAGCTGGGGGTCTTGACCCGGAGCTTCTGGCACATCTCCACGGCGATGCCGGACTCCGCCCCCTTGCGGAGGATGCCGTGGCTGGAGTTGCGGTAGGTGGAGGGCAGCACCGTGTTCTCCATGATGGACCGGCAGAGCACCAGCCCGTCCTCCTTGCGGTTTTCCGTCACCATGGCGATGCCGTTTTTCATGGCGTCCCGGGGGCAGCGGATGCTGAGCCGTTTTCCCTCCATCTCCACCGTGCCCCTCTCGGCCCGGTCCAGGCCGAAGAGGCAGCGCAGGGACTCCGTCCGCCCCGCGCCCACGATGCCGGCAAAGCCCAGGATCTCGCCCCGGCGCACCTCGAAGGAGACGTCTTTCACCTTCTTTCCCCGGTGAAGTCCCTCCACCTTCAGCACCGTCTCGCCGCCCTGGAAGTTCCGGGGGGGATGGACGTTGGAAATCTCCCGGCCCACCATCATGGAGATCAGGCGGTCATGGTCCAGCTCCTGGATGAGCTTCGTTCCGATGTATTTCCCGTCCCGGAGGACGGAGACCCGGTCCGCCACCTGGAAGACCTCGTCGATCTTGTGGGTGATGATGATGATGGTGATGCCCTTGCCTTTCAGCTCCTCGATGAAGGAAAACAGCTTCTGGACCTCCCGCTCCGTGATGGCGGAGGTGGGCTCGTCCATGATGATGAGCCGGGCCTCGTAGGAGATGGCTTTCAGAATCTCCAGCATCTGGGTCTCCGCGGTGGAGAGGGAGCGGACCTTCTGTCTGGGGTCGAAGTCCACCTTCCAGTGCTCGAAGAGCTTCCGGCACTGGCTGTACATCTCGGGCCAGTTCACGACGCAGCCCTTTTTCGGATACCGCCCCACGAACATGTTCTCCGCGATGGTCAGGTCCTTGATGGGGTTGAGCTCCTGGTGAATCATGGCGATTCCCAGGGCGATGGCGTCCCGGGGACTGCGGATGACGGTCTTTTGTCCGTTGAAGCGGATCTCTCCGCTGTCCGCCGGGAACATGCCGTTCAGGATCTTCATCAGCGTGGACTTCCCCGCGCCGTTCTCCCCCATCACCGCATGGACCTCCCCTTCCTCGAAGGAGACGGAGACGTCGTCCAGAGCCTTGACGCCGGGATACGTCTTGGTGATATGTTCCATTGCGAGAATCTCGCTCATCGAATCCCCTCTTTCTCGACGGTCTTCGCCGTTTTTCATAGTATACTTGCTCCGGGTGGCGGACCGCAATGCGGCGGTTTTCAGAAAATGTGTGTGATTTACAGGACATTTGGGGAATCTCCATTTTCATTTGTACAGTTCGCACAAAATTGCATTTGATTTTTTGCCAAAAAAGAAACCCCGTGTTTTCAAACACAGGGTTTCCCATCGTCGTCCAGAAAAAACAGCCTGTCCCGCCTCCGCATGGGCCAGCTGTAGTTCCGGTGGAACATCAGCACGCTCTTCCCCATCTCCGAGGCCCGGAAGATCACCTTCCAGATATCCTCCATCAAGGACAGGTTGGGCTGGTCCATGATGCCCACGAAAACCAGGATGTCCACGTCTTCCATCAGCATCCGGCAGAGCACCGCCAGCTCCCGCTCCGTGTCGTCGAAGCGGCTGAGGCGGCGGCCCCACTGGTCGCTGGGGATGGAGATGACGTCCTCCAGCTCGCTCTTCAAAAACTTCCTCGCAAGGTCCGGCGTCAGCCTCCCCCGGGACGAGATGCGGGCGTAAGCGGGCAGAACCACGTTCTCCGCGAAGGACAGGTCCAGGAAATAACCGGATTGGAGCTTCTTGAAGGTCAGCGCCGTGACCAGAGGGCGTCCCCGCCGGCGGTTCATGGAGACGACCCGCTCCGTGCGGAAAAAGAAGTCCAGGTACCACTGAAACCGCTCCGGGCTGCGGCAGCTGACACAGGAGACCTCCCCCGGGACCAGGGAGAGGGCTTTCACACCGGACGCCGCCGGATAGAGGAAATCCCGGGTGATGTGCGGGCCCGCCTCCTCCCGGGGACTGTCCGCCGGGACCGGCTGCTCCCGGTTCAGCAGCACATCCGCCAGCTCCGCCGAGTACTCCCCCCTGAGAAAGTCGGCGGAGATGCGGCCCCTGGAGAAAAAGAGCGTCCGGTCCCCGAACCGCAGTGCGTAGCGCTCCACCGGCTCAATGATCAGAATGCCCACTCCCCGCTCCTTCAGCAGCCGGAGCTTCTGGAACAGCAGCACCGCGTCCTCCTCGGAGAGGAGGTAGAGCAGGTTGTCCAGGATCAGCAGCCGGGCCCGGGTGAGCAGGGCCCGGAGGCAGTAGACCAGGAGCGTGTCGATCAGCGCCGCGTGGGTGGGCTTCTGGTGCAGGTCCATCTGGATGCCGCACTCCCGGCACATCATTTGGGCGAAGGCCCTGGCCTGCCCCCGGCGCCACACGGGGAAGACGGGCCTTGCGATATAGATGTTCTCGCTGATGGACAGGTTCTGAATCAGCGTCGTGTCCTGGGTGACGCAGAACACCCCCCGCTCGTGGGCCTGCCTCGGCGAAAGGGGCTGGTAGGGCTCCTCCAGCAGCGTCATCGTTCCGCTGTCCGGCGCCAGCTCCCCCATCATCAGCCGGGTCAGCGCGGACCGGCCGCTGCTGCTGCGCCCCACCAGGAAGGTGATCTCGTCCTGGTACAGACGCAGGGACAGGTTCCGCAGGGCCTTGTGCCCGCCCACCAGCTTGGAAACATGATGGAATTCAAACAGCTCTTTTCGCATGGTCCGTGCCCCCCGATTCCGAGGATGCCGGCATACACAGCTCGATCTGCGTACCCGCTCCCGCGGCACTGGTGATCTCCAGCCCGTAGTCCGGGCCGAAAAACAGCTGCAGGCGCTGGTGGACGTTTTTCAGCGCGATGCCGGCCCCTCGCCGGGAGCTCTTCTCCTCCTCCCGGCCCTCGTCCTCCGCCGCTCCGGGGTGAAGCAGACGGGCCCGGAGCCCATCCAGCTTCTTCGGCGGAATGCCGACGCCGTCGTCCCGAATCTGAAGGATCAGCTTGCTCTGGGTGCGGAAGCCCCGGATCAGAATCGTGCCGGGGCCGATCTTCGGCTCCAGCCCGTGGTGGATGGCGTTTTCCACGATGGGCTGGAGGGTCAGCACCGGAACCATATAGTTTCCCGGCAGGTCCCCCAGGTCCTCCAGCTCCAGCCGCAGGGTGAACTTGTCCCGAAAGCGGTAGTTCTGAATGCGGATGTAGTTCTTGACGTTTTCCAGCTCGTCCAGGATGGAGGCCTCGGCGCCGTTGCGGCTGATGTTGTAGCGGAAAAGCCGGGCCAGCGTCTCCGTCATGGTGGCGATTTCCTCCTCGTCGTGGAGCAGCGCCTTGCTCCGGATGCTCTCCAGGGTGTTGTAGAGGAAATGGGGGTTGATCTGGCTCTGGAGGGAGTCCATCTGGGCCTGGGCCTCCAGGACCTTCAGGGCCATCTCCTGGCGGGAATAGCCCAGGTCGTGCTCCTCGTTCAAAATGTCGGTCAAAAAGGAAAAGCGGTCCCTTCGGCCCGCTTCCGCCCCCTCCGTCCGCAGACGCCGGGCCCGCAGCAGAAGCGCCGCCAGGACCCCGGACCACGCCAGCAGCGCGGCGGCCGCCGCCAGCAGGATTCCAAGAGCCGCCCGGACGCGCCCCCTCTCCAGGGACGCCGCCGCCAGCAGAAGCGCCGCCGCCAGCAAAAGGGCGAACACCGTCATGCCCCGGAAAAAGCTCCGGTACGGGGAACGCGCACGGTCCATGGCCGGCCTCCTCTCACACATAGAACTTCCGGTAAGCCGTCGGCGTCACGCCGACCATTTTCTGAAAGACCTTGCTGAAATGCCGCTGGTCCGCGTAGCCCACCCGCTCGGCGATGCCGCTGATGTTCAGGGACGGGTCCCGGAGCAGGCGCTTCGCCTCCTCGATCCGCGTCTCGATCACGTAGTCGGAAAAGGTCTTCCCCGTGCGTTCCTTGAACAGCGTGCTCAGATAGCCCGCGCTGACGAAGGCCCGCTCGGAGACCTCCTCCAGGCTGATCTGCCGGTCGATGTGGGCCCGGACATACTCCTGGGCGGCGCGGATGGGCTCGCCCACCTTCTTCATCTGCAGCATGGACCGGTGGTCGATCTCCGCCGCCGTATACTCGCACAGGAAGTCCGCCAGCTCGTCCACCGTGTCGCAGTTGGCCAGACGCCGGTGAATCATGTTCTCCGTGGGGATGCCGGAGTCCTCCCCCGCCGAAAGGGCCAGCTCGTCCCGCTGGCCCATGGCCTCCGCCTCGCTCCGGATGCGCAGGATGAGGGTGCGGGTCACGTTGAAAAGATTGGAGACGCTGAAGCTCTTCGCGGTCCGGAAGCCGTCGTAGACGGACCGGATCAGCGCCAGGGCCGCGTCCTTCTGGAGGGTCTCGACCCTGCTGATCAGCGTCTGGCTGTCCTCCGCGGAGAATCTGCACTCCGGGACGTCCGGCAGGGAGGCCCGGAGCCGCTGGTGCTCGATCACCTTGTCGGACCCGGCGTACAGCCGGAGCACGCCGGCCTGCTCCGCGGTCTCAAAGGCCCTCCAGATGTCCCCCTCGTCATAGACGGGGGAACCCGCGGCAAAAGTGAAGCGCAGGTTCTGATACTGGGTGGACGTGTCCGTCAACTGCCGCTGCAGGGCCTCGCACCGCTGCTTGTAAGAGCTGTGCCGCTCCTCGGAGTAGTTCATCAGAATATACGCGTTGCAGTCGGTGACCACATATTCAATATCGAAGGCCTGATCCTTGAAGCACTCCCGGACCCGCATGGCCACGTTTTCCAGCACCTTCTGGATGGTGCTCTGGTGGATGTCCGCCTTGTCCCGGCAGCTGGCGTGAACGCAGACCACCCAGAACACCCCCGGCTGAAAGGCGAACAGCTCCGTGTGGAAGGTGCGGCTGAAATCCGTGAGCGTCTGGCGCAGCTCGTTTCCCCGGAGCACGGCGGTCTTCCGCTGGAGCTCCTCCCGGATGGCCTCCTCGCTGGCCCGCCGCTCCCGCACCGCGCCGCTCTCCTTGAGCAGGCGCTTCAGCAGCAGGTTCAGGTCCGTCTTGCTGATGGGCTTGAGCAGGTAGTCCTCCACGCCGAAGCGGATGGCCTGCCGGGCGTAGTCAAATTCCCGGTAGCCGCTGATGACGATGAACTTCGTCGGCAGCTTCTGCTGGCTGGCCCGCTCAATGACCTCCAGCCCGGTCATGCCCGGCATCTGGATATCCGTGATGACGATGTCCGGCTTCTGGCGCAGGATGATTTCCATGGCGTCGACGCCGTTCTGGCTGGAGCCCAGGCTCACCAGGCCCAGGTCCTCCCAGTCGATCAGCTTGTGGATCAGCTCGCAGATATCCGGTTCGTCGTCCACAATCAATATCTTCAGCACAGATGCGTCCTCCTCGCTCCAACTCGGCGGCTTTTCCAGGGCGCGCTCAGTCCCCGGGAATCTCCCCCACACCCTTCAAAATGAACTTGGGGCGGTAGGGATACTCTTTGCAGGTCTCCCGGTCGGACACACCGGAGAGCACCAGCACGGTGTCCAGGCCCGTCTCGATGCCGGCGATGATGTCCGTGTCCATCCGGTCCCCGATCATGACCGCGTTCTCGGAGTGGACCCCCAGCATACGAAGGCCGGTGCGCATCATCAGGGGGTTGGGCTTGCCCACGAAATAGGCGCTCTTGTCCGTGGCCAGCTCAATAGGCGCGATCAGCGCCCGGCAGGCCGGCACGATGCCCGCCTCCGCCGGGGCCGTCAGATCCGGATTCGTACCGATGAGCTTCGCCCCGGCGTTCACCAGACGAATGGCCTTGGTGATCTGATCCAGGTTGTAAGCGGAGGATTCCCCCACCACCACGTAATCCGGGTTGACATCGTTGTAGGTGATCCCTTTGTCGTAGAGGGCGTTGGTGATCCCGTGCTCCCCCACCACGTAGGCGCTGCATCCCGGGGCCTGGCTGTCCAGGAAATGGGCCGTCGCCAGAGCGCTGGTGTAAAAATGGGACTCGTTCACATCCAGCCCCATCCGGGCCAGCTTCTGCTGGAGCTCCTTGGGGGTGTACTGGCTGGAATTCGTCAGAAACAGGTAGTTCTTCTTCTCCCTTGTCAGCCACTCCACGAACTTTCTGACCCCCGGCAGAATCTGGTTGCCGTGATAGATCACGCCGTCCATGTCGCAGATGAAGCCCTTCTTTTTTCTCAATTGATCCATGATCCGCTCCTGATGCCCCCGGGCAAAAATGCCCCGGGTGATATGGTTTCCCTCTTTGAAGTATCCCACATCTCAGCGGATTTGTCAAAGGAAATCCTGGAAGGCCGCCCCCTAGAGCCAGCCCTCCAGCCCGTCCAGCAGCCGAAACGGGTCCGCCTGCTCCCTGGTGAGCAGGCTGGCCAGACGGAGCGTGAATCCAAAATCAGTGGAAACATGCGGCAGGATCATGACCTCCTCGTCCCCCGCCTCCCCGCTCCAAAGGACCCGGAGCCCGAAGGTCCGGCGCCACCCCAGGCCGGGGAGCTCCGCCTCATGCTCCACTGGAAGATACAGGAACAAGGATGCCCACCTCCTCCGCCACTTTCACGGGGTCCAGCTTCAAGATCGACATCAGACGAATGGTGTCCACGCAGTTCAAGCTGCTCTTCCCCCCTTCCACCTGAATCAGCCAGCGCGTGGAGCAGTTCATGATCTCGGCAAGCTCCTCCTGCGTCAGGCCACAGTTGTTTCTCGCCTCTCGGAAGATCCGCCCCAGGGCTTTTTTCTGCGCTTGGCTCGGCGTCCGTTTCTTGAACATCACAATTTCCCCTTTATAGATTTCTATAAAAGGAAGAGTATTCCAGTCTCCACGCTCCGTCCAGGCATGGCGCATGCAGATTGTCAAATTTTGTCAATTTTTAGCGAATCAATCTTTCAGGGAATGTCTGAAAGAACCGCAATTCATCATCTGTTTGTAACAATCATGTTTTTCGCCGCCCCTGCGCCGCGATCCGTTCCCTCCTCTGATTTTACCCCATGATCGGACCGGATTTCAAGCCTGAATCAGAAACGCGGGACCGCACGCTCGTGCGGTCCCGCGTTTTCAGCAGGAACAGGGTTCTTTTTTCGCGGGGCCTCGCCGCTCCGCTCCCGAACCTTTCACCAATACTTCGCCACGTGAGCCCGGGTGACCTCCGCGGCCTTTTTGATGTTCTCCTCGCTGGAGAGCTTGTAATAGTCGGGCCGGAACACCTCGACCGTGCAGACATCCCCCTGGAAGCCGATCTTTTTCAGGGTATCGGCGAAGCGCTTGTGATCCAGGCAGTCGCCGGGCTCGCCGGGCCAGAGGCGGACCTCGTCGGTGTTGTACGCCGCGCCGCAGGGCATGTTTTCCGTGCCGTTCAGGTGCCAGACGAAGATTTTCTTGCCGTCGGCCTTCTCCAGGGCGTCCCAGCCGGAGGCCATGGCGTTGAAATGGAACTGATCCAGAGTCACGCCCACCAGGGGGGAGTCCACCGCCTTCACGATGTCATAGGCATACTCAAAGCGGTTGATGGACATGGTGGGGGCGCCGCAGAATTCCAGGGACAGCTTGATCCCGTGGGGCTCCACCTTTTTGACCATCTCCTTCAGAACGGCCACGGCGTCGGCCTTGATCTCGTCCACGGTGGCCTTGACCGGCAGGTCCATGGAGGGCACCACCACGATCATCTTGCAGTCCAGAATCTCACAGCGGCGGATGATCTCGTCCAGCTGGGCCATGACGGCGTCCTTCTCCGCCTGGGTCCGCTTCATGTTGAAGAAGATCAGGGCGTTGTAGGACAGCATTTTCAGCTTGTGGCTTTTGAAGAAGTCCCCCAGCTGTTCCAGGGTGTACTTCCCGGCGGCCAGCTCCCGGTCCAGGCATTCGGACTGGACGTCGATATAGTCAAAGCCGTACTTCTCGCACAGGGCCAGATCCTCCAGCACGGAGTGGTTCTCGCAGAACCGATTGCAGCCCTCGTTGAATCCGATTTTCATGATAACCGTCTCCTTCTCACTTGTTCAGAAGTTCGCTCTTGATGCGCTCCAGAGCCTCGGGGGCCTGTTTGTCCATCTTCTCCGGGAAGCCGAAGTAGCTCACGCAGATAATGTTGTCCCCGCCCACCTTCGGCGCGTCGGGTTTCAGCTGCTTGCCCGCGAAGTCCATCTCCCGCAGGGTCTCGAAGATGCCGTCGAAGTCCACTTCGCCCTCGCCCATGGCGGTGTGCTGGTGGATGGTCACGTCCGCCCGGCCTCTGGCGTTCAGCCAGGGGGGATTCAGGATGTAGCGGCAGTCCTTCGTCTGGTTCCAGGTGTCGGCAAGAAGCACGTGGGTCAGCTCATCGCCGGCGTATTTCAGCATGTGGCGCACGTCGCCCTTGCCCTGGTCGTAGAAGAAGCCGTGGGAGGCCGAATACACATACCCCAGGTTCTTGGACCGGAAGGATTTGACAATGTCGCAGGTCTCGTCGTTCAGCTCGCAGAAGTCGTAGGGGTGGGACTGGATTTCCACCCGGAGGCCCTCCCGCTCGATGATGGGGAGCAGCTCCTCCATGGAGCGGAAGAACATGCCGTTGCAGATTTCCTGCTGGTTGGGGTCCCCGGAGAACTCGGTGTTGATGACGGGGACGCCCATGTCCACGGCGATCTGGATCATCCGCTTCCAGTTGGCCACGGCGTGCTGCCGCTGCTCCTCGGCGGGGCCGGACCAGCGGTAGACCACGATGAAGGAGGAAATCTCAACCCCGGTTTCTTTCAGGGCCTTGCGGTACTCCTCCTCGCACTCCTTGGAGAAGAGGGGGTGCTTGTAGAAGGGATTGATGCGGGGATGGGGGGACTGCTCGATGTACTTGTAGCCCCAGTCGGCCACCTTGCGGACATAGTCCTTGATCGGCATCTGCTTGGCCAGGACGTCAACGTCGAATGCGATCTTCATAGAGGGCGCTCCTTTCCAATTATTTCTTGTAGAAGTCGGGGGTGCCGCCGGTGACCACCTTCTCCGCCTGACCGGAGGTCTGGGACTTCACCAGGGCGTCGGCGGTGATGGAGGCCACGTAACCATCCCAGGCGGAGGAGCCGCCGGTCTCGCCCTTGAGGGCGTGGTCCACCCAGTCCTGGATCTCCACGTCGTAGGAGTCGATGAAGCGGAGAATCCAGTTGTCCTCGATCTTGGTGGACACCTGGTTGGCGTAGCGGACCGTGGGGAAGGACGGGCAGGGCAGGTTCACCACGCCGTTTTCGCAGACCACTTCGCAGTTGATGTCATAGCCGAAACCGCAGTTCACATTGACTTCCAGCATGACCACGATGCCGCCCTTGGTTTTCATGATCATGACCTGGGGGTCCCGGAGACCCTCATGGGCCTTGCCAGAGACCTTGGGAAGGATGCACTGGACCTCGTCCCACTCGTCGTTCACCAGCCAGGGCAGGCAGTCAATCTCGTGGATGGCCGTGTCCGTAACGGCCATAGCGGTGGTGTAGCTGGGGGCCACGCCGTCGGCCCGGTGGGTGCACTTCACAATCAGGGGAGCGCCGAATTTGCCGGAGTCCAGCAGCTCCTTCACCTGGTTGTAGCCCCGGTCATAGCGGCGCATGAAGCCGATCTGGACCAAGTGCTTGCCGGAGGCCATTTCCGCGTCCACCACGGCCTTGCAGTCGGCGGCGGTGTTGGCCAGGGGCTTCTCGCAGAAGACGGGCTTCCCGGCCTTGATGGCGGCCAGGACAGGGTCCTTGTGGAACTGGCCCGGCGTGGTGACCACCACGGCGTTGACTTCGGGATCGTTGATGGCCTCGTTGAAGTCCGTGTAGGTCTTGGTTCCGGGACCCGCCAGCTCCGCGCCCTTCTTCACGCCCTCCTCGAAGACGTCGCAGACCGCCACGACCCTGGCGCCCCGGATGCGGTTCTGGATGCGTTCAATGTGCTCTTTTCCGATCATGCCGCAGCCGATCAAGCAGATGTTGAGTTCCATAACAAGTTCCTCCTGTTAAAATATAGATCGTCTTTTTCAATCCCGGCCGCTCTTGCCGGAGCCGCCGGAGGGGATGCTCTTCCGATGCGTGCCTTTGCCTGCGTTTCGTTTCCCTTTCTCTAGTCCCGATTATAGCAAAGCGTTCACGAGAACGCAAGTAAAATATCGGCATATTCTTCACAATAATCCGGGCTTGAAATTGTAGAATCCTCTGTCATCGCCATAGGTTGACGGATGTTTTTGAAGAAGATGCCCAAAGATGGAGGGCCGTCCATGCGTTCTGCACGCAGATGCAAAAAGGAACGCCCCGCAGACATTTCTGCGGGGCGCATCCGAGATCAGGCGGCGATTCCCAAGGGAGAGAACAGAACGTAGATGGCCACCGCCAGAACCAGACCGACGATGGAGACCACGTGGCGGTACTTCCAGGGGGTCAGGTCCACCGCGCCCACGTCCTGGGGCACGTATTCCTCGGCGGGCCGGTACTTGTTCAGGGCCCACATGATGAGGAGCTCCACGGGGAACAGCACGGCCATGGCGTAGAGGTAGTGAATGGGGTTGTCCGTGCCGGGGTAGTTGGGGGCGATGAGGAGGAACGCGCCGTAGCAGGCCACGTGGAAGATGGTGATGACCTTCGGCGTGTAGGCGGGCAGACGCTTGAACAGGAACACCCCCAGGATGGTGCACAGCACCGGCAGGGACACGAACTGGCTCATGGAGTTCAGGAAGGTGGTGATGCCCTTGGCGTTCATCACGAAGGGGGCGATGACGATGGAGACACAGCCCGCGATGGTTCCGTAGATTTTTCCCACCTTGACGCAGTGGGCGTCGGAGGCGTCGGGCTTGAAAGCGGAACGGTAGAGGTCCAGGGTGAACATGGTGGAGGCGGAGTTCAGCACGGAGTTGAAGGAGGACAGGATGGCGCCGAACATGACGGCGGCGAAGAAACCCATCACCGGCTTGGGAATGATGGCGGAGATCAGCGCCGGGTAGGCGAAGTCAATGGCCTGTTCGCCGGCGGCGGCGATGGCGTCCTGGATGGAGGGCAGGTAGAAGGCGATGATGCCGGGAATGACCAGGTACAGGGGGCCCAGGCATTTCAGGAAGCCGCAGAAGATGGCGCCCTTCTGCCCCTCTTTCAGGGACTTGGCCGCCAGGGCCCGCTGGACGAAGGACTGGTTCGTGCACCACCAGTAGAGGTTGTTGAAGAACATGCCGGTGATGATGAGGGGCCAGGGAACCTCCGGCTCCGCCGCGTTCCAGGCGTTGACGGCGTTCATTTTCGCCGGGTCCGCCTGGACGATGTACTTGATGCCGTCCAGAATCCCGCTGCCCCCGGTCTGGGAGGCCAGCACCGCGAAGCCCAGGAAGGGCACCATCAGCCCGCCGATGATCAGGCCGATGCCGTTGATGGTGTCCGAGACCGCCACGGCCTTCAGCCCGCCGAAGATGGCGTAGC
Source organism: uncultured Oscillibacter sp. (assembly GCA_910576865.1). Taxonomy (GTDB): domain Bacteria; phylum Bacillota; class Clostridia; order Oscillospirales; family Oscillospiraceae; genus Oscillibacter. The sequence goes on from CAJTKE010000018.1 coordinate 33,508, forward strand.
AGCCGCCCACAATGCCGATCACCAGGCACAGGATGGCCACGGACTGGAACTTGCTGACCCCCAGCATGTCGGAGATGCCGAAGATCTGCTCGAAGACCACCGCGCCGGAATAGAGGATGACCGGCAGGTTCAGGATGGAGTACATCACCACGATGACCAGGGAGAACATGGTCTTGGTTCCCTTGCCGTAGCGGACCTCCATCAGGGAGGGGATGGTCATGGCCCCCATTTTCAGGTAGCGGGGCAGGAAGTAGTAGGCCAGTGCCAGCAGGGTGAACATGGACCCCACCTCCCAGGCGATGGGCCCCATGTTGGACGCCCAGCTCTGGCCGTTCAGGCCCACCAGCTGCTCGGCGGAGAGGTTGGTCAGCAGCAGGGACCCGGCGATGACCACGCCCGGCAGGCCCCGGCCCGCCAGGAAGTAGCCCTCGGCGGACTCCAGGTCGTCGCCCCGGGTCTTCCAGCTGGAGATGACGGCCACCAGGGCGGTGAAGAGGACGAAGGAGATCAGCGTCCAAGCGAGTGAACTGAAGAATGCCATTGTTACAGCCTCCATTCATGTTTTCAAGGAAGGAAACAGAGGCACGCAAAACGCACGCATCGAAAGGGCGGATCAGCGGTCCCACCGGGGAGCGCGCGGCAACACGCTGTGGGTCCCCCGGCCGGGGTCTTTGTTTGACTGATATCAAAATACCATAGAAATCCCCTCTTCGCAAGGGTATTTTCGGCAAAAATCCTCAAAAATGAAAAGTTTGGAGAAGCCGGAAAAGCCCGGCGGGATTTCTTGTGCAAATCCTCCTCCCCGGCCTCAAAAACGCGTGCAATAGCGTTCAATTTGACAGAATCCAAAGAACACCCTTGCCAAAGGGCGCGGGCTTGTGCTATAATGCCCATGAACAAAGGGAAGGAGGGGCGTGCCATGGCGGTAACTTCACAGCAGATCGCCGAGCTGGCGGGGGTCTCCCGGGGGACGGTGGACCGGGCTCTCCACAACCGGGGCCGGGTGAATCCGGAGGTCGCCGCCCGCGTCCTGAAAATCGCGGAGGAGCTGGGCTACCGCCCCAACTCCATCGGGCGGGCCCTGGTCCGGACAAAACAGAGCTTCCGCCTGGGGGTGATCCTCCAGTCCGCCGAGACGCCCACCATGCAGGACGTGGCCGCGGGCGCGCGGCAGGCCGCGGAGGAGCTGCGGGCCCAGGGCCTGGAGGTGGAGCTGCGGGAGGTCCAGGGACGGGACTCCTGCAAGGTCCTCCGGCAGATCGACGAGCTGCTGGACTGGGGGGCCGGGGGATTGGCCATTGCCTCCAACAACACCGCCGATCTGGTCCGGCGCATCGACCAGCTCCACGAGCAGGGCGTCCCGGTGGTGACCTTCAACACCGACGCGCCGGACAGCAGGCGGCTGTGCTTCGTGGGCATGGACAACTACCGGGCGGGGCGGACGGCGGCGGGTCTGATCCGGCAGATGCTGCCCGGCGGCGGTCTGGTGCTGCCCATTGCCGGGCATGTCAACAACGGCGCCCATATCAGCCGCCTCCGGGGCTTTCTGGACGGCCTGGAGGGGGAGCGGGACATCCGCCTCCTTCCCTATCAGCCCTGTTTCGACCGGGACGACTACGCCCACGAGATCACTCAGCACACGCTCCAGGAGAACCCCTCCCTGGCCTGTGTCTACATCGCCTCCAACGGCCAGCGGGGCGTCTGCCGGGCCATCGAGGACGAGCGGAAAAAAGGCCGGGTCCGGGTCATCGCCTACGACCTGAACGAGCCCAACCGGCAGCTTCTGCGCAGCGGCGACCTGAGCTTCGTGCTGGATCAGATGGCCTGCGAGCAGGGCAGGCGGCCCCTGCAGATTCTGTATCACTTTCTGGTGGACCGGACGGCGCCGGAGAAAGAGCTCTTTTATACGGACATCCTCATCCGCACCCGGTACAACAGCGGCGCGGATGAAACCTGAAAGGCCAGAAGAGCGGGACGGCTTTGCCGTCCCGCTCTTCTGTTCCGGTCTTCTCATGTTCCGGCCATCGCCGCCTCCTGTAGGCGGTCAAAGGAGGCCATGCACTCCTCCACCGTGGCGCCGCCCAGCAGATCCCGCACGATCAGGCAGGTGTTCCCCCACTGCTCCACGTTCATACCCGCGTTGGAGCCCAGGACATAGATGCCCTCCTCGATCCGGTCGTTCAGCGGCCTCAGAGCGGGGACACAGTCCACCTTCACGTTTTTGGAGGGAGAAATGACCCGGTTGGTCTCCGAGAAAAGCTGGAGCGCCTCATCGGAAACCATACGGTCCAGCACCCGGGCCGCATCCTCCCGATGCTCCGCTTCCGCGCCCACGGCCCAGCCGGTCATGGGCATCACCGGCATCTGGCCCCGGCTGCTGGGGAAACCGATGACCTGCATCTCAAATTCCGTCTTTCCATAGGCCGTTTCCGTGTTCGCCGCCCCCCAGTAGGCCATGACAATGGGGGTTTTTCCCGCCAGGAAGTCCGGACCTTCCGCCTCGATGGCCTCGCTGACCAGGGCCTTTTCCGGGTCTATATAACCCCGGTCGATGAGGGTTTGAAGGAACTCGAAGCCGGGGCGCATATAATCGCTGTATCTGGCCTCGCCGCTGTTGAGGGCCGCGATTTCCGCCTCCGTATTCCCGCCGTTGTACAAGTCCGTGTAAGCCAGGGCAAAGACAAAGGTCTCCAGCCACCAGCGGTTGGCGCCGATGGGGGTCTCGATGCCGTTTTCCTTGAATACCCGGCAGCACTCCAAAAACTCCTCCGGGGTCTCCGGCAGAGAGAGGTCATACTGCCTGAACAGGTCCGCATTGACGAACAGGCCGTAGGCCACCACCTCCTGGGGAATGGCCACCAGCTTGCCATCCACCGTGTTGGCGGTGCGGATGATCTCACGGAGATTCCCGGCGCTGTCCAATCCGGACAGGTCCATCAGCTTTCCTTCCGCTCCCAAAGCCAGAATCACGTCCGGATTGAGCAGATACAGGTCGTCCATGTTGTTGCGGGCCCGGTCCAGGGCAACCTCGTCGTAAGTTTTGTCCTGGTAATTCTCCGCCGTGTAGGTCCAGTAGGCCACGCTGACGTCCAGCGCCTCCTCCGCCATGGCCACCGTCAGGTCCGCCGCGGTCCGGGCGACGTTCTCCGCGTTGGGGGCGGTCTTCTCCATGGGGCTGAACAGGTTCACCACCCGTTCCTCCTCCTTCTCCTCGGAAATCAGGTTCTTGAACTCCGTCTCGCCTCCCCCGCAGGCTGTCAGGCACAGCGCCGTCAGCGCCGCCAGGAGCACGGCGGTTCGGCTTTTGCTCTTGATACGCTTCATCATGATTCTCCCCTTCGTCCGGTGCATTGCCGGATCACCTTCTTCAAAAGCTCCATATTCAGGGGCTTCGACACGTGGGCGTCCATACCGGCGTCCAGGGCGGCCTTTTCGTCCTCGGCAAAGGCGTTGGCCGTCATGGCGATGATGGGGATGCGCCCCGCGTCCTCCCGCTCCAGGGAGCGGATGGCCTTCGCGGCCTCGTGGCCGCTCATCACCGGCATCTGGACATCCATCAGTATGGCGTCAAACTCCCCCTCCTCCGACCGCTGGAACCGCTCCAGCGCCAGCCGGCCGTTCTCCACGATCTCGCAGGAGGCCCCCTCGATCTCCAAAAGCTCCGCCAGAATTTCCGCGTTGATCTCGTTGTCCTCCGCGGCGAGGAAGCGGAGCCCCTTCAGGTCCTCCATCTCCCCGGGCTCCGGACCGGCCTCTCCGCCGGGCTCCGCCCACAGCTCTTCCACCTTCTCCCGCAAGGCGGAGACGAAGAACGGCTTGGTGAGCACACCGCCCCGGCCGAGCTCCAGGGCCTTCTCCACGTCCGGGGCGTCCAGCTCCGCCATGAGAAGGATGGGCACATCGCCGGGCAGCTCCTCCCGCAGCCCTTTGGCCGCCGCGGGGCCGCAGGTCTCCCAGTCCAGCAGGAGCAGCTGCCACTCCCCGCCGTCCCGCAGCAAGGCCAGCGCCTCCTCCAGGCCGGGGACGGCGTCCAGCCGGACGCCGGTGTCCTCCATCAGGACGCGGATATCCTCCCGGCTTTCCGGACTGCCATCCACCGCCAGGACGCGGGAGATGCCCCGCTGTTCCCAGAACCGCCGGTCCGCCCGCTCCTCTTGAATGCGGAGCTCCAGATCCACGCGGAAGAGGGTTCCCCGGTCCACCTCGCTGTAAACCTCAATGGTGCCGCCCATAAGCTCCACGATGCTCTTGGTGATGGCCATACCCAGCCCGGTGCCCTGGACCTTGTTGGTGGTGCTGTTTTCCGCCCGGGTGAAGGCGTCGAAGATGGTTTCCAGGTATTCCGGCGTCATGCCGTACCCGTTGTCCTCCACTTCAATGCGGATGTGCTCATACTGACCGGATCGCTGCTTGAGCCCGATGATGCGGAACCAGATGGCGCCCCCCTCCGGCGTGTATTTCACGGCGTTGGAAAGGAGGTTGATGAGGATCTGGTTGATCCGCGTCTCGTCCCCCACCAGATACTCGTGCCGGACGCCGGTCATCTCCAGATGGAACGCCTGCCCTCTGGCCTTGGCCATGGGCTGTATGATGGCGTCCACAGAGGAGACCACGTCGTTGAGGGAGAACTTCTCAAAGTTCAGCACAACCTTCCCGCTCTCGATCTTGGACACATCCAGGATGTCGTTGATCAGGCTGAGAAGATGCTGCCCGGAGGCCATGATCTTTTTTGTGTACTCCCGAACCCTGGCCGGATTTTCCGCTTCCAGGGCCAGCAGGGTGGCGAAGCCCAGCACCGCGTTCATGGGCGTGCGGATGTCGTGAGACATGTTGGAGAGGAAGGTGGTCTTGGATTCGCTGGCGATCTGAGCGGCCTGGAGGGCCTCCGCCAGCTGCTGGCTGTGCAGCTTCCGTTCCGCCTCCTGCTCCCTCCGCAGTCTGTCCTGCTGCCTCCAGTTGAGGTAGTACAGAAGGATGCACAGGAAGAACGCCGCCAGCATGGAGGCCACCACCACCAGGATATTCTGGCTGACCGTCCGCCCCTCCTGCTGGATGGCCTCCACGGGCACATAGCCCACCAGATAGACCGTCCCGCCGTTGACTGACCACATGTAATTGAGGGCCTGGACATCCCGGATCGAGTGGTAAAACAGGATGTTCCGCCCCTCCTCCAGGCATGTGTCCACCTCCGCCCGGATCCCCGGATCCTGGATATCGTTGGCCCGATAGAAATCCGTCAGGTTCAGGTGGCCGGCGCTGCGCCGCCCCATGCCCTTGGGCTTCAGGACGAAGCGCTGGCTCTCCGCGTCCATGATGTACAGCGACGCCTGCTTGTTGTAAAACCCGTCGGGGAGGGAGCGGTCAATGGCATCGTAGATGTATTCGGCGTAAAGAGTCCCGATCTCCCGTCCGTCCCGCTCCACGGGGCACTTGATGGTGTAGGACCACGTCCCCATGTAGTTCAGGTATGACCGGGAAACCGGCAGCCCCATCACCGTGCCTCCCGCGGAAAAGTCCAGGCCCTCCTCAGTGAACCGGTCCCCGGTGTTGGAAACGCCCTCGGTCCTCCCGGCCAGGATCAGGGCCATTTTGGACATGGTCTGGTTCTTCTCACAGGCGCGGATGTAGGCCTCCGGATCCTCCACCCGGGCGATCTCCCGGGCGATCAGGGTCTGGAACTCCGCCTCGCTGCGCAGGATCGCCTCAATGGTGCTCTCCAGCAGGTCCAGGCTCTCGCTCAAATTCTGGATGGCGGAATCGGACATCTCCTTGGTGATCTTCCGGGACACCGCGAACACGACGGTTCCGAACACGCAAAACACCAATATGATGGAGAGGAGCAGGGAGAATCCTCTCTTTTTTCTTTGTTCGTTTGGAATCTTTTTCATGGGTCCACATTCTCCATTCCGGCACTCTGAAAGACGCTGTCCGGCCCAGAGGGAAATCGTGTCCGCCGGGCCTTGTCAAGCGGGTCCGATGACCGCTGTAATCCATTATACTATTTTATCCCTTTTTATGTCAATAAACCCGTCGGCCTTCCGGACGGAATCATCCTTGAATTTTCCTTGGAAATGTCGTATGATAAGAAAAGACCCGCAAAACGCCCGCCCCTTCCCGGCGGGACCATCATATATAAAAGGAGGCCCAACTATGGAAGAGAAGAGAATGTGCACGGTAACCGTGGACGGCGCGGAATACGCCTATCCCCACGGTACGCCCTTCCGCGCCGTCGCGGCGGACTTTCAGGACCGGTACCCCTGCGACATCCTGCTGGTCAACCGGGACGGCAAGCTCTGCGAGCTCCACAAGGCGCTGGATCGGGACTGCTCGCTGAAAATGGTCACCGCCCTGGACCGGCCCGGCATCCAGACCTATGAGCGCAGCGCCGTCTTCCTGATGCTGAAGGCCTTTTACGACGTGGCGGGCCGGGAGAACGTGGAGCGCGTCTCCGTGGAGTACTCCCTCAGCAGCGCCCTCTTCATCCTGGCCAAGGGCGGCTTCACCCTGGACCAGGCCCTCCTGGAAAAAGTGGAGGCCCGGATGCGGGAGCTGTCCGCCGCCGCCCTGCCCATTGAAAAGAAAACCCTGAACACCGACGACGCCATCGACCTCTTCCGGGAGGCCCGGCTGGTCCACAAAGCCCAGCTTCTCAGCTTCCGCATCAACTCCCACGTCAACGTCTACTCCCTGGACGGCTTCGTGGATTACTTCTACGGCTACATGGCCCCAGACACCGGCTATATCCGCTGCTTCGGCCTGGAGCTCTTTGAAAACGGCTTCGTCCTCCGCCTGCCCACCCAGAAGGACCCCAATCATCTGGGGGACTTCAAGCCCTCTCACAAGGTCTTCCGGGAGCTCTACCAGTCCACCCTCCGCTCCGAGGCCCTGAACGCCTCCAACGTGGCGGAGCTGAACACCACCATCTCCCGGGGCGGGGCCACCCCCCTCATCCTGGCCCACGAGGCCATGATGGAGAAGAAGATCGGCGACATCGCCGCCGAAATCGCCTCCCGGAAGGACGTCCGCTTCGTCATGATCGCGGGGCCCTCCTCCTCCGGCAAAACCACCTTCTCCCACCGCCTCTCCACCCAGCTCCGGGCCCACGGCCTGCATCCCCACCCCATCGCCACGGACAACTACTTCGTCAACCGGGACAAGACTCCCCGGGACGAAAACGGCAACTACGACTTCGAGGGCCTGGGGGCCATGGACGTGGAGCAGTTCAACCAGGACTGCGTCCGCCTCCTGAACGGCGAGACGGTGGAGATCCCCACCTACAATTTCAAAAAGGGCGCCCGGGAATACAACGGCAACTTCCTCCGCCTGGAGGAGGGGGACGTGCTGGTCATCGAGGGCATCCACTGCCTGAACGACAAATTCACCCACGCCCTGCCCGCCGAGAGCAAATACAAAATCTACATCAGCTGCCTGACCACCCTGAACATCGACGACCACAACCGCATCCCCACCACCGACGCCCGGCTCCTCCGGCGCATCGAGCGGGACGCCCGGACCCGGGGCTACAGCGCCCAGGCCACCATCAAGATGTGGCCCTCCGTCCGGCGGGGAGAGGAGAACAACATCTTCCCCTTCCAGGACAGCGCGGACATGATCTTCAACTCCGCCCTGATCTACGAGACGGCCCTGCTGAAGCCCTACGTCCAGCCCCTGCTCTTCGGCGTTCCCCGGGACAGCGAGGAGTACATCGAGGCCAAGCGCCTCCTGAAATTCCTGAACTACTTCCTGCCCATCCCCGCGGACAACATCCCCAAGACCTCCCTCATGCGGGAGTTCATCGGGGGCGGCTGCTACCACGTCTGACCCCGGGAGGCAAGCCATGTCCTACACCAGCGCGTATTTTCAAAAAAGCGCGGACTTCCTGCGAACCAAAACCGGCCGGACCCCGGAGATCGGCATCGTCCTGGGCTCCTGCCTGGGGCCCTTCGCCCGGGAGATTGAGGACCCGGTGGAGGTGGATTACGGGGACATCCCCAATTTCCTGCTCTCCACCGTGGCCTCCCACGCCGGGAAGCTGATCTTCGGCACGGTCTCCGGCAGGTCCGTGGTCTGCATGTCCGGCCGCTTCCACTCCTACGAGGGCTATTCCTTCGAGGAGCTGGTCATCCCCGTCCGGGTCCTGAGACTGCTGGGCGTGAAAACCCTCATTCTCACCAACGCCGCCGGGGCCGTGAACCGGGACTACCGCCCCGGGGACGTGATGGTCCTCCGGGACCACATCAAGCTGAACGGCTCCAGCCCCCTCCTGGGTCCCAACGTGGAGGACTTCGGCCCCCGGTTCTTCGATGTCACCCGGATGTACACCCCGGAGCTGCGGAAGCTGGCCCTGGACCTCGCCCAGGGCTCCTCCCTCCGGGTCCATGAGGGGACCTACATGTTCTTCCCCGGCCCCCAGTTCGAAACCCCGGCGGAGATTCGCGCCGCCCGGGCCCTGGGCGCCGACGCCGTGGGCATGTCCACCGTCACCGAGGCCCTCACCGCCGCCCACTGCGGAATGCCCCTGCTGGCCCTGTCCGTCATCACCAACATGGCGGCGGGGGTGCTGGACCGGCCCCTCAGCGGCGAGGAGGTGGACGAGGCGGCGGAACGCGTTGCCAAACCCTTCAGCGACTATATGAAAAAGATCGTGGCCGCGATCTGAGACAGGAGGAAACACCACATGAAGCTGCTGCTGAAACACTGCGGCATTCTCGCCACCGAAGGAACGGGCTTCCGCTGCCTGGAAAACGCGTACCTGGGCGTGGACGGCGACACCATCGACTACATCGGGACGGAAAAGCCCCAGGGCCCCTACGACCGGGAGAAGGACATGGCCGGCCGTCTGCTGCTCCCGGGCCTCATCAACTGCCACGGCCACAGCCCCATGGTGCTGCTCCGAGGCGTGGGCAGCGATTTGAGCCTCCAGGAATGGCTCTTTGGGAAGATCATGCCCATTGAGGACAAGCTGACGGCGGAGGACATCAAAATCGGCAACCAGCTGGCCCTGCTGGAGATGCTCTCCACCGGCACCACCAGCTACTCCGACATGTATTTCGAGCCCCAGACCGCCGTGGAAAACGCCCTGGCCTGCGGCATCAAGGCCAACATCTCCCGCCCGGTCCAGTGCTTCAACAAGGACGAGACCTACGCCGAGAACTTCCGGGCGAAAGAGTCCATCCAGCTCTTCAAGAATCACCACGGCGCGGGGGACGGCCGGGTCCGGATCGACTTCTCCGTCCACGCGGAGTACACCTGCTTCGAGCACATCGTGGGCCCCTACAGCGCGGACTGCAAGTCCCTGGGAGGCCGGATGCACATCCACCTCTCCGAGACGAAAAAGGAGCACGACGAGTGCGTGGAGAAATACGGCAAAACCCCGGCGAAATGGTTCTATGACCTGGGAACCTTCGACTGCCCCACCGCCGCCGCCCACTGCGTCTGGGTGACGGAGGAGGACATGGCCCTCATGCTGGAAAAGGGCGTCAGTCCCGTCCACAACCCCACCAGCAACATGAAGCTGGGCAGCGGCTTCGCCCCCGTCCAGCGGATGCTGGACCTGGGACTGAACGTCACCCTGGGCACCGACGGAGCCGCCAGCAACAACAATCTGAACATGCTGGAGGAGCTGCATCTTGCCTCCGTCCTCCACAACGGCTTCCACCGGGACCCCACCATCCTCAAGCCCGCCCAGCTCCTGGCCATGGCCACGAGAAACGGCGCGCAGCTCCAGGGCCGGGAGGACACCGGCGAGCTGGCCGTGGGCAAAAAGGCGGACATCATCGCCCTGGACCTGACCCGCCCCCACATGGTCCCCAACTTCGACCCCCTGGCCCTGACGGTCTACTCCGCCCAGGGCGGCGACGTGGTGATGACCATGGTGGACGGAAAAATCCTCTATGAGAACGGCGAGTTCCTGACTCTGGACGCGGACAAAATTCTCCACGAGGCCGACGCCGCCGCCCGGCGGCTGCACGGCTGACGAACGGAAACCGACAGGAGGACCGGCTGCATGAAAAACTTCACCTATGCCATCCCCACGGTGGTCCACTTCGGCCAGGGCCAGATTCAGAAGCTGGGGGCGGAGATCGCCGCCAGGGCAAGCAAGGTGCTGGTGGTCTACGGCGGGGGCAGCGTCAAGCGGAACGGCGTCTTCGACGCGGCCATCGAACAGCTGAAGGCCCACGGCATCCAATGGGCCGAGCTCCCCGGCGTGGAGCCCAACCCCCGGGTGGCCACGATCCGGGAGGGCGTCCGCCTCTGCCGGGAGCAGGGACTGGACGGCGTGCTGGCCCTGGGGGGCGGCAGCGTCATCGACTGCGCCAAGGGCGTCGCCGCCGGATTTTACCACGACGGGGATCCCTGGGACCTCTCCGCGAAAAAGCTGACGCCGGAGCGGGCCCTGCCCATCTTCACCGTGCTGACCATGGCGGCCACCGGCTCCGAGATGGATGACATCGCCGTCATCTCCAACCCGGAGACCAACGAGAAGGAGTCCTTCGCCGGGCCCTGCTGCTACCCCGCCGTGTCCATTCTGGACCCCACCTACACGTACTCCCTCCCCGCCGCCCAGACCGCCGCGGGCACGGCGGACATCATGTCCCACACCTTTGAGAACTATTTCAGCCCCATTGAGGACAACTACCTAGCGGAAAGTCTGGCGGAGGCCGTCCTCCGTTCCTGCGTGAAGTACGGCCCCCGGGCCATCGCCGTCCCCGACGACTACGAGGCCCGGGCCAACCTGATGTGGAACGCCGCCTGGGCCATCAACGGCTTCCTGAAAATGGGCAAACCCGTGGCCTGGAGCGTCCACCGCATGGAGCACGAGCTCTCCGCTTTCTACGACATCACCCACGGCGTGGGGCTGGCCATCCTGACCCCCAACTGGATGCGCTACGTCCTCAGCGAGAGGACCGAGGCCCGCTTCGCCCGGTACGGAACCGCCGTCTGGGACCTGGACCCCGCCCTCCCCGTCCGGGAGCTGGCGGAGGCCGCCATTCAAAAGACCCGGAACTTTTTCACCTCTCTGGGCCTCCCCGCCGCGCTGTCCGAGCTTGGCATCGGTCCGGAGCATTTCCCGGAAATGGCCCGGAAGGCCAGGACCGCCGGCTTTGACAAGACCTTCGTCCCCCTCAGCGCGGAGGATATTGTCCATATCTATCAAATGAGCCTGTAACCCGTCATACAACATAAGGAGCGTGATTCCCATGGACCTGACATTGAACAGCGCCGTGCTGGGCCTGGAGCTGTCCGGCATCCGCCGCTTCACCTTTCTGGTGCGGGACACCCCCGGCGCCTGCGCCCTGACCATCGGCGAGCCGGACCAGAACACCCCGGACATCATCAAGGAGGCCGCGAAAGCCGCCCTGGACCAAAACGACACCCACTATCCCCCCGGCAACGGCTACCCCTACATGCTGGAGGCCATCTCCAAATACGAGGAGCGGGCCCACGGCCTCAGGTACTCTCCCGACGAGATCATCCTCACCATCGGGGCCACGGAGAGTCTGTTCATCGGCCTGTCCACCGTGCTGAACCCCGGGGACGAGGTCATCATCCCCACCCCGGCCTTCAGCCTCTACGAGTCCATCACCCAGCTCTGCCGGGGCGTACCCGTGGCCCTGCCCACGGAGGACAACCATTTCCAGATCGACCCCCGGGCCCTGGAGGCCACCATCACCCCCAGGACGAAGGCCATCGTCCTCACCTCCCCCAACAACCCCACCGGCTGCATCTACACCCGGGAGACCCTGGACGCCGTCCACGAGGTCCTGAAGGACCGGCCCATCTTCGTCCTCTGCGACGATGTGTACCGGAGCTTGGTCTACACGGAGGACTACCACAGCTTCGCCGAATACGATGACTGTCGGGACCGGATCATCGTCATCAACAGCTTCTCCAAGCCCTACGCCATGACCGGCTGGCGGCTGGGCTGGTGTCTGGCGGACGCCCCCATCCGGGACCGGATGCAGATCTTCCACCAGTACGCCGTGGTTTCCGCCCCCGCCTTCGTCCAGCCCGCCTGCGTGGCGGCCCTGGAGAGCGACGCCTCCTCCATGACGGAGCTCTTCCGCAAGCGCCGGGACTACGTCTACCAGCGTCTCACGGACATGGGCCTGGAGGTCCAGAAGCCGGAGGGGGCTTTCTACATGTTCATCAACATCAAACCGTACGGCATGGACTCCCTGACCTTCTGCGAGAAGATGCTGCGGGAGGGTCTGGTAGGCCTGATCCCCGGCGTGTACTTCGGCACGGAGGGCTACATGCGCCTGAGCTACTGCTACTCCGACGCGGATCTGAAAGAGGGCCTGGACCGGGTGGAGCGCTTTATCAGAACCCTGGCATGAGCCGGAGGGCCTTCCCGCCGCTTGGCCGGGAGGCCCTTTTAACTCGAAAAGATATCACCTTTGACGGACTGCACAAATTTTCCTCTTGATTTTTTATGATCGAAATGGTTGAATTTGATTGATATCTATTGACTCTGATTGTTATTGGCATTATTATAAGCAAAGAAACCAAGAAGCAGCCATTTTCAGTCACAGTTAGGGGGGTGAATTATGCTGGCTGAGCAACGCGCGGAACGGATTCTCCGGGAGCTGGCCCAGCGGCGGGCCGCCACGGTGACAGACCTCTGTCAGGTGACGGGTGCCTCCGAGGCCACCATCCGGCGGGACCTGAACGCGCTGGCCAAGCAGGGCCGGCTGAGCAAGGTCCACGGCGGCGCCATGCTGATGAGCGCCGAGTTCCACGGCGAGGAGCTGGACATGGAGACCAAGCGGGGGCTCTGCACCCGGGAAAAGGCCCGGATCGCCCAGTACGCCGCCGGGCTGGTGGGGGATGACGACGTGGTCTTCCTGGACGCGGGCACCTCGGTGCTCCACATGGCGGAGCGCCTGCCCAGCTCCAGGGCCCTGTTTCTGACCAACAGTATCGAGTGCGCCTGCCGCCTGATGGAGCGGAACCTCCGCACCTACGTGCTGGGGGGGACGCTGAAGGCGGGCACCATGGCCCTGATCGGCGCGGAAACCCTGGAGGCCCTGGGGCGGTACAACTTCACCAAGGCGTTCCTGGGCTGCAACGGCGTCACCATCACCCAGGGCTTCACCACGCCGGACCCGGAGGAGGCGGCGGTGAAATCCCTGGCGGCGGACCGGGCTCAGGAGGTCTACGTCCTGGCGGACTCCAGCAAGTTCGGTCAGGTGACGGCGGCGGGGATGTTCCCCATTGAGACCGCCTGCGTCATCACGGACCAGCTGCCGGACCCCCGCTACCGGGACTATACCGACGTCAGGGAGGTGTAGCCGTGGTCTATACGGTAACGCTGAACCCCGCCCTGGACTATGAGGTTCTGGTGGACGGCTTCCGGGCCGGCGGCCTGAACCGCACCAGCCGGGAGCACATGCACTTCGGCGGCAAGGGCGTCAACGTCTCCACCGTCCTCCACAGCCTGGGGGTGGAGACCATGGCCCTGGGCTTCGTGGCCGGCTTCACCGGTCAGGCCCTGGAGGACGGCCTGCGCTCCGCGGGCATCCCCACGGACTTTGTCTGGCTGGAGGAGGGCCTGACCCGGGTCAACGTCAAAATCCGCTCCGGCGGAGGCGGCGGCGAGACCGAGATCAACAGCCAGGGTCCCGCCATCCCCGCCCCGGCCCTGGAGGACCTGCTCCAAAAGCTGGACCGCCTGGGCGAGGGCGACGTGCTGGTCCTGGCCGGGTCCCTGCCCGCCGGGCTTCCGGCGAATGTCTACCAGACCATCCTGAACCGGGTGGAGGGCCGGGGCGTTTTGACGGTGGTGGACGCCGCCAGAGACCTGCTGAAGGGCGTCCTCTCCTGCCGTCCCTTCCTCGTCAAGCCCAACAGCGCCGAGCTGGGGGAGCTCTTCGGAAAGGGCTCCCTCACGGAAGAGGAAATCCTCTTTTGCGCCAAAAAGCTCCAGGAGCGGGGGGCCCGGAACATCCTGGTCTCCATGGCCGGAGACGGGTCGCTGCTGCTGGACGAGACCGGCGGGGCCCGCCGTCTGGGGGTGCCCCCGGGAACAGTCCGCCACTCCGTGGGCGCGGGGGACTCCATGGTGGCCGGCTTCCTGGCCGGCTGGCTGGAGACCCGGGACTACGCCGCCGCCCACCGCATGGGCGCCGCCGCCGGGTCCGCCACCGCCTTTTCCGACGGCCTTGCCACCGGGGAGGAGATCCGGAAGCTCCTCCCCCTGTTCTGATTCTGTTTTCCCTTGGCCGGGAGGCGGCGCGCCGCTTCCTGATTCCTGACATATCATGAGAAAGGACGTTCATCTATGAAAGAAAGAGTCCAAAAATTTGGACGGTTCCTCAGCGGCATGGTCATGCCCAACATCGGAGCCTTCATCGCCTGGGGCCTGATCGCCGCCTTCTTCATCCCGGACGGCTGGTTCCCCAACGACACCATCAACGGCATGGTGGGACCCATGCTCCGCTTTCTGCTCCCCATCCTGATCGGCTACACCGGCGGCAAGGCCGTGGGCGGACAAAAAGGCGCGGTTACCGGCGCCCTGGCCACCCTGGGCGCCATCGCCGCCACGGAGAGCACCATGTTCATCGGGGCTATGATCTGCGGCCCCTTGGGCGGCTGGTGCATCAAGAAGTTTGACAAGGCCATGGAGGGCCATATCCCCGCCGGCTTTGAAATGGTGGTCAACAACTTCTCCGTGGGCATCATCGGCGCAATCCTGGCGATTTTGTCCATCTACGTCATTGCCCCCGTCTGCGTGACCCTCACCGACTGGCTGGGCGCGGGCGTGCAGTTCCTGGTGGACCGGAGCCTGCTGCCCCTCACCGCCGTCCTGGTGGAGCCCGCCAAGGTGCTCTTCCTGAACAACGCCATCAACCACGGCGTCTTTACCCCCATCGGCACGGAACAGGCCATGGAAATGGGCAAGTCCATCCTCTTCATGATTGAGTCCAACCCCGGGCCGGGCCTTGGCCTCCTGCTGGCCTACTGCGTGGCGGGCAAGGGCGAGACCCGCTCCTCCGCCGGCGCCGCCGCCGTCATCCAGTTCGTGGGCGGCATCCATGAGATTTACTTCCCCTATGTCCTCATGAACCCCATCGTCATCCTGGGCCCCATGATCGGCAACATCGTGGGCATCTTCACCCTGTCCGTCCTGAAAGGCGGTCTGGTGGCCGCGGCCTCCCCCGGCAGCATCATCGCCGAGATGCTCATGACCCCCAAGGGAGGGTACTTCGCCAACATCGCGGGCATCGGCGTCGCCGCCGTGGTCAGCTTCCTCATCTCCGTCTTCCTGCTGAAGTTCTTCGGCAAGGACGCCAGCCTGGAAGAGGCCCAGGCTCAGGTGGCCGCCAGCAAGGCCGCCTCGAAGGGTCAGGCCATCCCCGCCGCTTCCTCCGGCGCCTCCGTCTCCGCCTCGGACGTGAAGAAAATCGTCTTCGCCTGCGACGCGGGCATGGGCTCCTCCGCCATGGGCGCCACCATGGTCCGCAACAAGCTAAAGGACGCGGGCATCACGGACATTGAGGTCATCCACTACCCCGTGGGCGAGATTCCCGGCGACTGCCAGATCGTCGTCACCCACCACGAGCTGTCCGGCCGGGCCGCCCAGCGCGCCCCCCAGGCCCGGATCATCCCCATCAAGAACTTCATGGGCGCGCCGGAGTACGACGTGCTGGTGAAGGAGCTGCTGGAGGCCCGGAAGGGCGGAGCCGCTCCCGCCTCCGCCGCCCCCGCCGCCGAGGAGAAGTCCGCCGCCCCCGCCGCGATTCTCCTGGAGAAAAAGAACATCATCCTGAACTGCAAGCCCGTCAGCCCCGAGGAGGCCATCAAGGCCGTGGGCAGGCTGATGGTGGAGAGCGGCTATGTGGAAGAGGCCTATATCCAGGGCATGCTGGACCGGGAGAAGAGTTTCTCCGTGGCCATCGGCAGCCACGTGGCCATCCCCCACGGCACCGAGGAATCCCGGAAGGCCATCAAGAAAACCGGCCTCATCGTCATGACCTATCCCGAGGGCATCGAGTGGGGCGAGGACACCGTCCGCCTCGTGGTGGGCATCGCCTCCACCGGCGAGGACCATCTGGGCATCCTGGGCAAAATCGTCGAGGTGGCCGAGACCGAGGAGGACACCGACAAGCTGGTGGACAACGCCAGTGTGGACCAGCTCTACAAGCTGCTGAACGGTCTGGAGTAATCCCATGCGGTCCAAGGGTGTGCGCCTCTACGGCGCTTACGACATCCGTCTGGAGGAGTTCGACCTGCCGGACATCCGGGAGGACGAGATTCTGGTCCGGGTCATGAGCGACAGCATCTGCATGTCCACCTACAAGCTGCTGGTCCAGGGCAAGGCCCACAGGCGCTGCCCCCAGGACGTGGACGCGCACCCCGTCATCATCGGCCACGAGTTCGCCGGAGACATTGTGAAGGTGGGAAAAAAGTGGCTGGGCGAATTCGCTCCCGGTGAGAAATTCGCCCAGCAGCCCGCCCTGAACTACAAGGGGAGCCTGGCCTCCCCCGGGTACTCCTATCCCTGGTTCGGCGGGGCGTGCACCTACTGCGTCGTTCCGCCGGAGGTGATGGAGCTGGGCTGTCTCCTCCACTACGACGGCGAGAGCTATTTCGAGGCCAGCCTGGGGGAACCCATGAGCTGTGTCGTCGGGGGCTATCACGGAAACTACCACACCAGCCGCCGGGGCCACGAGCACATCATGGGCATCAGGGAGGGCGGCAGCGTCCTCATCCTGGGGGGCTGCGGCCCCATGGGCCTGGAGGCCATCGAGTACCCCATGACCCTGGAGAAAAAGCCCTCCATGATCGTGGTGACGGACCTCTCGGACGAGCGCGTCGCCCGGGCCCGGCGGCTGATTCCCGAATCCCTGGCCGCCGCCCGGGGCATCCGGCTGGTGTACGTCAACCCCAGCCGGTGCGCCGACGAGTTCGCCGAGCTCATGGCCCTCACCGGCGGAAAAGGCTATGACGACATCTTCGTCTACAACGCCATCCGCTCCCTGGCGGAGATGGGGGACCGGCTCCTGGGCCGGGACGGGTGCATGAACTTCTTCTCCGGTCCCACGGACAAGGGCTTCACCGCCGAAATCAACCTGTACAACTGCCACTACGCCTCCACCCATGTCATCGGCACCACCGGAGGCACCACGGAGGACCTGAAGGAGGCCTTCCGTCTGGCCGCCGAGGGGAAGATTCGCCCCGCCGTCATGGTGACCCACGTGGGCGGCATGGACTCCATCGTGGAGACCACGAAAAATCTTCCCAACATCCCCGGCTGGAAAAAGCTGACCTACACCCAGTTCGACATGCCCCTCACCGCCATCGAGGACTTCCGGGAGAAGGGCCGGACGGACCCGCTGTTCGCCCGCCTGGCGGACTGCTGCGACGCCCACGACGGCCTCTGGAACGCCGAGGCGGAAAAAATCCTGTTCCGGCATTTCCATGTGATCTGAAAACAGCCGGGCCTCACGGCTGTGAGGTCCGGCTGTCTGTATGTCCATTATTCAACGGTTACCGACTTGGCCAGATTCCGGGGCTTGTCGATGTCGCATCCTCTTTGCAGCGCCACGTAATAGGCGAACAGCTGCAGGGGCACGATGCTCAGCGACGGCTGGAGCAGCGGATGGGTCTCCGGCACGGCGATCACCGCGTCGGCGGTCTTCTCCATCCGCTCCCGGAAGCCCTCCGTGGTGACGGCCAGCACCGTGGCCCCCCGGGCCTTCACCTCCACGACATTGCTCATGGCCTTGTCAAAGAGGGCCCCATAGGTCCCCAGGGCCACCACCAGCGTTCCCGGCTCAATGAGGGAGATGGTCCCGTGCTTCAGCTCCCCGGAGGCGTAGGCCTCCGAGTGGATGTAGCTGATCTCCTTCAGCTTCAAAGAGCCCTCCAGACCCATGGCGTAGTCCAGATTCCGGCCGATGAAGAAAATGCTGTCGTGGTTGAAGAACCGGGATGCGAAATACTTCGTGTCCTCGAAGTTCGCGAGATACGCCTGCATCTTCTCCGGCAGGGCCTGGAGCTCATTCAGAATCGCGTCATACTCCCTCTTTTCCACGGTCCCCAGCAGGTCCGCAAGATACAGGCCCACCAGATTCAAGGCGGCCAGCTGGGTGGAATAGCCCTTGCTGGTGGCCACGGCGATTTCCGGCCCGGCCCAGGTGTAGAGCACGTCGTCCGCCTCCCGGGCGATGGAGCTGCCCACCACGTTGCAGATGGCCAGGGTCCGGCCTCCCAGGCGCTTGGCCTCCCGGAGGGCGGCCATGGTGTCCAGGGTCTCCCCGGACTGGCTGATGGCAATCACCAAAGTGTTGGCGTCCACCAGAGGTTCGCTGTAACGGAACTCCGAGGCCAGCACCACCTCCACCGGGCGGCGGAGCAGACGCTCCCAGGTGTACTTGCCCACCACTCCGGCGTGATAGGCGGAGCCGCAGGCAATCATGTAGATGTGGGAGATGTTCCGGGCGTAGTCCGCCGTCAGGCGGATGTCGTCCAGCACCACCCGGCCCTCCCGGATGCGGGGAGAGATGGTCTTCCGCAGGGCCTCCGGCTGCTCCAGAATCTCCTTGAACATGAAGTGGGGGTAGCCCCCCTTCTCAGCGGAGGCGGCGTCCCAGTCGATGTGGCTGTGCTCCTTCTCCAGGGGGTTCCCCTCGCCGTCGAAGACGTCCACACTCTCCGCCGTCAGCACGGCGATTTCCCCGTCGTTCATGTAGGCCACGTCCCGGGTGTGCCGGATGATGGCCGTGGCGTCGGAGGCGATGAAGTTCTCCCCCTCCCCGAAGCCGATGATGAGGGGACTGTCCTTCCGGGCGGCAATCAGGGCGTTGGGGTAGTCCGAGCAGATGATGCCAAAGGCGTAGGACCCTTCAATCCGCCGCAGACACCGGCCCACGGCCTCCAGCATGTTGCCGCACTCCTGGTAGTGGAACTCCAGCAGGTGGGCCACCACCTCGGTGTCCGTCTCGGAGGTGAAGACCACCCCCCGGCGGGTCAGGAGCTCCTTGAGCTCCAGGTAGTTCTCGATGATTCCGTTATGTACCAGGGCGATTTTTCCGTCCCCGCTGACGTGGGGGTGGGCGTTGACGTCGTTGGGCTCCCCGTGGGTGGCCCAGCGGGTGTGCCCGATGCCCAGGGTCCCCTCCAGGTCCGCCCCGTCATGGGTCAGGTCCGCCAGGACCTGCAAGCGGCCCTTGGACTTACGGACCTGCAAGCCCCTTGTCTCGGACCGGACGGCCACGCCCGCCGAGTCATAGCCCCGGTACTCCATCTGCCGGAGTCCCTCCAGTAAAACAGGCGCGGCCTGGTCACGGCCCACAAAGCCTACGATTCCACACACGAGACGTTCCTCCTTGCATATAAACTCTCTGCATTATACTGGCCGCTCCAGGAAATGTCAACTTGGAGGCGTCCCAAAAATTTTGCCAACTTTTTCTTTCCCCCGTCTTGCCGTCGACTTGACAAAATGTTATACTGTTTCCAGGTCCGCTTTCAGCGGAAGCCACAAAAACCATAAGACCTCACGGAAAGGAAGCTGCATCATGCTGAACGTCAAATCCTTCCAGATCGACCAGTTCATCCCCGCCAATTATCAGGACGCCGCCGCTCCCCGGCTGGCCGAGGCCCAGGAGAAGCTCCAGAAGCACACCGGCCTGGGACATGAATTCACCGACTGGGTCCGTCTTCCCGTGGACTATGACAAGGAGGAGTTCGCCCGCATCCAGGCCGCCGCCAAAAAGATTCAGGGCGACTCCAAGGCCCTGGTGGTCATCGGCATCGGCGGGAGCTATCTGGGCGCCCGGGGCGTGGTGGAATACCTGTGCTCCCCCAACTACAACCAGAAGAAAAACAAGAAGACCCCGAACATCTACTTTGTGGGCAACGGCCTGTCCGCCGACGCCATGCAGGAGGTCTTCGACCTCATCGGGGACCAGGACTTCTCCGTCAACGTGATTTCCAAGTCCGGCACCACCACCGAGCCCGCCGTGGCCTTCCGTTTCTTCCGGGACGCCCTGGAGAAGAAATACGGCAAGGCCGGGGCCAAGGGCCGCATCTACGCCACCACCGACAAGGCCCGGGGAGCCCTGAAGTCCCTGGCCAACGAGGAGGGCTGGGAGAGCTTCGTGGTGCCCGACGGCGTGGGCGGGCGGTACTCCGTCCTCACCGCCGTGGGCCTGCTGCCCATCGCCGTGGCCGGGATTGACATTGAAGAACTCATGGGCGGCGCGGCCAGGATGATGAAGGTCTGCGAGACCGCCTCCTTTGAAAACCCCGCCTGGACCTACGCCGCCCTCCGGGACGCGCTGTATCAGAAGGGCTGGAGCATTGAGGTTCTGGCCTGCTATGACCCCGCCTTCCGCTTCATGCTGGAGTGGTGGAAGCAGCTCTACGGCGAGAGCGAGGGCAAGGACGGCAAGGGCCTCTTCCCCGCCAGCGTGGAGTTCACCGCCGACCTCCACTCCATGGGCCAGTATATCCAGGCCGGACGGCGCATCATGTTTGAGACCGTGGTCCGCCTGGGGGCCTCCGAGCACCAGCTGCTGGTCCCCAAGGACGAGGTCAACGGCGACGGGCTGAACTTCCTGGCCGGGGAGTCCATGGACTACATCCGGGACAAGGCCATGGAGGGCACCCTTCTGGCCCACACCGAGGGCGGCGTGCCCAACGTCATCGTGGAGACCGACGGAAAGAGCGCGGACTCCCTGGGCCAGCTGATCTACTTCTTCGAGTACGCCTGCGGCCTGTCCGGCTACCTGCTGGAGGTCAATCCCTTCGACCAGCCCGGCGTGGAGGCCTACAAGAAGAACATGTTCGCCCTGCTGGGCAAGCCCGGCTACGAGGCCCAGAAGGCCGAGCTGGAGGCCAAGCTGGGGAAATAAGCGGAATTTCCGATCAGGGGCCGCCCCGTCTCAAGAGCGAGGCGGCCCCCATTCCAGTAGCTGCGAAATCGATTACTCGTTCAAAAACGATCATTTCAAGGAGGAGCACTATGAAACAGGCAATTCAGATCGGCGCGGGCAACATCGGCCGGGGCTTCATCGGGGCCCTGCTCTCCCAGGCGGGCTGGCACGTCACCTTCGCCGACGTGGTGGAGCCCATCATTGAGGCGCTGAACAAAGACCACGCCTACACGGTCCACATCCTGGACAAGGAGCCTGGGGAAATCGCCATCAGCAATGTGGACGGCGTGATTTCCACCTCCCCGGCGTTTGCGGAGAAGGTGGCCCGGTGCGACCTCATCACCACCGCCGTGGGCCCCAACGTCCTGCCCATCATCGCCAAGTCCATCGCCGGAGGCATCCAGGCCCGGAAAGCCGCCGGGAACACGGAACCCATGAACGTGGTCTGCTGCGAAAACGGCCTGCGGACCACCACCCGGCTGAAAAACGAGGTCGTGAAGCACCTGGATCCAGACGGCATCGCCTTCCTGGAGGCCAACATCGGCTTCGCCGACTGCGCCGTGGACCGCATCTGCCCCAAGCCCGGCTTTGACAACATCCTGGACGCCGCCGTGGAGCGGTACTGCGAGTGGGACGTGGAGAAGGCCGCCTGGAAGGGCGAGCTGCCGGATATCCCGGGCCTGACCTTCGCGGACAACCTCATGGCCTATCTGGAGCGGAAGCTGTTCACCCTGAACAGCGGACACGCCATCTGCGCCTACCTGGGCTACCTGAAGGGCTACGCGACCATCAAGGACAGCATCGCGGACCCCGCCATCGGGGAGATCGTCCACGCCGCCATCTCCGAGAGCGGCGAGGGGCTCATCAAGGAATTCGGCTTCGACCCGGAGGTCCACCACGCCTACGTGGAGAAGATTTTCGCCCGCTACCAGAACCCCTTCCTGGAGGACGAGGTGCTCCGTGTGGGCCGGGAGCCCATCCGGAAGCTGGAGCCCGGCGACCGGCTCATCAAGCCCCTGACCACCACCGCCTCCTACGGCCTGCCGGTGGACCACCTGATCTTCGGCGCCGCCGCCGCCCTGCGTTTCGACTGCCCGGAGGACCCCCAGAGCGTGGAGCTCCAGGCGAAGATCAAGGCCGAGGGCCCCGCCGCCGCCCTGGAGACTTACTCCGGCCTGAAGCCCGAGAATCCCCTGTTCGGCCGCATCCTGGACGTGTACCGGGCCCTGGCCGCCGCGAAAAAATAAACGTTCCACCCAGCTTGGCGGAGGGCAAAGCCCTCCGCCACGTTTCATTTTCCCGTGAAAACTTCCCCCTTCCTCTTTCCTTTTCACGGAAAGCCTGTTAGAATGGAGACAGCAAACTTCGCGACAGAAAAGGAGGGAAGCCTATGAAACGCCGTCTGGCCGTCCTTCTGGCGGTCCTGCTGTTCGTCTGCGCCGTCCCGGCCTCCGCGGCGGAGTGGGACCCCGCGGACCCCGACGACCCCCTGCTGTGGGAGCCGGACCTGCCGGAGTTCGACGGGCCCATGCCCCGGACCGGGGAGACGGAGGAGGCGTTCCGCGTCGTCGTCAGCTTCACCGGGGACATGCTGCTGGCCTCCCTCCACGGCAAGCGGGCGGCGGGGAACTTCCAGGACCACGCCGCCAAACAGGGCCCGGAGTATTTCCTCCAGCATGTCCGGCCCGTCTTTGAGGCCGATGACTTCACCGTGGTGAACCTGGAAAACGTGCTGACAGACCGGAACCTCACCCCCAAGGAGAAGAGCACGGACCCCGCCTACTGGTACCGGGCCCCCACGGCCAACGCGGAGATCCTGACCTCCTCCGGCGTGGAGGCGGTCTCCCTGGCCAACAACCACACGGGGGACTACGGCCCGGCGGGCTACAAGGACACCGTCAAAGCCGTCTCCGCCGCCGGACTGGAGTACGGCGGGAATGACCGGACCTTCTACCTGGAGAAAAACGGCTTCCGGATTGCCGTCATCTGCCACGGCCTCTGGAACGAGGCCCAGGCCGGGGCCATCGTCAAGCGCCTCAAGGCGGCGGAAAAGGAGTCCGATTTCCAGGTGGTCTTCTACCATGGCGGCAAGGAGGGCGTCCACACTCCGGAGCAATGGCGGGTCCGGGCCTCCCGCCGGCTGGTGGACAGCGGCGCGGACCTGGTGCTGGGAAACCACCCCCATGTGCTCCAGCCCCGGGAGGTCTACAAGGGGACTGAGATCGTCTACTCCCTGGGGAACTTCTGCTTTGGCGGCAGCCGCCGGCCGGAGAACCGAACGGTCATCTACCAGCTGACCCTCCGGGTGGAGAACGGCCGGCTGGCGGAAACCTCCTCGGAGCTGATCCCCTGCTATGTCCACACCGGCAGCTCCACCAGCAACTATTGCCCCGCCCTCATCGAGGACAAGGACCAGCGCCAGAGGGTGCTGGACTTCATGGACGGGAAGGCGAAGCTCCCCTGCTGACAGGGCGTGAACCACCGGAAAAATTCTTTTCGAGGTCTTTGTGAATTTTGGATCATCTTTGCGGCGTCTTGACGGGACGCCGCTTTTTTTGATTTTCAGGCAGGCATTGCCCTGGTATTTCCACCAAAAAATCTTTACTTCGACTATAAATTTCTTCCAAAAGCCCTCGACGGAATTTCCTTTTTCTGCTATACTGGGTATTGACAAGACAGGCTCCCGCGGCGGAGACGGCGTTTCTCCTCCGGCGTGGCAAACGGAAAGACTTCTTTTCTTGAGGACTTCGACGTAAGGGCAGGCAGCGGAAACGGAAAGGAATCGGTAACATGGATCACACTCAACTCAGCGTTCTGGACCTGGGCATCATCGCCCTGTATCTCGTCTCCATGGTGGTGGTGGGCGTCTGGTTCGTCCGCCGCATCAAGGACACCGGGGACTACTACGTGGCGGGCCGTTCCCTGGGACCCCTGGTCATGATGGCCACGGTCTGCGCCACCATCATCGGCGGCAGCGGCCTGATGGGCCGGGCGGGGGTGGCCTACTCCAGCGGCACCAAGGCGGTGCTTACCGCCATTCCCTATCTTCTGGGCATGTTCATCTTCTCCGGCATCGCCGGGAAAATTTCCGACATCGGCATGAAGTACGATGTCACCTCCATTCCGGACCTCTTCGAGCGCCGCTTCGGCAAAACGGCCAAGATCCTGCTGGCGGCCATGGTGGCCTTCACCATGATGGGGACCGTGGCCTCCCAGGTGACGGCCACCGCCACCATCATCAACATGCTGGGCGGACAGGTGGGCCTCAGCTTTGAGGCCGGGGCCCTGATCGCCTGTATCATCTTCATGGTCTACACCGCCTCCAGCGGCCTCTTCGGCGTGGTGTACACCGACGTGCTCCAGTTCTACATGCTGATTTTATTTGTCTACATCCTCATTCCCGTGGCCTCTCTCAGGAGCATCGGCGGCTTCTCCACCTTCCTGGCGAACCTGGACCCGGCCCTGGCGAAGCCCTATCTCAACGGCAGCATCCTGGGGGACATCGTCACCTATCTGGTCTTCACCATGGCGGGGGCGGAGATGTGGCAGCGGGCCTTCGCCGCCAAGGACCGGGGCTCCGCCAAGAAGGGCATGTTCCTGGGCACCGCCGTCTACGGCGTCACCATCGCCCTGGTGTACTTCATGGGCGTGGCCGCCCATCAGGTCATCGGGGACGACGCCCTGGCGGTCTACGGCACCACCGACGCCGTGGTCCCGGCCCTGGCCATCCACGTGCTGCCCATCGGCCTGACGGGCCTTGCTCTGGCGGGCATTCTCTCCGTCATCATGTCCACGGCGGACAGCTACCTGCTGGTCAGCGTCCAGACCTGCGTCCATGACATCGGCAAGACCTTCTTCCCGGAGATGAAGGACAAGACGGAAATTCTCCTCTCCCGGGTCTTCTCCATTGTCCTGCCCCTGGGGGCCCTGGTCATCGCCCTCTACATCAAAAACGCCTACAACATCCTCATGTTCGCCTGGAGCTTCTACGCGGCGGCGGCGGGCATCCCGGCTTTCGCGGCCCTCTTCTGGAAAAAGGCCACCAGCGCCGGCGTCATCGCCGGCATGGCCGCCGGCTTCACCGTCTGCATCGGCTGGAAGCTGGCGGGGGAGCCCTTCGGCCTGGGCTCCGCCGTGCCGGGGACCATCGCCTGTGGCATCGCCCTGATCGCCGTCAGCCTCGCCACCTGCAAGAGCCATCCCTCCGCCTTGCTGGACGCGGGGAAGGCGCGGTAATTTCGCTGCGGGACGGATCCCGCGGAAAGGGGTAAACCATGCTGACCCTGGACATGATCCAAGACGCCCAGAGGGCCCTGTCGGGCGTCGCCCGCCGGACGCCCCTGGACCCCGCCCCCAAGCTGGGCCGGGGCCTCTGCATCAAGGCGGAGAACCTCCAGCTCACCGGCTCCTTCAAGCTCCGGGGGGCCTTCAACAAAATCCGCTCCCTGACGCCGGAGGAGGCGGAGCGGGGCGTCATCGCCTGCTCCGCCGGGAACCACGCCCAGGGCATCGCCCTGTCCGCCGCCCAGCTGGGCATTCCCTCCGTCATCTGCATGCCCGCCGGGGCCCCCATCAGCAAGGTGGAGGCCACCAAGGGCTACGGCGCCCAGGTGGTGCTGGTCCCCGGCGTGTACGACGACGCCGCCAGGGAAGCCCGGCGCCTCTGCCAGGAAAAGGGCTACACCTTCGCCCACCCCTTCAACGACCCCCTGGTCATCGCCGGGCAGGGCACCATCGGCCTGGAGATTCTGGAGCAGCTGCCGGAGGTGGAGCAGATCGTGGTCCCCATCGGCGGCGGCGGGCTCATCAGCGGCGTGGCTTACGCCGTGAAGCACCTGAAGCCGGAGTGCCGCGTTGTCGGCGTCCAGGCGGTGGGCGCGCCCTCCATGTACCTCTCCCTCCGGGCCGGGGAGCCCTCGGAGCTGAAAATCGTGGCCACCATCGCCGACGGCATCGCCGTGAAGCGGCCCGGGGACCTGACCTTCGCCCTGTGCCGGGAGTATGTGGACGAGGTGGTCACCGTCACCGAGGATGAAATCGCCTCCGCCATCCTGGCCCTGATGGAGGAGCAGAAGACCGTGGCCGAGGGGGCCGGGGCCGCCAGTGTCGCCGCCTGCATGTTCGGCAAGGTGGAGCTCAAGGGGCGGAAGACCGTGTGTCTGGTCTCCGGGGGCAATGTGGACGTGACCACCCTCTCCCGGATCATCACCAAGGGCCTGTCCAAGGCGGGCCGTCTGGTGGAGCTGACCACCAAGGTGGAGGACAAACCGGGAAGCCTGCTGCGGATGCTCCAGGTGGTGGCGGACAGCGGGGCCAACATCATCAGCGTCAGCCACAGCCGGGAGGACAAGGAATCCGATGTGAGGGCCTGCATCGTCACCATGGTGCTGGAGACCCGGGACAGCCGCCACGCCGAGGCATTGCAGCTGGAGCTGTCCTCCCGGGGATACCTGATGCGGTGAGGCGGGGGAAAACTCCCCCTTGCAATCCCCTTTTCCGTCCTGTATAATGAATTGTCATTTTATTTTACACGGGAGGACTTCGCCATGGCGGACGACATCAAAGCGCCGGAGCTGGAAAGCCGGAACTTCATTCACGCATTTATCGAGGAGGACGTGGCCCCCGGCGGGCAGTTTGAGGGCATGACGGTTCACACCCGCTTCCCCCCGGAGCCCAACGGCTACCTCCACATCGGCCACTGCAAGGCCCTGACCATCGACTTCGGCACCGCCGAAAAATACGGCGGGCTCTGCAACCTCCGGATGGACGACACCAACCCCACCAAGGAGGACGAGGAGTTCGTGGAGGCCATCAAGGAGGACATCCACTGGCTGGGCTTCGACTGGGGGGACCGCTTCTTCTTCGGTTCCGACTACTTTGAGGAGGACTACCGTCAGGCAGAGCTGCTCATTCAGAAGGGCTTGGCCTACGTCTGCCAGCTGACCCCGGAGGAGTTCAGGGAGTACCGGGGCGGCGTGGGCGTGCCCGCCCGGAGTCCCTGGCGGGACCGGCCCATGGAGGAGAGCCTGGACCTCTTCCGCCGGATGCGGGCGGGGGAGTTCCCCGACGGGGCCATGACCCTCCGGGCCAAGATCGACCTTGCCAGCGGCAATTTCAACATGCGGGACCCGGTGCTCTACCGGATCAACCACCTGCCCCACCACCGCCACGGAAGCAAGTGGTGCATCTACCCCATGTACGACTTCGCCCACCCCATTCAGGACGCCCTGGAGGGCATCACCCACTCCCTCTGCTCCCTGGAATTTGAAGCTCACCGTCCCCTTTACAACTGGGTGGTGGAGCACTGCGACCTGCCCGCCAAACCCCGGCAGATCGAGTTTGCCCGCCTTGGCATTGACCACACGGTGATGAGCAAGCGAAAGCTCCGCCGCCTGGTGGAAGAGGGCCGGGTTTCCGGCTGGGACGACCCCCGGATGCCCACCCTCTGCGGCCTCCGCCGCCGGGGCTACACCCCCCGGTCCATCCGGAATTTCTGCGAGCGCATCGGCGTGGCGAAATCCGCCAATGTCGTCGAGTACGGCTTCCTGGAGCACTGCCTCCGGGAGGACCTGAACGCCACCGCGGAGCGGGTCATGGCCGTTCTCCGGCCCGTGAAGCTCACCATCACCAACTACCCCGAGGGGAAGACGGAGACCGTCACCGTGGAAAACAACCCCATGGACCCGGAGGCCGGAACCCGGGAAGTTCCCTTTTCCCGCACCCTCTGGGTGGAGGCCGAGGACTTCCTGGAGACCCCCGTGCCCAAGTACAAGCGCCTCTATCCCGGCGGCCCGGAGTGCCGCCTGAAGGGGGCCTACCTCATCCGCTGCACGGGCTGCGTGAAGGACGAGGCGGGGAACGTGACGGAAATCCTCTGCGAGTACGACCCGGAGAGCCGGGGCGGCGACCCCGCCGACGGCCGGAAGGTCAAGGGGGCCACCATCCACTGGGTGGACGCCGCCACCGCCGTGGACGCCGAGGTCCGGCTGTACGACAACCTCTTTTCCGACGAGAACCCCGACGCCGCCGACAAGGACTTCATTGAGTGCCTGAACCCCAACTCCCTGGAGGTGCTGACGGGCTGCAAGGTGGAGGCCTCCCTGGCGGACGCCCAGGCCCCGGCGAACTTCCAATTCCTGCGGCAGGGCTATTTCTGCCTGGACAGCAAAGACAGCGCCCCGGGACACTTGGTGTTCAACCGGAGCGTCAGCCTGAAGGACAGCTTCAAGAAATGAAACAGGACCGCCGGAGGGACGAACCCTCCGGCGGCTTTTCGTTCAGTCCGTGACGGTGGTGGTGACCGCACTGGTATAGGTCTCCGCGGCGGCGGAGCTTTCCGTGACAATGTTGTAATCCGTGTCTCCGCCCTGGGAGGACATCTGAATCTCGCAGTCCTCCAGAGTGCCGGTGACCGTCACGTCCACGTCCTCGCCTCCGGCGGTTTTCACGGTTCCCTGGTAAACCCCGCTTTCCGCGATTTCCTCGGTGATGTCAAACTCGGCGTCGTCCACGGTCAGGATCAGCTTGCCGTCCCGCAGCTCCACGTCGGCAAAGGTGCCGACGACTTCCACCCGTTCTCCCGCGTCGTTTTCCAGCACGATCAGGGAATCGTCCTGGAAGACAATCCGCAGGTTCTCAAACAGCATTCCATTGCTGGCCGCGTTGGCCGTCACCGCCAGGGCCAGGGTCAGCATGGCCGCCAGGGCCACCGCCCGCAGGGCCTTCAAGGGCCGCTTCATGGTCTTCTTTCCGTTCATCTCGCTCATTTTCAAAAGGACCTCCTTCTTCGACTCGTCGGAGGCCCGGAGCCGGGAAAAGGTCTCGCGATACAATCTCTCGTCCATCATCAGGCTTCCGCCTCCTTCAGTTTGTTTTTCAGCTCTCCCCTGGCCCGCATGAGCCAGGTCTGGACGGTGGACGCCTTGGCCCCCAGCAGCTCCCCGGTCTCCTTGACGGAGTAGCCCTCGTAGTAGTAGAGGTACACCGCCGCCCGGTACTTGGGGGGCAGGGCCATCACCTGCCGGAAGAGCTCCGACTGGGCGGGCCGGTCGAAGACCGGGGCCTCCGCCGCCTCGTCCAGAGGATCGGTCCGCCGCCGCCAGGGGGAGCGGAGCAGCTTTTTGCACTCATTGGCCGCCACCCGGAGAAGCCAGTGCCTCTCGTGGTCCGGCGACTCGAAGTCCCGGGGCTCCACGTAGAGCTTCAGCAAAGACTCCTGCATCACGTCCTCGGCGTCCGCCCGGTTCTTCAGATAGCTGTAAGCCAGCCGGAACACCATGTCGCCGTAGAGCTCCACGGCCTCCCGGAACCGCTGGTCCGTCAACGCGTCTCACCTCCTTCGGATTGGTCTGGAAGGGCCCTTCTGTCTGGAATATCCTTTACAGGGGCATTCTATCTCACTCAGCTGAAAATTTCCTCAAAAAACCGGGGGACCTCTTCGGGTCCCCCGGTTCTCCAGGAATCACATATGCTCCGGCGCGTCCACGCCGATGAGCTTCAGCCCGTTCCGCAGCACGATGCGGGCGTCGTCCGCCAGCCGGAGCCGGGCGGACGCCAGGGCGGGGGCCTCCTCCCGGATGTGGCAGGCGG
>CAJTKE010000019.1 GCA_910576865.1 uncultured Oscillibacter sp.
TTCGAGATTGCGGACTACGGCATCTGCGGCGACCTGTTCAAGGTCACCCCGCTGCTGACCGAGGCCATCCGGGCCGCGAAAGCTGCCAAGTAAGTTTCCCAAGAGGCGAAAGACCGAAGGGCGCAAGCCCTTCGGTCTTTTTCACCCTGTTCAGATCGTCAAAATGAATTTGCAGATTACTTCTGCGGCCTGTTCCGCGTTTGTCAAAATCGCCGGGTGTCCTCCGTGTTCAAACATCTGGATCGCGGTGCGGGAGACAAGAGCCGCCATTTCCTTGTATTCCTGCTCAAGATGTTCCCTGCACATTTCATCTGCTTTGCTTCCCATGAGCAGAAGCGGCACTTTCATTTCTTCCAGGGGCCTGTGGAATAGAGGATGTTTTTCTTCCGCACATCTTAACAGGGCATCTGTATCGAGGTCAATCACCGTTTCCCAATCCGGGCCCTGACACCAATCATAAAATTGTCTTGACTCCGGATCCGCTTTTGCGGCTGTTCGTTCGGATAGAAGCTTTTCGGAAAACCCGTCATTGAGCGTGCGCCCGTCAAAACTGTCCGCGGCATAAGCGGCTCAAACAGTTTGGAAGAGGCGGTGTTGCCGTGCAGAAAGATCAGCGGTTTTCCCGCACCGTATTCTTTGTAGAAAACAGATCGGCCCCGATACTGAAAAAACGGCATTTCCAAAGACACCTCCCAATCCGGATAGGTTGCGTTCATGATAGCATGGACTTGGAATGGATACAACTTCCTTCTGATGAAAGCCGCGATTTGACAAAGCTCCCCATATCCCCTATAATGAAAACCGCCAGGCCCATCCGGGCATGGCGGCAGAAGGACACGGCTGTGGATTCAGGCGGTTGGCCACTCCCTTGAGAAAGGGGGTGAAGCGAGTGTGGAAGAATCGTTTGTACGTTGTACTGCGGTTTCTGGTGTGTCTGGCGTTCGCGCTTTACATACTGACCATAAACGCGCGTTGACCGCTCGGCTGGCACCAAGCGGTCAACTTTGAAAAAAGTAAGATCGTAGAGGGCCGACCGTCTCACGGCGGTGTCCCTTCTGCTGTCATTATACCGTTTCGCTCCCCCGTTGTCAAGGCGGCGGGGCGTTTTTTCATGCCCGCTCCCCGTCCGCCGCCTCTGCGTTCGACGGATGAAAATGCCTCCACACCGCCTCCGCGGCGGACCTGGGCACCACCGCCGCCAGGGTCTCCACCTCCGCCTCCCGGATGGCCTTGATGGTGCCGAATTTCTTCCGCAGCTCCTCCCGCCGCTTGGGCCCCACGCCGGGGATGCCGTCCAGGGCGGAGCGCAGGGCGCTCTTTCCGTGGCTCTCGTGGTGGTAGGTGATGGCGAAGCGGTGGGTCTCCTCCTGGATCTGCCCGATGAGGGAGAACACCGCCTGGTTCCCCACGATGCCGATCTCCCGGCCCTCCGGGGTCACCAGGGCCCTCGTCCGGTGCCGGTCGTCCTTCACCATGCCGAAGATGGGCACGTCCACGCCAAACTCCTCGGCGACGGACAGGGCCGTCTGAGCGTGGGTGACGCCGCCGTCGATCAAGAACACGTCCGGCAGGGGGAGAAATTTCTCGTCCCCGTCCGCCGCCCTCTGGAGCCGCCGCCGGAGGACCTCCCGCATGGAGGCGTAGTCGTCGGGCTTTCCCTCCAGGTCCTTGATGCGGAAGCGCCGGTAGGCGCTCTTCAGGGGCCTTGTGCCGCTGTAGACCACCATGGAGGCCACGATGTCGCTGCCTCCGGTGTTGGAGATGTCAAAGGACTCCAGCCGCTTCGGCGGGGCCGGGAGGTCCAGCATTTTCGTCAAAAGCTCCAGGGTGTGGGCCACCCGCTCCTCGGCGGTGGTGGCCCGCTCCGCCTCCTCGGCGGCGTTCCGCTGGGCCATGGCGCGAAGATCCGCCTTCTCCCCCCGCTGGGGGACGTGGACCCGGACCTTGTGCCCCGCCCGTTTCGTCAGGACCGCCGAGAGGCTTTCGCAGAACCCTTCCGTCTCGAAGGGCAGCAGAATCTCATGGGGCAGAATGGCCCGGGGCAGGTAGTACTGGGCCGTCAAGGCGGAGAGCATCTCCTCTTGGGGCTCCTCCATGGGGGCGGTGAAGAGCTCCGTCTCCCGGCCCGCCAGATTCCCCTCCTCCATGTGGAGCACGGCGTAGCAGCACTTCCCCGCCCCCCGGTAGAGGCCCCAGATGTCCGTGTCGGCGCAGAGCCCGGCGATGACCGTCTGCTTTTTGGAGAGGGCGCTGATGGCGTTGATCCGGTCCCGGAGGGCCGCCGCCTGCTCGAACCGCAGGGCCTCCGCCTCCGCCTCCATCTCGGCGGTCATGTCCCGGAGGAGCTCCCTGGCCTTGCCCTCCAGCATCTGGGTGGCCTGCCGGATGCGCCGGTTGTACTCCTCCGCCGTCATCTCGGGGCGGCAGAAGCCGTCACACCGGCCCATGTGGAAGTTCAAACAGGGCCGCTCCGCCCCGATGTCCCGGGGGAACCTCCGATTGCAGGTGGGGAGGCGCAGGGCGGCGCAGACGGCGTCCAGGGCCTGCCTCGTCTCGAAGCGCCCGCCGAAGGGGCCGAAGTACTTCGCCCCGTCGTTGGCCCACTTGTGAACCATGGTGAACCTGGGATAGGTCTCCCGGGAGAGGCGGACGAAGGGATAGCCCTTGTCGTCCTTGAGGAGGATGTTGTAGCGGGGCATGTGCCGCTTGATGAGGGAGTTCTCCAGCACCAGGGCCTCGAACTCGCTGGAGACGAAGATGGTGTCGAACCGGTCGATCTGGGACACCATCTGCCTCGTCTTGGCCGTGTGGGAGGCGCTGTCCTGAAAGTACTGGCTGACCCGGTTCTTGAGCTTTTTCGCCTTGCCCACGTAGATGACCTTCCCGGTCCTGTCCATCATGAGATAGACCCCCGGCAGCAGGGGCAGGTCATTGGCCTTTTCCTTCAGCTCTTCCCTGGTCATGCTCCACCTCCACACAGATAAAAAAAGACCACCCCGCGCTGACAGGCAGCACGGGGACGGTTCATCACTCTCCGAAGTTGTCTTTCACCAGGTCCACCAGGGCGGTGACTGCCTCTTTCTCGTCGCTGCCGTCCGCGATCAGGGTGATGGGGGTGCCCTTCACGATGCCCAGGGACAGCACGCCCAGCAGACTCTTGGCGTTGACGCGGCGGTCCTCCTTCTCCACCCAGATGCCGCTCTTGAATTCATTGGCTTTCTGAATGAAGAACGTGGCGGGGCGGGCGTGCAGACCAACTTCGTTGTTGACCGTGATTTCCTGCGTATACATGTTGCAGCTCTCCTTTTTGTATCGAATCAAATGGATGGTTGCCCACGAATCATTACTTTATCATCATAACCGCTTTTCCGTCTCCCGTCAATGGACAATTGCACAAACATTTTAAAAAATTTTCCTTGGCAGTAAAATTCTTTTTGTTAGTTTACGCCAATTTTGCGGAAATTTATACGTCATTTTATCCAAAAACGCGGAGCTTTTCGAGGTGCATCTCCGCGTCCCCGCTTCGCGCCCCTCTCTATTGATGAATGTATGCCGCCCGGCGCCGCCTCATGCCGCGGTTCCCGCCGTTTTCCGGAAAAAGCCTCCGTCTCCTGAAAGTCCCGGGATTGGTCCGGGCCGGTCCGGGGACAATAGGTTCCGGGTATCGCGGACGCGGGACGGAAGCGCCGTTCCGCGGGCCGTCAAAGCGGCTCAGGGCCCGCCTGGCTTTTGAACTTCTTTGACGGCGTGGTCCGGGCTCCGCCCAGCGGCGGGGCCCGGTCCGGAAAGATCGAAGGAGGAGTATCCCATGAAAAATACTCTGATGGTTCTGCTGGCCTCCCTGGTGCTGGCGGTCTGCCTCACCGCCTGCGGCGGCGGACAGACCACCGGGAACGTGGACGGCCAGACCGGAAGCGCGGCCGGAGACTCCGTCAACGGCGGAACCTCCGCCGGGGGCTCCGTGAATGACGGAAACACCGCCGGAAGCCCGGCCAACGGCGGAGACATCGCCGGCGGCGGGGTGACGGACGGCGCCCGGGACGCCCTGGACGACGCCGGACGGTCCGTCCGCAATGCCATGGACGACGCCGGAGACGCCATGGACAGCGTGTTTTAAGCGCCCTCTCCGGACCGC
Source organism: uncultured Oscillibacter sp. (assembly GCA_910576865.1). Classification (GTDB taxonomy): domain Bacteria; phylum Bacillota; class Clostridia; order Oscillospirales; family Oscillospiraceae; genus Oscillibacter. The sequence goes on from CAJTKE010000019.1 coordinate 4,136, forward strand.
CCGCCCTCCGGCCCTTCCGGCGGTCCGGACTACATGCTTCCATTTTCCCTCCCACTCCTGTATAATATGCGGCAGAGGAAAGGAGGGTGCGCGCGTCATGCGGGAATTCACCATGCGGCCCATTGCCCATATCCGAAGCGATTTCGCCGGAAAATTCGGCGTCCCCCGCCAGAGCGGACTGGTGGAGGCGCTGGAGGCCCTGGTGGTCTTCGAGCCGGCGTACCGGGACCCCGCCGCCCTCCGGGGGCTGGAGGGATTTTCCCACGTGTGGCTGCTCTGGGTCTTCGACCGGGCGGTCCGGGAGGGCTGGTCCCCCACGGTCCGCCCGCCCCGGCTGGGGGGGAACGCCCGGCTGGGGGTCTTCGCCACCCGGTCCCCCTTCCGGCCCAACCCCATCGCCCTGTCCGCCGTCACCCTGGCGGGGATGGAGGAGACGGCGGAGTGGGGAACCGTCCTCCGGGTCCGGGGGGCGGATCTGATGGACGGCACGCCCATTCTGGACGTCAAGCCCTATCTTCCCTACGCCGACTGCCGTCCCGAGGCCCTGGGGGGCTTCGCCGCCGCCGCCCCCGACGGGGAGGCCCTGGCGGTGGAGTGCCCGGCGGCGCTTTGGGAAAAGGTCCCGCCGGACCGGCGGGAGGCCCTCCGGGCGGTGCTGGCCCTGGACCCCCGGCCCAAGTACCAGGACGACCCGGGGCGGGTCTACGGCTTCGGCTTCGCCGGGCTGGAGGTCCGGTTTTCCGTGGAGGGGGAGGTTCTGCGGGTCCGGGAGATTCTGGAGGGGACGGGAACATGATTTTGCCGGGAACAGGGGCGGATATCATCCGCCCCTGTTCCATTGACAGAAGGGCAGTTCCGGGGGAATGGCCCGCACAGGGGTGCGGGCCCCACAGGGTGTTCTACCGGTAGAAGGGGTGTGGGGCCCGGTCCCCTGACCGGGCCGGTTCCCGGGCATGGGGAGGGCTGTCGGAAGACGAACCGCAGGGGCGGACCTATGTGTCCGCCCTTCTATCGGGAGTGCCCAGGTTTCGGGAGAAGGGCGGACACGCAGGTCCGCCCCTACAGGGTGTTCTATCGGGAGAAGGTATGTAGGGGGCGGGCTCTGTCCCGCCCCGTTTCCCCCGGAAGCATGGAGCTTCCAGAAGAACGGGAGGGGACAGAGCCCCTCCCCTACAAGATGATTTCCCACCCAAAATTTTCTTGACTTTGCGGCGTCGGTAAGTTATAATATTAGCGACCCCAAAAAGTGAGGTGATGATATTGGGGGACAAAAAAATGGGGCGTCCTACTGATAACCCGAAAGATACTTCTCTGAAAGTCCGCCTTGACAAAGCATCCGCTGAGAAGCTGGACGAGTGTGCAAAAGAACTGGATGTATCAAAAGCGGAAGTCGTTCGGCGTGGTATCCACAAGGTGCATGACGACCTGAAAAAATGAAGGAAGCGGCGCAACCCTACAAAGATGACACCGCTTCCCTCCCAAGGCCGATACCTGCCAAAAGGCAAGAACAGCGTAAATATCATACCATACGCCGCCTTTCCTTTCAAGCGGTATCGGCCGAAAAAGAACAAAGAAAGGATGATCCAACGGTGGAGAACATTCTGGAGCTGCTGTATGACCTGCCCCGGGAGAGAGTCCACGGGCAGGACTCGCCCTTTGTCAGGGCGGCGCGGATCAAAAACGAAAATCTGGAGCGGCTCACCGCTTCCATGACGGAGGAGCAGCGGGACCTTCTGGACGCCTGCTTGGACGCGGGAAGCCGCGTCGAGGATATGAGGGACTTTGACCGCTTCCGCTTCGCCTTCCGCTTTGGGGCCCAGCTTATGGCGGAGCTGATCACGGGCAGGGGGGACGCGCTGTGAGAAGGCGCGCGGACCGAACAGGAAGATAAAGCACGCGCGAAAAGAGGACTGCCATGCGGCAGTCCTCTTTTAACAGCCGGTTTCCCGTCACTCCAGCTTCCGCACGAAATTGCCGAAGACCCGGACCCGCTCCTGGACGGTGACGAAGGCGTGGTCGTCCCGCTCGTGGACGGCGTGGAGCAGCTCCTCGATCTCGAACTTGGAAAGGCACACCACCAGCACGTGGAGCCCCTTTCCGCTGTAGGCGCCGACGCCCTCCCAGTAGGTGACGCTGCGGCCCAGCTTCTCGATGATGAAGCGGCCCAACTCCTTCTCGTCCTCCTTGGTGAAGATCATGGCCTGGACGTTCACGTTCTGCTGGTGCATCCGGTCCAGCACCATGGCGGAGAAGAAGTTGTAGATGACGGAGTAGATGGCCACCTCCGGGATGAAGAGAACCAGACAGGCGGCGTAGAGGAAGAAGTTGAAGGTCAGGGAGAACTTGCCCACGGTGAAGCGGCTGCCCCGCTTGCTCAGGCACAAGCCCACGATGTCCAGTCCGCCGCCGCTGCCGCCGCAGGTCAGCACGATGCCGCTGGCGGTGCCCACGATGATGCCACCCAAGAGGCAGGAGGTCAGGTAGTCGTCCACGATGGGGACGGAGGGCGAGGGGAAGATACTATAGAAAAAGGAGAAGGACACGGTGCAGGCGATGGTCTTGAAGGTCATCCTGGGCCCCAGGGTCTTCCAGCCCAGGAGCAGGATGGGAATGTTGCTGAGGAAGTAGAGGACGCCGGCGATGTCCGCCTCCAGGCCCAGGGTGTCGTGCAGCAGGGTGCGGATCAGCTGGCACAGGCCCATGAGCCCGCCGGAGTACAGGCCCAGCGGCACGATGAAGAGGCGGAGGGCCAGGGCCACCACGCCCTCCCCCAGCATGGCGGCCGCCAGCCGCAGCCAGCGGTTGTGCAGGGAATTGTACATCATGTCTTTCATGTCGTTCCTCCCGGTCCGGCGGTCCCGCCGGTCTCAGCCGCCCGGCGGTTCGCGGGGCGGCGTCCTTGTTCCCTGATTATATCCGCTTCCGGGGAAAACCGCAAGAGGAAAAGCGGAACAGAATGGACGAAACGGCGGGAAGATCCCGGGTTTTCCCGTGGAAAGTCTACAAAGCGTAGCGGAGGTACCGGAAGAGCCGGTCCCGGGCCCGGCGGAGGGTCCGGGAGACGGTGGAGCGGTTCAGGCCCAGCTCCTCCGCGATCCGGGGGATGGTCATCCCCCGGTCGTAGTAGAGGTCCAGCACCTGCCGCTGGCGGGGGGTCAGCTCCCGCTCCCGGGCCTGGCGGAGGTTCCGCCGGAGGCGCTCCAGACGCTCGCTGTTGTCCCCGGCGTTCTGCCGGGTCCAGACCGTCAGGTCGCCGATCCACTCGCTGGCCCGGGTGTCGAAGGGACTCTCATAACGTGTATTTCTCATCTTTGTGATAGCTCCTGTCGTAGTAGTGGGCGGTGAGGACCGCCAGCTCCCGGGCCTCCCGCCAGAGGGGGGTCAGCTCGTTGATCCGCCGGCGGAGGCGGCCGGCCTCCTCCGGGTCCGCCTGGGCCCGCTCCCGGGCCCGCAGCTCCGCGATGCGCCCGTGGATGGCGGCGGCGCTGTTTCGATAGGAGGCCGACATCTCCAGAAGGGTCATACCCGCGCCTCCCTTCCGCAGATTTCCCGGCAGGGGGCCAGCTCCCGCCGGGCCAGCTCCGGCAGGCACTCCCGGCAGGCCAGGTGTCCGCTGCAGGCCCAATACTCCTCTCCCCGGAGGACCTCCCGGCCGCACAGCGTGCAGCGGAGGGGGGCGATTCCGGGGCGTTTCCGCGTGGTTGTCATGGAAATCCTCTCCTTTAAAAAAACCTTGAAAACAGGGAAAATTAATGTTGACAAAAGGAAAACTGTCTGCTAGAATAAACACTGCTGTTGGAACTGCTGGTGTAGCTCAGTTGGTAGAGCAGCTGATTTGTAATCAGCAGGCCGGGGGTTCGAGTCCGTCCACCAGCTCCACCTTCTTTCCAACGCCAATTGAATATGGGGGAATTCCAGAGCGGTCAAATGGGGCAGACTGTAAATCTGTTGTCACTGACTTCGGTGGTTCGAATCCACCTTCCCCCACCAGCTCAGAAATTCCCGCCGCCGTTCCGTTTCCGGCTTCGCCGAAAACTGCACTCCGGCGGGAATTTCTTCGCTTTCACCTGCGAACCACTGCGTTGGGTTCGCAGGTGATTCTTTTTTTACGGGGGACGAGGGACGAAGGGGGGGCGCCGCGGCGCTGCGCTGGCGGCGCGGGGGACGGGGGAGTGGAATTACAAGTTACTTGGCGGTGAAATTAAAATAGCACATATGTTCTAGAATGTCAAGGGGGTTTTCACAAGAATCTTGTAAAAAAGATTGACAGGGCTTTGACAAACTGGTAAGATGAGAAAAGTGAAAAGGGGGTGCGGGGATGTCGTTTGGCGAGAGGATGCGGGCCCGGCGGGGAGAATTGGACATGACCCGGGCGGAGCTGGCCGCTTTGCTGGGGGTCTCTCCCTCCGCGGTGGGGAATTATGAGACGGGGGTGAGCTTTCCCAAGGAGGAGATCATGCTGCGGCTGTTCGACGCCTTGGAGGTGGACCCGAATACGCTGTTTCAGGACAGCTTTCAGTACAACAGGCAGCTGCTGGGGCCGAAGGAGCGGAGGCTGCTGGAGGGATACCGGGGACTGTCCGCCCTGGGGCGGGAGACGGTGGGGACCATGGTGGACGCCCTGTGCGCCTACCGGGACGAGGCTCAGGCCGGGCCTGAGGCCCCGGAGCCCCGGATGATTCCCCTGTACCGGACCCCCGCCGCCGCCGGGTACGCCTCCCCGGCCTTCGGGGAGGATTACGACCTGATTCCCGTCACGGGGGAGGTGCCCCCGGCGGCGGAGTTCGCCGTGCGGATCCAGGGGGACTCCATGGCACCCTACATCGCCGACGGGTCCGTGGCCTACGTGAACCGGGACCCGCTGAAGGCGGGGGACGTGGGCGTCTTCTGCGTGGACGGGGACATTCTGTGCAAGCAGTATTACCGGGACCCGGCGGGCATCGTGTACCTCTTCTCCCTGAACCGGGCCCGGGCCGACGCAGACGTGGTGCTGACCTCCTCCGCCGGGCGGGCGCTGGCCTGCTTCGGAAGGGTCATCATGCGGGCCTTCCCCCTGCCGGGGCGGTGAGAGAATGCGGAAGGCAATTGTCCTCGGGTGTCCCGGCGCGGGAAAGAGCACATTTGCGCGAAGGCTCAGGGATGCGTCCGGGATTCCTCTTTACTATTTGGATATGCTGTGGCACAAACCGGACCGGACCACCTGTTCTCCAGAGCAGTTTGACGCAGAGCTGGGCAAGGTGCTGGCAAAGGACCGCTGGATTATCGACGGGAACTACCAGCGCACGGCAGAGCGGCGGCTGGCCGCCTGCGACACGGCCTTTTTGCTGGATTTCCCGCTGGAGCTCTGCCTTGCCGGCGCAGAGGCCCGCATTGGAAAAAAGCGGGAGGATATGCCCTGGGTGGAGGAAGCGTTTGACGCGGAGTTCCGGCAGTGGATTCTGGACTTTCCGCGGACGCAGCTGCCGGAGCTCTACCGGCTCCTGGAGCGTTACCGAGAGGGCCGAGAAATTGTCGTATTTCGGTCGAGAGCGGAAATAGAACGGTATTTGAAAGCCCCGGCGAAATTTGCTGCTGTTTCAGGCAATCCACGCTGAGGGGCGAAAAAGCGCCCCGGAGCCTCTTGACAACTCCGGGGCGCTTGGGTATACTGAGCAGGAAGGACGTTCCCTCTGGTGTCAGCAGAGAGGCGGCCAACTTGACAAGTTTAGAGCTTGAAATTGCCGCTTCTCGCTATCCTCGGGGGGCGGTTATTTCTTTATCTGGAGACCCAGAGAAACAGCCGCGATCACGAGCATAAATAACGCGATGGTTTCTGTAATACGCATGGGCCGCCCTCCTTTCGGAGCTGGCCCCGCCCTTCCTGCCGAAGTTACCATACCACAGCGCGGCAAAAATTGCAATGGGCCCAAAACCGGCCCATGAAACAAGGCAAAACCCGTTGACAATCCCGCCCCGGGCGGATAAAATGAAATGGTTGTTTTGGAACCTCAAACAGGAAAGGAACGAGAACGCTATGGCTACGGATAAAAGACAAGTGGACGCCATCACCGCCCGGGACGCGGACTTCGCCCAGTGGTACACCGACGTGTGCAAGAAAGCGGAGCTCATCGACTACACCTCCGTCAAGGGCATGTTCATCTACCGGCCCTACGGCTACGCCATCTGGGAGAACATCCAGAACGAGCTGGACCGCCGCTTCAAGGAGACGGGGCACGAGAACGTCTATCTCCCCGTGCTGATCCCCGAGTCCCTGCTCCAGAAGGAGAAGGACCACGTGGAGGGCTTCGCCCCGGAGTGCGCCTGGATCACCGTGGGGGGCAGCGAGAAGCTGGAGGACCGGCTCTGCGTCCGCCCCACCTCCGAGACCCTCTTCTGTGAGCACTACGCCAACATCATCCACTCCTGGCGGGACCTGCCCAAGCTCTACAATCAGTGGTGCAGCGTGCTCCGCTGGGAGAAGACCTCCCGGCCCTTCCTCCGCCACCGGGAATTCCTCTGGCAGGAGGGCCACACCATGCACGCCGGCGAGGCGGAGGCCCGGGAGGAGACCATGCGGATGCTGAACGTCTACGCGGACTTCATGGAGAACTTCCTGGCCATGCCCGTCCTCCGGGGCCGGAAGACGGACAAGGAGAAGTTCAAGGGCGCCGAGGAGACCTACACCGTGGAGTGCATGATGCACGACCACAAGGCCCTCCAGGCGGGGACCAGCCACTATTTCGGGGACGGCTTCGCCAGGGCCTTCGACATCACCTACACCGGGAAGGACAACCAGCTCCACCACCCCCATCAGACCAGCTGGGGCGTCAGCACCCGGATGATCGGCGGCATCATCATGACCCACGGAGACGACAACGGCCTGGTGCTGCCCCCCCGGGTGGCCCCCATCCAGGCGGTGGTCATCCCCGTGGCGGCCCACAAGCCCGGCGTCCTGGACGCCGCCGCGTCCCTTCGGGACCGGCTGAAGCAGGCCGGAATCCGCTCCCAAATGGACGACTCCGACAACTCCCCCGGCTGGAAGTTCGCCGAGTACGAGATGAAGGGCGTGCCCCTGCGGGTGGAGATCGGGCCCAAGGACATGGAGAAGGAGCAGTGCGTCATCGCCCGCCGGGACACCGGGGAGAAGACGTTTGTGCCCCTGGCGGACCTGGAGGAGACGGTGAAAAGGCTCCTGGACGCGGTCCATGAGAACATGTACGCCATGGCGCTCCAAAACCGGGAGGACAACACCTTCGACATCTCCACCCCGGAGGAGGCCAAGGCCATCGCCGAGGGCAAGGGCGGCTTCCTGCGGTCCAAGTGGTGCGGCTCGTTGGAGTGCGAGCTGGCCATGAAGGAGCGGGCGGGGGTCAGCTCCCGCTGCATGCCCCTGAAGCAGAGTGGCACCGAGGGCGTCTGCCCCGTGTGCGGCAAGCCCTGCAAGACCGACATCTACTGGGGCGTGGCTTATTAAATTGTCCCTGCCGGAAACGGAGCGGCGCGGAGGCCGCTCCCTACAAAAGGATATGTAGGGGCCGGCCTCTGTGCCGGCCCGTTTTCTCCCCGCAATGCCATACCCGGAAAGGAGGCCCCGCCTTGGAACGCCGCCGCTATCAGGTCCTGGACACCATCCGGGGCCTCGCTCTGGTGAGCATGATCCTCTATCACGCCAGCTGGGACATGGTCTACATGTTCGGCGCGGACTGGCCCTGGTACCACGGCTTCGCCGCCCACGTGTGGCAGCAGAGCATCTGCTGGACCTTCATCCTGCTGTCCGGCTACTGCTGGTCCCTGGGGCGGCGGCAGCTCCGCCGGGGGCTGACGGTCTTCCTCTGCGGGGCGCTGATCACCGCCGTCACGTGGTTCTTCATGCCCGGGAATCTGGTCTACTGCGGCGTGCTGACCCTGCTGGGGGCCTCGTCGATGCTGCTGGTCCCCCTGGCCCCGGCGCTGGAGCGTGTCCCCGCCCAGGCGGGGGCGGCGGGGAGCTTCCTGCTGTTCCTGGTGACCCGGGACGTGAACGCCGGGTTCCTGGGCTTTGAGGGCATGCGCTTCGCCGCCCTGCCCGCCGGGCTGTACCGGGACCACCTCACCGCCCTGCCGGGCTTCCCTCCGGCGGACTTCTTCTCCACGGACTACTTCTCCCTGTTCCCCTGGTTTTTCCTGTTCCTGACGGGGTGGTTCCTCTTCCGGCTCCGGCCGGAGGAGGTCCGGGAGATCCGGCGGGTGCCCCTGGTCACGGCCATGGGGCGGCATTCCCTCCTCATCTACATGCTTCACCAGCCGGTGGTCTACGGCCTGCTTTGGGCCCTGTTCCGCGCCGGATAGGGCCGCCGAGGGCGGCGGCCCCTACAGGAGGTATCACGATGAACAAGCTGGTCATGGGCGTCCTGGCCCACGTGGACGCCGGGAAAACCACCCTCTCCGAGGCCCTGCTGTATCAGAGCGGGGCCATCCGCCGCCTGGGCCGGGTGGACCACCGGGACGCGTTCCTGGACACCGACGAGATGGAGCGGGAGCGGGGCATCACCATCTTCTCCAAACAGGCGGAGTTCTCTTTGGGGGACCTGGACGTCACGTTGCTGGACACCCCGGGCCACGTGGACTTCTCCGCCGAGGCGGAGCGGGTCCTACAGGTGCTGGACTGCGCGGTTTTGGTGGTCAGCGGCTCCGACGGGGTTCAGGCCCACACCCGGACCCTCTGGCGGCTGCTGGAGCGGTACGCCGTGCCCACGTTCCTCTTTCTCAACAAGATGGACCTGGCGGGCACGGACCGGGAGGCCCTGCTGGCGGAGCTGAAACAGCGCCTGGACGGGGGCTGCGTGGATTTCTCCCTGCCGCGGTCGGCTCTGGCCGAGGAGGCCGCCGTCTGCGACGAGGCGCTTTTGGAGCGCTATCTGGAATCCGGGGCGGTGTCGGAGGAGGACCTGACGGACCTGATCCGGCGGCGGAAGCTGTTCCCCTGCCTCTTCGGCTCCGCGCTGAAGCTGGAGGGGGTGGAGGCGCTTTTGGAAACCCTCCGCCGCCACGCGCCCCTGCAAACCTATGGGCCGGAGTTCGGGGCCCGGGTCTTCAAGGTCTCCCGGGACGACCGGGGGGCCCGGCTCACCTGGATGAAGGTCACCGGCGGCGTCTTGAAAACCAAGGACCTGCTGACCAACCGCAGGCCGGACACGCCGGAGGAGGAGGTCTGGGAGGAGAAGGCGGACCAGCTCCGCCTCTACTCCGGGGCCAGGTTTCAGCCGGTGGACAGCGCCCCCGCCGGGACGGTGGTGGCCGTCACCGGATTGAGCCGGGCCCTGCCGGGTCAGGGACTGGGGTATGAGACCGCCTGGACCGTCCCCGCCCTGGAGCCGGTGCTGGCCTACCAGATGGAGACGGCGGCGGACCCCTCCACGGCCCTGAAGGCCCTGCGTCTCCTGGAGGAGGAGGACCCCCAGCTCCGGGTGTCCTGGACCGCCGGGGCCGTCCGGGTCCAGCTGATGGGGGAAGTCCAGACGGAGATTCTCCAGCGCCGGTTGAAGGAGCGCTTCGGTATTGAAGCGCGATTTGGCGCGGGCCGGGTGGTGTACCGGGAGACCATCGCCGCCCCGGTGGAGGGCGTGGGCCACTTCGAGCCTCTGCGGCACTATGCCGAGGTCCATCTCCTTCTGGAGCCCCTGCCCCGGGGGACGGGCCTGCGCTTCGCCTCCGTCTGCCCGGAGGACCAGCTGGACGGCCACTGGCAGAGGCTCATCCTGACCCACCTGTGGGAGAAGCCGCACCTGGGGGTTCTCACCGGGTCCCCCGTCACGGACATGAAGATCACTCTGACGGCGGGCCGGGCCCACGAGAAGCACACCGAGGGCGGCGACTTCCGTCAGGCCACCTACCGGGCGGTGCGCCAGGGGCTGATGAGCGCCGAGAGCGTCCTGCTGGAGCCCTGGTACGCCTTCCGCCTGGAGCTGCCCGCCGCCCAGCTGGGCCGGGCCCTGAACGACGTCCAGCAGATGGGCGGCGAGACGGAGGCCCCGGAGACCCTGGGGGACGAGGCCGTCCTCACCGGGGAGGCCCCGGTGGCCGCCCTGGGGGACTACGCCCGGGAGCTGGCCGCCTACACCAAGGGCCAGGGCCGCCTGAGCCTACGGCCCGCCGGGTACCGGCCCTGCGCGGACCCGGAAGCGGTGATCGAGGCCATCGGCTACGACCCGGAGCGGGACGTGGAGAACACGCCGGACTCCGTCTTCTGCGCCCACGGGGCGGGGTATACGGTGAAGTGGACCGACGTCCCCGCCCAGGCCCACGTGGACAGCGGCATCCGCCTGAACGCCCCGGCGCCGGAGGAGGCCAAGGAGCCGGAGACCCGGCGAAGCGCCGCCTACGCCGGGACCATCGAGCAGGACAAGGAGCTCCAGGCCATCTTCGAGCGGACCTACGGGGCGGTGAAGCGCCGGGACTTCCTGCCCCCCAAGGCCCCCCGGAGGCCCGTCTCATCGGAGGCGGCGCCGTCCCGGGCCATCCGCCGCCCGGACAACCGGCCGGAGTACCTGCTGGTGGACGGGTACAACATCATCTTCGCCTGGGAGGAGCTGAAGGCGGTCGCCCGGGAGAGCCTGGACGCCGCCCGGGCGGCCCTGTGTGACCTTCTTTGCAACTACCAGGGCTGCCGGGGCTGTCAGGTCATCGCCGTCTTCGACGCCTACAAGGTCCGGGGGGGCCAGGGGTCCGTGAAGAAGTACCACAGCATCCACGTGGTCTACACCAAGGAGGCGGAGACGGCGGACGCCTATATCGAGCGGGCCACCTATGAGCTGGGGAAGCGGTACCGGGTCCGGGTGGCCACCTCCGACGGGCCGGAGCAGCTGATCATCCTGGGCCACGGGGCCCTTCGGGTCTCGGCCTCCGCCTTCCGGGAGGAGGTGGAGCAGGTCCAGGGCCGGATCGCCCGGATTCTGGCCGACAACAACCGCCGGAGCCACGGGGCCCTCCGGGCCGCCATGGAGCAGGCGGAGAAGAACAAGCAGGAGGAGGAATGAGCATGGGAGGAACACTGTTCGCCGCCCTGGCGGCGTATTCCGGCTGCGCCGCCGCGCGGGCGGGCCTGGACCGGGCGGGCCGTCCCGGCGCGGAGTACCTGGGGGGCCGGGTCCGGCTGAAGCCGGTCTGGAACGAGGGGGCGGCCTTCAGCCTGCCCATTCCGGCGGAGGTCCTGCCCCTGGCCTCGGCGGCGGCGCTGGGGCTGCTGTGGACCCGGCGGCGGCGCTGCCCCCTGGGGACGGGGCTGATTCTGGGCGGGGGCCTCAGCAACCTCCGGGAGCGGCTGACGGAGGGCCGGGTCCGCGACTACCTCCAGTTCCCCCGGGCCCCGAGGCCCCTGGACCGCTACGTCTTCAATCTGGCGGACCTGTGCGTCTTCGCCGGCGGGGCCCTGTGCGTCCTCCGGGACCGCCGGGGCGGCAAAGCCGCCCCTTGACTTTCCGGCGGTCCTGTGCTAAACTGTCCAAGACAAAAGGCCGCTTGTCCCAAGAGCGGAGCGTTTCAAATTCAATTCAGATGGGAGTAAATATCATGAAGAGAATCAAGACCCTGGAGACCCGCAGTCTCTGCGAGAGCGCCAAGAAGGGCGGCTGCGGCGAGTGCCAGACCTCCTGCCAGTCCGCCTGCAAGACCTCCTGCGGCGTCGCCAATCAGAAGTGCGAGCAGAAGTGAAAACGCGAAGCGCCGCCTCACGGGCGGCGCTTTTCCTTGAATTCCACACAGGAGGATTCCCATGGTACATCAATACAAACTGAACGGCTGCAACATCGTCCTGGACAGCTGCTCCGGCGGGGTCCACGTGGTGGACGAGGTGGCCTATGACGTCATCGCCCTCTGGCCGGACCACACGGCGGAGGAGATCGTGAAGACCCTGCTGGAAAAATACCCGGACCGCCCCGACGTGACGGAGGCGGAGCTCCGGGAGTGCATCGCCGACGTGGAGGCCCTGGTGCGGTCCGGGCAGCTCCACACGCCGGACACCTTCGCGGACATCGCCGGGACCTTCAAGGAGCGTTCCGGCGACGTGGTGAAGGCCCTGTGCCTCCACGTGGCCCACAGCTGCAACCTCAACTGCTCCTACTGCTTCGCAAGCCAGGGGAAATACCACGGCGACCGGGCTTTGATGAGCTTCGAGGTGGGGAAGCAGGCCCTGGACTTCCTCATCGCCCACTCGGGGGATCGGACCAACCTGGAGGTGGATTTCTTCGGCGGCGAGCCGCTGATGAACTGGCAGGTGGTGAAGGACCTGGTGGCCTACGCCCGGACCCGGGAGGAGCCCTGCCGCAAGCACTTCCGCTTCACCCTCACCACCAACGGGATGCTGATTGACCAGGACGTCATCGACTTCGCCAACCGGGAGATGGACAATGTGGTCCTCTCCCTGGACGGGCGGAAGGAGATTCACGACGCCCTCCGGGTGGACTACGCCGGAAACGGCAGCTATGACCGCATTGTTCCCAGGTTCCAGGAGCTGGTGAAGGCCCGGGGGGGAACCCGGTACTATATGCGGGGCACCTTCACCCACCGGAACCCGGATTTCACGAAGGACCTCTTCCACATGGCGGACCTGGGCTTCACTGAGCTCTCCATGGAGCCGGTGGTCTGCGCCCCCGGGGACCCGGCGGCTTTGACGGCGGAGGACCTGGAGACCGTCAAGGAGCAGTACGAGCTCCTGGCCGTGGAGATGCTCAAGCGCCACCGGGAGGGCCGGCCCATCACCTTCTACCACTACATGCTGGACCTCGCCGGGGGGCCCTGCGTCTACAAGCGGGTGTCCGGCTGCGGCAGCGGCACGGAGTATATGGCCGTCACCCCCTGGGGGGACCTGTACCCCTGCCACCAGTTCGTGGGGGAGGAGGCGTACAGGCTGGGGGACGTGTGGAAGGGCGTGACCAATACCGCCCTCCGGGAGGAGTTCCGCTCCTGCAACGCCTACGCCCGGCCCGAGTGCGCGGACTGCTGGGCGAAGCTCTACTGCTCCGGCGGCTGCGCCGCCAACGCCTATCACGCCTCCGGGTCCATCCGGGGCGTGTATGAGGCGGGCTGCGAGCTTTTCCGCAAGCGGATGGAGTGCGCCATCATGCTCCAGGCCGCTTTGGCGGAGGACGCGGAGGGGCGGGAGGCATGACCACCCCCATTCGGGACTTTCTCCGGGACTATCAGCGGAAGGGTACGGCCCGCTTCCACATGCCGGGCCACAAGGGCCGGGGCCCCTTGGGCTGCGAGGCCTGGGACCTGACGGAGATCCCCGGCGCGGACTCCCTCCATGAGGCGGCGGGGATCATCGCCCAGAGCGAAGAAAACGCCGCCGCCCTCTTCGGCTCCGCCGCCACGTTCTACTCCACCGAGGGGTCCAGCCAGTGCGTCAAGGCCATGCTGTTCCTGGCCCTCCAGCGCCGCCGGGCAGGCACGCCGCCGGTGATTCTGGCCGCCCGGAATGTCCACAAGTCCTTCGTCCACGCCGCCGCCCTGCTGGACTTCAAGCCGGTGTGGCTGTGGCCGGAGGAGGGGGAAAGCGCCTCCCTCTGCGCCTGTCCCGTCACGGCGGCGGGCCTGGAGGAGGCCCTGTCCGCCCTGGACGCGCCCCCCGCCGCCGTCTACGTCACCAGCCCCGACTACCTGGGAAATCTCCAGGACATCCCGGCTTTGGCGGAGGTCTGCCGCGCCCGGGGGACGCCGCTGCTGGTGGACAACGCCCACGGGGCTTACCTGCGGTTTCTGAAATCCTCCCTCCACCCCCTGGACCAGGGGGCGGACCTCTGCTGCGACTCCGCCCACAAGACCCTGCCGGTTCTCACCGGCGGGGCGTACCTGCATGTTTCCAAAACCGCCCCGGCGGCGTTCCGGGAGAGGGCCAGGGAGGCCCTGGCCCTCTTCGGGTCCACCAGCCCGTCGTACCTGACGATGGCCTCCCTGGACCTGTGCGGCGACTGGCTGACAGGGGAGGGCCCGGAGCGTATCCGCGCCGCCGCCGAAGGGCTGAAATCGCTGAAACAGGGCCTCTCCGAACGGGGCTGGGTCTTTGCGGGGAACGAACCCCTGAAGCTCACCTTTGACGCCGCCGCCTCCGGCCGGGACGGCTTCGCCCTGGCGGACCTTCTGCGGGCCGGAGGCGTGGAGCCGGAGTACGCGGACCGGGACCATGTGGTGCTGATGGCCTCCGGGTCCACGGACGGGGAGGCGTTCCGGGCCGTGGAGGATGCGCTTCATGCCGTGGCGCCCTGCCGCGGAGCTTCCCGCCCGGCCCCGCCCCTGGCGAAGGGGGAGCGGGTGATGTCCGTCCGGGAAGCCCTCTTCGCCCCCCGGGAGACCGTCCAGGCGGGGGAGAGCCTGGGGAGAATCTGCGGGGCGCCCACGGTGAGCTGCCCCCCGGCGGTGCCCGTGGCGGTGTCCGGGGAGCGGATCGGGGAGAAGGCCCTGACCCTGTTCCGGTACTACGGCGTGGAAGCCGTGGACGTGCTGAAAGAGTGAAAATCAAAAAATGAGGCAAACTAGGCCTTGCCGCCCCATTCCTCTGGGACGGGGCGGATTTTTGCTTTGATTGGAGAGACGTTTATGAACGCGACGGTCAACGAAAGCTGCATCGGATGCGGCCTGTGCGCCGGGAACTGCCCGGAGGTCTTCACCATGGGGGACGACGGCTTCGCCCACGGCGGGGAAGTGCCCGACAACCTGATGGACGCGGCCCAGTCCGCCCGGGACGAGTGCCCGGTCAGCGCGATCAGCATCGGTTGAAGAAAGGACCGCCCGGCAGGGCGGTCCTTTCTTCATTCATCCAGCTTGAGCACCGCCAGAAACGCCTCCGTGGGAATCTGCACGGAGCCCAGGGAGCGCATTTTCTTCTTGCCCTCCTTCTGCTTTTCCAGCAGCTTCTTCTTCCGGGTGATGTCGCCGCCGTAGCACTTGGCCAGCACGTCCTTCCGCATGGCCTTGACGGTCTCCCGGGCGATGACCCGCCCGCCGATGGCGGCCTGCACCGGCACCTCGAAGAGCTGGCGGGGGATGTTCTCCTTCAGCTTCTCGCAGAGCTTCCGGGCCCGGGGATAGGCCTTGTCCTTGTGGGCGATGAAGCTCAGGGCGTCCACCTGGTCGCCGTTGAGAAGAAGGTCCACCTTCACCAGCTCGCTGGGCCGGTAGCCGGAGAGCTCGTAGTCCAGCGAGGCGTAGCCCTTCGTGTTGGCCTTCAGCGTGTCGAAGAAGTCGTAGATGATCTCATTCAGGGGCATCTGATAGTGGAGCTCCACCAGATGGGTGTCCAGGTACTGCATGTCCTTGAACTCCCCCCGGCGCTCCTGGCACATGGGCATGATGTTGCCCACGTAGTCGTTGGGGGAGATGATGGACACCTTCACATAGGGCTCCTCCGCCCGCTCGATGGAGGCCGGGTCCGGGTAGTTGTGGGGGTTGTCCACCCGGACGAGGCTGCCGTCGGTCTTGTACACGTCGTAGATGACGGAGGGCAGGGTGGTCACCAGGTCCAGGTCGAATTCCCGCTCCAGCCGCTCCTGGATGACCTCCATGTGGAGCATGCCCAGAAAGCCGCAGCGGAAGCCGAAGCCCAGGGCGACAGACGACTCGGGCTCGAAGGAGAGGGACGCGTCGTTGAGGCGGAGCTTTTCCAGGGCGTCCCGGAGGTCCGGGTACTTGGACCCGTCCTCGGTGTAGATGCCGCAGTAGACCATGGGCTGCACGGGCCGGTAGCCGGGGAGGGCCTCCGCCGCGGGGTTCGCCGCGTCGGTGACCGTGTCGCCTACCCGGGTGTCCTGGACATTTTTGATGGAGGCGGTGAAATAGCCCACCTCCCCCGCCCGGAGGCAGTCGCAGGGCTCCATGCCCAGGGGCAGCAGGTGGCCGCACTCCACCACCTGATAGCTGGCGCCGGAGGCCATCATCTTCACCGTCTGCCCGGTTCGGAGGGACCCCTCCATGAGGCGCATGTAGACGATGACGCCCCGGTAGCTGTCATACTGGCTGTCGAAGATCAACGCCTTCAGGGGGGCCTTTTCGTCCCCGGCGGGGGGCGGGACGTTCTTCACAATGTCCTCCAGCACCGCGTCGATGTTGACCCCCATTTTGGCGGAGATCTCCGGCGCGTCCAGGGCCGGGAGGCCGATGATGTCCTCCACCTCCTGCTTGGCCTGGGCGGGGTTGGCGGCGGGGAGGTCGATCTTGTTGAAGACCGGGAGAATTTCCAGGTCGTGCTCCATGGCGAGGTAGGTGTTGGCCAGGGTCTGGGCCTCCACGCCCTGGGTGGAGTCCACCACCAGCACCGCCCCCTCGCAGGCGGCCAGGGACCGGGACACCTCATAGTTGAAGTCCACATGGCCCGGGGTGTCAATGAGGTTCAGGGCGTAGACCTCCCCGTCGGCGGCGGTGTAGTTCAGCCGCACGGCCCGGGCCTTGATGGTGATGCCCCGCTCCTTTTCAAGGTCCATGTTGTCCAGGAGCTGGCTCTCCATCTCCCGCTGGGAAACGGCGTTGCACTTCTCCAGCAGGCGGTCCGCCAGGGTGGACTTGCCGTGGTCGATATGGGCGATGATGGAAAAGTTGCGGATATGGTCTTGCTGTATCATAGAGAAAAGCCTCCTTGGGGAAGTCTTGATGGTGTCATACTTGCGGAAGATGGGGGTACACTGCCGCCCACACGCCGGTGTCCGGGTCCCGCTCCAGGACTAGAACGTCGGGACTTGTCCCCCGGTCGAAGTATATCCGTTCGGCGGAATCATCCGGTTGAATGTCAAACCTGTATTCTGACCCAATGCTGCTGTTCAGCCCGCCAAAGCAGCTGTAAAAGGAGCAGTGGATCTCATCGCCGAACTGCTTGGCCTCCATGGCCCGGATGAAGCCCATGGAACCCTCGGGAAACGTCTGTACCGTGACGATGGACCCGTCGTCAGAGACGGAAAACTTTTGCAGATCGATGTCCGTCCTCTTATGAAAGCCCGGCGTGATAAACAGCATCCCGGCGGCCGCGCCGATCAGCAAAGCCAGGACAATGGGCAGGATTTTTTTCATGGGGCCCTCCTTTTTCAGCTCTTGCACCAGTCCGGCGGCTGGTCATGGTCCTCGTACCACCGCTCCCAGAACTCGCCGTCCCACAGTGCGTCGTAGTCATAGTGTATCACAAACTCCCGCCAGTCCGCCAGGGTCTTCTCCACGTCCTCCTCCCGGAGGAGGAATTTCTCGGCGCAGACGTTCCCCAGGACCCACTTCCCGGCCTCGCCGGAGTGGTGGACGTAGTCGCAGTAGTTGTTCAGCTCCGTTACCATGTCCTTGGCCAAAAGCGGCGCGTGGACCCGGACGTTGGGCCAGCGGTTCAGGGTGTGACAGGCCACGCTCAGGGCTCGGATCCGGGCGTCCAGGTCCCCCCGGCGGACCGCCCGGTCCCAGGAGAGGATGCTGTAGGGGGAGAGGAAGATCTCGAACTTCGTCTCCGGGTGGTCCTGGAACCAGTCCTCCATCACCATCAGGTTTTCCTGTGTGAAGGAGAGGTAGGCGTTCTCCGGCGTCTGTTCCTGGGAGACCGGGGGCCGGTCGTAGGTCCGCAGGGTCTCGTATTTTCCCCAGAGGGAGGTCCTGTCCCAGGTGAAGCCCTCGTCCAGGGTCTGCCCGCCGCCCTGGCGGGCGGTGATCAGGGCGTAGAGACTGTAATAGAGGGAGTCCTTGTTCAGGAGATACTTCACGTCGTCCAGGGGGTTCCGGTTGTAGAGATAGTCCGGCATGGCGTCCGTCACGCCGGAGTCGTCCCGGATCAGGGTGTTCAGATCCAGGGCGAACAGCACCCGCTCCGGCGGGTCCTCCCGGAAGAGCAGGTCCACCACCTGATCGAACTCGGAGAAGTACCCGTCGGGGATGGTGATCCGGAGGCCGGGGCCGTGGTAGAACTCCTCGATCCAGCTTGCCCGGTAGTTGGCGGCCATGGAGGTGCCCAGGAGGACGGTGTCCGCTTTCACGTTCTTCGCCATGCCCGCCGCCTGATAGCGCTCGTTGAAGAAGGCGGGGAGGCGGTCCTCCGGCATCCGGTAATAAAGGCAGGGGTCCACGGCGTACACGATCCCGCCGCACAGGGCCAGCGCCGCCAGCAGCGCCGCCAGGAAGCGGCGGGCCCAGCGCTCATACATCTTGTTCATTGGTCAGCCTCAGAAATTGGAATAGATGAAGGTGGCCACCCCGGTGAAGGACAGCACGGACCACGCCGTCAGCAGCGCCAGGACCACGGCCCGGCGGGCTGTGGGCTGGAATTCGTCCATCTGCCTCGCGGCGTTCCGGGGCCACAGCGCCGCAAGCATCGCGGCGGCGAAGAGCCCAAACGTAAGCGCCGGGGCCGTCCAGGCCCGGAGGGCGGGGAAGACCATGCCGAAGGCCTCCGCCTCCTTGGCGAAGACGCCCTCCATCAGCCAGTCCGCCGGGGGGCGGAAGTCGGCGGTGACGGCGGTCCTGAGCAGGGTCAAGGCCTGAGACACCCCGGGGGCCCGGAAGAAGACCCAGGCGGCGTTGACAAAGGCGAAGGTGACGGCCCAGCGGAGGAGCTTGGGAAGTTTTTCCCGGCTCTTGCCCCAGACCCGCTCCACGATCTGGCCCAGGCCGTGAAGCCCGCCCCAGATCAGGAAGGTCCACCCCGCCCCGTGCCACAGGCCGCTGACCAGGAAGACGATCAGGATGTTCAAACAAGTCCGCCCGGTTCCCTTCCTGCTCCCCCCCAGGGGGAAGTACAGGCACTCCCGGAGGAAGGAGGTCAGGGTGATGTGCCACCGCTTCCAGAACTCCCCCACGGAGAGGCTCCGGTAAGGGGAATCGAAGTTCACCGGGAGGCGGAGGCCAAAGAGGCGGGCGCACCCGGCGGCAATGTCGCAGTAGCCGGAGAAGTCGAAGTACAGTTGCAGGGTGTAGCCTAAAATCACCAGCCAGCCGCCGGGGGCGGAAAGCTCGTCCAGGCGCGCCCAGCCATTGCCCACCACAATGCCCAGGTTGTCCGCCAGCAGCACCTTTTTCGCCATGCCGGAGGCGATGGCGTACAGGGCGGCGGCGAAGTCCTGCCCGTCGGGGCGGAGGAACTTCTCCCCGTGAAGCTGGGGGAGGAAGGCCTGGGGCTTCAGAATGGGCCCGGAGACCACCGTGGGGAAGAAGAGGGCGTAGAGGCGCAGGTCCCGCCGCTCCGGGCGGAAACCGCCGGTGTACGCCTCCTTCAAAAGCCACAGCTGCTGGAAGGTGAAGAAGCTGAGGCCCAGAGGGGCCCAGCCCATGGAGAACCGCCCGCCGGTGACGAAGCCGGCGTATTTGAACACCGCCAGCACCCCCACGTGCCAAGCCGCCGCCAGAAACAGGCAGCGGCGGCGCCGGGCGTTCGGGCGGGGACAGGCGCAGGCGGCGGGGCCGTCGTCTTCTGATTGAATACGGATATCCGGCTTGGTGAGAACCCGGACGGCGGCGGTGCTGACCGCCAGCCCCAGGACCAGCACCAGCAGGGCGGCCCAGCCGCCCCCGATCACATAGAAGACCAAGCAGGCCAGGGTCAGGCACTCCGCCGCGATATCCCGGTCCCACCGGGCGGCGCCCAGGCAGACGGCGGCGGTGACCATGAGAAAGGCCAGGAAGCCGAACGACTGAAAGCTCATCTCACTGCTGCCTCGACAGGGTGGTGAGCCGGGCGTCGGCGGTGCTGAGAACCTGAGTCAGGCTCTGGCACCGGCCGGGGTAGGCGGCGTTGATGGCCGGGGAGGACAGGTCCGGGAACTCCGCCTTCTGGGCCTTCAGGTCCCGGAGGGCGGCGGCGAAGCGGACCTCGGACAGCTTCCGGTCCGCGTCGGCCAGGCCCAGGATGCAGACGTTGGGGTCCAGGGCGAAATAGCCCTCGTTGGCCCCGGAGGCCCGATAAAGGTGGCGGTAGAGCTGATAGACCGCGCTGCCGAGATAGGCGGCGGCGGCGTTGACGGAGGCCTTGTCCCCCAGCTTGCCCAGAAGCTCGAACAGGACCCCCACCGCGCCGGAGAGCAGCTTGCTCTGGAGGGTGGCCAGGACGCTGCCCCGGAGGTTGCTCCTGGGCTCGGCGGCGTCCAGGATGTCCTGCTCCGTCAGCATGTTCCCCTCCCGGGAGAGGGTGCGGCCCAGGATGAAGTCGGCGGAGACGCCGTAATAATCGCAGGCCTTGACCACAAACGCCAGCCCCGGCTCCCGGATGCCGTTCTCGTAGTGGGAGAGGAGGGCCTGGGAGATGCCCAGCTCCCCGGCGGCGAGGCGCTGGCTGACGCCCTTTTCCTGCCGCAGCAGGGACAGCGTGCGGGAAAACTCTGAACTCATAGACGGACGCTCCTTTGGAATGATCTTATTACACTTCGTATAGTTTACCAAAAGGGTTACGAGATGTAAAGACATTTTTTCAAGGAATCGGCGGCGGGGCGCAAATCCCCCTTGTAAAAGCCGGGGAGATGGTGTATGATAGATTCGATTTTGGAACATTAGGAGGAAGCTGCTATGAGCAAAACCGCGAGCATGGTCATGAAGATCATCGGGGCCAGTCTGGCCTTCGCCGCGTTCGTCTGCCTGCTGATCGGCGGCTGGCACGACCTCAGCGTCGGCTGCTGCGGCATCAAGAAGCGCCTGAGCCAGAGATTCAGCTCTGAGTACGACGACTACGCCGACGAGGAACTTTACGAGTAAGCGCGTCCCCCGCCCCGGGAAGACCGGGGCGGGGGATTTTTCCCTGTTGACAAAGCGGCCGGTTTCCGATATGATAACTCTTTGAGAAAATGGAGAGGAGAGCGTCTATGCGTCTGCTGCTGACCGGCGGGTCCGTCCTTCGCGGCGGAGAGTTTCAGCCCTTGGAGATCGCTGTTTCCGAGGGGCGTATTGTTTCCGTTTCCCCCCGCCTTTCCCGGGACGGCGCTTCCGTCATTGAATTGAATCATTGTTTCATCGTTCCAGGTTTCGTAGATGTGCATGTTCATCTTCGGGAGCCTGGCTTTTCTTATAAGGAGACCGTGGCCTCCGGCACGGCGGCGGCGGCGGCGGGGGGGTATACCGCCCTCTGCGCCATGCCGAACCTGAACCCGGCGCCCGACAGCCTGGAGACCCTCCGGCCGGAGCTGGACGCCATCCAGCGGGACGCCGCCGTCCGCGTCTATCCCTACGGGACCATCACCCGGGGGGAGAAGGGGGAGGAGCTGGCGGACCTGGAGGCACTGGCCCCCTACGTCCCCGGTTTCTCCGACGACGGAAGGGGCGTCCAGTCCGAGAACAGGATGCGCGCCGCCATGTCCCTTGCCAAAAAGCTGGACAGGCCCATCGTGGCCCACTGCGAGGACGAGGGCCTTTTGACAAAGGGCTGGTGCGTCCACGACGGGGAATTCGCCAAGCGGCACGGCCTCCCCGGCAACGACCCCGCCAGCGAGTGGAAACAGGTGGAGCGGGACATCCGGTTGGTCCGGGAGACGGGGTGCCGGTATCACGTCTGCCACGTGTCCACAAAAGAGAGCGTGGCCCTCATCCGGGCGGCGAAGCGGGAGGGCCTCCCCGTCACCTGTGAGACCGGGCCCCACTACCTCTGCCTCTGCGACGAGGACCTGGAGGATGACGGGCGCTTCCGGATGAATCCCCCCATCCGCTCCGCCGCGGACCGGGACGCGCTGATCGAGGGCCTGCTGGACGGGACGGTGGACTGCATCGCCACGGACCACGCCCCCCACTCGGCGGAGGAGAAATCCCGGGGCCTCCGGGGGAGCCTCAACGGCGTGGTGGGATTGGAATGCGCCTTTCCGGTGCTGTACACGGAGCTGGTGAAGACGGGGAAGGTTCCTCTGGCAACCATACTGAATGCCCTGTGCGTGAACCCCCGGCGGATATTCGGCCTGCCGGGCGGGGCCATCGAGGAGGGACAGCCCGCCGATTTGACGGTGCTGGACCTGGACCACGAGGGCATCGTGGACCCGGCGGGCTTCCGGTCCCTGGGCCGGGCCACGCCCTTCGCCGGGCGGCGGGTGAACGCCGCCGTCTGCATGACGCTTGTGGACGGGAACATCGTTTTTCCGGAGGGCTTGAAGCCATCTGAAAACGGCGTCATCGGAATCATCCGGGGCTGTGACCGGCCGGAAGGAGGGAGAGCATGAAGGAATCCGTATGGACCCTGGAGCGGTCCCGGCAATTGACCGGGGACGTGTGGGAGCTCCGCCTGTCCGGCGACACCTCCGCCGTCACCGTGCCGGGGCAGTTTGTCAACATCGAGCTGCCGGGGAAATTCCTCCGCCGCCCCATCTCCGTCTGCGACTGGGACGGGGAGGGCCTGACCCTGCTGGTGAAGGAGGCGGGGGAGGGCACGAAGGAGCTGGTCCGCCTCCCCGCCGGGACGGAGCTGAGCACCCTCTCCGGCCTGGGGAACGGCTTTTGCCTCGGCGCCGCGCCGGAGGGCGCCGTCCTGGTGGGCGGCGGCATCGGCGCCGCCCCGCTCTATGGCCTGGCGAAGCGGATGCTGGCGGCGGGGCGGAGCGTTCAGGTGGTCCTGGGCTTCCGCTCCAAGGAGGACGCCTTTTACTTAGAGGAGTTCGCCGCCCTGGGCCCGGAGGTGCTGGCCGCCTCGGAGGACGGGAGCCTGGGAACCCGCGGCTTTGTCACGGACGTGCTGAACGAACTCCCGGACTGCCGGTTTGTCTGCGCCTGCGGCCCCACGGCCATGCTGAAGGCCGTCCACGCCCTGCCCCAAATCACCGGCGGGCAGTTCAGCTTCGAGGCCCGGATGGCCTGCGGCTTCGGGGCCTGCGTGGGCTGCACCATTCAGACAAAGAAGGGCCTGCGCCGGGTGTGCAAGGACGGGCCCATATTCCACAAGGAGGACATTGTATGGCAGACCTCTCCGTAACCCTGGCGGGGGTGACCCTGAAAAATCCCATCATTCCCGCCTCGGGGACCTTCGGCTATGGCCGGGAGTTCGCGGATGCTTATGACCTGGATCTCCTGGGCTCCTTCTCCTGGAAGGGCACCACCCGGGACCCCCGGCCCGGCAACCGCCAGCCCCGGATCGCGGAAACCGCCGCCGGGATGCTGAACGCCGTGGGCCTCCAGAACCCAGGGCTCGAGGCGGTCCTCCGGGAGGAGGTCCCCAACATCGCCCGGATTTTCCACGGCCCGGTCATCGCCAACGTCTGCGGCTTCTCCCTGGAGGAGTACGCGGAGAACTGCCGCCGCCTGGACGATGTGGAGCAGGTGAAAATTCTGGAGGTCAACATCTCCTGCCCCAATGTCCACGCCGGGGGAAGGAACTTCGGCTCGGACCCTCAAGGCGCCGCCGCCGTCACCAGGGCCGTCCGGGCGGCGACGAAAAAGCCCGTCTTCCTGAAGCTCAGCCCCAACGTGACGGACATCGCCGAAATCGCCCGGGCCTGCGCGGGGGAGGGGGCGGACGGCCTGTGCCTCATCAACACCCTCTTGGGCATGCGCATCGACCTGAACACGAAGCGGCCCCTGCTTCAAAACCGCACCGGGGGCCTCTCCGGCCCCGCTGTGTTCCCGGTGGCCCTGCGGATGGTCTGGGACGTGTACGAGGCCGTTCCGGGTCTGCCCATCATCGGCTGCGGCGGCGTGAGCTCCGCGGAGGACGCCGCCGAGATGATGCTGGCGGGGGCCTCCGCCGTGGAGGTGGGGGCGGCGAACCTCCGGGACCCCTGGGCCTGCAAGACCATCATCGAGAACCTGCCCGGCGTCTGTGAACGGCTGGGCGTTGACAAAATTTCTGATTTGACAGGAGGAGCGCACCATGGCTAAGGACGTCATCATCGCCCTGGACTTCCCAACCCGGGAGGAGACCCTTGTCTTCCTGGACCGGTTCCCCGCGGGGGAAAAGCCCTTTGTGAAGATCGGCATGGAGCTTTATTACGCCGAGGGCCCGGCCGTCGTCCGGGAGATCAAGGCCCGGGGACACAGGATTTTCCTGGACCTGAAGCTCCACGACATCCCCAACACCGTGAAGCGGGCCATGGCGGTCCTCTCCGGCCTGGATGTGGACATGGTGAACCTCCACGCCGCCGGGACCTCCGCCATGATGCGGGCCGCCCTGGAGGGGCTGACCCGGCCCGACGGAACCCGGCCCCTGCTCATCGCCGTCACCCAGCTGACCAGCACCGACGCCGCCGCCCTCAAGGACGAGCTGCTGATTGAGACCCCCATGGCGGAGACCGTCCTGTCCTACGCCAGGAACGCCGCCGACAGCGGCCTGGACGGCGTGGTCTGCTCCCCCCTGGAGGCGGCGCTGGTGAAAGAGCGCTGCGGGGAGGGCTTCTGTACCGTCACCCCCGGCGTCCGCTTCGCCGGCGGGGACGTGGGGGACCAGAAGAGAGTGATGACCCCGGAGCAGGCGGCGAAAAACGGCTGCGACTGCATCGTCATGGGCCGCCCCATCACGAAGGACGCGGACCCGGTGGCGGCCTACCGCCGGGCCGTCAAGGAATTTTTGGGATGAGAAAGGAGAGCAGACCATGACCCGTGAACAGACCATCGCCCATGACCTTCTATCCATCGGCGCGGTGTTCCTCCGCCCCGACGAGCCCTTCACCTGGGCCAGCGGCATCAAGAGTCCCATTTACTGCGACAACCGCCTGACCCTCACCGCCCCGGAGGTCCGGACCCACGTGGAGGAGGGGCTGGTGGACCTCATCTGCAAGCACTATCCCAATGTGGAGGTCCTCATGGGCACCTCCACCGCCGGCATCGCCCACGCCGCCATCGTGGGCCACCTCATGGGCCTGCCCATGGGCTACGTCCGCTCCAGCGGCAAGGACCACGGGCGGCAGAACCGCATCGAGGGAAAGCTGGAGCCCGGAGCGAGGGTGGTCGTGGTGGAGGACCTGATCTCCACCGGCGGAAGCTGCATTGATGTGGTGGAGGCCCTCCGGGAGGCCGGGGCGGAGGTGCTGGGCATTGTTTCCATCTTCACCTACGGGCTCCAGAAGGGCCTGGACCGGCTGGCGGCGGCGAACGTGACGAATGTCAGCCTCTCCAACTTCGACGCCGTGTGCGACATCGCGGCGGCGGAGGGGAAGATCAAGCCGGAGGACATCAAGCGTCTGAAAAAGTTCCGAGCAAATCCGTCGGACGAGAGCTGGATCGGCTGAACCGGAAAACGGACCTATTACGGAAAGGAGCACCTATGCCCAGAAACATCATTGACGTCACAGACCTTTCCGTCGCGGAGATCGACGAGCTGATCGCCACGGCGGAGGACATCCTGGCGGACCCCGCCAAGTACCAGGACGCCTGCGCTCACAAGCAGCTGGCCACCCTCTTCTTCGAGCCCTCCACCCGGACCCGCCTCTCCTTCGAGTCCGCCATGCTGGCCCTGGGGGGCAGCGTGCTGGGCTTTTCGGAGGCCGCGTCCAGCTCCGCCGCCAAGGGGGAGACGGTGGGGGACACGGTCCACACCGTGAGCTGCTACGCGGACATCATCGCCATGCGGCACCCCAAGGAGGGCGCGCCCTACGCCGCCGCCCAGTTCAGCGAGGTTCCCATCATCAACGCCGGGGACGGCGGGCACAACCACCCCACCCAGACCCTGACGGACCTTCTCACCATCCACCGGGAGAAGGGACGGCTGGGGGGCTTCACCATCGGCTTCTGCGGGGACCTGAAATTCGGCCGGACGGTCCACTCCCTGGTGAACGCCCTGAGCCGGTACGAGGACGTGAACTTCGTCCTCATCTCCCCGGCGGAGCTGAAGCTGCCCCGCTACGTGAAGGAGGAGGCCCTGAAAAAGCGGGGTATCCCCTATGAGCAGACGGAGAGCCTGGAGGACGTCATGCCGGAGCTGGACATCCTCTACATGACCCGGGTCCAGAGAGAGCGGTTCTTCAACGAGGAGGACTACCTCCGGCTGAAGGACAGCTATATCCTCACCCCGGAGAAGCTGGAGACCGCAAAGGCGGACCTCTCCATCCTCCACCCCCTGCCCCGGGTGAACGAGATCGCCGTGGCGGTGGACAAAGACCCCCGGGCCGCCTACTGGAAGCAGGTGAGAAACGGCAAGTTCATCCGCATGGCCCTGATCATGAAGCTGCTGGACATCCGCGTCTGAGGAAGGGGAGGACTCTATGAATATTGACAGCATCCAAAACGGCGTCGTCCTGGACCACATCCAGGCGGGAAAGAGCATGGACATCTACAAGTACCTCCACCTGGACCGTCTGGACTGCTCCGTGGCCATCATCAAAAACGTCCGCAGTGAGCGCCTGGGGAAAAAGGACATCATCAAAATCGACTCCCCCCTGGAGGTGGACGTGGACGTGCTGGGCTATATTGACGACCAGATCACCGTCAACATCATCCGGGACGGGAAACGGGTGGAGAAGCGCCGCCTGGAGCCCCCGAGGAAGCTTGTGAACATCATTCGCTGCAAGAACCCCCGGTGCATCACCGTGGCGGAGCCCCAGCTGGACGCCATCTTCCTCCTCAGCGACCCGGAGAAGCACGTCTACCGCTGCGCCTACTGCGACACGGCCAAGGGCAAGAAAAACTTCTGACCGTGGAAGCCTACGAGCTCATCCGCTCCCGGCGGCGGACCCTGGCCCTGGAGGTCACCGCCGACGGGCGGCTGCTGGTCCGGGCCCCCCTGCGGTGCGCCGGGGCGCGGATTGACGCCTTTGTGGCGGCACACGCCGCCTGGATCGAAAAGCATCTGGCCATTCAGCGGGAAAAAGCCGCCCGGCTTCCACCCGCCCCCACGGCGGCGGACATCCAGGCCCTGAAGGCCCGGGCCCGGGCGGAGCTGCCGGGGAAAATCGCGGTTTGGAGCGAAAAAATGGGCGTGCGCCCCACCGGCTTCAAGGTGACCGCCGCCCGGAAGCGCTACGGCAGCTGCTCGGCGAAGGACAGCCTGTGCTTCTCCTGCTTTCTGATGAACTGCCCGGAGGAGGCCGTGGAGCTGGTGGTGGTCCATGAGCTCTGCCACATCCGGGAGAAGAACCACGGGCCCCGGTTTTATGCCCTGCTGGAGCGATACCTCCCCGACTGGCGGGAGCGGAAGAAGCTGCTCTCGATGAGCTGACGATTTACAAGGAGGACGGATATGGAAAAGCTGAATCTTTTGGATCTGCTGAGGAACAACCCCTACCCAGGGCGGGGCATCGTCCTGGGAAAGAGCGCCGACGGAAAACAGGCCGTGGCGGTGTACTTCATCATGGGCCGCAGCGAAAACTCCCGGAACCGGGTGTTTGTCCCCACGGAGGACGGCATCCGCACGGAGGCCGCAGACGTGGCGAAGATGACGGACCCCAGCCTCATCATCTACCACCCGGTCCGAAAGGTAGGCAATGAGCTGATTGTCACCAACGGGGACCAGACGGACACCGTTCGGGACTACCTGCTGGAGGGCCGGACCTTCGCCGAGGCGTTGAAAACCAGAACCTTCGAGCCCGACGGGCCCAACTGGACCCCCCGGATCTCCGGCCTGCTGAGCCTCGACGGCGGCTTCCAGCTGTCCATTTTGAAGAGCGCCGAGGGGAACCCGGACTGCTGCTGCCGGTACTTCTACCACTATGACGCGCCGCTTCCCGGAGAGGGCCGCTTCCTTCACACCTACCTGGGGGACGGGAATCCCCTGCCCTCCTTCGCCGGGGACCCGGAGCGGGTGGCCCTG
This sequence comes from uncultured Oscillibacter sp., assembly GCA_910576865.1. Classification (GTDB taxonomy): domain Bacteria; phylum Bacillota; class Clostridia; order Oscillospirales; family Oscillospiraceae; genus Oscillibacter. The sequence continues at coordinate 31,743 of CAJTKE010000019.1, forward strand.
GACGCCGGGACGCCGGAGGAGCTGGCGGAGCAGGTCTGGGAGGCCTTGAACCCGGAGAACAAGGTGTCTCTGTTTGTTCGGTTTGTGGATTTGTCCGACGGGTCCCACCGGGACGTGATTCGGAACCGCTATTGAAATCAGGAAGCCGCCTCTCCGACCGGGGGAGGCGGCTTTTTTCGCTTTTCCCCTTCCCCCCGGGGGCCAAGTGCGGTATACTGTCCCTATCAAACACCACCGGCCCCTTGGGCGGAACGGAGGACCCCATGGAACAGCTCATTTTGAACATGACCGCGGCCTTTCAGGAGGAGGCGTTTCTCCAGAAGCTCTCCCGCCCCCGGCCCTCGCTGGAGGGCCTGGACTGGGCCGCTCTGCTGGCCCCCCTGCCGCCCATTGAGGAGCGGATTTCCGCCCTCCGGGCCCTGGAGGTCTTCCGGCCCGCGCTGGAGGCCATCGCCCCGGAGCCGGAGGAGGGATGGGGCCTGTACGCCTACCGGACGGCGGTGGCCCTGCTCTACCCCCAGGTGGACCCGGGACACAGTCCCCGGCAGCGGGACGGGGCGCTGTGCTTCCTCCAGTTCCTCCGGACCCTCTACGACGCGGAGCGGGAGGCGCTGCCCTTTGATTTCTGGCTGGACTTCGCCTTCTGCACGGAGGAGGAGCTGAAGGCCAGCGCCGTCGCCGAGGACTACCGCCAGTTCCTCCGCCGCTGGCGGGAGGAGTATGTCTATGAGCTTCTCCGCCTGGGCCGGGAGGTGACGCCCTTCCACACCATGGAGCACATCGCCGGGGTCCACCACGTGTCCATGACGGTCTCCCGGGCCTTCAAGGCCGGGGGCGGGAAGATCGACCTGGGGCTGATCTCCGCCGCCGCCGCGGGACACGACATCGGCAAGTTCGGATGCCGCCCCGGGGAGCGGGTGCCCTACCTCCACTACTATTACACGGACCAGTGGTTCACCTGGAGGGGCCTGGGGGCCCTGGGCCGGGTGGCGGCCAACCACTCCGTCTGGGACCTGGAGCTGGAGAATCTGTCCTCCGAGTCCCTGGTCCTGGTCTACGCCGACTTCCGGGTGAAGCAGGAGCGCCTCCCCGGCGGCGGGGAGGAGGCGAGGCTCTTCTCTCTGGCGGACGCCTTCGACGTGATCCTCTCCAAGCTGGACAACGTGGACGCCGCCAAGCGGCGGCGGTACGACTACGTGTATCTGAAGCTCCGGGACTTCGAGGGCTATCTCAAGACCTTCGGCGTGGACGTGACCCTGGAGACCGCCGGGGGCCCGCCCCTGCCCCGGAAGGACCCCGCCCTGATGGACGAGGACGAGGTGGTCCTGGGCCTCCGCCGGACGGCGGTGGACCACAACATCCGCCTCATGTACCGGCTGAGCCGGGAGCGGCTCTTCGTGGCCACCCTGGAGGCGGCCCGGGGGGAGAAGGACCCGGGGCGCATCCGGGCCTATGTCTCCGTGTTCCGGGAGTACTTCACCTACTGGACCGTGGAGCAGAAGGAGCAGACCCTGGAGTTCCTCTACGAGCTCCTCCTCCAGCCCGACGGGGACATCCGGCGGCAGGCGGCGGGGCTGATGGGGCGCATTCTCTCCAAATTCCTCTCCGGCTACAAGAAGGAGCTGCCCAAGGGCGCGGCCCCCAGCCCCCAGGAGGAGCGGCCCTTCGAGCTCTGGGCCGAGTACCTGGAAAAGCTCATCCACCCGGACCGCCGCCTGACCCCCCGGCAGATCAGCATGATCCGCTATCAGGCCAAGACGGCGGCGGACGCCCTGCTTGGCGGCTGCTCCGACGAGGACTTCCCCCGGTTCTCCGAGCTCCTCTTCCGCCACTACCAGCACCCCGCCGCCGAAGACGCGGAGGGGGCCTTCGCCCTGATGAACACGGCGCTGAACCTGCCCATGGAGCGGGTGGCCCCCCGGGACGCGGCCAGTCTGGCGGACTTCGCCGCGTGGTGGCTGGAGAGCGGCGAGGCCCCCCAGAAGGCCGCCGCCATGCGCCTCGCCCGGCGGCTCCTCCCCGTCCTGGGGACGGACTCCCCCCAGCGGGAGGCCGTCGTCCGGGCCGTGGAGGCGGCGGACTGCTCCTCCTCCACGCCGCTTTTGTACCTCCAGTCCCGGCTGGGGGCCCTGCTGGGCCTGGACGTGTCCGGGCACCACGCCCTGCTGGAACAGGGGGACGCCGCCAGCGGGGTCTTCCTGGACAATCTGAAGACCGCCACGCCCTGGGTACTGAAGGCCGTGGGCGTGGAGTACCTGCTGGATCAGGCCCGGCACGGGGAGCCCGTGGGGGCTCTCCACATTGCCACCCACTTCTCCAACCTGATGAAGGTCAGCGAGAACGTGGTGGTCCGGCGCCTGGCGGGCGCCGCCCTGCTGGACATCGCCCCCATGCTGACGCCCCCCCGGCGCAACGAGGTGGCCGTGGAGCTGTGCGAGGCTCTGGAGACCGGACAGTCGGAGATCTCCCAGTACATCCCCCCCTACCTGGGCCAGTTCCTCCTGTGGCTGGGGCCCCGGGAGCTGGACGAGATTCTGGATGAGCTGCTGCGCTTCCTCTCCTCCTCCAGCGCCAGCGTGGCGGCGGGGGCCCTCTCCACCGTGGGGTCCCTGCTGGAGCACTACCGGGTCTACGGCAGACGCTTCCACGAGCCGGAGGAGGTGCTGGAGCGCCGCCGGCAGCGGATGGCGGGCCTGCTTCTGAAGGGGCTGGCCTCCTGCATGGACCCGGTGCGGCAGGAGGCCCTGCGGGTCCTGGGAGAGGGGCTCTTCGCCTCGAAGACCCTGGGCTATGAGGACAAGACCAACCTCTTCACCCTGACGGCAAAGAAGCTGCTGTTCCTCATCGGCGAGCAGCCGGAGGGGGAGCTGACCTTCTTCCACACCGCCGCCGCCCTGTCCCACATCTACCGCTTCGCCGTGGAGCACCGCATCGAGAGCGGGCCCTTCCGCTTCGAGTGGCGGGACAAGGCCGCCGCCTTCTTCCCCGGCACCTTCGACCCCTTCTCCCTCTCCCACAAGGGCATCGTCACCGCCATCCGGGACCTGGGGCTGGAGGTCTATCTGGCGGTGGATGAGTTCTCCTGGTCCAAGAAGGCCCAGCCCTCCCTCATCCGGCGGCAGATCGTCAGCATGTCCGTTGCCGACGAGTTCGGCGTGTACCTCTTTCCCCACGACATCCCCGTGAATCTGGCCACGCCCGAGGACCTGCGGCGCCTGCGGCAGGTCTTCGCCGGGCGGGAGCTGTATCTGGTGGTGGGGTCCGACGTGGTGGCGGGGGCCTCCTCCTACAAGGCCCCGCCCCGGGAGGGCTCCGTCCACTCCATGAACCACATCGTCTTCCGCCGCTCCAGCGACGCCGAGGGCCGGGAGATCGACGCGGACCTGAGCTGCATCACCGGCCATGTGATCCAGCTCCAGCTGCCCACCCACCTGGAGGACATCAGCTCCACCCGCATCCGGGAGAACATCGACCTGGGGCGGGACATCTCCAATCTGGTGGACCCCACGGTCCAGGACCTGATTTACCGGAACAGCCTCTACCTCCGGGAGCCCCAGTACAAGCAGCTGGTCCGGGCCAGCCAGCTGGAGTTCTCCCGGGTGGACCGGCCGGACGGCGCGCTGTGGGAGGAGCTGCGAGGCGCCTGCGGCCCCCTGCCCCCGGCGGACCCCCGGGACAGCGTCTTCCTCCTCCGGGCCTCGGTTCCCCGGCCCCGGCTTCTGGGCTTTCTGACGGCCCGGGTCATCAACTCCGGGGAGCTGTACGACGCCTTCGGCAGCGAGGAGCTGGCGAACTTCGTCCGCACCCGGACGGCGGGGCGGGTCCAGCTGCTGACGGGCCTCCGGGCCGTCCGGTCCCCGGCGGGGAATTACGACGTGCGCCAGCTCCTTCTGACGGAGGTGCTGACCCGGGCGGCGGAGGACGACTGCGGCTACGCCGTCTGGTGGGGCCCGTCGGATCAGGCGGGGCTGGACATGCTCCGCCGTCAGGGCTTCCTCACCGCGGAGCTGGAGGCGCCCCAGCCGCTGCTGCTGGTGGACATGCGGTCCCCGGCGGTGGTGGTGCAGAACATCCCCACGACCCTGAAGGAGCCCTTCGCCTCGGACCGGCAGGTCCTGACGGCCATGGGGGAGGCCCATCTCCGGCTTCAGGAGGCGGTGTGCGGCCTGTACCCGGGGACCCTGGTGCTGTCCCTCAACGCGGAGGTCATCTACCACCGGCTGGTCCGGAAGCTGACGGAGGCCAACGGCGTCCCCGCCAAACCCCAGACCCCCCGGGTCCTGGGGCCCAAGATGTGCGTCCCCTTCGGCAAGATTCTCCGGGGCAACGCCGTGCCCAACACGGTGACCAAAACCATCCACACCGACAAGGTCTTCGCCCCGGACCTCCACTCCTTCACCATCGCCCCCTTTCCGGGCTACGCCCCCCTGGAGAGCCAGATCCGGACCATCCGGTCCTTCCGCCGGCCCGTCATGCTGGTGGACGACCTGCTCCACACGGGGAACCGCCTGAGCGTCCTGGACCCCCTCTTCCGGCGGGAAAAGCTGGACATCGACCGGTGCGTGGTGGGCCTCCTCTCCGGCCGGGGCCGGGACCTGATGGCCGCCCGGGGGCGGAAGGTGGACAGCGTTTACTTCGTGCCGGACCTCCGGGCCTGGTTCGTGGAGTCCACCATGTACCCCTTCATCGGCGGCGACGCCGTGGACAAGGGGGTCCCCTCGGTGCCGGGGCTGACCCCGGCGGTGAACCTGATTCTGCCCTACGCCTTCCCCCGGTTCTACGGGCGGTGCGGCCGGGAGGCGGTGTTCCGCTTTTCCCGGACCTGCATCGAGAACAGCCGCAGTCTCCTCCTGGCCCTGGAGCGGGCCTATCGGGAGCGGTTCGCCCGGAACCTGACGCTGTCCCGGCTCAGCGAGGCGGTGATCCTCCCCCTGAGCCCGGACAAGGGCGCGGCGCTGCGGTACGACCCCAACCTGTCCGCCTCCGCGTGCCTGGAGAGCGATCTCCGACAGCTGGACCGGATGCGGGAGCTTTTGCGGTGAGAGGAGAGGAGCTGTGTGTTTCGCGTGAAGTATCGCCATGAATTTCCCTGGGAGCCCGGCATGGGCCCCGCCGTCTGGCGGGCGGCGGACCCCCGGCTGCTGGCGGGGAGGCCGGGCGTCCGCTGGCTGGACCCCCGGCGGATCGAGGAGGAACCTCCGGCCCTGACGGAGGACCAGCGCTCCGCCCTGGAGGCGGGGCGGCTGACGGCGGTGAACCTCCGCCACCCCCGGCGGGAGGAGGCCCTGGACTTCGTGACGCCCGGGAGCGGGAGGAAGCGGGTCCACCTCCTGGCCGTGGGAGACGTGGGGGGGACCCTGCTGACGGCGCTGAAGCTGCTGGGGGGAGACGTGGTCTCCTCCGTGGGCATCTGCGACCTGAACGAGAAGACCGTGGCCCGGTGGGTCACGGAGATGGGGCAGATCTCCTGGCCCTGGGACTACGAGGGCCTTCCCGAGGTGGAGGCCGTTTCTCTGGAAAACCTGTTCGACTGCGACGTGTTCATTTTCGCCGCCACCAAGACCATCCCTCCCGTGGGCAGCGGGGTGAGGGACGTGCGCATGGCCCAGCTGGAGGCCAACCGGCCGCTGGTGGAGTCCTTCGCCCGGCGGGCCCGGGAGGCGGCGTTCCGGGGGCTCTTCATCGTCCTCAGCGACCCGGTGGACCAGCTGTGCCAGGCGGCGTGGCGGGCCTCCAACCTGGGGCCGGACGGAGAGCTGGACCACCTGGGCCTCCTGCCGGAGCAGGTCCAGGGCTTCGGCCTGGGAGTGATGAACGCCCGGGCGGCGTACTTCGCCAAGCGGGACCCCCGCTTCGCCTCCTTCCTGACGGAGGGGCGGACCTTCGGGCCCCACGGGCGGGGGCTGGTTGTCGCCAACTCCATCGAGAATTACGACGGCGCCCTGTCTCAGGAGTTGGCAAGACTGACGCTGGAGGCCAACCTCCGGGTCCGGGACCTGGGCTTCAAGCCCTACGTGGCCCCGGCGGTGTCCTCCGGAGCCATGCAGCTGCTGCTGACCCTCCGGGGGGAGTGGCACTGCGGGTCCGTGCCCATGGGGGGCGTGTGGTTCGGGTGCCGGAACCGCTTCACGCCCTGGGGGCTGGAGATTGAGACCCTGGCGCTGCCGGAGGGGCTGTTTGACCGTCTGCGGGAGACGGAGGGGCTTCTTCGGGCCCTCTCCCCTTGAAGCCTGAAAAGGAGGGACGTTATGGAAAACGAGCTGCTGGTCCTCCACGCCGGGAGGCCGGGATGTCTTTCCGGGCGGCTGGGAGAGACCCTGGGAGCCGCTCTGGAGGGGGTGCCCCATCGGTTCCCGAGGGAGGGGGAGTCTCTGGAAAACAGGCGGCTGCTCTTCGCCTTTTCCCTGCCGGGGAACGGGTTCAACGTGAGCCTGGGGAGCTTCCTGGGCTGGCTGCGGGACCACCCGGGGGCCCTCCGGGGCAGCGTGGGGGGTGTGGTCATCGACGGGGCCGGGGAGCTGTACACCAAGGCGGCGGGGCGGGACCTGATCCTGGCGGCGCATCTGGCGGGCTGCGCCTTCCCGGGGAGGCCCCTGGTGGAGGCCACGGGGGCGCTGGGAAACTTCACCGTCCAGGCGGGGAACGGGGGCTGTGATCTGGAAACGGCCTACCGCCGGGCGGCGGCGGACTTGGCGGGGCGGGTGCTGGGCTTTGACCCGCCCCGGCGGGCGCGGCCCCGGGTGCTGGCCCTCCACGCCTCCAGCCGGGCGACCAGCAACACCCTGGACCTCTGGGGCCGGGTGCGGGCGCGGATCGAGGGGGACTGTGAGGTCCGGGAGATCGGTCTTCGGAACGGGACCCTGGAGGACTGCGGCGGGTGCCCCTACACCACCTGCCTCCACTTCGGGGAGCGGGGGGGCTGCTTCTACGGCGGCGTCATGGTCCAGGAGGTGTTCCCCGCCCTCCGGGAGGCGGACGCCGTGGTCCTCCTCTGCCCCAATTACAACGACGCCCTGCCCGCCAACCTCACCGCCGCCGTGAACCGGTTGACGGCCCTGTACCGGACCGCCTCCTTCGAGGACAAGGCGGTCTTCGCCATTGTGGTGTCCGGGTACTCCGGGGGGGACATCGTGGCAAGCCAGGTGGTGTCCGCCCTGTGCGTGAACAAGGGCTTCCGGCTTCCCCCGGGGGGCATCCTGATGGAGACCGCCAACGACGCCGGGGCGGCCCTCCGCCTGCCGGGCGTCCAGGGGCGGCTGGAGCGGTTCGCGGAGGATATGCTGAGGGCCCTGAAACTGTGACCATAGTTTGAACTCTGGCGGGGGAGGCTTGCGGTTTTCCCGGGAGCGTGGTAAGATGGGGAAAACCCATGAAAAAGGAGTGCCCCCTTATGAAAAAAATTTTTCTGCCGCTGCTGGCCCTGCTGTGCCTGATTTCGCCGGCCCGGGCGGCGGGCTTTTACGATCTCCCGGCGGACCACTGGGCCGGGACGGAAATCCAGGCGGCTCTGGACGCCGGGGTGGTGAACGGCTACGGCGACGGTTCCTTCCAGCCCACCCGGGAGGTCACCGCCAGCCAGTTCTGCGCCATGCTGGCCCGGTCCTTTTTAAAGGAGGAATACGACAGCGCCCCGGAGGGGAAGTATCGGGAGATGGACGCCTGCCGCGCCGTGCTGGAGGGCACGTCGGTGGAGAAAATCTGGCGGGACCTGGGCAGGCGCTGGGACCGGTACGTCTACGAGCCCCTGAGCCGCTATGACATGGCCCAGATCGTCTATAACCTGTCCCTTCAGAAGGAGGTGTTCCAGGAGACCATCCACCTCTCCACCGAGGAGATCGCCGACTGGAACGAGATCCCCGACGGATACCTCAGCGCCGTTTTCACCTGCTGGGGCCACGGGATCCTGAAGGGCCGGAGCGACGGCCGTTTCGCCGGGGAGGACACCCTGAACCGGGCCCAGGCCTGCGTCATCTGGTCCCGGCTGGACGAGGCGCTGAACGGTCCCCGGGAGATTCCGGCGGACCCGGACGAGGACGTGGAGGTCAAAGAAATGCCCGCCTTCGGCCTCCAGGGGGACGAGACGGTGAAGGAGATGATGAAGCGGGTCAACGCCGGGACGCCCCGCTGTGAGAAGGGGCGGCTCCCCAACGGAAAATCCCGGACGGAGGAGAACATCCGGGAGCTGCTGGACCTGGCCAGGGAGGGCTGTCCCGACGGGACGGTCTGGAGCAAGACCACGCGCTATGACTATCAGCCCGGGAGGTTCAGCACCGTGCGGGGGTGCCTGTCCTTCGGACTGGCGGTCAGTGACTTCGTCTTCGGCGAGGAGACCGCCCTCACCCAGTACCGGGAGATTCCCACGCTGTCCGTGGGGGACGTGGTCCACATCCGGGGTGGCGACGTGGAGCGGTCTTTGATCATCACCGGCCTGGACCGGGAGGGGGACCTGTACACCGCCTGTGAGCTGGTGGAGGACGGGAAGGTGAAGTGGGACTCCTGGGGGCCCATCTCCGGGCTGGTGGACGCCATGGGCTTCACCACGGTTTACAAGCGGGGGTAAAGAGAGAAACGAACAGCGGGCGGACCCGAAAGGGTCCGCCCGCTTCTTGCGTGGGAGTCGTCAGTCTTTCCGCCCGTCCCGGCAGGTAAAGGCGTACCAGCCGTTGTCTTCCTGCCGGTCCAGGATGTCCAGGCCGTTGGCGGTCAGGGCGTCGGCCACCTCCCCGGCCCGGCCCTCGATGACGCCGGAGCAGAGGAAGGTCCCGCCGGGGTTCAGCAGTCCCCGGACCCGGGGGGCCAGGGCGATGATGACGTCCGCCACGATGTTGGCCAGCACGAGGTCATATCCCCCGCCGATCCGTTCCGCCACCGTCTCGTCCGTCAGGAGGTTCCCCACCAGAATGTCCAGCCGGTCCGGGCCGATGCTGTTGAGCCCGGCGTTTTCCCGGGCGGCGGTGCGGCATTTGTCGTCAATGTCCACCGCCAGGGCGGTCCCGGCCCCCAGGCGCAGAGCCGCCAGGGACAGAATGCCGCTGCCGCAGCCCAGGTCCAGCACCCGCTCCCCGCCGTGGACCAGATTTTCCAGGGCCGTCAGGCAGAGGCGGGTGGTGGCGTGGGACCCGGTGCCGAAGGTGAGGCCCGGGTCCAGGTGGAGGGGCACTCGATCCCCCGGGTCCGCCTCCTCCCACTGGGGGATGACCAGCAGGCGCCGGCCGATCTCCATGGGCTTGTAGTACTGCTTCCAGTTGTTCTCCCAATCGGCGTCCTGGACGTCCTCCAGGGTCATGAGCAGGGAGCCCAGGTCCCGGCGGTCCTGCTTCAGGCCCTGGAGGGCGATGCGGACCTCCCCCAGCCTGGCGAAGCCGGACTCGTTGGCCTCCAGATAGAAGGTGACCCGGGACCGGCCCGCCATGCGGCGCTCCAGGTCCTCGTCCACGTAGTCCCAGTAGTCGTGATTGTTCTCCAGGAAGTCCCGGAACTCCTCCTCGTCCTCAATCATCACGCCGTCCACGTCCAGGGAGGACAGCAGGGCCTGGACCTCCTCCAGGCCGGCGTGGTTCGTGTCGATGTGTATTTCCAGCCAGTGCATGGCAAACCGCCTTTCTCAGGTTCTCATCGTTCCCTGCCCACAAAGAACAGCGTCATGACGCCCGCGCCGGTGTGGCTTCCGATGACGGGGCCCACGTAATTGATGCAGACCTCCCTCACGCCCAGGCGGCGGCGGACCTCCTCCGCCACAAAGTCGGCGTCCTCCCGGCAGTCCCCGTGGCTGATGAAGACCGGGTACCGGGCCGGGTCCAGGGCGGTTTTCTCCATGTGGTCCACCAGGGCCAGCAGGGAGGCCCGCCGTCCCCGGCACTTCTCCATGGGGATGAGCCGTCCCTGGCCGTCCACGTGAAGGACGGGCTTGACGGACAGCATGGTCCCGAACAGGGCCGCCGCGGCGCTGACCCGGCCGCCCCGCTTCAGGTGGTTCAGGTCGTCCACGGTGAACCAGTGGCAGATGGAGCCCTTGGTCTCCTCGGCGTAGGCCCGGAGCTCCTCCAGGGTCTTTCCCTTTTTCCTCTCCTGGGCGCAGAGCCAGACGAAGAGACCCTGCCCCATGGAGGCGCAGAGGCTGTCCACCACCCGGACCTTCCGCTCCGGGAACTCCTCCTCCTGCTCCCTGGCCGCGATGACGGCGGACTGGTAGGTGGTGGAAAGGGCGGAGGAAAAGCACAGGCACAGGATGTCCTTTCCGGATTTCAGGATGGGCCGCATGGCGGCGTCGAACTCCCCCACGTTCACGGCGGAGGTGACGGGCATGGCGCCGTCTCGGACTTTGACGTAAAATTCCTGGAAGCCGATTTCGCTGCCGTCCAGCAGGTTCCGGTACTCCCGTCCCTCCAGCTCCAGCCGAAGGGGCAGGACCGCCACGCCCAGCTCCTCCGCCAGCTCCGCGGGGAGGTCGCAGCAGCTGTCGGTCATGATGACATAGTCTGCCATGCTCAGTCACGCTCCTTTTCTTTTTTGCCCTTGGGGTCCTTCCGCTCCCGGAGGAGGGCCACGCAGCGGCTCCCCGCCACGCCGGCGGCGTAGCTCAAAAGGGCGAAGTGGATGGCGGCGTCGGCCAGGGCGGGATCGTCCAGCTCCCCGCCCCCCGTCCGGGCTTCCAGCTCGCCGGCGGTGATGTTCAGGGCCTTGTCCAGGCTCTGGAGGAAGGCGGCGTAGCCCTCCCGCACCGGGCGGTCCCGCAGCTCCTCCCGGATCAGCAGGTCCATGTCCCGGGTGGACATGACCCGCTTCAGCACGCAGATGGCGGTGAAGTAGGCCAGGTGATCCCGGCTGTACTTCTTCCCCTCCGCCCGGGGGGCCAGGCCGCTTTTTGTGTAGTTGTTCACCATGGCGGCGGTGAGGCCGTCGTCCCCGTCGAAGCGGATGACCTGCCGGTCCATGTAGGAGAGCACCTGGTCCATGTACAGGGAGAAGTCCGGCAGCTGATCCCACTCCACCGGGCGGTGGCCCCGGAGACGGGTGAGAAGATCGGTCAAATCGTTCATGGGTCGTCCTTTCTTTCCGCAATTGGGTTCAACGGTTATTGTAACACCGGTACGCGGTTTTGTAAACCGTCTTTTGGAAGATTAAAAAACATGTTTTCCGTTGCACGGCGGGGGGCAACTCTTGCCGGACGGGGGGAGAGGAAATAGAATCTGTTTGACAAGGAGGACGCGCGAAGATGAGGAAAACGGAGCAGTATGAGCTGAACCAGTGGGAGCTGAGCGACCGGGTGCGGATGGAGGACTTCAACGCGGACAACGCGAAGCTGGAGGCGGCGCTGGCGGGGAAGACCGGAAGGCTGGAGAAAATCTATACGGTGGACGAGGCGCAGTATGACGGGAAGGACGCGGTTGGCGCCTATTTCGGGTTTGGCGTGACGAGGCAGTGGGAGGACTGGGAGTGCGTGATCATCTTCCAGGACCTGCACAAGACGCCTTTCCAGCAGGATGACATCCTCCAGATCCTGTTTGACGGCGAGCTGGAGGACGGGGGAGACTGGGGGCACCTGGTGGATCGGTTCATTGTGAACGCCGATTCGCTGGTGCTGGTGCTCTTTCCGATGCATGACGGCAGCAACCCGATCCGGGGCTTCCTCGTGGGCGGGGGCGGCGCGGCGCTGTTCTCGGACGCGCCGATCCGCAGGCTCAAAAATATGACGGTCCTTTTGAAAAAGGGCCTCACCGGGCTCAGCAGCACCAGATTCGTGGAGCCCACGGCGGTGGTGTACGGGATTCGGTGAGGGGGGACCTCAACCTTGACACGGTCGAGCTGAAGGTCCTGCTGAACGGCAAGTTCGGCGACGCCAACTTCCGCAACGCGTATGTCATCGTCATCCTGAACGCTCAGGAGAAGAAGAACAACGCTGAGGCTCCCACCGCCGCGCTGTCTGTCCAGACGGTGGCCGCTCCCATCGTGCCCGTGCCCTTCAAAGGCAATGGCACCGAGCGTGATCCCTATGTCATCCTGGCCGAGCCCAGCACCTGGGTCCAGCTGACCGCCACTCCCAGCGTGAAGGAGGGCAGCCTGCAGACCGCCACCGCGAAGTGGACGGTTGTTAACAACGCCAGCCTGAACCGCGCGGGCAACGTCATCCAGGCCCAGGCTCCCGCCAAGGCCTATGACGAGACCGACAAGACTACCGTCACCAAGCTGGTGTACTCCATCGACAACTACAACCCCACCGTCGACGGCAAGAAGACCGTCACCGGCAAGGTGTATGTTGAGATTCGGGCTACCGGCGAGAGCACTGCCCCCGGCACCCTCGGCAGCATCAAGGATTACACTGCCGGCGGCTGGGATAACAGCAAGTTCGGCCTGACCGTCAACACCGCCAAGAGCGGCACGGTCAACGCGTCTCACCAGTACACTGTGTTCTTCGACATTGACCGGACCAAGGCTGTGAAGGACGGCAAGGTCATCCCGACCGCTACCGCTGTTCCCACCAAGGTCACCTACGATGTTTATCTCGGCGACACGAAGGTTACCACCGTGGCCGATGCTGGCATCGCTGCCCTGGGCAACCTGGCCGCTGGTACCCAGCAGATCGGCAACGCTCTCCTGGATCCCTCCGCTCAGCTGACCGTCAAGGTCACTTCCGTTGAGTGGTCCGAGGTCAAGGTCTACTACGAGTACACCGGCAAGTACGCTGAGCAGGCTAAGGCCGCCGGCCTGAAGGACGGTTATACCGCCAGCGTCAAGGCGGGCGTCTACAAGACCACCCCTGCCACTGGTGAGTTGGCTATCGCCAGCAACAAGATTACGTTTGTCCTGAACGTTGATCCTACTACCACTGTTCAGGGTGCGGTCAATGGCGGTACCTATGGCACCACTACCACCGGCTTCGGCACTACCACTGAGGCGGCCAACATCACTGCTAACGGTACAGCTCCGGCCGCGATTGCTACTGCCAATAACACCGTGATCGCTGGCACCGACCCCGTGGTTGTGACCATCAACACCGGCTCTCTGACGGTCTATGATCAGACCTTCACCGTGGCTGGCATGGCCGAAACTGACCTGAACGATGACTTCGACACCCTGGAAGATGGCATCTACAACGTTACCGTGAATCCCACCACGCAGACGGTTGGCAAGACCAGCGGCAAGGCTGACGTGACCGTCTCTTGGGACGCCATCGCCTTCGCCAAGAAGGCCTACGAGATCACTCTCGTGGTTGTGGATGACGCGGGCAACGAGGTCAGCGCTGTGAGCGCTCCCATTGCTCTGCTGAACGACACTACCGCAGGTGTCAAGAACGTCCAGCTGACCGGCATCACTGCCAACGGCACGGTTACGGTCAAGTCCGTTACCGAGCTGGCTGGTCCCGAGGTTACCGGCGTTGCCGGTGTTCCCGTTGGGGCCAACTGGGCTGCTGGTGACAAGATTGTCCTCCGCTTTGCCGGCGCTCTGGACACCGCAACCGCTGGGACAAAAACTATCTATGCTGGTGACGGCACTATCCTGGAGACTACCGCCGTTACCGCTGCCACTGTGAACGGAAGCGAGGTCGAGCTGACCCTGGCCGCTCCCAAATCTGCCAACGGTGTGGGTGGTACCATCACCATCGCCGCGGGCGCGATTGCCTCCGCCAACGGCGTTCGCAACGGCGCTGCTATCACGATCACTTTCGCCGCCACCTCTGTTAGCATCTAAGCGAACGTTTTTCGTGAAGCGCTACCCCTAAGCGAAAAAAGGGCCCCCCGGACTTCGTCCGGGGGGCTCTTTTTGCTTGGGAATAGAAGGACTTACAGTGAAGCAGTGTGCTTAAGCCTGCTTGAAGCTCAGAGCACGCTCAGCAACCAGAATCTCAGCGGTAGCTTCGTGTCCGCCAGGATCGGCAGCGCCTTCCACACCCTTCACGATCTCGGAAATCTTGGTGCTCGCGTCGGCAGCATCCGCATCAACGTCGGTCTGAGAGCCCGCAGTAACCTGGATGCTGCTCGCGGCCTTGGTACCGACAATGTTGATAGTGGATCCCGCAGCGAAGCCCCAGGTCTTGGCCGCACCAGCGGTCAGCTCACGCGGGTTGCCGAATTTGTCGGCAGTCAGCTGAACCTTGGCGATGGAGGCTTCCACAGAGACCTTGGTGTAAGCCTCATAGACCTCGCCCTTGGTAAGGGGAGCGGCAGCCGTGATGGCCTCACCGTAGCCGTTGCCAGCCTTGTCCGCAACCACAGCCTTGTCGCTGGAAACGGTGAAGGTCACGTTCTCGGTAGCATCCACGAAAGAGCCATCGGTCAGAGCCTGACCGTCAGCCGTCGCGGAGACGCCCTCGCCCAGGTTGGCCTTGACCATGCTGACAACACCGATGTCCTTGGTATCAACCAAAGTAACCTTCTCAATTCCACTGCCAGCCGCAGCAGTCTTGGGAGCGGTGGCGCCCTCATACTTGACGTACGCGTCGCCGCTACCGCCAGAAAGGGTCAACTCAACATTGACGGGAACATAGGTGGCAGTGCCCGCAGAGACAGTAACAGCTGTGCCGTTAACAGTACCGGAAGCGGAAATGCCAGTGGCGGGAGTCAGCTTGCTGAGAGCGTACAGGGTGATGTCGGTGCTGCTGGTCGAGGTGGCAATCTGCTTGTTGGCGGCAGTCGCGTCATTCGCGTCGTACCAGTTGGTACCCAGAGCACCGCTGGCCGTAACCGCAACACTCGTGCCAACAACCTTACCAGTGCCGTTCGCGGTAAGGGTGATCTTACCGGCAACCTTCGGGACGTTCACGCTTCCGTTGGCCGGCAGTAGCACTTCATTGGGAATGCCATCAGCAGCCGCGTCGGGAGCCCACTTCGCGGTAACACCACCAACGCTGGTCAGCTTGACAACCTCGGGAGCAATCGTGCTGGGAGCGGTATTCTTGCTCGTGAGAACCAGAGCAAAGCTCTTGGTCATCTTGAAGGACGCGCTGTTATCAGCACTCTTCAGAGTGACAGCCACTCCGTCGAAGTCCAACGTCTTGTTGGCGTCAATCTCGGTGGCAGAAGCATAGACGACGACATCAGCGTTCTGGGGAATCTTGTAGACATTGTTTGTGCCATTGATAATCTGCTTGTTGGCGTAAACGATGCCCTTGCCAGCCAGAATGCCGCCCAGGGTCAGGTCATAGGTATCGGAGGGATTGACAGCCTCGCCGGTAGCCCGAATCTCAACATACACCTTGCCGGTGACGGTCTTCTTGCCGTCGACGGTGGGGTTGTAGTTGTCGATGGAGTACACCAGCTTGGTGACGGTAGTCTTGTCGGTCTCGTCATAGGCCTTGGCGGGAGCCTGGGCCTGGATGACGTTGCCCGCGCGGTTCAGGCTGGCGTTGTTAACAACCGTCCACTTCGCGGTGGCGGTCTGCAGGCTGCCCTCCTTCACGCTGGGAGTGGCGGTCAGCTGGACCCAGGTGCTGGGCTCGGCCAGGATGACATAGGGATCACTCTCGGTGCCATTGCCTTTGAAGGGCACGGGCACGATGGGAGCGGCCACCGTCTGGACAGACAGCGCGGCGGTGGGAGCCTCAGCGTTGTTCTTCTTCTCCTGAGCGTTCAGGATGACGATGACATACGCGTTGCGGAAGTTGGCGTCGCCGAACTTGCCGTTCAGCAGGACCTTCAGCTCGACCGTGTCAAGGTCGAAGTCGTTCAGCAGATCCTTCAGCTTGGTGATCTCGCCCTCGTGGCCCACGCGGACGTCGACGATCTTGGCGTTGACGCAGCGGATCAGGCCGGGCTCCTTGTTGGGATTGAGTTTGTCCGCGGTCTCGGTCTCGTCGTCCTTGGCGAGGAGCTTGTTCAGCTCAGTCCGGCTGGCGTTGTTCAGAGACTGCTCGCCCAGAGTCTTGAAGGTGCTGGTGTCATTGGCAACCTTGAAGCAGTCCTCAAGATCATTGCCGTGGATGTTCTGAACCTGCCGGATGCCCTTCACATAGAAGCCATCCAGGCTGTTGCCGCGATACTCGTCGCCATGGAACTCCTTGGCGTAGAAGATGCCGTCCTTCTCGTTGCCGACCAGGACGCTGCCAACCTTGTAGCCCTTGTCGAACGTGCCGGTCTTGGCCTCGTTGAAGTCAGGACCCTGGACGTACTCGCGCTCGTTCCACTTGCCGGTCAGGGCAGCGGCTTCCTCAGCGCCGTTGGGCTTGTCGTAGTTGTTGGAGCCGGTGTTCTTGGTGATGATGCGGATGCCGGACAGATCAGCGTCGGCGGAGTCGGTCTTGATGACCACGGCATCGACACGGCCCTTGTCGTTGACATAAGCCTCGGCGGTGCTGGCGACGAAGTCGTCGTTGTTGGTGCCGACGTTACGCCAGGCGGTGTTGTAGTCGCGCAGGTCCGTGTTCAGGACGTCCTGACGGCCCTTGGCGAAGTAGATGGTCTCGACCTCGCCGGTCTTGTCGAAGCTCACATAGACGAAGGTGGGATTGGTGTTGTAGTAGACAGCGACGTTATCCCACACATAGTCCTTGGTGACATCGTTAGTATCCGGAACAGACGGGGTGCGGGTCTCCTCGCCGTAGTGATCCAGAACGATGTAGTCGAGGTTCTTCTTGATATTGTACATGGTGGGAGTGTCGCCATAGGCCAGGGAGACGCGATAGACGCCTTCCCACTGTTTGGCGGGGTCGCCGGTGGTGGCCATGGCCCGCTCTTCGATCTGATGATCAAAGTCGATAGGAGTATTGTTGGGATACACGGGATAGTCCGCCTCAGCGGGAGAGCTGACATACATGCCGCTCTTCTTGACGCTGGAGCCGTTCTTGTTGGGCTTCTCCAGGTAATACTCGCCGCCGCCGGCGGTGGTATTGATCTGGTAGCGGACCAGCTCGCCGGGAGCGTACTTCTCAGCCGCGCCGCGGATGGTGCCGAGGTCGAGGTCGATCTCGTCGCCGCCCAGGGTCCAGCCATGGACGTACCAGACGATCTTGCCGGAGTCATTGGTGCCCTGATAGTAGTCGCCAACAACGATCCAGTCGCCGGTGTTGCCGACCTCGGTGGTCCACAGGGCGGTGCCGTCCTTGGCCAGGTACACGGTCACGTCCTTGCGGGTGGCCTTGATGTCGTTGTCGGTGATGTCCAGCATATCCAGGTTCCACTCGTTGATGGGATAGCTGGTGCCGCCGACGGTGATGGCAACGGCGTTGCCCTCGCGGCGCTTCTCGCTGTTGTAGATGTCGACGCGGGTCAGACGGCCGGAGACGGTCTCGGGGGCATAGGCCTCGCCGACCTCCCAGGTCTTGCCGTCATCGCTGGTGTAGGGGACAACCGCGACATAGTCGCCGGCCTTCATATCCTTCAGGACATTGTAAGCGTCATAGTTGTCGTCCTTCACGTCGGCCATGGCCTTTTTGGACCACTCGGTGCCGTCGATGGCGAAGGCGTTGTAGCCGGTGATGCGGCCCAGGCCGCTGTCGGGTCCGTTGTCCTTGCCATAGTGGTCGCGGCTGTCGGGCTCAATGTCCTCAAGGCGGACATAGTCGGAGGCGACGGTCTTGACCTTCATCAGCTGAGTGCGGGTGACGACAACGTTGGTGATGAAGTCGGCGTCCACGGGGCAGACA
>CAJTKE010000020.1 GCA_910576865.1 uncultured Oscillibacter sp.
ATACTCCGCGCCCCCTTTCCCTTATTTTATCACATCTTTTATCATTTCGGGGGATTAAATCAGCGTTTCCTTAAAAATTCCAAAATACTTTTGTCCCGCCGTCCCCATCGATGACGATCTTGTCTATCACGATCATGGCGGCCGATTTTCTTTGGCTGTAGCTGGCGTTCCTCCAGGCCAGGGCCAGATCGGCCTGTGCGCCCGGCCCGCCGCCGCGCTTCAGCTCCTCTATCCGTTCCTGCAGCGTCAAGCGATTCCTTTTCAGCTCAGCGGCCTTCCGATGGGCAATCTCCAGCAGATCACCCTGAAAACCGCCTGACAGCGCGGCCTCCAGCAGCTGCCGCTCCGACTGTTCGACCGCCTTGAGCTTCAGCTTCAGCGCGTTGACCTCGACGGGGTCTCCCTGCTCGGCGGAGCTTCGCACCGTTCCCGGATTCTCCAGCTTTCCGGCGATGCAGGCGGAAATCATTTCCTCCAGGTCTCCGGCGTAGACGGTCACCTCCGTTCCCGTGCAGATTTTCTTGTGCGTCTTGCCTGTGCAGTTGAAGTAGCGCCGCACCTCTCCGTTTTTGCCGCGCTTTCCCTTGATGGTGGTCATGGTACTGCCGCATTTTCCGCAGACCACTTTTCCCGCCAGCCAGCTGGTGGGGTTGCAGCCGCTGTTGGTGATCTGCCGATTTCTCTCCAGCTTTCGCTGGCATTTCAGCCAGATATCGGACTCCACGAGGCCCGGGTGGGTCAGAAGCACCAGCCTGAGGTCGGACCAATCGGGATCGTCCGAACGGTGCCTGGCGCGGCCATAGAGCCTTGCGCCGCACTCCCCGGTAAACAAGGACACGTCACCGGTGATTTGAACGCCCCTCCGCTCAAAGTAGTCATACACGTCGAGGTCCGCCTTGACATAGATCGGGTTTTTCAACAGCGCGGACAGCTTCGCGGTCGTCCAGCCACTCCCGTCCAGGGGATGCTTCCCCTCCGCCGTCAGGATATCCACGATTCGCCGAAGGGATGCGCCGTCCCGGGCATAGGCCTCAAAGATATCGCGCACCTGTTCCCCCTCGGCGGGGAGCGGCTTCAACATTTTTGTCCGGATATTGTGGATAACCGTCGGCACAAGCTCAAATCCGTAAGGACGCCGGCCCCCCATATAAAAGCCCATCTCGCTTCGATGGGCATAGGCCTGTGTCACGCGGTTGATGATGGACATTCGCTCAAACTCGGCAAACACCATCAAAATCTTGACAATCATCTCCCCATAGGGTGAAGAAGTGTCAAACGACTCCTGGGAGGAGACGAATTCCACCTTGTGGGCCTTGAATTCCTGCAGAATGTTCACAAAATCCGTCAAGGAACGGCTGATGCGGTCCAGCTTGTAGACGATGACCTTGCTGACCTCGCCCCGCCGCACCAGCCGCATCATGTTCTGAAAGCCGTCCCGGTCAACATTGCCGCCGGAGAAGCCGTTATCCACAAAAATGATGACTTTTTCGTCTCGCTCGTCCGGCTTGATGACCGCCCGGCAGTACTCCAGCTGGGTCTCGCAGCTGATGCTGTTCTCTCGTTCCACGGATTTCCTGGCATAAAGGACGATAGCCGTCGCTTCCTCCCCTCCCTTCCCCGTTTCGCCCCGGCGAGGCGGTCAGGGCGATACCCCGCCGTCCGGCTTGGCCAGGATGGCGATCAGCTCTTCCATGACCCGCTCCCGATCCGCTTGCTCCCCGCCTGACACGACGATGTGCTCCACCTTGTGGGTCCGACCCTTGACGTCCGTGTACTCCCTTTTCAGCTCCGCCATTGCGCATGCCTCCCCTGCGGCCTGAGGGACAGACCGTCTTCATCTGTAATGAACATATGCGCAAGGTCCCGGCAGATTTCATCCTCCGGCGGATTTCTTCTTACGAAAACGACTCCTTCCAGTGTCAAAGCATGGGATTTACTTAACTTGATCATTTCGGCGAGGGGCTGCGGTTGGCAAAAGACAAGATGAACGAGAAAAACGTCTATTTCGTCAATCCGGCCTTCGACAAGTGAAAAGCAGGAGCGGCGGAAAACCCGCCGTTCCTGCTTTTTAATCGCAGTAAAGTTTTTTCACTCCAGCATTGCCGCAAATTCGTCCTCCGTCAGCACGGGAATGCCCAGGTCTTCCGCCTTTTTCAGCTTGCTTCCGGCGGCTTCCCCCGCCACCACGTAGGTGGTCCGCTTGGAGACAGAGCCGGCGGCTTTGCCGCCCCGCTCTTCGATCAGTGCCTGGGCGGCCTTGCGGTCAAAACGGGACAGGGTCCCTGTGAGGACAAAGGTCATCCCGGCGAAGCGCTCGTCCACCAGCTCGGCGGTGCTCTCCATATTGACTCCCGCGGCCTTCAGGCGGGCGATCAGGTCCTTTGCCTGGGGAGAGGACAGGAAATCCACCACACACCGGGCCGTCACGCCGCCTACGTCGTCGATCTCCGTCAGCTCCTCCTCCGACGCGGCGCAGAGAGCGTCCATCGTGCGGAAATGGGAGGCCAGCACCTTTGCCGCCTTCTCCCCCACCTGACGGATGCCCAGGCCAAAGATCAGACGGCTGAGGTCGTTGGACTTGGACTTTTGGACAGCCGCCAGCAGGTTCTCCGCCGACTTCTTCCCCATCCGTTCCAGCTTCGCGACCTTCTCCGCCTCCAGGTTATAGAGGTCCGCCGGGTTGCTCACCTGTCCGCTGTCGATGAGCTGCTGGATCACGGCGGGGCCGCAGCCGTCAATATCCATGGCGTCCCGGCTGGCGAAGTGGGTCAGATTCCGCAGAAGCTGAGCCGGACACTCCGCCCCGGTGCAGCGGATGGCCGCGCCGTCCTCATCCCGGCGGACCGGCGCGCCGCAGACCGGGCAGACCTCCGGAAAGCGATAGGGCTCCGTACCCTCGGGGCGCTTGGAGCGGTCCACCTCCACCACCTCGGGAATGATCTCCCCCGCCTTTTGGACAATGACGGTGTCTCCCACTCGGATGTCCCTTTCCGTGATGAGGTCCTGGTTGTGGAGCGTCGCGTTGGTGACGGTCGTCCCCGCCAGACGGACAGGCGTCAGCACCGCCTTGGGAGTCAGCACACCGGTGCGGCCCACCTGGATGACGATATCCAGCACCCGGGCGGGCTTTTTCTCCGGCGGGTACTTGAAGGCCACCGCCCATTTGGGAAACTTCGCCGTACTGCCCAATTTCTCGCGATCAGTCAAGGAATTCACCTTTACGACCGCTCCGTCGATATCAAAGGGATATTCTGTCCGTTCCTCGTTGATTCTGGCGATTTCCGCCTGACAGGCGTCGGTTCCGGAGAGCGTCTTGTGGGGAATGACCCGGAAACGCTGGGAGCTCAGATATTCCAGTGTCTCCTGATGGGAGACAAATTCCTTCCCCTCCGCCAATTGCAGGTTGAAGACCTGGATGTCCAGCTTCCGCTCCGCGCAGACCCTCGGGTCCAGCTGGCGGAGGGATCCGGCGGCGGCGTTCCGGGGATTCGCCAGCAGGGGCCTGCCCTGGATTTCCCGCTGGGCGTTCAGCTCCTCGAAGACCGCCCGGGACATGTAGACCTCCCCCCGGACAATGAGCCGAGGGAGCTTGTCCGGCAGAAGCATGGGGATGGAGCGGACGGTCTTCAAGTTCTCTGTCACGTCCTCCCCGGTGCGCCCGTCTCCCCGGGTGGCACCCCGGACGAAGAGGCCGTCCCGGTACTCCAGAGCTACAGACAGCCCGTCCACCTTGGGTTCCAGAGAGTAGACGGTTTCCTCACCCAGGGCCTCGTCCATCCGCTGGCAGAACTCCGCCACCTCCTCCCCGCTGAACACGTCCTGAAGGCTTTCCAGGGGAACCTCATGGGTATAGGAGGCAAAGCCCTCCAGGGTTTTGCCTCCGATCCGCTGGGTGGGAGAGTCCGGCGTGACCTCCTCCGGGTGCCGGGCTTCCAGCTCCTCCAGGCGGCGGTTGAGCATGTCGTATTCATAGTCGCTGATGGTGGGCGCGTCCAGCACGTAATATTTGTAACCGTGCTCGTTCAGCGCCTCCCGCAGCTGTTTGATCTCTTCACGGTAGTCCATGGAGGTCCTCCTAATTCAATATATAATCCTTGGCGTCGCTTTCGTAGCTCTCCGGTGTGGGACTGAAATAGGTGTAGGTGTCCGGTACGGAACCCACGATGACGGTTTCCGCCACGGTGACGGCGTTGGATACCGTGGTGGCTGTGGAAAACCCGGGCAGCAGGATACTGACGGACACGTCGATGTTCAGGACAATCTGGTGCTTGGTCTGGTTGATTCCCGCCGAGGTGAACTCGTTCTCAAAATTGGCGGAGGAGGAGCCAACCGACTCCATCCGCACGGAAATTCGGGGTCCCCGGCCGGCCAGGAGTACAGAGCCGCTGAGGCTTCCCACCGGAATGGACAAGTCCCTGGTGGAAACCTGATCAATCCGGGCCAGGATGATATCCAGGATGTTGGACTGGAGGCGGTTGAACGCCGCCATGTTGCTGTATATGGCGGTAATCCGTCCTTCATTGTCTTTTTCAAAGGTGATGAGATCGCTGTAGGTGATGTTTCCTTCCTCTATCGCTTCATCCACCGCTTCCGAAACAATGCGGTTCACCATATTGGAAACCCGGGTGGTGGCCAGACTCACCAGAATGGGCCTCATCTGTGTTGTGGCAAAAATCACAGAGGCCAGTACCGCCGTCATGGCGGATAAGGCCAGGACGCCCAACAGGCTCCGCCGGGTCATTCGCCGCCGGTAGTAGAAAAAGCCCATTCGTCACCACCCCCGGACAGTTTATGCGCCGGGGGCTGTCCTTATTTCAGCCCGTTCACGATCTCCTTGAAGACCCTTCCCCGCTCCATGAAATTGGCGAAGCGGTCGAAGGAGGTGCTGGCGGGAGACAGGATCACCACATCCCCCTCGACGGCCCGGCTTCTGGCCAGGGAGACCGCTTGGTGATAATCCTCCACATCCACCATTTCCAGACCACGGTAGTTCTCCGCCCCTTCCACGGAGGCGCGGATCACCCCGGCGGTGGCACCGCAGAGAATCAGCAGTTTCACGTGATCGTTGACCACCGGGCCCAGGCTGTCGTAGGAGATGCCCTTGTCCTTCCCTCCGGCGATGAGGATGACCTTCTCCGGGAAGGAGTTCAGACCCGCGATGGTCCGGCTGGGACTGGAGGCGATGGAATCGTTGTAATACCGCACGCCGTCCAGCTCCCGCACCAGCTCGATGCGGTGCTCCACGCCGCCGAAGTGTTTGGCGAAGTCCCGGATGATCTCGTCGGAGACCAGCCCATCCACGGCGGCGATGGCGGCCATGTAGTTCTCCACATTGTGGACCCCAGGGAGCTTGATTCCTGCCAGAGGGAGCACCGGCCGGCGTCCGCTTTCGTTGGCAATCCAGATTGTCGGACCCTCTCCGTTCCCGTCCGGAGCAAGCCAGGCCCCCCGCTCCACCGTTTCCCGGCGGCTGAAAACACGAAGGCGCCCCTTCTCCCGGCCCATGAAGGAGCGGGTGACCTCATTATCGGCATTGAAGACGGCAATATCGCTTGTTCCCTGATGTGTAAAGATATTTTCCTTTGCGGAAATATACTCCGCATAATCCCTGTGGACGTCCAGATGATTGGGGGCCAGATTGGTCACAACGGCAATATGGGGGCTCCGGGTCATGGTCATGAGCTGGAAGGAGCTCAGCTCCAGCACGGCGATGTCCGCCGTTGTCATGCTTCCGGTTTCCGCCAGCAGCGGGTGGCCGATGTTTCCCCCCAGGTGGACGGTTTTCCCCGCCGCCCGGAGCAATTCCGCGATGATGGTGGTGGTGGTGGTTTTCCCGTCGCTGCCGGTGACGGCGATGATGGGACAGGGGCAGGCCTCCAGGAACACCTCCATCTCGCTGGTCAGCACGCTCCCCCGCTCCACGGCGGCGGTGAGCTCCGGCAGATCCGGGCGAATCCCCGGCGTGCGGAAAATCACGTCCTCGGTCAGGTCCTTCAGATAATCCGGCCCCAGCCGGAGGCGGCAGCCCTTTCCCTCCAACTCCTCCGCCAGGGCGCCCAAGGCGGCCCGGTCCTTCCTGTCGCATGCGGTCACCGCCACGCCCCGGGAGAGCAGCAGCTCGATGAGGGGCCGGTTCGAGACCCCGATGCCGATGACGGCTACGGTTTTATCCCGCAGAGAGGATAAATATTCCTTAAATTTCATGGAAATCGCTCCTTATCTCTTCCACCCTCCGGCGGCGTCTTTCAAAATCGCGATTCTATTTTACCACGGGAACGCTCTTCCGGCAAGACTTGCTTAGGGAGGAAATTTGTGATATGCTGTCAAACAAAACAGGAAGGGAGTCCTGTCATGAAACCGCAGCTTTTTCAAATCGGCCATATTCCCGCCGCCCTCTGGAACCCGTCCTCGGAACGGGTCATCGTCGCCGTCCATGGGGCGCAGTCCAGCAAAACGGACGTTCCGGTCCGTCTCCTGGCAGAGGCTTTTTCCGACCGCCAGATTTTGAGCTTTGACCTGCCGGAGCACGGAGACCGGAAGGACGGTCCTGTCCTCTGCAAGCCTCCCGTCTGTGTCCGGGAACTGTCCGTCGTTCTGGACTATGCGGAAAACCGCTGGAGGGACCTGGGCCTGTTTGCCGTCAGCATGGGGGCGTATTTCAGCCTCCTGGCCTGCCCGGGCCGGAAGCTCTCCCACGCTTGGTTCCTCTCCCCGGTGGTGAACATGGAGCGCCTGACCCGGGACATGATGGGCTGGTTTCAGATTTCCGAGGCCCGGCTGGAGACGGAAGGTATGATCCCCACCCCCATGGGACAGGCACTCTGCTGGGACGATTACGGCTATATCCGCCGGAATCCCGTGGACCGCTGGCCGTTCCCCACCGACATCCTCCGGGGAGCCGGGGATACCCTTGTGGCGAAGGAGACCGTGACCGCCTTTGCAAAGCGCTTTTCCTGCCGCCTGCGGATCGCGGAGGGCGCGGAGCACTGGTTCCACACGCCCGAGGACTTAAGGGCGCTGTCCGCTTGGCTTGAGGAAACCTCCCCCGGTTGACAAGCGCGCCGTTTGCCTGTATAATGAACCCGCGAGGAAAACAGACAGCCGCGTGGGCAGGCCGAAAGGCCGTCCATGAGGAAAGTCCGGGCTCCACAGGGCAAGGATAACGGGTAACGCCCGCCGAAGGCGACTTCAGGAAAAGTGCAACAGAGATATACCGCTGTCGGGGCTTCGCCCCGACAGTAAGGATGGAAAGGTGCGGTAAGAGCGCACCCGACGGCTCGAGAGTGCCCGTCGCTGTAAACTCTATCCGGAGCAACACCGGTATGGGAGCATCGGGGTTCGACCCCGAAAGGCCGGCCCGGCCGCTCCCGGGGTGGCTGGAGCGCGCCGGCAACGGCGCGCCTAGATAGATGGCTGTCAAATACAGAACCCGGCTTACAGTTTTGCTCGCAAAAAATGTGGCCCCGGCGGCGTAATACGCTGCCGGGGCCTTTTCATGTACGTTCATCGAATCACGGTGTCCTCTTCTTCCCCGTGGACCTCGCGCAATTCCCGGTCAGCCTTCTCCATTGACTCCGAGACAGTCATGAGCCGTTCCCGCAATTCCGGGGAAACGCTGTCCAGCCAGAGGATGGAGTATTGCTTGTCCGAGAAATCGTTGCTCACCCAGTCGTAAACAGCATAGGGCTTTTCCGGCCAGCGGGTGCGGACCACCACCTCGTTGTGCCCGTCCTGGTCGATATCCGCCACCGTGGCGCTGATGCAGTCCTCGATCAGTAGCACCCGCTCCTCGTCCTTCCATTGGAAGGCATTGACATCCCATGTGCCGGTCCAGAAGCGGTAGTCGCAGAGAAACACCTGTCCCCTAGGCTCGGCGTAGGGATCCGGATAGTAGTTTTCGGGAACGTAGTGGACTTCGTCATACCAGAACAACGGGGCGGTCTCCGTCTCATAGGTTACGTCCATCATCCCGCCCAGAGATACCCCGTGAAAGTTGCATGAGGCAACGGTCCCCTCACAGGTCCGCCGGTTCCAGCGGCAGTTCATAGTATAGATATAATCACTGCCCCACTCGTCTTTTAGCGCGATACTATCAAAGTCCACACCCTCTCCGCATTTCAGCCGGAGCAGGTGGCCCTCCTGGTCCACATAAAGATAGTTCTCTCCACCTGTGGTTTCCTTGGAAATAATACCGTCAACGATTTCCTCGCTGACATACGTACCGCAATACCAGATCGTCCCCAGGGTCGCCGCCAGCATCAGCGCCAGGGCCAGGGCCGTCTGCCAGACGTGCTTCCGCCGCTCCGACTTCAGGTTTTCCCGGGAAAGTTCCATCAAATTCCGCACGGGCCGCTCCTCTTGGATGTTCTCCACTGCCTCTTCCTCCTCGTCCTTTCGTTCCTGTCTCCGGCAGGCCATCAGCTCCTCCACGCCCAATCCCAGAGCCTCCGCCAGGGGCTCCAGCAGGGTCACGTCCGGGTAGCTCAGGGCCCGCTCCCACTTGCTCACCGCCTTGTCCGTCACGTGGACCCGGGCCGCCAAGTCCTTCTGCGTCAGCCCGGCGGTCTTCCGGTTCTCGGCGATAAAATTTCCAAACTGCTGTTTGTTCATGTGGCTCACCTCCCCGTCAGTGTACAACAAACCCCGGGAAAAAATCAACCGACCAGCGGTAGAATCCGGCGAAACCCGCCGGTTCCAGGCGTTTCCCGGCCGGTCAAAATGTTTCCACGGCTTCCAGTTTTTAAGGTTGAGCTAAGAAACCTCCCGTATGATGCCCCCATCCTGTTCAACGAAAGGAGCTCAAAGCATGAAGCCTCGGCACGAGTGGAAGCACGAGATCACCGCCGCCGACCGCCTGGTCCTCATCTCCCGCCTCTCCGCAATCGCCCGGCGGGACGTCCATGGGCAGAACGGCCGTTACAAGATACGAAGCCTGTACTTCGACGACCCCCGGGACACGGCCCTTCGGGAGAAAATCGACGGTGTGGCCAGGCGGGAGAAATTCCGAATACGGTATTACGGCGGCGACGCCTCGTACATCTGCCTGGAGAAAAAGAGCAAATGGGACGGCCTGTGCGGCAAGCGCTCCGTCCTCCTCAGCACCCAGGAGGTCCTGGCCCTTCTGGATGGGGACCTGGACTGGATGCCGGACAGCGGCAGGCCTCTGGTTCAGGAGCTCTATTGGAAGATGAAATCCAACCTCCTGCGGCCCAGGACGATTGTGGACTACACCCGGGACGCCTTTGTCTTCCCCGCCGGAAACGTGCGGGTTACCCTGGACTACAACATCCGCACCGGCCTGGGGTCCACGGACTTCCTGAATCCCGCCGCCGTCACCGTTCCCGCCGGGGACGCCCCCAGTATCCTGGAAGTAAAGTGGGACGAATTTCTCCCCGACGTCATCCGGGACGCCGTACAGCTTCCGGGACGGCACACCTCCGCCTTTTCCAAATACGCGGCCTGCCGCATTTATGGATAAACAAGAAAGGAACGATTTGTCATGACTTTTCAGGATATTTTCAAGTCCAGCTTTCTGGAGAACGTCACCAGCGTCAGCCTCCTGGACATGAGTCTGGCCCTCATCCTGGCCTTTGGCCTGGGGCTGTTCATCTTCCTGGTTTACAAGAAGACCTTCACCGGCGTCATGTACTCCTCCGGCTTCGGCGTGACCCTGGTGGCCCTGACGATGATCACCACCATGGTCATCCTGGCGGTGACCAGCAACGTGGTGCTGTCCCTGGGCATGGTGGGCGCGCTGTCCATCGTCCGCTTCCGCACCGCCATCAAAGAGCCCCTGGACATCGCCTTCCTCTTCTGGTCCATCGCCGTGGGCATCGTCCTGGCGGCGGGTCTGATCCCGCTGGCGGTCTTCGGCAGCGTGGCCATCGGCCTGACCCTGCTGGTGTTTGTCAACCGGAAATCCCGCTGTGATCCCTACATCGCCGTCCTTCAGTGCGACGGACAGGAGAGCGAAGCCCGGGCGGAGGACTTCCTCCGGCAGAACACCCGGCGCTGTGTGGTGAAGAGCAAGACCGTCCAAAAGGACGCCGTGGAGCTGAACCTGGAGATTCGCCTGAGGGACGAGAACACCGGTTTTGTCAACGCCCTGGCGGACCTGCCCGGCGTCCGCAGCGCGGTGCTGGTGAGCTACAACGGCGACTACATGGGCTGATAAAGGAGAACTCCGCATGTCGACCCACAAATATATTGACAAGCTCTGCGCCGCCGCTCTGGTTCTCTGCCTGCTGCTGACGGCTGCCTTTATGAACGGCGAGGCCTTGGGCATCCGGCCCACCGCCTCCGTCATGGGTTATGAAACCCGGCTTTTTGACACGGGTCGGGTTCACTCCATCGACATCGTCATGGATGACTGGGACAGCTTTCTGGAGACCTGCGAAAACGAGGAATACGCCCAGTGCGCCGTGGTGATCGACGGAGAAGCGTATCAGAACACCGCCATCCGGGCCAAGGGCAACACGTCCCTCTCCATGGTCTCCGCCATGGACAGCGACCGTTACAGCTTCAAGCTGGAATTTGACCACTACGACAGCGGAAGGACCTACTACGGGCTGGACAAGCTGAGCCTGAACAACACCATACAGGACACCACCTATATGAAGGACTACCTGACATATCAAATGATGGGAGCCTTCGGTGTGGACGCGCCCCTTTGCAGCTATGTCCACATCACGGTCAATGGCCAGGATTGGGGGCTGTATCTGGCGGTGGAGGGCGTGGAGGACGGGTTCCTCCGGCGGAACTACGGCAGTGACTCCGGCGCCCTCTACAAGCCGGACAGCATGAGCTTCGGCGGCGGCCGGGGCAACGGGCGGGAATTTGATATGGAAAAATTCCTGGATTCTGACGAAGACAACGCCTCGGCCCCAAAAAATCAGCCCTTCCCCGATGGCGCGTTTCCCTCTCCGCCGGATGACCAGCCATTCGGCGACGGACAGAACGGCCCCGGCGGGAGAGGAAAAGCTCCCAGCGGCTTTGGCGGCGGTCTCGGAGGCGGCATGGGAGGCGATGATGTCAAGCTCCGGTATATTGACGACGACCCGGACAGCTATTCCAACATCTTTCAGAACGCCAAAACAGACGTCTCCAAGGCGGACCAGACCCGGCTCATCGCCTCCCTGAAAGCCCTCGGCAGCGGTGAAAATCTGGAGGAGATTCTGGATCTTGACGAGGTCCTCCGGTACTTTGTGGTTCACAACTTTGTCAGGAACGGAGACAGCTACACCGGCTCCATGGTCCACAATTACTACCTCTATGAAGAAGAAGGCCGTCTCTCCATGATTCCCTGGGACTACAATCTGGCCTACGGCACCTTCCAGAGCGGAAGCGCGGACAGCGAGGTCAACGCCCCCATTGACTCTCCCGTCGACGGCGGAGACAGCCGTCCGATGGTGGATTGGATTTTTTCCAGCCCGGAGTACACGGAGCTGTATCACCGGTATTTCCAGGAATTCCTGGAAACCGTGGACCCGGCGGCGCTGATCGATGAGGCGGCGGCGCTGATCGCCCCTTATGTGGAAAAGGACCCCACCCGGTTCTACACGTATGAAGAATTCGAGGCCGGCGTGGAAACCCTTCGGGAGTTTTGCCGCCTCCGGGCGGAGAGCATCCAGGGTCAGCTGGACGGCGCCATCCCCTCCACGGAAGAAGGACAGGCGGCGGACGCCTCCGCCCTGGTGGACGCCTCCTCCATCACCCTCTCCGATATGGGCACGATGAACCGGGGCGGCGGCTTTGGCGGCGGGGGACGAGGGACCTTCCTCTCCGGCAGTGAACCGGGAGACGCGGACGCGCAGCCTCCGGCTGAGGGTTTCCCCCCGCCCGGCCAGGGGGACACGGCTCTGCCGGCGATGGAAACCCAACCCGTGGAGGTCCTGCGGCAAGGGCCTGACCGGCCCGGCAATGGCGGCCTCCCCGGCGGAGAGTTTCCAGGTGAAAGATCCCCCTCTGTCAGCGCCGGAGCGCTGCATCTGACGGCGGCATCCCTGGCCGTCCTCTTGGCGGGGCTTCTGTTCGCCCTTCTCTACCGGCGCAGAAAAGAATAAAATGCCGAAAACAGACCGCTGTCCCCTGTTCAGAGGGCAGCGGCCCGCTCTTTCTTTGTCGGGCAGCCATACATAATTGCGCAAAACCAAATTTTTGTTCAATTCATGAATCGAAGAGCGGGACGGGCCGTTTTCGGCTCGTCCCGCTTTTGAAAGTCAGTCGTTGTCCCAGTTGTGCCAGACGTTCTGCACGTCGTCGTTGTCCTCCAGCATGTCGATGAGCTTCTGCATGTTTTTCACATCGCCCTCTCCGCTGAGCGTGATGTAGTTTTGCGGCACCATCTCCACCTCGGCGCTGACAAAGCTGTATCCCTTCTCCTCCAGGGCTTTCACCACATCGTTGAAGGCGTCGGGGTCACAGGTGATCTCCAGGGCGGGTCCGTCGGCCTCGAAGTCGGCGGCTCCGGCGTCCAGGGCGTCCATCATGACGGTCTCCTCGTCCAGTTCCCCCTCCTCATTGTCGATGACAATGACGCCCTTTTTGTCGAAGGACCAGGACACACAGCCGATGGCCCCCAGGTTTCCGTTGCACTTGTCAAAAGCGTGACGGACCTCCGGGGCGGTGCGCTGGCGGTTGTCTGTCAGGGCCTCCACAATGACGGCCACGCCGCCGGGGCCGTAGCCCTCATAAGTGACGGCCTCGTAGCTGTCGGTATTTCCCGCGCCCAGGGCCTTGTCTATGGTCCGTTTGATATTGTCATTGGGCATGTTGACCGCTTTGGCCTTGGCTATGACCGTGGCCAGCCGGGAGTTGTTGTTGGGGTCCCCGGAGCCGCCCTCCTTGACCGCGACGATGATCTCACGGGCGATTTTGGTAAAGGCGGCGGAGCGCTTGGCATCCGCCGCGCCCTTGGTTTTCTGAATGTTATGCCACTTGGAATGTCCGGACATGGCGTTTATTCTCCTTCCACATAATACTGGATCGCTTCCTTGTGGGAAGCGGACTTTTGAACGCTCAAATTTGGAAAACGCTTTTTCAGAAAGGCCATCACCGGGCCGCAAACCAAGTCCTCCGTAGGGAAATGCCCCGCGTCGATCAGGTTGATGCCCTTGGCCTTGGCGTCCACGAATTGATGATAGCTCAGGTCGGCGGTGACAAAGGTGTCGCACCCGGCGTAGATGGCGGCGTCCTGAAACTCCCCGCAGGCTCCGCCGCCCACGGCCACCCGATAAACGGGCTTTCCCGCGCCGGCGTAGCGGACCCCGTTGCAGTCCAGAGTCTTTGAGACGAAGCGGACGAATTCCGGCAGCACCCTGGGTTCCTCCAGACAGCCGCATCGGCCCACACCCACGCTGGTGAAGCCCTCCGGCTTTTCGATCCCGAGAGCCCGGGCCAGCACATCATTGACGCCGCCCTCGGCACAGTCCAGGTTCGTGTGCATGCAGATGGCGGAGAGCCCGCCCTCGATCAGCCGGAGCACCCGTCCGCCGGTCACGTCCCGGTCTGTCACGCTCTTCTGCCCGTGAAAAATCACCGGGTGATGGGACACGATCAGGTCCGCGCCCCAGCGGACCGCCTCCTCAATGACATCCTCCGTGATGTCCAGGGCCACCAGAACTTTTCGGACCTCCCGGTCCCGCCTGCCCACGAGAAAGCCCACATTGTCCCAATCCTGGGCGCACTCCCGGGGCGCCAGCTCAAACAGGGCCTGTTCGATTTCACCGACAGTTGGCACGCCGCCACTCCTCTCTCTCGGACAGCAGCGCGGTGATGATTTCCCGCAGCGCGTCCCCTTTTTCCTGTCCGCCGCCGGAGCGGTTGATCCCCGCCACCGCCGTTTGCAGACGGATGATCTTCTGAATGATGTACCGGTCTCCCAGGGGGTCCCGGAGCAGAGCCGCCCCGCCGTACAGCTGGCCCAGGGTCAGGGACATCTCACCTCCCCCGGCCTCCATCACCGGGTAGAGAACGCCCCGGTCCTCCGCCAGCGCCTCCCGGCGGATGGCATAGCCATTCTCCGCCAGGAAAGCCCGAAGGACCTCCGCCCGGGTCTGGGGCTGAAGCAGCAGAGTGTGCTTTCCATCGGCGGTCCAGGGGGCCCGGGCCAGAATGGCGGCGATGTTCTCTCCCCCCATTCCGGCAATCACGATGGTGTTCGCCTCCTCCGGCGAAACCACCGCCAATCCGTTCCCCAGCCGGTAGTCAATGCCCTTTGCGCCATAGGTCCGTCCGGTCTCCCGGGCCCGGGCCAGGGGGCCCTCCCGCAGATCGCAGGCAATGGCAGAGACCACGCGCCCGTGGAGCCGGAGCCACACGGGCAGGTAGGCGTGATCCGTGCCAACATCGGCGAGCCGCGCGCCGGGGGGCACCCAGTCCGCCAGCAGCCGGAGGCGGGGCGTCAGTTCAAAGTCCCGCAAGGCGGTTTCACTCCGCCTTCTTGTTGGCCTCTTCGTTCACCAGGGCCAGCAGCTTCTCCACATCAATGCCGTGGACCATGCAGGCCTCCTCCACGGTTTCCCCGCGGGAGGAAGGGCAACCCAGGCAGTGCATGCCGATGGACAGGAAGATGGGCGCGGTCTGGGGGGCGATGTCCAGGATATCGCCGATGATGGTGTCTTTTGTGATTTCGATCATTTCTGGATTCCTCCGTATTGAAAATAGAATGCGGCATTCAGCCGTACGGGCTTCTGCTCTTTTGGAACAAATTTCCGCAATCAGCCATCGTCCAGCTATTATACTCTATTATTTGCCCGAATTCAATAGAAAATCCGACAAAAGCCAAGGAAGGCGCGCAGAAAAACAGCCTCACGCGAAGACGTGAGGCTGTTTTCATTGAATTGGCACAAGAGACGAAACCGAAAGACGATTATCTCTGCTCCTCGCGCATCTTGGCGAAGCACTCGCTGCAATAGACCGGACGGTCAGAGCGGGGCTCGAAGGGCACGCGGGCCTCGCCGCCGCAGGCGGCGCAGACAGCGGTGAAATACTCCCGGGGGCCACGGGCGGCGTTCTTGCGGGCGTCGCGGCAGGCCTTGCAGCGCTGGGGCTCGTTCTGGAAGCCGCGCTCGGCATAGAACTCCTGCTCACCGGCAGTAAACACGAACTCCTGACCACACTCTTTGCACACTAAGGTCTTGTCTTCGTACATGATTTTACCCTCTCTTTGAAAAGAAAATTATATTGCGTTCAGCGTTTGCTGAGATCGCCGGAAAGTAATTGCCGCGCCACCTTGCGTCGAATGCGCTGCACGGCGTTGTCCACGGATTTTGGAGGCTTGTTCACCGCTTTTGCAATTTCCCTGCAAGAAAGACCGTCCAAATAGAACCCCAAAATCTTTGCTTCAAATTCGGACAACTGTTTCCGGACACCGGATAAGAGGGCTGCCGTGTGTTCCCTGTCGATCAGGAAATCTTCGGGATTACGCTGCGCCAAATTATTGGTCCCAGAGGTGAGGGGATTGCTGTCAAAATGGGAATCGTCCAAGGATAGCGATTGGTTGAGCGGCTGCTGCTTATCCCGCGCCGAGGCGCGGAGCACAGAGTAGAGACGGCTGCGGATACAGATCTCGGCAAAGGTGCGGAAGGACGCCTCTTTTCCGGCGTCGTATTCCCGGACGGCCGTAATCAGGCCTACCATGCCCTCCTGGGTGAGATCCTCGCTGTCGCCGCCCGCCAGAAAAAAGGGGCGGGCGCAAGTGCGGACCAAGCGGTTATACCGGGTGACAAGGGTTTCCTCCGCCAGACGGTTTCCAGCCGCGGCCAGAAGACACAGGGCCTCGTCCGGCTGCCGCTCCAGTTCCAGCACATCGTTCTCGTAAGTATTGCGCATGTTGTATTATACCCATCTGCCAAGGAAAATGTCAAGCAATTTATCAAAATAAACGGAAATTTTCCTTAAAACTTTAGTGATTTTATGAGACTAACCAGAGAATCGGCCGTTTTTTGTGCGATATCGGTCGTCTTGGCCTCCACCATGACCCGGATGAGGGCCTCCGTCCCCGAGGCGCGGACAAGTACGCGGCCCTCCCCGTTCAGGGCGGACTCCTCCCGCTTCACGGCCTCTTCCAGTTCCCGGGAGGCCATGATCTTCTCCTTCACGCCGCCGCTGTGGGGAACTTCCACATTAACAAGGACCTGAGGATAGGAGGCGCAGACAGAGGCCAGCTCCGACGCCTTTTTCCCCGACCCGGCCAGGACCTGGAGGAACTGGAGGGCCGTCACCTGTCCGTCACCGGTGGTCTCCAGAGCGGTGAAGATGGTGTGCCCGGACTGCTCCCCGCCGATGCGGAAATCCCGGCGGAGCATTTCCTCCAGCACGTTCCGATCCCCCACGGCGGTGCAGGCCAGATCAATGCCATGATTGCGGCAGAACTCGTGGAGCCCCAGGTTGCTCATCACCGTGGCCACGATGGCGTTCCCCCGGAGGACGCCCCGGCGCTTCATGTCCAGAGCGCAGACGGCCATGACCTTGTCCCCGTCGATGACGCCGCCCGCCTCGTCCACCAGGAGGCACCGGTCCGCGTCGCCGTCGAAAGCCACGCCGATGTCATAGCCCCCTTCCACCACCTGGGCGGACAGATCCTCCAGGTGGGTGGAGCCGCATTTGTCGTTGATGTTCACGCCGTCGGGAGTCCTGTGGAGGAAGACCGTATGGGCCTTGAACCGGCCGAAGAGCTCCGGAGCCGTGGCGCTGGCGGCGCCGTTGGCGCAGTCCACCAGGATGCGCAGGCCCGACAGGTCCGAGTCGATGGTGGACGCCACAAAGTCGATGTAATTCTGCTTGAGCCGCTTCATGCCATGATGGCGGCGCCCCAGCTCCCCCCGGGTCTTGAAGTCCATGGGCTCAGCGGAGAGAATTTTCTCCTCCACCCGCTCCTCCAGCTCGTCGGGGAGCTTGTAGCCCTGGCTGTTGAAAACCTTGATGCCGTTGTGCTCATAGGGGTTGTGGGAGGCGGAGACCACGATGCCCGCGTCCGCCTTTTCCCGCCGGGTGAGATAGGCCACGGCGGGCGTGGGAATGTCCCCCACGGGCTTCACATCGCCGCCCACGGAGCAGAGGCCCGCGATCAGCGCCGCCTCCAGCATGTCGGAGGAGACGCGGGTGTCCTTGCCCAGGACCACCGTGGGACGCTGTCCCCCCTTTTCCTCCATCAAAACCGTTCCCACGGCCTGCCCGACCCGGAAGGCCAAGTCCGCCGTCAGGTTCTCTCCCACCACGCCCCGGATACCGTCGGTGCCAAATAATTTGCCCATGAATTCATACCCTCTTTCTTCCAAAATCGTCAAATTCCCGTTTCAGCGCCCGCTCCGTGGCGGGAATCACCGCCAGAAACGGGACCATTTGAAAACCAGTTAAAATCAGGCCGAAATGCCCGACCGTGTCGACTTCCCGTCCAAACAGAAAAGCCATCCACACCAGGGAGACCGCCAGCACCGGCCGGCCCGCCCGGACCCAGAAGCGCCCGCTGTAACGCTGGGCAAATTCCCAGGTCTGCCGGTTCCGCATGGAGCGGGCCGTGCGGTAGCCATAGCCGGTATTGATCTCCCCCGGCGGATTTTTCGCAAAGCTCCGTCCCAGGAGAAGCATGCTCCCGGGAATCAGCAGGGCGGTTGCCAGCATGAACAGCCAGAACAAAAACTCCGTCATATTTCCTCCTCCAGAAGATACCGCAGCATCCGCTCCGGATCGTCCAGGAAGCGCTTTGTCAATTGGTAATGCTCCGTTTCCCGGTACTCCACCGGACGGATGCCGTTTTCGCTCAGCTCGTAGATCCTGGCCTTGGGAAACGCCATCAGGATCGGCGAATGGGTGGCCACGATGAATTGGGAATCCTCTTTGACCAACAGGTCCATCTCTCCCATCAGCGTCAAAAGGCGGGAGGGCGACAGAGCCGCCTCCGGCTCGTCCAGGAGGTACAGCCCCTTCCCGCCGAAACGGTTCTGCACCAGGGCCAGGAAACTCTCCCCGTGGGACTGGCAATGCAGAGAAACTCCGCCGTAGCTGTCGATGAGCCTTGGCGCGAAGGACGGCGCCTCGTCCAGCTCATCGATGTTGGTGGCCACGTTGTAAAAGCTCTCCGCCCGGAGGAAGAAGCCGTCCTTCGGATACCGCTTCCGGGCAGGGGTCAGGTACTCTCCCAGGATGGAATGGGTCGCCCGGGTGGAAAAGCTGAAATTCCGGGTGCCGCCCTCCGGGTTGAAGCCGCAGGCCACGGCGATGCCCTCCAGCAAGGTGGACTTCCCCGTCCCATTCTCCCCCACCAGGAAGGTGACGGGCCGGTCGAGCTCCAGGACGTTCTTTTCCATCAAATATTGTACCGGCCCCAGCCGCCGGAGCCAGCTTCCCTCCGGCAGCTCCCGGCGGAGGCGGACGGAGGACAGGTATCCAGGCCCGCTCACAGCGTCAGCTGCTCCATGGCGCTCTCCGGAGCCGCGCCGCCGGGGATAGACCTGTGCAAATGCTGATACGCCTTCCGCGTCACGCAGCGCCCTCGGGGCGTCCGGGTCAGGAAGCCCAGCTGCATCAGATAGGGTTCGTAGACGTCCTCCAGGGTGACGGACTCCTCCCCGATGGTGGCCGCCAGGGTCTCCAGGCCCACCGGCCCGCCGCCGTAGTTGTCGATGATGGCCTCCATCATCCTCCGGTCCACCGGGTCCAGGCCCAGATCGTCGATCTCCAGGGCGCAGAGGGCTTGGTCCGCCACCTCCTTGGTGATCATGCCGCCGGCCCGGACCTGGGCGAAATCCCGGACCCGGCGGAGCATCCGGTTTGCGATGCGGGGGGTGCCCCGGGACCGGCGGGCAATCTCAATGGCCCCCTCCGGCACGATGTCCACATTCAATATCCCGGCGGAGCGGAAGACGATGCCCGCCAGCTCCTCCGGCGTGTAGAGCTCCAGCCGCAGCGTCACACCGAAGCGGTCCCGCAGGGGCGCGGAGAGCTGGCCCGCCCGGGTGGTGGCCCCGATGAGGGTGAACCTCGGCAGGTCCAGCCGGATGGAATTGGCGGAGGGGCCCTTCCCCACGATGATGTCCAGAGCGTAGTCCTCCATGGCGGGATAGAGGATTTCCTCCACCGAGCGGTTCAGCCGGTGTATCTCGTCCACGAAGAGGATGTCCCCCTCGTTCAAATTGGTCAGCAGCGCCGCCAAGTCCCCGGGCTTCTCAATGGCGGGACCGGAGGTGATGCGGATGTTGACCCCCATTTCCTGGGCGATGATGCCCGCCAGGGTGGTCTTGCCCAGGCCCGGAGGGCCGTGGAGCAGCACGTGGTCCAGGGCCTCCTCCCGCTTCCGGGCGGCTTCGATGAAGATGGAGAGGTTCTCCTTGACCTTCTCCTGGCCGATATACTCCCGCAGGCTCTTGGGCCGGAGGGAGCCCTCCTGGGCGTCCTCCTGAAGGAAGGTCTTGGCCACAATGGGCTCCTCATAGATATCGCTGCCAAAGTCGATGCTCAAACGCTCACATCCTTTATCGGGTATTGGGGAAACGTCACCGCACGATGATGCCGCCCACGATGAGGGTCAGCACCGTCACACCCAGCAGGCAGCCCACGGCCGCCAGCCAGCGCTGGGCCCTGGCCTGATACCGCTCCGCCTCTTCGGGTTCCAGGTTCCGGTTGTTCAGGAGGCGGCAGTACTTTCCAAAGCGGAACATCCCGAAGATGCTCCCCAGAAAGCCAATGGCGACCAAATTGGATATGATCACAGCACACCTCCCTCTACAGCCGCTCGGCCAGCTTCCGCACTTCGTCCAGGAAAAATTCCTCGCTCCAGGTGTTCAGCTTGAAGAACACCCCCTGACTCCCTCCGGCGGCAATGGCGGAGAGAAACAGCTCCTTTTCCTTCCCCAGCAGGGTCAGGGTCAGGCTGAGCCGGTTTCCCCCGCTCAGGCTGTAGCGCTCATATACCCGAACCGCGCAGCGGACCTCTCCGGCGGAGAAATCACTGCCCTCCTCAAAGCTGGCGGAGGCGCTGCCATTGAGGATTCCTTCGTGCAAGCGGCTCAAAACAGCGTCAAAATTCCCCTGGAACCGGCGTTCATACTTTGCCATAGGTCATTACTCCCGTAAAGTCATTTTACTGTACAGATATTGGCACTCTCTTTTTTTAAAGTTTTGCCATGCGCTTCAGGCCCTGCCGGATGATCTCTTCCAACGGCTGGCTCATATCCAGGCCCTTCAGCGCCATGGAAACCTCCTGGCTGGAGTAGCCCAGCACCCCCAGGGCCTGAGCCGCCTCCGCGGCCTTGCTGCCGAACACCGCAGGCGCGGGCGTGCCCCTGCCGCCGGAAAAATCCAGCCCCGCGGCGGATTCCTTGGCCATCTTGTCCTTCAGCTCCAGGATGATGCGCTGGGCGATCTTCTTTCCCACACCCGGCGCCGCCGTCAGGGTCTTCTCGTCCCCGGTGACGATGGCCAGCGCCAGGGACTCCGGCGTTCCGGAGGACAGGATGGCCAGCGCGGCCTTCGGTCCCACGCCGGAGACGCCGATCAGCAGCTTGAAGCTGTTCAGCTCGCTCTGAGAGGCGAAGCCGTACAGCTCAAACACGTTTTCCGCTACATTCAAATAGGTGTAAAGCCTTTTCCGCTGTCCCTTTTTCAGGGTGGCCAGCGTGGTGTTGGTGGTCTTGCAGGCATAGCCCACGCCACCGCAGTCGATCACCGCCAGGTAGGGCAGAATCTCCGCCACCGTACCGTCCAGATAGTAAAACATAAGGCCGTTCCTTTCGTCAGATGGTCATGGGGACGTCCCGGTCCTGGGGCAGCCGGGAGGAAAAACTCCGGGCATGGCACAGGGCCAGAGCCAGGGCGTCGGCGGCGTCGTCGGGCCGGGGAACCTTCTGCAGCTTCAAAAGCCGCCGGGTCATGTCCATCACCTGCCGCTTTTCCGCCTTGCCGTAGCCTGTCACCGCCAGCTTCACCTGGGAAGGGGTGTATTCGTACAGGGGTACGCCGCACTTTTCCGCAGCGTAGAGCAGCACTCCCCTGCCGTGGGCCACGGCGATGCCAGTGGTGATATTGGTGTTGAAAAACAGTTCCTCGATGGAGATGACGTCGGGCTTCAGCTGGCCGATCAGCTCCTCCATATCGGTCCCGATCTGATAGAGCCTCCGGCTCAGAGGGAGACCCGCCGGAGTGGTGATGGCCCCGTAGGTCACCATCCGCGTCTGTCCCCGCTCCGCCTCCACCAAGCCGAAGCCGATGGTGGCGAAGCCGGGGTCAATGCCTAGTATCCGCATAGTCCGCCCCTTTCGGCTTGCATTCTCAGTCAGTATAGCAAATTTGGCCGGATTGCGCAACAGGGAAAATAGGCGCTGCCAAACGGCAGCGCCTTTCTGATGTACGTTTTATGCCCTTATGCCCTCGGATGGGCCTTCTGATAGACGTCCTTCAAGTGTCCCTTCACCACGTGGGTGTAAATCTGGGTGGAGGAGATATCCGCGTGGCCCAGCATTTCCTGGATGGAGCGGAGATCCGCGCCGTTCTCCAGCAGGTGAGCCGCGAAGGAGTGCCGCAGAGTGTGGGGCGTGATCTCCTTCTCGATGCCCGCCTTCTCCTGGTAATATTTGATGATCTTCCAGAAGCCCTGGCGGCTCATCCGCTCACCGTTCATGTTGACAAACAGGGCGGTCTCCTCCGGATCGGACACCAGCTGGGGACGAATTTTCCACACGTAGTCCTGCAAAGCCTTCACCGCCGTGCGGTACAGGGGGATGATCCGCTCCTTGCCCCTGCTGGAGCAGTGAATCAGCCCGGCGGCCAGATTCAGGTCGTCCAGGTCCAGGGTGATCAGCTCGCTGACCCGGATGCCGGTGGCGTACAGCAGCTCCAGCATGGCGTGATCCCGAAAGCCCTTGGCATCCACACACCGGGGCTGCTCCAGGAACAGGTCCACCTCCTTGGAGGTGAGAATTTCCGGATATTTTCGCTCCACCTTGGCGGCGGAGACACCCTTGGCGGGATTGGTTTTCACCTTGCCGCTGAAAAGCTGGAAGTTGTAAAAGGATTTCACGGAGGCCAGAAAACGGGTGACGGAGGCGGCGGATTTGCCCCGGCTCAGCATCCAGTCCATATAGGACTGGACCGTCTCGGCGGTGGCCTCCAGCAGGCCGGGGCCCCGGACCTTCAGATAGTCCGAAAACTGGTTCACGTCCCGGAGGTAGGAGGCGACCGTATTCTGGGAAGCGTGCTTCTCTCTCACCAGATATTCTCCGTAACGTACGATCTCATCCATGATGTTCCCTTCTCTCTTTTCCAATCTCACCGGCCAAAAAGCCGCTCTCATCTTCATCACGTCAGCATTCGCTCCAGGAGCTGCCGCAAAAACCAGGGCGTCAGCATCAAGTCGGCGCACATCCCCGCCAGCAGTGCTCCGGAGAGCACCGCCAAGCGCCTCCACCACTCCCGGCCATAGTCAACGGGAGCGGCCCGCCGCCCCTTTCCAAAGCCAAAGGAGAGACACGCCAAAGCCATGGAACGCTCCAGGGACGGAACCGCCAGGAGAAAATAGCAGGGCAGCGTCACCGCGCAGCGGAGGCCGAACACTGCCAGGGCCAGCAGAACTCCATCAGGGCCGAAAGCCGCCGTGAAGCAGCAGACGGAAAAGGACAGGAAGAAACCGAACGCACCGGTGAGCAGCGGCAAGAGCAGGACGCCGATGGAGGCGAAGCCCAGCAGGAAAGCGGACAGCGGATAGCGAAAATAGAGCAGGGCGGCCGACAGCGCCGTCCGGGAGGCCGGGTCCTCCTGTTCCACCTTCAGGAAATCCGTCAAATACCGGGACAGCTCATCTCCGGCGGCGTCCGGAACATGTCTGGAAAAAACCTGTCCCAAAATGATGCCGGAGAAAAAGAACAGCGCCAGAAACAGGAGGCGGAACAGCTGCCGCCTCCACTCCGCCATCTCCCGACTCCTCCAGTTCAAACCGCCTCACCTCACCGCATCTTATGAGCGCCGGGGGCGGCATATACGTGTTCTGGAAAAAGCCGGGAAATTCGACGGCAGATAAGAAAACACCCTTCCGCCGGTGAGGGCAGGGAAGAAGGTGCGCAACCGCGTAATTTTTATTTGCATTCATAATATAGCGCATTTTCCATCAATTCGCAAGGTGTTTCCGGGAAAAAGCATTTTTTTGGGAGTTATGACAAAATATTATGTAAACTATGTTATGTAAACTTCGTAAAATGGATGGAACAGGACTTCGAGTCCCTTCCGGCGGCGCCCACATTTGGGGGCCACCCCGCAGGGCGTATCCCATATCTGCCGCCCTCCCCCCCTCCCCTCTTCGCCGGCGGCCGGGACACGCCGTCGAAGAGGGATGGCGGTAAAAAACGGCGTTTTTGTGCAATTCAACAAAGCGAATATTTTGTTCAATTTCTGCGGCGCCGGACTTTGGGCATGGCCGCGCCCGCCAGCAGACCCCCGGCCAGGCCGCACAGCATCAGGATGCCGCCATGTCCCAGCCATGCGATTTCCTCCCAGAAACCCAGGCCGGCCAGGACCAGCACAAAGAGGAACAGGATCGCTGTCAATACGCCTCCCGCGCGCCGTCGCGTCAGACGCACGGTCAGCACACCGCCCGCCAGAGTGGACAGGACGCACAGCACCGCCACCGCCGGGACGCTTCCCCCTTCCGGGAGAGTGCCCTTCACCAGCAGCAGCGTTGTCAGCAGGAGTCCCGCCAGATATACGCCCAGCGACAGAACGCTCCCCGCCAGAAATCCCTGCCATACCGTGATTTTCTTTCGTCCCTTCGCCATAAAAAATCCTCCCTCGAAACATGCTCTTGCTGGAGCATATTCCAAGGGAGGGTGCTTTTATGCTTTTCAATTGGATGAAATCTGAAAAAGGATAACAGGGATCAGAGCTCCGGGTTCCAGTTCTCCTTGTCTCCCGCAGGCTCCTGCTCCTCTTTTTTGGCGGGCTTCTTCTCTTCCTTTTTGCTCTCCTTTTTCTCCTCGGGCTGTTCGGAGCTCTGCACGCCCACGGAGCTGACGGCCCACTTGGTCAGCTCCACGCGGACCCGGTCGTCGCTGGTCTCGATGACGATGGTGTCTTTGCCGACAGAGACGATCTTTCCGATGATCCCCCCGATGGAGGTGATCACATCGCCCTTTTTCAGGCTGTCCCGCATTTCCTGCGCCTTTTTCTTCCGCTTGTTCTCCGGGCGGATCATCAGGAAATACATGATCGCCACCATGACAATCAGCATGAGAATCGTGTAATCCATTGAGTGCTTCCTTTCTTTCGTGTGATCAGAACGTGTCTATTATATCAGATATTGGGAGTTTTGCAAGCCCTTTCTTTTGGAAATTCCCTTTTCTTTCCACCGGGCCCGCAGGCCGCTGTGGACAAGCGCCGTTCCCTGTGATACAATACATCTTAAATTCAAACCCGGAGGTGTCCCATGACTTCATTCATATTGCGTCCCTGGCAGCGCTCAGACGCGGAGTCCATCGCGGCTGCGGCCGATAATCCGAAAATCGCCGCGAACCTGCGGAACGCCTTTCCCTCTCCCTACACTCTGGCGGACGCGGAGTGGTTCTTGGGAGACTGTATCACCCAGGGTGAGACCCGGCAGCTCATGCGGGCCATCGTCATCGACGGCCGGGCCGCCGGCAGCATCAGCATCTCCGTCAAGGACGACGTATATGAAAGGTCTGCCGAGCTGGGCTACTGGCTGGCGGAGGAGCACTGGGGCCAGGGCGTCATGACGGAGGCGGTACGGCAGATCTGCCGGGAGGCGTTTGACCGCTTTGACATTCTCCGCATTTTCGCCGAGCCCTTCGCGGACAATTCGGGTTCCCGCCGGGTGCTGGAAAAAGCGGGCTTCACCTGCGAGGGAACCATGCGGAACGGCGTCTTCAAAAACGGGCGGATTGGCTCTTACTGTATGTATGCCCTCCTGCGGGAGGAGCTGAAATAACCCCTCCCCTCTCACCTCCTGATTTGCGGCGCATACACTGGATTGAAAGGACTCTGCTCCTTTCGCCAGCTACTTATCAGGAGGTTATTGCAATGCCCGAGAAAGTCATGCCCGGTCCCGTGGAGGACCTTCGGGGCGTCCGTGAGGCGGTTTGCATCCATACCAGGAAGATTTATGATTCCTGCCGCGATAAAGACTGCATTGAGGACCTGCGTTTCTACCCCAAGCTCCAATATGTGGACGTCATCAACCGCGCCCTGTCCGTCAAGGGCGGCAGCGCCAAGCTCCTCTATGTCTATGTGGACGTGGAGCCCGTCAGCTTCAATCGGGGCTTCTACACCGTCGACATGCGCTTCTTCTACTCCGTCACCCTCCAGGCCTACCTGAGCTGCCCCGCCCCCGTCACCGTGGAGGGCCTGTGCGTCTTCGACAAGCGGGCCATCCTCTTCGGCAGCGAGGGGAACGCCAAGATCTTCTCCTCCGAGCTCCGCACCGGCGAGCCGGATCTCCAGCTCACCAGCCGCTCCAACCTTCCCACCGCCGTGGTGGAGGCGGTAGACCCCATCGTTCTGGATGCCCGGATCATGGATTGCTGCGGCAAGCGGGACTGCGACTGTGAACTGTGCG
Source organism: uncultured Oscillibacter sp. (assembly GCA_910576865.1). Classification (GTDB taxonomy): domain Bacteria; phylum Bacillota; class Clostridia; order Oscillospirales; family Oscillospiraceae; genus Oscillibacter. The sequence continues at coordinate 25,556 of CAJTKE010000020.1, forward strand.
AGGTGCCCTCTTTCGTCAACAGCTGCTTTGACGGGGAGCTCTCCAGCGGTGACGACAGCCGCCGCATCTACGTCACACTGGGCCAGTTCTCCATCGTCCGCCTGGAGCGGGACTCCCAGCTCCTGGTTCCCGTGTACGACTACTGTATGCCCGACAAGGAGTGCGCCTGCGGCAGCGGGAACGAAGACCCCTGCGGCGTCTTCCGCAACATCTCCTTCCCGGTGGGGGAGTTCTTCCCGCCCAACACCGTGCGGATGCCTGAGAATTACGAGGAGTGCCGCAGCGTCTGCGGCAAGTAAAACCAGAGACCGTCCCGGACCCGGGGCGGTCTCTTTTCGCTCATTCGTATTCCACGGTGCTGGTTCTGGGGCTGATGATGCAGACATAGCTGTTTCCCTGCCCCAGGGCCAGGGAGCTCCCGTCCTCCAGCGTGTAGGAGAAGGGGCTGTTCCGGTCGCTCCGGCTCCAGTGGATGGGAACGCCCTTCCCTCCGCAGAAGAAGAAGCCCTCCCCCTCTCCGGTGGTCTGAACCCGGAGGCGGCCCACGTCGTCCAGAACAGCGGTGGAGGTCTTCAGCACCAGGACGTTGACGGCGCCGACCTGCTCACCGGTGGAGCCGTCCACATGCTCCTTGCCGTACTGGCCCAACAAGTACTTCCCGGAGGCGGCGTCATAGTCAAAGGTCCCTGTCTTGTAGCTGGAGAAACGGACCTTGACATGCTCCGCCGCCTCTCCCGCCGCCGGGGTCCCGTCCTCCTTGAACGCCTGGAGGTAGTTCCAGCCGTCCCCGTGCTTCGTGGGAATCTTTCCCTTGGCCAGATAGTCCAGAATCTTCTCTCCCGAGGTGATCAGGCTGTGTTCATAGCCGTTGTTCTTCCGCCGCTCCGGGTCCCGCCAGAAAATTTTCGCGTCCTCCCCGCCCCGGACGCCGTCCATGTGGTCCACCTTCCAGCTCCGCAGATTGGCGTACGCCTCCTGGCTGCCTCCGGCGTGGATGTAGATGGCGTCATGGCCCAGGGCCAGCTCCACAAAATAGGGCCGGGCGGAGCGGACGCTGCCCAGGGTCTCGATGCCCTCCACCGTCTGATAGAGGCACAGCATCCGGGTGATGCCCCCCTCCACGGGGACCTCGTAGATGATATCCGCCTGGGAGATTCCCAGCTGGGGCTGCGCCGCCTTCAGGTTGTTCAGCATGATGGCGGCGGGCCGCAGGTCCTCATACTCCGGCTCCATGGGCAGGCCCGTCAACGGGTTCACTCCCGCCGGAACATAGGGCTCCGGTTCCGGCTCCGGCTCCGGATTCGGAGAGACATCCGTCTTCTCCTCCGGCTCCGGGTCCGGCACGGGGTCCGGCTTTTTGCCGCAGCCCGCCAGGGCCAGCGTCATCCACACCGCCAGCAGGAACGCCAGCGCTCTTTTTTTCATCTCGCCGCCGCCTTTCTCGTTTTGAACTGTCCCTATGATACCAATGTCCGTGAAAACCGTCAAGGCAAAATTCGACAAATTTCCAGTAGGACCCTTCCGGGCGGGCTTGTGTTTTCCTCTCCGGCGGAGTATACTATATTCAACAGCGTTGTTTTTCAATCAAAGCCAGAGAGGAGGCCGACTCTATGCCGGGCTTTATCCAGGACAAGCTGGAGATCAAGTTTCTCATCCTCTACATCGCCGCCAGGGTCGAGGAGCCGGCGCCCTTCGACACGATCCTGGACCTGACCCTCTGCGACGACGCCATCGACTATTTCGACTTCTCCGAGTGTCTCGCCGATCTGGTCCGAACGGAGCACTTGACCCTGGACGCAAACGGCCTCTACTCCCTCACGGAAAAAGGGCGGCGGAACAGCGCCATCTGCGAGTCCAGCCTCCCCTACTCCGTCCGCCAGCGCTGCGACAGGAACCTGGAGGAGTGGAACCGGAAGCTCCGCCGCCAGCGGCAGGTGAAGTCCTCCATCGAGCAGCGGCCCAACGGCACCTACACGGCCCGCTTTCAGCTGACCGACGACAAAGGCGGCGTGATGGACCTCAAGCTGATGATGGTGGACCGGGCCCAGGCCAAGGCGGCGGCAAAGCGCTTTCAGGAGGCTCCGGAAAAGCTGTACGGTCAAATCCTCCGGCTCCTGCTGCCGGAAGAACCATAAGACGCGGGTACGGAACTCCGTACCCGCGTCTTTCATTTGACCACCACGTTTTCCTCTCCCAAAGTCTCTTTGGCCTCCTGGACCAGGACCCTGTGGAGCAATGCCCGGGTACCGTAGACCTTCCGGGTGTCCGCCATGACCATTTTCACCTGGGTGTCGCCGGGGAACATGGTGAACACCAGCTTCATGTGCCGGACCGCCGGGTGGTCCAGGGAGGGGAATTTCAAATACAGCGTCTCTCCCTTCACCAGCTTGTCCGCCTTCGCGGCGGGCGGCTGAGCGGGCGCACCCGCCTCTGCCGTATCCAGGGGATAGGCGGAGTCGCACATGAGCTGGGGAGCCTTTTCGTCCCGGACGGACAGCTTTCCCTTCACCACCACCGCCTGATTCTCCCGGAGGTAGGGTCCGCAGAGGTCCAGCGTCCGGCTGAAACACAGCATTTCGATGGACCCGGTTTCGTCCTCCACCACCACGTAGGCCATGAGGCTGTTGTTTTTCGTGGTCTTGGTCTTGCTGGAGGTCACCACACCCGCCAGGGTCAGATACTGCCCGTCGGCAAAACGGGTGGGGCCGTTTTCCTGGGCGAAGTCCTCCAGAACCTTCCCAATGGAGGGGACCCGCAGCCGCCGCACGATGTCCCGATAGGCGTCCATGGGATGCCCGGAGAGATAGAGGCCGGTGGTCTCCTTTTCCATGGTCATCCGCTCCTGAGCGGAGAATTCCGGGATGTCCGGCAGATGGACGTCTTCCGCCGCATGGGAGGCGCGCCCGGCGGACATGCCGAAGAAATCCAGCTGGCCCTCCAGATTCTGCCGCTGCCGGGCCGTGGCGGCGTCCAGCACCTTTTCATAGACCTGCATCAGCTGGGACCGCCGGGTTCCGGTGGAGTCAAAGGCCCCGGCCCGGATCAGGTTCTCCACCGCCCGCTTGTTCATCTCGCTTCCGGCCATGCGGCGGCAGAAGTCGGTCAGGGACCGGAAGAGACCGGCCTCCTCCCGCTCCTTCATGACGGCCTGGATGAAGCCCCGGCCGATGTTCTTGATGGCCACCAGCCCGAAGCGGATGCCCCCCTCCTCCACGGTGAAGCGGTCCAGGGAGCGGTTGACGTCCGGGGGCAGCAGGGTGATGCCGCAGTCCCGGCACTCGTTGATATAACCCGCCACCTTGTCGGAGTTGTCCAGCACGGAGGTCAGAAGCGCCGCCATGTACTCCCGGGTGTAGTGGCATTTGAAGTAGGCCGTCTGATAGGCCACCACGGCGTAGGAAACGGCGTGGGCCTTGTTGAAGGCGTACTCCGCGAAGTCATAGATTTTGTCATAGATAAGTTGAGCGGTTTTTTCCGGGATTCCCCGGGCGGAACAGCCCGCGATGCCCCGCTTGGCGTCACCGTGAAGGAACGCCTCCCGCTCCTTCTCCAGGTCCTTGACCTTCTTTTTGCTCATGGCTCGGCGGACCATATCCGCCTGGCCCAGGGTGTAGCCCGCCAGTTCTTGGAAGATCTTGATGACCTGCTCCTGATAGACAATGCATCCATAGGTGTTGGAGAGAATAGGCTCCAGGAGCGGATGGTCGTATTTTACCTTCTGGGGGTTGTGGGCACACTCCAGGAACTGGGGAATGGAATCCATAGGTCCGGGACGGTAGAGGGCGATGATGGCCGTGATGTCCTCAACGCTTTGGGGCTTCAGCCCCACGCAGACCCCCGTCATGCCGGTGGACTCCATCTGGAACACACCGGAGGTCTTCCCCGCCGCCAGCATCTCATAGGTCTCGGCGTCGCCCTCCGGAATGTCCGACAGGCGGAAATCCGGCTGGTGCTCCTTGAGGAGCTGCACCGCGTCCTCCAGCACCGTCAGGTTCCGCAGGGCCAGGAAGTCCATCTTCAAAAGGCCCAGCTCCTCCAGCGTCACCATGCCGTACTGGCAGACCACGATGTCGTCGTTTTTCGCCAGGGGCACGTACTCATAGACCGGCCGCTTCGTGATGACCACCCCGGCGGCATGGGTGGAGGCGTTCCTGGGCATCCCCTCCAGCATTTTGGCGGTGTCGATGAGCCGCTTCACCGTCTCGTCCTTTTCATAGAGATCGCTGAGAGACTTCGTCAGCCGCAGGGCGTCCGCCAGGGTGATGTGGGCCCCGGGGGGATTGGGAATCTGTTTGGCGATCTGGTCCACCTCGGCGTAGGACAGGTTCATCACCCGGCCCACATCCCGGACCACGCCCCGGGCGGCCATGGTGCCGAAGGTGACGATCTGGGCCACGTGGTCCTCGCCGTACTTCCGGCGGACGTACTCGATGACCTCCCCCCGCCGGGTGTCGCCGAAGTCCATGTCGATATCCGGCATGCTCACCCGCTCCGGGTTCAGAAAGCGCTCGAAGTAGAGCCCGTACTTCACCGGGTCAATGTCCGTGATGTAGAGGCAGTAGCTGACCATGGACCCTGCGGCGCTGCCCCGGCCCGGCCCCACGGGAATGCCCACGCTCCGGGCGTAGCGGACGAAGTCGGAGACGATGAGAAAGTAGTCCGTGAAGCCCATCTTCTCGATCATGTCCTGTTCATATTGGAGCTGCTCCCGGTGGGCGTCGTCCTCGCCGTAGCGGTCCCGGTAGCCCTGGTCACAGAGCTCTTTCAAATAGGAGAAGCTGTCGTAGCCCGGGGGCAGCTGGAACTCCGGCAGGTGGTACTTGCCGAAGGTGAAGTCCATGTTGCAGAACTCCGCCACCTTGGCCGTGTTCTCCAGGGCCCCTTCGTAGTCGGAAAACAGCTCCGCCATCTCCGCCTCACTGCGGAGATAAAAATTCCGGGGCTCGTAGCGCATCCGGTTCTCATCGTCCAGGGTCTTCCCCGTCTGGATGCAGAGAAGCACGTCGTGGGCCTCCGCGTCCTCCTTCCGGAGGTAGTGGGCGTCGTTGGTGCAGACCATGGGCAGGCCCGTCTCCTCGTGGATACGGAGAATTCCACGGTTCACCACCGCCTGATCCCGGATGCCGTGGTCCTGGAGCTCCAGATAGAAGTGGTCCGGGCCGAAGATTTCCGACAGCTCCAGAGCGTAGCGCCTGGCGTTCTCATACTCTCCGTTCCGCAGCCGCCAGGGAATCTCCCCGGCAAGGCACGCGGACAGAGCCACCAAGCCCCGGCTGTGCTCCCGGAGGAGCTCCAGGTCAACGCGGGGCTTGATGTAAAAGCCCTCGGTCCAGGCCAAGGAAACCATGTAGGAGAGATTCCGGTACCCCTCCTCATTCTCGCAGAGGAGCACCAGATGGCGGCTCTCCGAGTCGAACTCATGAACCTTGTCGGTGAGTCTCCGGCCCTCCGCCGTGACGTAGACCTCACAACCGATGATGGGTTTGATCCCCTCCGCCTTGCAGGCCCGGTAAAAGTCCACCGCCCCGTACATGACCCCGTGGTCCGTGACAGCACAGGCGGTCTGCCCCATTTCCTTCACAATTTTCGGCAGGTCCCGGATACGGCACGCGCCGTCCAGCAGGCTGTATTCCGTATGAACATGGAGGTGGACAAAGGACATGGATTCTCACCCTTTCCATTTTGGCTTTATTTCTTGGCCGGTTTCACCCGGAGGGCCAGCAGGGCCTTGACGTCCTCCAAAACCTCCGAAGAGGTCAGGTCGATCATCAGCCAACGCCCCATTTTTGAGGAGGCCGTGTTTTGGTACAGCGTCCGGGTGTACTCCGTGCAGGTCAGAAGCACCCCCTCCGCTTCCGGCTCATCCTTGGGCGCGACGGAGACCATCGCCGTCACATAGCCCGGGCGGAGGTATACGGTGGCCAGGGACTTGCTCCCCTTCTTGAATTTCACGTTCCACCCCGGCTCCAGGCCGCAGCGGCTGTACTCCGTCCGGGGCTCCGCACCGTAGGCGTCCTTTAAATATTGCCGGAGCTCCGGCCAGAGAGGGTTGTCCGCATAGCGGTCAACTTCTTCCAAAGATGGCTGGCGGTCCATGGGGAACCGCTGGGCCCACATCATGATATCAGACATAAATTACCTTTTTTCTTATCTTATCGTTCAGCCTGTTCTTTCGAAAGTTCCTTTTTGCAGTGGGGACAGCTCTCGGGCAGGAGGAAACGCACATAGCGGCCCCGGAACAGCTGCTTCCCGCAGTGGGGACAGACGATCTGCGTCCTGGCAATCAGCACCCCCACAAGCACCGGCAGGATTAGAAGCGCGCAAATCCACGTCTGCAAGGAGCCCGGGTCCTGGATGCGGAAACAGGCGGCCAGCGCCGCCAGCACCGCTCCCAGCGCAAGCAGCCCCAGCGCGATCCGGTGGGCCAGAAAGCATTTCGGCTTTTTCATAGAACCATCCTCTCCTATAAAATGTAAAGTATTAATACTTAACTCTCTTCCGCCAGCTCCACCAGCTTCCGCAGCCGGTGGTTCAGACAGGATTTCGTCACCGGCGGGTCGAACATCTCCGCCAGCTCCGACAAACTCAGCTCCGGATACTCCAGCCGCAGGGCCGCCGTCTCCTGGAGCTTGTCCGGCAGCTCCTTGAGCCGCCCCGCCGCCTCCAGCTTCCGGATGGCGGTTCCCTGATTCTGGGCGGCTTCCACCGCCTTGTCCAGGTTGGCGCTGTCGCAGTTCAGCCGCCGGTTCACGCTGTTGCGGATGCCCTTTTCCACCTTGGTAGACATGATCCGCAGGGCCGCCGCCGGCGCGCCAATGAGAGTCAGAAAGTCCTCGATCTGGTCGCTCTGCTTGAAATAAGTGACGGAGCTTCCGTTTCTCGTCACGCTTTTGGGGGGATAGCCGCTCTCCCGGAGCAGCACCTCCAGCTCCCGGCTGGCCTGGAGGTGGGAGCTGGTCAGCTCCAGATGATAGCGCTTGGCGGGGTCCGTTATGCTCCCCCCGGCGAAGAAGCAGCCCCGAAGGAAGGACGCCCGGCAGCACTCCTCCTCCAGCATGGCGAAATTGATGTGGAGGGCCAGACTCTGCCGGGGGTCGTAGCCCAGAAGGTCGATGATGTGGTCCAGCTTCTCCCGGGATTTGATCTGGAAGACCATCTTCCCCCCTTCTCCCCGGTCCGGGTCCGGCTGGCGGTCGAAGCGCAGGTCAAAGGCCCGCTGGAACAGCCGGGGCAGGCGGAGGGCGAAATTGGGGTTTTCCGTGATGATCCGGACCTCGGAGGAGCTGAAGGTGTGGCAGTAGAGCAGGATTCCGTAGGCCTCCGCCTGGGCGCAGCAGCGCCGCTGGACCGGCAGGCGGCAAAGCTCGTTTTTCGTATCAAAGGAAAAAGACATCCCTCAGCCTCCGTTTTTCAAGGTCCGCCATTGTTCATGGAGTTCGGCGTATTCCGGATTTTCCTCTCCGTCGATCATGGACGGAATGACCAAGCCGCTCTCCAGTTCATAAAAGAAGCCCACGCCGACCTTGGCGGCCGCAAACACTTCGGTTCGGGCGTCATACGTCCCATAGGAACAAGCGTAAAGCTCATAGCCGTCCAGCGGCGGGTGCTGGGACAACATCGTCAGGCCGTTACCCGCGTCATCATAGCCAAGCAGGATGATTTCTCCAGGGTCACTCGCGCTGAAGGGGTGTTTTATATAAAAGGATACCTCGCCGGTCAGGGGGAAGTCCTCCGCCTCCGCCCAAGCGTCAAAGCAGGCCTTGATCCCCTCCACCCGGGGCATCATCGCCTCGTCCACGGGCTCCCGCAAATGGTATGGCTCAGGATAAGTATCCGGTTCCTCTCTCCTCGCCTCCTGCCCGCCGCAGGAGGACAGCAGCAAAAGCACAGCCAAAATCCACGCCGGCCGCCGTGTCCTCATTATGTACTCCTCCTCTCCGCCTGATACTTGTCGGCCTTGAAGTCCCTGGCAATGCGGACGTTCCGCTCCGCGTGGAGCAGGATCAGCTCCTGGGCCAGCTTGTCGGGATGGTGGCGGACATAGCCGTCCTGCACCGTGGCGATGGGGCGGCTGACCAGCTCCACCCCCAGGGCGGCACAGCGGTCCGCGTCGTAGCGCAGCAGCTCCGCCCCCTCCTGGGCATACCGGGCGGCGGCGTCCTCGGGAATGGGTGAGGAGTTCACCAGACTCAGGTGGAACAGCCCCGGCACCGAGTGCTTGAACAGGGCCGCGATATGGTCCGAGGCGGTGTAGCCCTCCGTCTCCCCCTCCTGGGTCATGACGTTGCAGACGTAGATTTTCAAAGCGGAGGACGCCCGGATGGCGTCCACGATGCCGTCCACCAGAAGATTGGGGATGATGCTGGTGTAGAGGCTCCCCGGCCCCAGGACGATCATGTCCGCCTCCTGGATGGCGGACAGGGCCTCCGGCAGGGCCTTGGGCCGCTCCGGCAGAAGCCGGACCTTGGTGATGCGGCAGTCCTCTTTTTTCTTGCAGTGGAAGATCTTGGACTCGCCGATGACGCTGGCCCCGTTTTCAAACTCCGCCTCCAGCTGCACGTCGGCGGTGGTGACGGGCAGCACCCGGCCGGTGATGGCCAGTACCTCGCTCATCCGGCGGACCGCCGTGTCAAAGCTGGGAGAGATGCCGTTCAGCGCCGCCAGAAAGAGATTCCCGAAGCTCTGCCCCGCCAGGGTTCCCTCCTGGAAGCGGTAGTCAATCAACTGCTTCATCAGCGGCTCCGTGTTGGCCAGGGCCTCCAGGCAGTTCCGGATGTCCCCCGGCGGAGGCATCCCCAGGTCCTGACGCAGGGCGCCGGAGCCGCCGCCGTCATCCGCCACCGTGACGATGGCGGAGAGGTTTTCCGTGTAGTCCTTCAAGCCCCGCAGCATGTTGGACAGGCCGTGGCCCCCGCCGATGGCGGCGATCCGGGGACCATGCTTCCGAGGCGCGCGGTAAGGCCGGTATTCCATGGGCGTTCCTCCTTATATCGCTCTGTCCATATCCCGATGGTGCTCCGCCGTCTGATAGCCCCGGCCGCGGATGAACTCCGTCAGCGCGTGGGCGATGGCCACAGAGCGGTGGTGCCCGCCGGTGCAGCCCACGGCGATCACCAGACCGGTCTTCCCCTCCTCCGCGTACAGCGGCAGGGTGAAGCCCAGCAGGTCCTCCACCTTGCGGAGGAAGTCGTGGGTCTGCTGGAAGCTGAACACATAGTCCGACACCGGCTTGTCCAGGCCGGTCTGGTGGCGCAGCTCCTCAATGTAAAAGGGATTGGGCATGAACCGCACGTCCAGCACCAGATCGGCCTCCAGGGGGAGGCCGTACTTGAAGCCGAAGGAGGTGACGCTCACCGTCATGCCCGCCTGCTCCCCTTCGCCGTTGAAAATGCGCAGCAGCTCACTGCGCAGCTTGGCGGTGGAGAGGCCGGTGGTGTCGATGACGAAGTCCGCCCGCCGCTTCACCGGCTGCATCAGCTCCCGCTCCCGCTCCACGGCCTCCTCCAGGGAGTCGGCCTCCCTCTCCAGGGGATGGCGCCGGCGGGTCTCCTTGTAGCGCTTGATGATGGCCTCCGGAGAGGCGTCCAGGAACAGCATCCGGCAGACGCCCTCCATGGATTTCAGCTTATCCAGCACGTCGAACAGCTCGTTGAAGGACTCCGCCGTCCGCACGTCATAAACCAGGGCCACCCGGGCGTAGCGCCCCCCGCCCCCGGCGCAGAACTCCGCGAATTTCAGAATCATGGCGGCGGGCATGTTGTCCACGATATAAAAGCCGCTGTCCTCCAGAAAAGACGCCGCCTTGCTCTTTCCCCCGCCGGACAGGCCGGAGATGATCAGAATTTCCATGGGAAGACTCCCCCTCACTCCACAAACTTCACTTCCGGCTCCAGCCGGACGCCGGTCTTCTCAAAGACGGCCTCCTGGATCTGCCGGATCAGCTCTTTGATGTCCGCGCAGGTGGCCCCGCCCCGGTTGATGACAAAGCCCGCGTGCTTCTCACTGACCTGGGCTCCGCCCACCGTCAGGCCCTTCAGGCCGCACTGGTCAATGAGCGTTCCGGCAAAATGGCCTTCCGGCCGCTTGAAGGTGCTGCCCGCGCTGGGCCACTCCAGGGGCTGGCCGGCCTTCCGGCGGGCCATCAGGGACCGCTGCGTCTCCCGGATGGCCTCCGGGTCGCCGGGAGCCAGGCGGAACTGGCCGTACAGCACCACGGCGTCCGGGTGGTCCGACAGAAAGCTCCGGCGATAACCGAAATCCAATTCCTCCCCGGAGAGGAATTTCAGCCCCTCCTCCGGAAACAGGACGGAAGCACCCAGGACCACCTGGGACATCTCCCCGCCATAGGCCCCGGCGTTCATATACAGCCCGCCGCCCACCGTGCCGGGAATGCCGTGGGCAAACTCCAGGCCCGTGGCCCCCAGCTTGCAGGCGTAATCCGCCAGCTTCGCCAGGGGGACTCCCGCCGCCGCGACAATGTGCTCCGGACCGCCTCTGGTTTCCAGCGTCTGCATCCGGCCGGTGGCAACCACCAGCCGGTCCAAGCCCTCGTCCGGCGCCAGCAGGTTGGAGCCGCCGCCGAGCACCAGGGGCCTGGCTCCGCAGTCCCGGGCCATGGACAGCAGCAGCACCAGCTGCTCCCCCTTCTCCGGGAAAGCCATCCGTTTCGCCGGTCCCCCCACCCGGAAGGAGGTGTGCTTCGCCATGGGTTCGTCCCGCAGCACCTTCACGTCCGGCAGGTAGTCCGCCGCCTGTCTGTCAAATCGCGCCACCCAATCCATGGAAGTGCCTCCCCGTTTTCAGATTGCTCAAAGCACCCGGCCCAGCATGGCCGCGCCAATGATGCCCGCGTCATTCCCCAGCTCCGCCGGGAGGATGCGGGTGGCACGGCCCCCGTGGCGGGAGAAGGACTCCTTCGCCACCGCTTCCCGCAGGGGCTCCAGCAGCAGGTGCTCCGGCGCGGCGGACACGCCGCCGCCAATGGCCACGACCTCAGGCCGCAGGGCGTTGATCAGGCTCACCATGCCGCTGGCCAGATACTCCACATACTGCCGGCAGACCGCCAGGGCCGTCTCGTCCCCGGCCTCCGCCGCCTGAAAAGCCGTCCGGCCCTCCACGCCGCGCTCCGCGGCGAACTTCCGGAGGGCGCTCTCCGGATGGGCCTCCATGGCCCGCTTCGTCTGCTGAATCAGGCCGGTGGCGGAGGCGTAGCGCTCCCAGCAGCCCCGGCGCCCGCAGTTGCAGGGCTCGCCGTCCTTGCAGATCACCATGTGCCCCGCCTCGCTGGAGGCCAAGCCCCCCCGGAGCTTCCCGTTCAGAATCAGTCCGGCCCCCACGCCGGTGCCCAGGGTGATGACGGCGAAATCCCGGGTTCCTCTCCCGGCGCCGCCGAAGAACTCCCCCGCGGCGGCACAGTCCGCGTCGTTGCCCAGCAGCAGCGGCAGGTCCAGGTGCTGCCGGAACAGCCGCTCCAGCGGAACGTCCTTCATGGGGATGTTGGTGGTGAAGAGCACGTCGCCCCCGTCCACCGCGCCGGGCAGGCCCACGCCCACCCATTGGACGCCCTCCCGGAGCACCTTCCCGGCCAGCTCCGCCAGGGTCGCGGCGAAGGCCTCCGGGCCCTGAAAGTCCAGGGGAACCCGCTCCACCGCCACGATTTTGCCCGCCTCATCCACCAAGCCGGCCTTCAGATTCGTTCCGCCAACGTCGATGCCGATATACATTTCTTCGTCCTCCTCACATATTTCCGTCTGCCCGGGCGTCCACCTTCTGCGCCAGCTCCTGGGCCGCGTTGTATCCCAATTTTCTGTGCCGGTTGTTCATGGCCGCCACCTCCACGATGCTGGCCAGATTCCGCCCCGGCCGCACCGGAATGGTGACAATGGGAACCTGGATGTCCAGGATGTCGATGAAATGATCCTCAATGCCCAGGCGGTCATAGAACTTCTCGCTGTCCCAGGGCTCGAAATTCACCACCAGATCCAGCTGGGCCTCGTTCTTGATGGCCCGGACGCCGAACAGCTGCTGCACGTTGATGACGCCGATGCCCCGCAGCTCGATGTAATTGCGGATGACCTCCGGCGCGGAGCCTGCCAGCTGGCCGGAAATGCGGCGGAGCTCCACGGCGTCGTCGGCCACCAGCCGATGGCCCCGCATGATCAATTCAATGGCCGCCTCGCTCTTGCCCACGCCGGAGTCGCCGGTGATCATGACGCCCTCACCGTAGATGTCCAGCAGGACGCCGTGGCGGGTGACGCAGGGCGCCAGGACCTTGTTCAGATGCTCAATAACCCGGCTGGTGAAAGCCACCGTCACCTCGCTGGTCCGCAGCAGGGTCTTCTGGTGCTCCACGGCGCTCTCCAGGCACTCCGGGAAGCAATCCAGGCTCCGGGCAATGACCAGGGCGGGGATGTCATAGAGAAACAGGTCGTCGAAACACTTGCGCCGCCGGGCCTCGCTGAGGCCCCGCAGATAGGTGACCTCCGCCTTGCCGATGACCTGGAGGCGGCAGGGATCGAAGTAATCGAAGAAGCTGAGGAACTGGAGTCCGGGCCGGTTCAGGTCCGGGATGGTCAGTACGGCGGTATCAAAGTCACTGCCCCGATTCAAAACCTCCAGATGAAAGAGGGATACAAAATCCTTTACCTTCAGACCGTTTCCACGCATGGCGTTTCTCTCCTTTTTCCGGCGAACGGGCCGGGTGTCTTTCGTTTTCGCGTATCAGGCGCGTTTGTTTCCATCTCATTATATATGAAAACCATCCGTTCCGCAACACCTTCGGCACAGAAGATGGGCGGGAAATCTCCCGGAAAAAAACTTTCGGTTTTTTGAAAATTCTTCTTGCAATTTTCGATAGATTCTGTTATTATATCATCTGTGCTTATGAAAATACGCACGTACTATGCGACAGCGGGGAGGTGCAATGGATGGCTAAGTGCGAGTATTGCGGCAAAGGCGTGACCTTTGGCATTCAGGTCTCTCACTCTCACCGGCGTTCCAACCGTCCCTGGAAGCCCAACGTGAAACGTGTCAAGGCGATCGTGGATGGTTCCCCTCGCCACGTGTATGTCTGCACCCGGTGCATGCGCTCCGGCAAGGTTACCAGAGCGGTCTGATTGAGAACGAGAAAAGCTCCCGGACTTCGGTCCGGGAGCTTTTTGTCCGCAAAAACGCTCCTTCACTCCCCGCACGCGAAATCCAGCCGGACCAGCTTCTTCCCGTTGGGCAGCTTTCGCTCCAGCCTTTTCACCGTTCGGCAGCCGATTTCACCCATGGCTCCCTCCAAGGCCCGCTCTTCCATCTGGCGGTGCACCCGCTCCAGGGCATCGAAAGCGTGCAGGTAAGGCGAGTCCGACACCCAGCCGTCCTCCGTGTTGATCTGGATGACGCAGGAAACATACCGCGGCTTCACCCGCCGCACCACTCTCTGAAAGCTCTCATAGCCGATGTACTCCACCAGCAGGTCCGCGATGACCAGCTCCGCCTCCGGCAGGCGGCAGGACTCTTCCGTCAGATCGGCCTGCAGACACTCCAGCACACCCGCCAGCTCTGGATATCTGGAAGCCGCCGCCTCCAGATAGGAGGCGTTGATATCGACTCCATACACCTTCTCGAAGCGTTTTTTTCGGATATGCTCCAGGCCGTTGCCGCCCGCCACGCCCAAAATCATCACCCGAGGGGCCGGGTAATCCTCAAGCTGGCCTTTCATCAGCTCATTCAGCGCCTGGAGCTGCATGACGGAGTCCAGGCTCATGTGGTTCTCATAGTCGCTCAGGGATATCGCTTCCCAGGGGTTTTTCATGTTTCACCGCCCCATTCAGACCCTCTCCGCCAGCTTCTCACTGTACGCCGCCCGGAAGTCCTCGAAGCGTCCCTGGTCCAGGGCCTCCCGGATCCTGGCGGTCAGCTCATTATAAAAATAGAGGTTGTGCAGCACCGCCAGCCGGAGGGCCAGGGTCTCCTCCGCCTTGAACAGATGCCGCAGGTAGGCCCGGGAGAAACGCCTGCACACCGGACAGCCGCAGCTCTCGCTGATGGGCCGGTCGTCCATGGCGTATTTGGCGTTCAGGATATTGACCGTCCCCTCCCAGGTGAAGAGCTTTCCGTGCCGCCCGTTCCGGGAGGGCATGACGCAGTCGAAGAAGTCCACTCCCCGGGCCACGCCCTCAATGATATTGCTGGGAGTCCCCACGCCCATGAGGTACCGGGGCCTGTCCCGGGGCATGTGGGGCTCCACCGCGTCAATGATGTCGTACATGACCCGGGTGGGCTCCCCCACCGCCAGACCGCCGATGGCATAGCCGTCGCAGTCCAGCTTGGCGATCTCGTCCATGTGCCAGACACGAAGGTCCTCAAAGGTCGCCCCCTGGTTGATGCCGAACAGGAGCTGCCCCGGATTGACGGTCCCGGGCAGGGCGTTCAGCCGGTCATGCTCCCGCTTGCACCGCTCCAGCCAGCGGAGGGTCCGCTCACAGCTGGCCTTGGCGTATTCATACGGGGCCGGGTTTTCCACGCATTCGTCGAAAGCCATGGCCACGTCGCTGCCCAGGTTGGACTGGATGCGCATGGACTCCTCGGGCCCCATGAAGATCTTCCGCCCGTCGATGTGGGAGGAGAAATAGACGCCCTCCTCCTTGATCCGCCGGAGGGGGGCCAGGGAAAAGACCTGGAAGCCGCCGGAGTCCGTCAGAATGGGCCCGTCCCAATTCATGAACTTGTGGAGCCCCCCCATCCGCCGGATCAGCTCGTCGCCGGGACGGAGGTGAAGATGATAGGTGTTGCTCAGCTCAATTTGGCAGCGGACCTCCCGGAGGTCGAAGGCGTCCACGCCGCCCTTGATGGCGGCCTGGGTGCCCACGTTCATGAACACCGGGGTCTGGACCAGCCCCCCGTGGGCGCAGGAAAATTCACCGCGCCGTGCGCGGCCCTCTGTCTTCAGCAGCTTGAACATCTGGCTCTCCTATTCAGAATATATTATAAAATGAACATGGCGTCCCCGAAGGAAAAGAAGCGGTAGCGCTCCTTCACCGCCTCCCGGTACGCGTTCAGCACCGCCTCCCGCCCGGCGAAGGCGGACACCAGCATGATCAGCGTACTCTCCGGCAGGTGGAAGTTGGTCACCAGACCGTCCATCACCTTGAAGCGGCAGCCGGGATAGAGATAGATATTCGTCCAGCCGGACCGGGGCTCCATGTGCCCGTCCTCCCCCGCCCAGCTTTCCAGCGTCCGGCAGGAGGTGGTTCCCACGCAGATGACCCGCCCGCCGTCCGCTTTGGTGCGGTTGATGAGCTCCGCCGTCTCCGGCGGGATGGTGCAGAACTCGCTGTGCATTTCGTGGTCCTCCACGGACTCCTCCTTCACCGGGCGGAAGGTCCCCAGACCCACGTGGAGGGTCACATAGCCCAGTCCCACGCCCCCGGCGGCAATCTCCTCCAGAAGCGGCTTGGTGAAGTGGAGCCCCGCCGTGGGGGCGGCGGCGCTGCCCAGAACCTTGGAGTAGACGGTCTGATACCGCTCCTGGTCCTGGAGCTCCTCCTTGATGTAGGGCGGCAGGGGCATCTTCCCCAGGCGCTCCAAGATCTCCAGAAAAATCCCCTCGTACTCGAAGCGGATCAGGCGGTTCCCGTCCGCCTCTTCCTTCACCACCTCGGCGGCAAGGGACCCGTCGCCGAAGGTCATCCGGGCCCCGGCGCGGAGCTTCCGCCCCGGGCGGACCAAGCACTCCCAGACATTGTCCCCCCTGTCGGTGAGCAGCAGCACCTCGCAGGCCCCGCCGCCCGGCAGACGCCGGCCCAGAAGCCGGGCGGGCAGGACCCGGGAATCGTTCATGATCAGACAGTCCCCGGGACGCAGCAGGGACGGCAGATCGTGGAAACGCCGGTGCCCCGTCTCTCCCGTCCGGCGGTCCAGGGTCATGAGCCGGGAGCCGTCCCGCCTCTTCATGGGAGTCTGGGCGATGAGCTCCTGGGGGAGGTCATAGTAAAAATCGCTTGTCTTCATGTCATATCCTTATCTGATCGTAATATCGGTATAATAGAAGTTCAAAATCTCCTGGAAGCCATAGCCCTGTTCCGCCATGGCCTTGGCCCCGTACTGGCTCATCCCCACATTGTGGCCGTTTCCCGTTCCGGTGATGACGAAATTGCCGTTCTGGCTTCCCCCGCCGGAGGAAGGCCGGGAAGCCTCACAGCTCACCGTCACGGTGCCGGAGGACGTGATCACCGAGGCGGAGTTCCCCCGCAGCGTGCCGGTGGTCCCGCCGCCGGAAATCACGGAGGCGCCGTCCAGAGAGGACAGCAGTCCGGCGCCGTTGACGTACAGCCCGCCGGAGCCGCCCCGCCTGCCGTTGATGTCAAAGCGCATGCTGCTGACGGATTTTTGATAGGTGCTGCTGTAGAAGATCATCCGGCAGTCGTCGCCGGTGAAGGTCTTGGTCCCGGCGGACCCCACGAAAGTCACCTGCCGCACGTTCCCCAGAGGCGTGTACTCCGAGACGTAAACGTCCTGGACCGTCCCCACGGAATGGCCCTTCTGATCCAGGATCCAGCTCAGCTCCGCGGCGGTATAGGTGACGGACCAGCTGTTGTTGGGAACAGAGGTCCGGGACTCATAGGGGTCGGCCTTTCCCTTCAAATACCCCGTCTCCGTGCCCCAGACATTGTATCCGTCCTCGGTGGCTCCGCCGTCGGAGGAGTGGTAAACCGCGTCCTGCACCAGCGTTCCATTATAGTAGATGCACAGCCCGGCGGTGTTCTCCACCGCCCGGTCGCTGTCGGCGGAGGGCTCGTTCCTCCCCGTGCCCCGTCCGTTATAGACCTGACAGTCCACGCCGTTGCAGACGTCGAAGCCCTCGTCCCGGAGGTGCTTGTTGTGCCCCTGGACGAAGGTCCGGGCGCAGACCGCCTGGGCCTCCAGCGCCGCCAGGGGCCAGTCCCCCGGCATCTCGTAGGGAACCACGCCCTTCACGTAGTCCTCCAGGTCCACCACGTTGACGACCTTCAAGCCCCCCGCCCCGGCGGGAACGTACTCAAAGCCCCCGGCGTACCGGTAGCCCTTGAACCAGGTGGAATTCCCGGCGGGACGGACGCCCAGCGGGCGGTCCCCGGCGTTGTGCTCATAGAGAACCTCCGAGGTGTTGGTCCGGGTCACGGAAATGGAAGACCCGCCGGAGAGGCTCATGGTGATGGTGGTCACATCCGTCCGGCCCAGGGACACGAACCTCCGGTCGGCGTCGTAATACCCGAACTCATAGCCCGCTCCCTCGGCGTTCTCCAGATTGGCGGAGGCCAGGGCGGAGCTGCCGTAGCGCAGGCCCACCTTCACCACGCCGTTGGTCACGGCAGAGGCGGAGGGCGCGCTGAGGGCGAAAAAAGTCACAACGAAAAAGAGGGTCAGCAGCTTGTTTTTCATGGAACCTCCCAACGATCCCCGGCTTGACGCGCCGGAAAAATCATGATACCATTACCTACAGCAGACATTTGTCCGCATGTCAAGCACAATTTTTGTCACATGCCCATATTATAATACAAGACCGCGTTGAATTCAACCAGGAAATCCAGCGGCGTTTCCGCAACAGCGCGGCGAGAGGAGCATACTATGAAGCAGTACAAGGTCGGCGTCATCGGCTGCACCGGCATGGTGGGCCAGCGTTTCGTCACTCTCTTGGAGAATCATCCCTGGTTCCGCTTGACGGCGGTGGCCGCCAGTGCCCGCAGCGCCGGGAAGACCTATGAAGAGGCCGCGGCTCCCCGCTGGGCCATGACGTCTTCCATGCCGGAGGAGGCCAAAAAACTGGTCATCCTGGACGCGGAGGCCGACGCGGAGAAGCTGGCCGCTCAGGTGGACTTCTGTTTCTGCGCCGTGGACATGAAAAAGGAGGACATCCGGGCCCTGGAGGAGAAATACGCCAAGCTGGAGTGCCCCATCGTCTCCAACAACTCCGCCCACCGCTGGACGGACGACGTGCCCATGGTGGTGCCGGAGCTGAACGCGGAGCACATCGAAGTCATCGAAGCCCAGCGGAAGCGCCTGGGTACCAAGCGGGGCTTCATCGCCGTGAAGAGCAACTGCTCTCTCCAGAGCTACGTCCCGGCCCTTCAACCCCTGCTGAAGTACGGGATCGACCGGGCCCTGGTCTGTACATATCAGGCCATTTCCGGCGCGGGCAAGACCTTTGAGCGCTGGCCCGAAATGGTGGACAACTGCATCCCCTACATCGGCGGCGAGGAGGAAAAGTCCGAGCGGGAGCCCCTGAAGCTGTGGGGCAAGGTGGAAAACGGGAAGATCGTCACAGCCGCCGGGCCCGCCATCACCGCCCAGTGCTTCCGGGTGGCCTGCCAGGACGGGCACATGGCGGCGGTGTTCGTGAAGTTCCAGGAGGGCAAAAAACCCACCATCGACCAGATCAAGGCCGACTGGGCCGCCTTCCGGGGCCCCGCCCAGGAGCTGAATCTCCCCTCCGCCCCCAAGCAGTTCCTGCACTACTTCGAGGAGCCGGACCGGCCCCAGACCCGGCTGGACCGGATGCTGGAGAACGGCATGGCCGTCTCTCTGGGCCGTCTGCGGGAGGACGCCCAGTACGACTACAAGTTTGTGGGCCTCAGCCACAACACCCTCCGGGGCGCGGCGGGCGGCGCGGTCCTTCTGGCCGAGCTGCTGTGCGCAAAGGGATACATTGAGGCGAAGTAAGCCCGCTTTCACCAAAGAAAAGGCTTGCCGCAGACGCGCGGCGAGCCTTTTTCTATGCGAGGAAAGGAGTTTTTTCTGTGAAGCAATCTATCTTTACAGGCTCTGCGGTGGCCATTGTCACGCCGTTCAAGGACGGCGGCGTGGACCTGGAGGCCCTGGGAAAGCTGCTGGACTTCCAGCTGGAGAACGGGACGGACGCCGTCGTCGTCTGCGGCACCACCGGCGAGGCCAGCACCATGACCTATCAGGAGCGGGCGGAGACCATCGAGTTCTGCGTCCGGCACGTGGGAGGCCGGGTTCCGGTGATCGCCGGGTCCGGGTCCAACTCCACGGAGAACGCCGTCACCCTCTCCCGGGAGGCGGAGCGCCGGGGGGCCGGCACCCTGCTGGTGGTAACGCCCTACTACAACAAGGCCAGCCAATCGGGGCTGCTCCGGCACTACCGGACCATCGCGGACGCGGTTTCCCTCCCCATTATTCTGTATAATGTCCCCTCCCGCACCGGCGTCTCCATCGCCCCGGAGACCTGCGCCGCCCTGGCGGAGCATCCCAACATCGCGGGAATCAAGGAGGCGTCGGGAAATCTGGGGAACATCCAGCGCATTCGGGCCCTCTGCCCCGGGGACTTCACCGTCTGGTCCGGCAACGACGACGAGACCGTTCCCATCTGCGCCCTGGGGGGCAAGGGGGTCATCTCCGTGGCGGCCAACATCCTCCCGGCGGAGATGCACCGGCTGACACAGCTCTGCCTCAAGAACGACTTCGCCGCCGCCGGGGAGCTGCAGGTACATCTGAAGGAGTTCTGCGACGCCATGTTCTGCGAGGTGAACCCCATCCCGGTGAAGACGGCCCTGGGCCTCCTGGGCTGGCGGGTCGGGGAGCTCCGGTCCCCCATGTGTCCGCCCAGCGGCGAGAATCTGGCGCGCATCAAGGCCGTGCTGGCAAAGTACGGACTTCCGGTCACATAAACAGAACAGCCGCCTGACAGGGCGGCTGTCCTCTTGTCACGCTGTCTCTGCCATTTCCCTTTGATAGTCCTCCAGCGCTTTTTCCAATGCGGCGGCATCGCCGTAGTCCACATTCCCCAGATCGATCTCATCCCAAACCGTGTTTACCAGCTCCCGGGCCTGGTCCAAATATCCATGGACCTCCCGCAAAAAGGCGGCAATCTCCGGGATGTCAAAGCTCTCATGAATGGGACTGCCGAAGTTGATGTCAAACTCCACGTGGTTTTCCCGGTATATCACCGGCTCCCCCGTGTCATCCAGGGAAAAAATCCGGTATTGGTAAGCACAGAAGCCCTGGCCCATGCTTGGAACATATTGGAGCAGATAGTCCTTTTCATCCAGCCGGAGGACGTAAAGGCTGTTTTGCCCGGCGTGTTGAATCGCGGCGACATCCTCCCACAGGGCCTCTTCCCCATCCAGAACCCGGAGGGTGGAGTAGTCCCGCGCCGTCCCCGTTCCGCCGGGAAACCAGATCGTCTCCAGCTCCACCGTCTCCGGCCGGCCGTCGTGGGTAAAGTCCCAGCTTCCCAGGGTTTCCAGGGTCTTTTCCCGGGACTCTCCGGTCACGCCGCCGATGTCCACTTTCCACACGCTGCATTGGTACAAGGCCTGCTCTTCGCCGTCGCCGCCCAGGCCGATCATCAGGTCCAGGCTGTTCTCCGACTGCCACGCGCCCCAATCCTCCGGCAAAAACGTGTACTCCGGGATGGGGCTCCCGTCCGGCAGGGTGAATTTCCAACTGGCCCAGCCCTCCGTCTCAAGGATGGTAATGGCGGACCAGGTCCGGGCGCTGTAAGCCAGGGCGAGGAATCCGCCCTCCGGGGACCAGAGGACGGACTGCCAAGGCCAACCCTGGTCCTGCCACAGCACCTCCCCCGTCTCCCGGTCTACGATTTGCAGGAACTCCGGGGGCTGTATCCCGCTGACATACTCCCCGCTGGCCCCCTCGGCTCTGATTTCAAACCGCCCGTCCGGCGAGACGGACTCCCCCTCCACCTGGGCCACCGGCGTGGCGGCGATCAGCGCCTCGTATTCGTCCGGCTCTTCTGTTTCCGGCGGCGGCGGCTCCGCCGTTGTCCCCGCCTGCCCGCAGCCCGCCAGCAAAAGCACCAGCGCCAAAACACCCAGCAGCTTCCTCATATCCCGTTCCCCTTACATTATTATATAGTATCGCCAGTATAAGGCCCCGCCGGGTTTGGCGCAATCTCAAAATGGTTACATTTCTTTACAATCCGGTAACGCCCCCTTGGGCCCCTGGCGGCGGGGAAGCACAAAATGCAGGAATTTTTTCGGAAAAAAGTGTTGACCAGCCCAAAGACTTGTGCTATACTTGATGTCACCTGTGAGCGGGGCTTTTTTGTTGTGCGCTTTTTCGCTTTTCAAGCCGCGGCAGACAGGTCCCGGCAGGGAGGCAGTCGGCCTTCCCCGGAGGAAGGCTAATATAAGGAGGTGCCGAAACAATGCGAGTCAAAGTGACCCTGAGATGCAACGAGTGCAAGCAGAGAAACTACAATACCATGAAAAACAAGAAAAACACACCGGACAAGCTGGAGCTGAACAAGTATTGCCGTTTCTGCCGGAAGCACACGCTCCACAGCGAAACCAAATAATTGAGGAAAGGGCGTATTTGAAGAATGGCAGAAGCGAAAAAGAAGGATCGCGGGCTCTGGTTCCGCGAAATGAAAAGCGAGCTGAAAAAAGTCGTTTGGCCCAACAGACAGACGGTGATCAAGAACACGGGCACGGTGCTGCTGTGCTCCGCCATCATCGGCGCGTTTATCTGGGTGTTCGACTTTGTGTCCGTCTCCCTGGTCCAGATGATTCTGAGCGCTTTCGGCGCCTGAGGAACGGAAGATGGCAGACAGCGCGAAATGGTATGTCGTGCATACCTACTCCGGCTATGAAAACGCCGTCAAGACCAGCATTGAAAAGCTCGTCACCGGGCGGAACATGGAGGACATGATTCTCCGGATGGAGATCCCCATGGAAAACGTCACGGAGATCACCGAGAGCGGCGCTTCCAAGGAAGTGGCCCGGAAGGTCTTCCCCGGCTACGTGCTGATCAAGATGATCATGACGGACGAGACTTGGCACTTGGTGCGGAATGTTCGGGGCGTCACCGGCTTCGTGGGCACCGCCAACAAGGCCATCCCCCTGACGGAGGAAGAGGTCCTGGCCATGGGCATGGAGAAACACGAGATCGTCGTCAAATACGGTGTCGGCGACCACGTGCGGATCATGGACGGCCCGCTGGCCAGCTTCACCGGCGTGGTGGAGGAGATCGAGCCGGAGAAAAACCGGGTCAGCGTCATGGTTTCCATGTTCGGCCGGGAGACCCCGGTGGACCTGGAGCTGGATCAGGTCGAAGTTCTGAACTGAGCCGCGCGCACGCGCGCAGGTGGGAGGGACGAGAGAAACCGTCCCGCCGAACCACATTTTAAATCGTAGGAGGTGCCGCTCCATGGCACAGAAGATCACTGGTTATGTAAAGCTGCAGATTCCCGCGGGCAAGGCGACGCCCGCTCCCCCTGTCGGCCCCGCTCTGGGCCAGCACGGCGTGAACATCGCCGCTTTCACCAAAGAGTTCAATGAGCGCACGAAAAACGACGCGGGAATGATCATCCCCGTCGTCATCACCGTTTATGCGGACCGCTCCTTCTCCTTCATCACCAAGACGCCTCCGGCGGCGGTGCTGATCAAAAAGGAGTGCAACATCGAGTCCGGCTCCGGCGTGCCCAACAAAACCAAGGTGGCCACCATCTCCAAGGCCAGCATCCAGAAAATCGCCGAAATCAAGATGCGGGACCTGAACGCCGCCAACCTGGAGTCCGCCATGAGCATGATCGCCGGGACCTGCCGGTCCATGGGCGTCATCGTCGGCGACTGACCAACATTTCAAGAGCGGCCGGATCGCCGCTCCATACAGTGGGAGGATTATTCCGAAGAACCACTATGAGGAGGAAGTAACAGTGTTTAGAGGCAAAAAATATCAGGACAGTGCCAAGCAGATTGATAAAAACACGCAGTATGAGCCCGCCGAGGGTCTGGCGCTGGTCTGCAAAACCGCTACCGCCAAGTTCGACGAGACCGTCGAGCTCCATGTGAAGCTGGGCGTGGACTCCCGGCACGCCGACCAGCAGGTCCGCGGCGCCATCGTCCTGCCCCACGGCACCGGCAAGACCGTCCGGGTGCTGGTCTTCGCCAAGGGCGACAAGGCCGAGGCCGCCAAGGCCGCCGGCGCGGACTATGTGGGCGAGATGGATCTGGTGGAAAAG
>CAJTKE010000021.1 GCA_910576865.1 uncultured Oscillibacter sp.
GCGCGCCGTAGGTGAAGGCGTTGTACATGGCGGGGAACTTGGCCTTCACGTCCTCCTCCCCCAGGCGGACCATCTCGAAGGCCTTCACCATGATCTCCGGGTCGTGGTTCCGCACCGCGCCGGAGGAGAGCTCCACGCCGTTGCACACCAGATCGTACTGGTCCGCCGTGATGCTGAGGGGGTCGATCTCCCCCCGCTCGGCCTTCAGCAGGACCTCCAGCCCGCCGGAGGGCATGGAGAAGGGGTTGTGGCAGAACTCCAGCTCCCCGGACTCCTCCCCGATCTCGTACATGGGGAAGTCCACGATCCAGCAGAAGGCGTACTGCTCACGGTCCATATGGCCGGGGACGGCGGCGCCCAGGGTCTTCACCAGCACGCCGGCGGTCTTCTGGGCGGCTCCCGGCTTCCCGGCGGAGAGGGCCACGAAATCATTGGGCTTCAGCCCCAGAGCGGAAATCACGCTGTCCTTGATGGGCTGAACGAACTTGGCGATGCCGCCCACAATCTCCCCGTTCTCGTCCAGGCGGAACCAGTAGGGCTTCCCGCCGGAGACGACCTCCACCTCCGCCAGGGTCTTGTCGATGAACTTCCTCGTCTCATGGAAATCGCTGACGGCGACGGCCTTGACCACATTCCCCTCGAAGGGGCCGAAGCCGCAGTTTGCCAGAACGTCCGTCGCGTCCCGGACCGTCAGGTCGATGCGCAGGTCCGGCTTGTCGGTGCCGTAGGTCTCCATGGCCTCGGTGTAGGGAATCCGCAGGAAGGGGGCGGCGGAGGCCCGGTTATACTTGCCGTACTGGGCGAAGATGGGGGGCAGCACGTCCTCGATGACGGCGAACACGTCCTCCTGGGTGGCGAAGGCCATTTCCATGTCCAGCTGATAGAACTCGCCGGGGGACCGGTCCGCCCGGGCGTCCTCGTCCCGGAAGCAGGGGGCGATCTGGAAGTACCGGTCAAAGCCGGAGGTCATCAACAGCTGCTTGAACTGCTGGGGAGCCTGGGGCAGGGCGTAGAACTTCCCCGGGTGGTTCCGGGCGGGGACCAGATAGTCCCGGGCCCCCTCGGGGGAGGAGGCGGTGAGAATCGGCGTGGTGATCTCCAGGAAGCCGTGGTCCGTCATGGCCTTGCGGATGGCGGAGACCACCTGGCACCGCAGGACGATGTTGTCCTTCACCGCCGGGTTCCGGAGGTCCAGATAGCGGTACTTGAGCCGCTGGGCCTCGTCGGCCTCCCGGCTGCGATTGATCTGGAAGGGCAGCTCGTTGTGGCGGCAGCGGCCCAGGACCTCCACCTTCTCCGGGACGACCTCGATGTCGCCGGTGGGCAGCTTGGCATTTCTGCTGGCCCGCTCCCGGACGGTGCCCTCCACGGAGATGGTGGACTCCTTGTTGATGGCCTTGAACCGGGCCACCATGTCCGGCGTCTCGGCCACGATCTGGGTGGTGCCGTAGAAGTCCCGGAGGACCACGAAGGCCAGCTCGGCCCCCACCTCCCGGATGTTCTCCATCCATCCGGAGAGCTTGACGGTTTTTCCCGCGTCCTCGGCGCGGAGCTGGCCGCAGGTGTGCGTACGGTTTTGTGTCATGGTGATGGCTTCCTTTCCCGTAAATTGGTAAAGTTGATTACAAATAGGATTTTATACATAGGATATTACGATTTGGAATCACTGGCGAAGGGGGATTCCCACAGGGCGGCCCCCAGCTCCCGGCCGGCCTCGTGGCCGTGGGAGACGTAGAGGGGGAGATTGAGGTAGGGCCCATAGGACCAGCGGTCAATCCAGCACTGCAGGCCCAGGAGGGTGTCCCAGTCCTCCTCAGACCGGATGTCGTAGAAATAGAAGTAGATGTCGTACTCCTTTTTCCCGTCCTCCCCGTGGCGGATGGAGCCGCCGCCCATGGGGGGCAGGATGCGGAGCAGGGGCTCCAGGGGGGAGCGGTGGAAGCGGAGGCCCTCCAGCTCCGCCAGGACCTCCGCCGTCAGCGCCGCCGCCTCCGGATCGTCCTCGGGGTCCAGGTTCCGGGACTGGCGGCTGTAGGGGGAGGTGCAGTCAATGACCAGCACGCTGGTCCGGTCGGGGGCGGCGTTCCCCAGGAGGAAGTGGATGTCCACCGGCCGGGCGTACCAGACGGCCCAGAGGACCAGCAGAACCAGCAGGCCCCGGAGGAGGGCCTTTTTGTGCTTTTCCCAGAAGGCTTTCATCACATCACTCCCGGATGACAGATCCCCGGTTCCGGGCGTCCAGCCCCGCCTTGACCCGGTAGATGGTGGCCCCGGCGTCCAGCTTGGTCTGTTCTCCCGTCAGCATGTCCTTGCAGGCCACGACTCCGGCGCTGATCTCATCCTCTCCCAGGAAGACCACGTAGGGGATGCCCAGCTTGTCCGCGTAGGAAATCTTCTGCTTGAACTTCTTCTCCTCGCAGTGGAGCTGGGCCCGGACGCCGTTCTCCCGGAAGCGGGTGGCCAGGGCGATGGCGGCGCTCAGGTCCTCCGTCATGGGCAGGATCAGCACGTCCGCCGGGGCGGTGTTCAGCTCCGGGTTCAGCATGCCCTGCTCCCCCAGCACGTAGAAGAGCCGGGTCAGGCCGATGGAAATTCCGACTCCAGGGAGTTGTTTTTCGGTATAATATTCCGCCAAGTTATCATAGCGCCCGCCGGAGCAGACGGAGCCGATCTCCGGGTGGTCCAGCAAAACGGTCTCGTAGACGGTGCCGGTGTAGTAGTCCAGGCCCCGGGCGATGGTCAGGTCCACCTGGAAGTTCTCCGCCGGGACGCCGAAGGCCCCCAGGTATTTCACCACGGTCTTCAGCTCGTCCACGCCTTGGTCAAAGGTCTGGTCCCGGCCCCGCCGGGCCTCCAGGGCGGAGAGGACCTCTTCCGTGCTCCCGGTGATGGAGATGAAGTCCAGAATCTCCCGGGCCTGCTCCGGGCCGACGCCCAGGTCCCCGGTGAGGATGTCCCGGACCTTGTCCGGGCCGATCTTCTCCAGCTTGTCCACGGTGCGCATGATGTCCCCGGCCCTGTCCGAAAGGCCCAGGGCGGCGTAGAAGCCGTTGAGGACCTTGCGGTTGTTCACCCGGATGCGGAAGCGCCTGAGCCCCAGGGCGGAGAAGGTCCGGTAGATGATGGCGGGGATCTCCGCCTCGTTGAGGACGGACAGCTTCCCGTCGCCGATGACGTCGATGTCCGCCTGATAGAACTCCCGGAAGCGGCCCCGCTGGGCCCGCTCACCCCGGTAGACCTTGCCGATCTGGAAGCGGCGGAAGGGGAAGGTCAGGTCGTTGTAGTGCAGGGCCACGTACTTGGCCAGGGGGACCGTCAGGTCGAAGCGGAGGGAGAGGTCCGCGTCCCCCTTCTGGAAGCGGTAGATCTGCTTCTCCGTCTCTCCGCCGCCCTTGGCCAGGAGGACCTCGCTGGATTCGATGACGGGGGTGTCCAGGGGGGTGAAGCCATAGAGGCTGTAAGTCTCCCGGAGGATTTCCATGACGCGCTCCATCTGCCGCTGGGGGGCGGGGAGAAGCTCCATGAAGCCGGACAGGGTCCGGGGGGTCTGTTTTGACATAATGCCGCTCCTTTTCTCTCTTGAAAATAGGGGATTCCAGGCGGGACGGGCCCGCCAAAAAAGAGCGCCGTCCTCCCAACCCGGTTGGGACGGAAGCGCTCATCATCTGCCCAAATGCCAGGATTTGGGAGGGTTATTTTTGGGCGCAATCAAGAGGAGGAATCAAGGCCTCCTGAAAACTGAGGGCTTGGCTGCCGCCGCTCCGGTCTGGATGATTGCCAGACAACCAGAGCGCGATAAAGCTCTTTTTGGATACTTTTTCTCTCGAGAAAAAGTATCAGGCCAACGGCCGGGAAGTGGAGGGATTGACAATGAGGCGCCAGTCCAGGTCGCCCCGGGCGAGGCCCAGGACCAGCAGCTCCGCCGTGGCGATGTTGCTGGCGAAGGGGACCCGGTTCTGGTCGCAGAGGCGGGAGATGTACGAGATGTCGTCGGCCCGGTCCTCGTTGGCGGGGTCGTTGAAGAAGAGCACCAGATCGAACTCGTTGTAGGCGATGCGGGCTCCGATCTGCTGGCTTCCGCCGTGGGCGTAGGTGAGGAAGCAGTGGACGTCCAGTCCGGTGGCGTCCGCCACCATGTGCCCGGTGGTGTTGGTGGCATAGAGCTGATGCCGGGCCAGGATGCCGGCGTAGGCGGTGCAGAACTGGACCATCAGCTCCTTCTTGTTGTCGTGCGCCATCAGGGCGATATTCATGTGGTACTCCTTTCTATGTCATAACCGGCTTTCGCCGGGTCAAATCCTGTCTTATCGGATGCGGAGCAGGGGGACCCGCTGTCCCTCCAGGCGTCTGGCGATGTTGCGGTAGGCCGCCGCCGCGCCCTGGCTGCTGCCCAGCAGCAGGGGGACCCCCTTGTTCAGGGAGAGGGACAGGCCGTCGTCCTCGGGGATGACCCCGATGAGGGGCAGGCCCGCCCGGTCGATGGCGTCGTCAATGGTGGCGTGCATACTGCGGAGCATCTTCTTCCGCACCCGGTTCACCACCAGATGCAGCCGCCCGGTGGGGAAGCGGTGGAGCTCCATCACCGTGTGCTGGGCGTCCCGCAGGGAGGAGGCGTCCGCCGTGGCCACCACCACGGCCCGGTCCGCGCCGCAGACGGCCAGCTGAAACCCGCTGCCCAGGCCCGCCGGCGCGTCCAGAAAGCAGTAGTCAAAGCGCTCCCGGGCGGTGTCCAGCATGGCGGTCATCTGCTCCTCCGTCACCGGGCGCCCCCGGCTTCGGGTGGGGGCCGTCAGCAGGAAGAGCCCCGGGATGTCCGGATGCTCCACCGCCGCCGTGTCCAGGGCACAGCGCTCCTGGGCCACGTCGGTGAAGTCCATGATGGCCTTGTCCGTCAGGCCCAGGGCCAGGTCCAGATTCCGCAAAGCCACGTCGCAGTCCACGCACAGCACCCGCCGGCCCGCCTGGGCCAGGGCGGAGCCCACGCCGGCGGTGAAGGAGGTCTTCCCCGTGCCCCCCTTGCCGGAGACCACGGCGATACACTGTCCCGCCATGGAATGCGCCTCCTTTCAGCTGAGGTTCCACTTCTTATTATAACGGATTCTTCTTGATTTTTGCAAACGTTCTGGGATATTTTTTCGGCGTTTCCGAAATTTTAGTCATAATAACCAGCCGGCGGGGGATATCTGTGCCGGATATCACATAATCTATGGGCTTTTCCAGCCGCCCGCCCAGCAGGCTGACGGCCCGGCCGGCGGCGTTCAGCTCCTCTTCCGTGTCCACGGACTTCATGGCCAGGAACCGGCCCCCCACGTTCACCAGGGGGAGGCACAGCTCCGCCAGCACCGGAAGAGACGCCACCGCCCGGCTCACCGCGATGTCGAAGCCCTCCCGGTGGTCTGCCGCGAACGCCTCCGCCCGGCCGTGGACGCACTCCACGTCCGCGAGGCCCAGGTCCTCGCAGACCTCCCGGAGGAAGTCCACCCGCTTCCGCTGGGCGTCCAGCAGGGTCAGGCGAATGGAGGGCTCCAGAATTTTCAGGGGCAGCCCCGGAAAGCCCGCCCCGGTGCCCACGTCCACCACCCGCTTTCCACGAAAGTCCTCCAGGGCCGGCAGGGCGGCGCTGTCCAGGAAGTGGAGGCGGGCCGCGTCGACCGGGTCCGTGATGGCGGTGAGGTTCATCACCTGGTTCTTCTCCGCCAGCAGCTCCCAGTAGCGGAGCAGGGCCGGGACCCCCTCCTCGGGGAGGGAGAGGGCGGACAGGCCCTGACGGAGGACGGTTTCCATCATCTGTCTTTCAGCAGGTCCCGGATCTCCGTCAGAAGCCGCTCCTCTGCCGAGGGGGCCGGCGGCGGGGGAGGGGCCTCCTCCTTCTTCCTGTGGAAGCTGTTGATGGCCTTCACCAGGCAGAAGACCACCAGAGCCATGATGAGGAAGTTCAGCACGGCCTGGATGAAGTTGCCGTAGGTGACGGCCGCGGGCCCGATGTTCAGGGTCAGCTCGGCAAAGGAGACGGAGCTGGTGAAGATGCCCAGGATGGGCATGACGATGTCGTTGATCAACGAGGTGGTGATGTTGGAGAAGGCGCCGCCGATGATGACGCCGACGGCCATGTCCATCACGTTGCCCCGGGCGATGAAGGTCTTGAACTCGGCGAGGAAGCCGGAGGTCTTGTTTGCCATAGTCTGATTACCTTTCGTATAGTAAGATATATTAAATACAAATTGGATTTTGCTTTAGCCCGCTCTGACCCGCAGTTCCGGCTCCAGCACCCGGGCCATCATGATTGCGGCCTGGGCCCGGGTCAGCTCCTTGTCCCCGCCGAAGTTTCCGGCGGCGTCCACGCCGGTGAGTACACCCGCCTGATAGAGGTTCAGGATTCGCTGGGCTTTTGGGGTTTCCTCGTTGACGTCGGGGACGGTTACCGTCTCGTTCAGGATGTCCAGCTCCCCGGCAACGGCGCTTACTAGCCACGCGAACATATCCCGCCGGGCGCTGTCGCTAGAGAAGCGGGCGAGGGCGTCATAGTCCTCGATCCCGTTTTCCCCGGCCAGCGGGGCCAGCAGGTCTGAGATCAGGTCGGCCTTGTTTTCGCTGGTTAGGTAGACCAGGGCGGGATACCACCAGGCGGAGGCCAGGCGGGTGAAGTTTGTGGTGTTGTACCAGAAGACGGAGTTTCCGTCTGGATCGTCGAAGTCCTCAAAGCAGTAGCCGGTGCCCTGGAAGCCCTGGGTCATGGTGCCGGGCTCCGAGTGATAGGACTGCCGGAGGCCCTGATAGGTGCGGATGTGATTGTAGCCCTCGAAGCCGATTTCCAGCCGGCAGGTCTCCGGGAGGGAGTCGTCCTCCTCCTCCAGGCTGAGGCAGAAATAGGGATTCATGCCGCCGGTGTAGGAGTGGGGGAGTTCCCCCGCCGGGTAGGAGGCGATCAGGCCGCCGTCCTCATCGAGGAACCGGAGGTAGGGCTGGCTCATGTCCGGCAGCTCCGGCACGGTCCCGTCCCCGCCGCACTGCAAATCGTACAGCCGCGCCGCCAGGACCACCAGCTGGGCCACGGTCAGCTTCCCCTG
Organism: uncultured Oscillibacter sp.; assembly: GCA_910576865.1. Lineage (GTDB taxonomy): Bacteria > Bacillota > Clostridia > Oscillospirales > Oscillospiraceae > Oscillibacter. The sequence continues at coordinate 7,068 of CAJTKE010000021.1, forward strand.
GGGGTTGAACGCCGTGTCCGAGGTTCCGTTCATCAGGCCCCGCTCGTAGCAGAGCTTGATGGCCTCATAAGACGCGCCGCCCTCCGCCACGTCGGCGAAGCCAGGGTAAGCCCTAGATGCTGTGGTTTCTGTATCCACTGCGCCACAAGGGATTGAGAGCGCGGACAGGAATACAGCCGTTATAATCAAGCTGAGAATACGTTTCATCGTTTGCCATTCTCCTATTGGCTGGAAAACCGTTCAACTATTTGTAATATTTCTATATTATAATACAATTTGCAATCAATGCCGTTCCTGCGGGGCGGCTCCGGGGGCGTTTCGCTCCTCCGGGATATGGCCCCCGGTCTGAACCGCCGCCAGCCCGATGACCGCCGGAAGGAGCAGGCCGTACAGCCGCCGGTCCCCGCAGTACCCGGCCAGCAGGACGGCGCTCATCAGGTACAGGCCGAAGCCCACGTCAAAGACGGCGTGGGGCAGGCCCCGGAGGCGGTAAGCCTTGAGACACCGGAGGAAGGAGCTCACGGGCATCCAGACGGTGAACAGCACCCCCGCGAAGGCCAGCACCATGTAAAAGACGGAGGCGGCGGCCTCGCCGAAAAAGCGGATGTGGTCCCCTTCGCCCTGGAGGGGGGCGACCTCATTGGCCACCACGTAGACGCAGGCCTTGGCCAGGAAGACCAGCAGGGGGACGAACAGGGTGGAACAGCAGACCAGGATGGCGGTGTTGATCTGATGGGCGGCGCTGCTCAGGGATTTCTGCTTCACCCGGAAGCGGAGGACCAGGGTCACGGCCCCGCAGAGCAGATAGACCGCCAGAAAGACGGCGAGCATCTTCGGAAGCCGCCGGCAGGTCTCCGGGGAGAAGCCCAGGGCGTTGGTCAGGAAGGACTCCGGGTAGGCGTTGCGTTTCAGGCACTGCCAGAGCCGGGGAACCTCCACCAGCAGGGTGTCAATCCACGATTTCAGTTCCTTGGGGCGCTCAGCGGGTGGAGGGGACCAGCTTTTCCGTGCCGCCCATGTAGGGCCGGAGCACCTCGGGGATCACCACCGTGCCGTCGGCCTGGAGGTTGTTCTCCAGGAAGGCGATCAGCATCCTGGGCGGGGCCACGCAGGTGTTGTTGAGGGTGTGGCAGAGCTGGGTCTTGCCGGACTCGTCCTTGTAGCGGATGCGCAGGCGGCGGGCCTGGGCGTCGCCCAGGTTGGAGCAGGAGCAGACCTCGAAGTACTTCTGCTGCCGGGGGGACCAGGCCTCAATGTCGCAGCTCTTCACCTTCAGGTCCGCCAGATCGCCGGAGCAGCACTCCAGCTGCCGGACGGGGATGTCCAGGGAGCGGAACAGCTCCACGGAGAAGCGCCACAGCTTCTCATACCAGTCCATGGACTCCTCGGGCTTGCAGACCACGATCATCTCCTGCTTCTCAAACTGGTGGATGCGGTACACGCCCCGCTCCTCGATGCCGTGGGCGCCCTTCTCCTTCCGGAAGCAGGGGGAGTAGGAGGTCAGGGTCTGGGGCAGCTTGGCCTCGGGCAGAATCTGGTCAATGAAGCGCCCGATCATGGAGTGCTCGCTGGTGCCGATGAGATACAGGTCCTCCCCCTCGATTTTATACATCATGCCGTCCATGTCCGTCTGGCTCATGACGCCTTCGACGACGTTGCCGTGAATCATGAAGGGGGGGATGCAGTAGGTGAAGCCCTTGCCGATCATGAAGTCCCGGCCATAGGCCAGCACCGCCTCGTGAAGCCGGGCGATGTCGCCGAGAAGATAATAGAACCCGCTGCCGGAGACCCGGCCCGCCGCGTCCAGGTCGATGCCGTTGAAGGACTCCATGATCTCCGTGTGATAGGGGATGGGGAAGTCCGGGGTTTTCGCCTCACCGAAGCGCTGGACCTCCACGTTTTCGCTGTCGTCCTTTCCGATGGGGACGGAGGGGTCGATGATCTGGGGGATGAGGAGCATCCGCTTGTGGAGCTCGGCCTCCAGTTCATTTTCCTGCTTCTCCAGCTCCGCCAGGCGGTCGGCGTCCGCCTTTACCTGGGCTTTGACCTTCTCCGCTTCCTCCAGCTTGGAGGGGTCCTTTTTGGCCTGGCCCATCAGCATGCCTACCTGCTTGGAGAGGCTGTTTCGGGCGGAACGGAGCTGGTCCGCCTCGGCGATGGCCGCGCGGCGCTTGGCGTCCAGGTCGATGGCCTCGTCCACCAGGGGGAGCTTTTCGTCCTGGAATTTCTTTTTGATGTTCTCCTTGACAAGGTCGGGGTTCTCCCGGATGAAACGGATATCAAGCATGATGATTTCCTTCTTTCCTGAAATTTATATCATATGGGGGTAAATTGTTTCACGTGAAACATTCAAGATGCCTCCGGCTCCTCCAGCAGGGGGCGGAAGGCCTCCGCCAGGGCGTCGCCGGTTTCCTTGGAGTTGTCTACCCAGAGGGTGAGGGCCCGGTTGGCGAAGGAGAAGGGGAGGGGATTGCTGTAGCTCCACTCGTCAATGAAAAACTGTACCTGAACGTAGCCCTTGGGCCGCTTGCCTAAGAAAAATATGACGTGGTGGTCCCCGTCGTGGGTGGTGCGGCCGTATATGGTGCCCTCGGGGATGAATTGAAGAATGGGATTCCAGGGCGGGCGGCGGAACCGCAGGGCTTCCACCGCCTCCAGGGCCGGGCCCCACTCCGGGTCCTCCGGGGTGATGTGCTTGGTGGGGTAGTTCTTGCGGTTCTCTCCCAGGTCGGACAGGACGAAGTCCATCATGTCCGGCTCTCTGATTTTGGGGGCCACGGTGTAGATGTCCACGGGGCGGGAATACCACGCCGCCCAGAGGAGCAGGGCCAGAATGACGGCCAGGGGTTTCCAGTGGGCTTTGATCCAGTTCATGGCGCTTCCTCCGCCGCCTCGGCCTCATGGGCCTCCACGGCCTCCTTCAGCTGCTGGTAGCGCTCCCGGGGGGAGACGGTGGAGTCCAGCTCATATTCGGAGAGGGGGAGGCTGTCGCTGAGGCAGGTGACCAGGTCCTCCGCCTCCATGCTGTCGATGATCTTCCGGCAGTTCTCCAGATTCTCCTGCCGGTAGAACCGCTCCAGGGAGTAGAGCCGGGCCAGGGCGGTGTACTGCCGTTTTCCGGCCTCCAGCTCCATCTCCCGCAGGGAGACGCTCCGCTCCAGGTCGTCAATCCGGGCTTGGGCGGCGTCCAGCTCCTCCTGGAGGCCCACCACCCGGTCCTGGACGCCCTGCATGGCGGTGACGGAGCTCTGGAGCTTCCCCAGGGCCTCCGTGTTGCTCCGCTGGTGTGAGGCGAAGGACCACGCCATCAGCAGGAAGGCCGCGATGAACAAAATCATGATATACAGGACCACGGGCTTCTTGCCCCGGGGGGCGGTCTCCTCCGGCTCCACGGGGCCGCCGCTGCTTCGTCTCACCAGCTTCATGCCTCCGGTCCTTTCCGCCCGATCCTCAGAAGCTCCAGGGCCTCCAGAAGGTCGTTCAAGTCGTCCACGCCGTAATACTCCAGCTCGATGCGCCCCTTCTTCCGGCCCGTGACGATGCGCACGCCCCGGCCCAGCTTGTTGGACAGGGCCGTCTGGGCCTCCAGGGTGTAGTCCACTTCCTTGGGGGCCGGCAGGGACTCCTGCTCCATCTCCTCCTCCGGCTCCAGGGACAGCTTCTTCACCAGGGCCTCCGTCTGCCGGACGGAGAGCTGGCCCTGGAGGACGGCGTCCGCCGCCTTGGCCTGGAGGGCGGGGGAGAGGGGCAGCAGGGCCCGGGCGTGTCCGGCGGAGAGGGTTCCCTCCTCCACCAGCTTCCGCACGTCGCCCTGGAGGGACAGCAGCCGCATGGCGTTGGCCACGGCGCTGCGGGACTTGCCCACCCGCCTGGCGGCGTCCTCCTGGGTCATGTGGTAAATCTGGATGAGGGACTGGTAGCCCGCCGCCTCCTCCATGGGGTTCAGGTCCTCCCGCTGGAGGTTCTCCACCAGCGCCAGCTCCGCCGCCTTCTGGTCGTCGGCCTCGATGACCACGGCGGGGACCTCCGTCAATCCCGCCATCCGGGCGGCCCGCCAGCGGCGCTCCCCGGCGATGATCTGATAGTAGCCGGAGGACAGCTTCCGCACCGTCAGGGGCTGGATGACCCCGTGCTCCCGGATGGAGTCCGCCAGCTCCGCCAGCGCCTCCTCGTCAAAGAGCTTCCGGGGCTGGGAGGAGCAGCTCTCCACCTGGGAGATGGGTAAATACAGGTTCCCCGCGGCCTCGGGCTTCAATACGTCGTCGCCCAGCAGGGCGCCCAGGCCCCGGCCTAAGCCGGAGGGCTTTTTGCTTGCCATGAAACGCGCTCCTTTCTAGTCGAGAGATTTACTTCATGAATTCGGTGGCGAAGGCCGTGTAGGCGTCCGCCCCCCGGGAGGCCCGGTCATAGGCGCTGATGGGCTTGCCATGGCTGGGGGCCTCGCTGAGGCGGATGTTCCGGGGGATCACGGAGGCGTAGACCTTGCCGGGGAAGTAGTGCTTGACCTCCTCCGCCACCTGGAGGGACAGGTTCGTCCGCCCGTCGAACATGGTGAGGAGCACTCCCTCCAGCTCCAGGGAGGGGTTCAGGGACCGCCGGACCAGCCGCACGGTGTTCATCAGGTCGCTGAGGCCCTCCAGGGCGAAGTACTCGCACTGCACCGGCACCAGGATGGAGTCCGCCGCGCACAGGGCGTTCAGGGTCAGAAGCTCCAGGGAGGGCGGGCAGTCGATGAGCAGATAGTCATAGGCTTCCCGGATGGGCTCCAGGGCATCCCGGAGAAGGAACTCCCGCCGCTCCATGCCGATCAGCTCCACTCCCGCCCCGGCCAGGGCCTTGTTGGAGGGGAGCACGTCCCCGTAGCGGGTGTGGGACACCGCCTCGGCGGCGGGCATCTCGTTGATGAGGGCGGAATAGATTCCCTTGGACACGGTCTTGTCCACTCCCATGCCGGAGGTGGCGTTGGCCTGGGGGTCGAAGTCGCAGAGGAGCACCTTCTTCCCCGCCTCCGTCAGGGCGGCGGCCAGATTGACGCAGGTGGTGGTCTTTCCCACGCCGCCCTTCTGATTTACGACTGCAATGATTTTACCCATGTATGCACCAGCTTTCTCACGTTTGAGACATTGAAAACGTCACAGATAGTCGTAAAGCTCATTATAGCAAGGGCGGCACGGCCTTGCAAGGTCAAAACCTACAATTTCTCAAAAAATGGGGGAAGAAGTGAGGCGTTTCCGATGGGGCCCGGCGCCCTCACCGGGCCATGGGGGAGGGGGGATGGCCTGCCCCCTGGCCAGGGCCCGCAAAAAGCCCCCGCCGACTCCGGCGGGGGCGGTGTGTTTCACGTGAAACACGCTCTGATGATTTTTCAGCCCCGGCCCAGCAGACGGACGCTGTAGGGGGGGACCGAGGCGTCGGTCCCGGGAATCTCCTCCCCGGAGATCAAGTCCCGGTAGCCCGCCTCCGGCAGGGAGACGGACAGGGCCTCCGGCCCGGCGTTGACCAGGGTGGCGGTGGCCTCTCCGGGGACCTCCCGAAGGAAGGCCAGCAGGGGCCCCCGGGCCTCCAGCCACTGGAGGTCCCCCCGGCGGAGGGAGGGCCGCTCCTTCCGGAGCCCGCCCAGGCGGCGGAACCAGCCCAGCAGCGCCTGATCCTCCCGGCCCCAGGGATAGGTCCGGCGGTTGAAGGGGTCCGCCGCGCCCTCCATGCCGGTTTCGTCCCCATAGTAGATCATGGGGGAGCCGGGGAAGGTGAAGAGGATGGCCGCGGCCACGTGGAGCCGCTCCAGCCCCGCCGCCCGTTGATCCGGGGTGAGGCAGAACATGGACTGGGCGTCCCGCCCCTCGGGGAGGGGGACGCCGCCCAGGACCGTGAGGGCCCGGGGGGTGTCGTGGGTGCCCAGGAAGTTCATGGCGGAGTGGAAGGCGGCGGGGGGATAGTTCTCCCGGAGGGTCTCCATGGCCTCCTTGAAATCCTCCGCCGGGCCGTCCAGCAGGTAGTTGAAAAGGGCCGTGCGGAAGGGGTAGTTCATGACACCGTGGAGCTCCTTCCCCAGGAGGTACTTCCGGCGGCGGGAGTAGGAAATTTTGTTGCTGGCGTCCTCCCAGACCTCGCCGATGACCATGGCGTCGGGGTCCGTCTCCTCCACGGCGGCCCGGAGCTTCTCGATGAACTCGTCGGGCAGCTCGTCCGCCACGTCCAGACGCCAGCCGGAGGCCCCGGCCCGGAGCCAGCGCTTCACCACGGAGTTCTCGCCGGTGATGATATAGTCGATGTAGTCCGGGCAGTCCTCCCGGACGTTGGGCAGGGTGCTGATGCCCCACCAGGCGTCATAGGACCCGGGCCAGTCCCGGAACTGGAACCAGTCGAAATAGGGGCTCTCCCGGCTCTGGGCCGCGCCCAGGTTGGGGTAGAAGCCGTCGGCGTTGAAATAGATGCTCTGGGAGCCGGTGTGGTTGAAGACTCCGTCCAGCAGGACCCGGATGCCCCGCTCCCGGGCCCGGGCGCAGAGGTCCTTGAAGTCCCGCTTGGTCCCCAGCATGGGGTCGATCCGGGTGTAGTCCGCCGTGTTGTACCGGTGGTTGGAGGCGGACTCGAAGATGGGGCAGAAGTAGAGGGTGGTGACCCCCAGGGCCTCCAGCTCGTCCAGATGCTCGGCCACCCCCGCCAGGGAGCCGCCGAAGAAGTCCCGGTTCTTGATCTCACCGCCCTCAGGCCTCCAGGCGGGGGTTTCGTACCAGTCCTCGTGGACCCAGCGGTCGCCGATGAGCCCCGCGGGATTGGGCCGGGAGAGGCGGCAGTACCGGTCCGGAAAGATCTGATAGGTCACGCCCTCCCCGAACCAGGAGGGGGTGGCGCTCTCCTCGTAGACGGTGAGCTGCCAGGGGGCGGGGTCCCCCTCGCTGCGATAGCCGGTCCTGTCCAGGAGACAGCCGGTGCCGTCGTCCCGCCAGAAGCGGAACCAGTACCACACCAGCTCCGGCGCCTGGAAGGGGATGAGGGAGATGGAGAAGACGGCCCGGTCCTCCTGAAAGCCGGTGAAGGGCATTTCCGCCTCCATCTGGTGGTTGGCGAATTCCCGGTGAATGACGACGGAACAGTGGGTGAAGCCCTCGCTGGCCAGAGGGCGGCAGGTGAGGGACCACTCCTTCCCGCAGAGGAGCGCGCCATAGGGCTGCTTGCACCGGGGGTCGCGGGAGTCAAAGACGGTGTTCATGGGACAAAACTCCTTGTTTGTTAAAATAAGGGGTTCCAGGAAATGACAGTTTTTTACTGCCTGCTTTTGAGGGGAAAAAGGCCGGGAGGGACCCGGCCCGGATGCGCGGAGAAAAGAGGATGTTTCACGTGAAACAATGGGGGACGGGGCGGGACAGAGCCCGCCCCCTACATGGCGGTCCATCAATAGAGGAAGCGTAGGGGAGGGGCTCCGCCCCCTCCTGTTTTTCCATCACGGCAGCAGCTGATTCTCCCCCGTGACGGCGGTGGTGTCCTCGGCGGGGGTGAAGTAGGCGTTCAGGATGTTCACCGCCGTGGAGGCCAGGGCCGCGCCGGCGTCCGCCCGCTCGATGGCGATGGCCACGGCAATCTCCGGGTCGTCGTAGGGGGCGAAGCAGACGAAGACGCCGTGGTTCTTGGTGTCCGCCCGGACCTGGGAGGTGCCGGTCTTGGCACCGGCGGAGACCACGCAGCGGCTGAAGTAGGGGGACAGGGTGCCCTCCACCAGACCCTTCATGCCCTCCTTCACCGCCCGGAGGTTTTCGTCGCTGATGTCGATTTCGTTCAGGGGCTCCGTGTTTCCCACGGCCACCACCTCGGAGTTGTCATAGGCCTTGGCGGCTTTGAGGAGGTGGGCCTGGCAGTGCTTCCCGCCGGAGACCAGGGTGGCGATGTAGTTGGCCAGCTGGAGGGGGGAGTAGAGCTGGCTGCCCTGGCCGTAGGCCGCCCAGGGGGCCTGGTCCTGGCCCTGGGGGTTCTCAGGCAGGAGACCGGCGGTCTCGGGAATTTCGATGCCCGTCTTTTCCCCCAGGCCGAACTGAACCAGGTATTCCCGCAGGCCGTCCATCTGCATCCGGTAGCCCAGCTCCGAGAAGAAGTAGTTGCAGGAGTTGGTGATGGCCCCGGTGACGTTTAAGAGGCCATGGCCGGAGTGCTTCCAGCAAAAGCTGTAGCTGTTTTCATCCTTGGGATAGACCCATTTGCCGGTGTCCCGGATCTTTTCCGTCAGGGTGATCTTCCCGCTGAGAAGGCCCGCCATGGCGGTAAAGGGCTTCAGGGTAGAGCCCGGGGGATAGCCGTTCATGGCGGCCCGGTTGTACATGGGGGTGCGGGGGTCGGCGTTGAGCTGGGCGAAGTCCTCCCGCCAGGTGGAGAGGTCGTAGGAGGGATAGGAGGCCAGGGCCAGCACCTCGCCGGTGCCCACCTGGACCACCGCGGCCCCGGCGCCCCGCTTCTCGTCGCCGTCGGCGTTGAGGCGGGTGACGGTCTCCTCCAGGAAGCCCTCCACCTGGGACTGGAAGTCCAGGTCGATGGTCAGCTCCACGATGTTCCCGGGCTCGGGCTCGGTGTAATAGTATTCCCCGGTGACCTTGCCCTCGTCGTTGGTAGCCACCATCCGGCGTCCGTCCTTGCCCTTGAGATAGTCCTCAAAGGCCAGCTCCGCGCCGTCCTTTCCGATCAGGTCGTCGTAGTCATAGCCCTTTTCCTTCAGGGAGGGGTAGTCGTCCTCGATGCCGATCTTGCCCACGTAGCCCAGGATGTGGGCGGCGCTGGTGGTCTCGTATTCCCGGACGGAGGAGAGGGTGACCTTGGCCCCGGCGTAGTTCCCGTCGCTGAGGAGGGAGATGAAGGGCGTGTCGATGTCCTGGGCCAGGACGTAGGCGGCGTAGTTGTCCAGCTTCCGGACGGACAGCTCGTACTGGACCCCCAGCACCATCCGGGCCTGCCCCAGGGTGTAGTCCTCCGGGATGTCCAGCTCGGAGCGCATCTCCGTCATCAGCTTGGCGGGGGTGATGCCGGCGTCCGTCAGCAGCTCCGCCGACAGGTCGGCGGGAGTCAGCCGCTCCAGCAGCAGCTCCGCCCGCTTCCTGGGGCTGAGCTCCTCCACGGGGACGGGCTCCTCGCCCTCCTCCGGCTCGGGCTCCGGCGCGGAGACCGCGTCCGGATTGCGGATCAGATACTGGCCCAGGGCCTCCGCGCAGGGCTTCAGGCTCTTGAGATAGGCCAGGAAGAGCTTCTTCTGCTGTCCGTCCAGCTGGTCCACCGTGTAGCGGTAGGGGGCCGTACGGGAGACGGGCAGATTGTCGCTCCAGGCCATGCCCTCCCGCTGGCAGAGCTGGACCAGCCGGAGGATGGCCTCATTGCTGTCGTCCCCCGGACGGAGGAGGTCCGCGTCAAAGGTCAGGTCATAGGTGGAGCGGTTGGAGACCAGGGGCTTGCCGTTGCGGTCGGTGATGATGCCCCGGGAGGCCTCCACCTTCTCCGGCCGGACGATGGAGCGGATGGCCTGGGCGGCGTAGTCGTCATGGTGGATGACCTGCACGTCGTACAGGACGAAGAGATAGGCCGTCAGCGCCAGCACCAGCAGCGCGGCCAGGAGGTAGAGGCGGGTGTTCTGCATTTCCTTGCGGTCCATAGGATGCCTTTCTGTAAGGGGGTCAGTCGTCCCGGCGGGTGCGCCGGTAGACGGAGCGGTAGAGCAGGGTGACGGGGATGACGAAGGGCGCGGCGGCGCAGAGCTCCAGCGCCGTCAGCAGGGCCCCGGCCTCCCAGGCGGCGCTGCCCCGCATCCAGAGGAGGAGGCAGCGGAACCCGTCGGTGAGGAGGAAGGCCGCCGCGGCGGCGGCGAAGGAGCAGAGGAATCCGGCGGGCAGCAGGCTCTGGGACAGCAGCCCGGCGCAGAGGCCCGCCAGGGGGAAGATCAGCGTGTGGACAAAGGGCACGGGCCCCGGCAGCAGCAGGTCGCAGACCACGCCCACGCACAGGGAGAAGATGGTCCCCGCCAGGGGCCCCTCGTAGGTGGCGGGGATGGCCGCCAGCAGGGGATAGAGGACGGGGATGACGCCCCAGAGGGTCACCCGCTGGAGCAGCGCCGTCTGGACAAAGAGGCACAGGGCCGTGGCGGCGGCGTACAGCAGCCACTTGAAAATGGTTTCGTTTCTCGCGATCATAAAGCGCCTCCGCCGTCAGGTGACAATTTCAAAGGACTTGATGACGAAGACCTCCGTCAGGGCCTCGAAATCCGTCTCCGGCGCCAGGATGGCGTAGGACGCCGCGCCGGAGTCGTCCAGCTGGACCTCCTCCACGGAGCCGATCACCAGCCCGGAGGGGTAGATGCCGCCCAGGCCGGAGGTCACCACGATGTCCCCCGCCAGCAGGGCGCAGTCCGCCGGCAGATAGTCCAGGCGCAGCCGGTTCTCCCGCATCAGGGAGAAGTCCCCCTGGGCGATGCCCAGCTCCTTGGTCCGGAATACCTGGGCGCCCAGGGACGTGTCCGTGTCCACCAGGGTCAGCACCGTGGACCAGTTGGTCCCCGCCCGGTCCACGACGCCCACCAGATTGCCGCAGGCGTCGATGACACAGTCCCCCGGCTCGATGCCCAGGGAGGAGCCCTTGTTCAGCGTCAGGGAGGAGGTCCAGTTGGTGGCCGCGTGCTCCGTGACCATGCAGGCCTCGAAGTCCGTCAGGTCCCGGCGCTTCCGGGTCAGGTCCAGCAGCTGGTGGAGGAGCTTGTTCTCCTCCACGGCAGCCTCCGCCTCCCGGATGGTCTCCGCGTCCTTGGCGATCTGCTGGCGCAGGGCGGCGTTTTCCGCCAGGAGGTCCGTGGTGTCCTTATAGTAATTCTGCAGGTCGTTGAACCAGGCGGCCACGGCCGTGTATCCCGCCCGGAAGGGCGAGACGAGAATCCCCGTCAGATTCACCAGCGGGGAGGAGTTGGCGCTGAACACCGACATCACCGCCATGGCAACCGACAGAACGGCGGCGGCGAAGAGCACCCAGAGCCCATGCTGTTTCAGGAAATTTTTCAATTCGATCACCTGTCAGGGTCTGAAAATGGGAAGAAGCGGGGAAGGGGAAAAGCCGGGGGGAGGAGATTACAGAAGGGATACGCCGAAGTTTTCCAGCATCCTGGCCAGGCGCAGCACCGGCAGGCCCATAACGTTGAAAAAGTCCCCCTCCAGCCGCTCCACCAGCAATGCCCCCCGGCCCTGGACGCCGTAGGCCCCGGCCTTGTCCATGGGCTCTCCGGTGGCGATGTAGCGGCGGAGCTGGGCCTCTGTGGCGGGGCGGAAGAAGACGTCGGTGGATTCCGTCTCCGTCAGGCGCTTGGCCCCCCGGCAGACGGAGACGCCGGTGCACACGGTGTGCTTCCGCCCCTGGAGGGCCGTCAGCATCTCCAGGGCGTGGGCCTCGTCCCGGGGCTTGCCCAGGCGCTGGTCGTCCAGGAAGACCATGGTGTCGGCGGTGATGACGATGTCCTCGGGGCCGCAGAGCTTCACGGCGGCCTCCGCCTTCTCCCGGGAGATGTAGGACACCACCTCCGGCGGCGTCAGCCCCTCGGGGAAATACTCCTCCACCTCCGGCACCCGGACGGTGAAGTCCGTCACGCCGACGCGCTCCAGAAGCTCCCGCCTCCGGGGGGACCCGGAGGCCAAAACGATTTGTGACATGGTTCCTCCTTACTTGCCGGTGGAGCCGAAGCCGCCCCGGTCGGGGCTGTCCAGGCGGTCCACCCGGGTGAACATCAGGGGGGGCTGGTTCTCCACGATGCGGAACTGGCAGAGCCGGGTGTTCTTGGGAATCTCCACGTCCCGGGTGGCGTAGGCGGGCCAGCGCCACTGGTCCCCGTCCCCCCGGTAGGAGCCGTCCACGATGCCCATGGAGTTGGCCTGAAGCAGGCCGTAGTTCTTGAAGGTGGAGCTCCGGGGGGCCACATGGGCCTCGTACCCCTCCGGCAGGGCGATGGCCACGCCCAGGGGGACAAGGCGGAACTCCCCGGCTTTCAGGGAGAGGTCCTCCGCCGCCCGCAGGTCCACCCAGTCGGACCCGGGGACACAGCAAAGCTCCTCCAGATCCGCCACAAAGTATTTTACCTTGAGTTCTTTTGTCTCTCTCATCATAACGCTCCCGTGCAATCACTATTTGTCATATTTTATCGAAACAATACGATCTGTATTGACAATGCGTTTCTCAAATCCGAATCATTACAATACAATTTGTTATACACTGTCGAAAAACTACGGATTGTAGTCACTCCACGCCCCGCAGGTAAAGGCCCCGGGTGAAGTCCCCCCGGGGGGCGGCGCCCTCCAGGTAGTCCCGGAAGACCCGGGCGCATTCCTCCGGCGTCTCCGTGGTGAAGCGGAGGCGGGCGTAACGGAGGCCCAGCCGCCGCCAGTCCGGCCGGTCCGCCAGCCAGAGGGTCCGGCTGTTCTCCACCTCCGTCCGGTGCCCGAAGGCGGGGAGGAGGGGGAAGGCCGCGCCGGTGCGGTCATTCAAAAAGTTGGGCCGGTCGCAGCGGCAGCCCACGGTGTTGTGAATCAGGCAGTTCTCCGTGATCATCAGGGGAAGCCGCCCGTAGACGATGGCCTCGGCGGGGAGGATCTTCCTCATGTCCCGCATCTGGGAGAAGCGCAGCTCAAAGGACAGACAGGCGGACTCCAGCCCCCGCTCCCGCAGCCAGGCCAGGGAACGGCTGTTGAAGATGTTGAGCCCGTAGTCCCCGTAGAGCCTCCAGCCTCCGTCCCGGGCCAGGGGGAAGTGCCCCAGGTTGCCGAGGAGAAGTCCGGTGACCCCCAGGCCCCGGGCCTTCTCCAGCCGGCGGCGGAGCAGGTCCTCGTCCCGGTCCCGCCAGACCCGGGGCAGGATCGCGCAGTACTCCGCCTCCGTCTCCGGCAGGGAGGGGACCTCCGCCAGCAGCTCCAGGGGCACATGGACCCGGTGGGGGTGAAGGTCCAGAAGCCCGCCGGTCAGCTGGGCGGCGGTGGTGACGGAGACGGTGAACCGGGGTTCCGCCTCGGAGCGGTCAACGTCCGGCAGGGGCGGTGAAACGCGCTCCCAGCGGACGGGGGGCGCGGCCCGGGCGGCGCTGAGGGCCTCCAGGGCGTCCCGCCGCAGGGCGTTGAGGCCGGCGGCGGAGAGGTACAGCCCCGGGTCCACCGTCACCTTCACCGCCGCGCAGCGGTAGGGGGTGCCCCCGGTCTTTTGAAGCCGGGCGGTCAGGTCCTCCGCCGTCAGGGCCCGGTTTCCCGCGGGCTCCGGCACGGGGCCGGTGACGGTGACCGCGTTTCCAAGGCCGTCGTCCGCCGCCAGGGCGCAGGGCTCCCCGGCCCGGACGGCGCAGTCGAATTCCACGGGGATCCGCCGGTCCGTCTCCGAGGGGGCGGGCTCCTCCGCCGCCGGGGCGTTTTCTGGGCGGAAGCCCAGCATCTCGGGGCCCTTTTCCCCCCGCCAGTAGGCGTCGGTGAAGCCGGAGCGGGAGAAAGCCCGCTCCAGGACCTCCCGCTCCCGGGCCGTGGGCCTCCGGCCCTCCTCCAGGAGGCGGGCGTAGATATCCGTGACGGCGGCCACGTAGCCGGGGGATTTCATCCGCCCCTCGATCTTCAAACAGGCCACCCCCATCTCCGCCATCCCCCCCAGGCGGTCCGCCAGAGAGGAGTCCTTCAGGCTGAGGGGACGCTTGCTCCCGGCGGGCTCGTTGACCCCGTAGGGCAGGCGGCAGGGCTGGGCGCAGCGCCCCCGGTTCCCGGAGCGCCCGCCCACCATGGCGCTCATGGCGCACTGGCCGGAGTAGCACACGCACAGGGCCCCGTGGACGAAGACTTCGATTTCGGCGGGGCAGTTTCTGGAAATCTCCGCCGTCTCCTCCCCGGAGCACTCCCGGGCCAGAACGATCCGCTCACAGCCGGCGGCGGCGATCTCGTTGGCCCCGCCGGTGGTGAAGAGGCTCATCTGGGTGCTGGCGTGGAGGGGCAGGTCCGGCAGGGCCTGCCGGAGCAGGCCGAACAGTCCCCAGTCCTGGACCAGCACCGCGTCCACCCCCAGGCGGGAGGCGGTCCGGGCGGTCTCCAGGGCGGCGGGCAGCTCCCGGTCCGTCAGCAGGATGTTCAGGGTCAGGAAGACCCGGACGCCCCGGACATGGCACCAGGACACCGCCCGGGCGAACTCCCCGTCGGAGAAGTTCCGGGCCCCCCGGCGGGCGTTGAAGGCGCCCCAGCCGAGATAGACGGCGTCCGCGCCGTGCTCCACGGCGGCGAGCAAGGCCTCCGGGGAACCGGCGGGAGCCAGCAGCTCCGGCGTCACTTGGAGCCCCGGTTTTCCAGCCGCTGCTGGAGGCGGACGATCTCCCGCTTCAGCTCGCTGACCTGGCTCTGGGCCTTTCCGGCGTCGTCCAGATAGCCCTTGATCTGGCGGCGGAGCTGCTCGGCGGCGGCCTGGGCCTTGAAGAGCTCGTCGGCGATGTTGGCGGCGGTGAGGACGGCGGCGTCGGTCTTGCCCACCCGGGTGCTGTTCAGCACCTCGTCCATTTTGTCGCCCACGTAGGCGCCCACTTTCTGCATGTAGGAGGGGGACTCCTCCGCCACGAACGTGTATTCCTCGCCACAGATGGTGACAACCACGCGGTTTGCCATAATATGACCTCCTTTGCCGGGAGGGAGGGGCCCCTCCGGGCGGATTGCGTAATTTGACAGCGTACAGTATAGCACATGTGACGGGAGGACGCCAGACAAAGTTGGGGGGAATCCGAAAAATTTACAAAACCGTTTTCGGGCGGGGCGGCGAAAAATTTTTTTCCGCCCCGGCGAGTTTGCGCTTTCTATTTGGAAAAAGTGTGATATAATGTCAGCAGGAAAGGGCGGGGGTCCATCCGCCGCCGAAAGAAGAGGAGGTAAAAGAATGCAGACCAAGAAATTCCTGTCCCTGCTGCTGGCCCTGGCGATGATGTTCTCCCTGAGCGTCTCCGCCTCCGCCGCGGAGGAGGAGGCGGCCGGGCCCATGGAGGGCCGGATCGTCATCCTCCACACCAACGACGTCCACGGCGCCGTCGCCGGGTACGCCAAGGTGGCGGCTCTGAAGCAGTCCTTCCAGGACGCGGGGGCCTACACCCTGCTGCTGGACGCCGGCGACTACATCCAGGGCGACCCCACCGTCAGCGTCTCCCAGGGCAAAACCGCCGTGGAGCTGATGAACCTGGCGGGCTATGACGCCGCCACCATCGGAAACCATGAGTTCGACTACGGCTACGCCAACTTCAAGGAGATTTCCAAGGACGCGAAGTTCCCCATCGTCTCCGCCAACCTGAGCTACAACGGCAAGGTGGAGAATCCCCACACCGTCTTCACCGCCCCCGGCGGGGAGAAGATCGGCGTCTTCGGCCTGACCACCCCCGAGGTGGGCACCAAGGCCCATCCCGCCAAGATCAAGGGCGTCACCGTCCTGGGCTATGAGAAGATGGTCGAGTGCGCCCAGGCCGAGGTCAAGGCCCTGGAGGCCGAGGGCTGCGACTTCATCGTCTGCCTGGGCCACCTGGGCATCGAGGACGAGTCCGCCGGCAACCGCTCCATCGACCTGCTGGAGAAGGTCACGGGCATCGACGTCTTCATTGACGCCCACTCCCACTCCACCATCGAGGAGACCGCCGCCGCCGCCGGAGAGACCGTGGAGACCCTGCCGGAGCAGGGCACCGTCATCAAGGGCGAGACCGCCATGGTCACCGTCGGGGCGGGCGAGACCCTGGTGACCTCCACCGGCACCAAGCTCGCCAACGTGGGCGCCATCACGCTGACCGAGGAGGGCTGCGCCGCCCGGAACATCCCCCTGGAGTCCGTCACCCTGGACGGCGTGCAGGAGGTGGCCGACCGGGCCGCCGCCATTCAGAAGCAGATTGACGACGACTACGGCGCCACCTTCGCGAAAACCGAGGTCCTGCTGAACGGCGAAAAGGCCCCCGGCAACCGCACCGAGGAGACCAACCTGGGCGACCTGATCACCGACGCCCTGGTCTGGGGCGCTGAGAAGAACGGGGAGTCCGTGGACGCGGCCGTGACCAACGGCGGCGGCATCCGGGCCCCCATCGCCGCCGGAGACATCACCAAAAAGGACGTCAACACCGTCCTGCCCTTCGGCAACACCCTGAGCATCGTCAAGGTCACCGGCGCCGAGCTGCTGGAGGCCCTGGAAGCCTCCACCTTCTCCACCCCCGAGGCCATCGGCGGCTTCCCCCAGGTCAGCGGCATCGAGTTCACCGTGGACACCGCCAAGGAGTTTGACGCGGGGGACCTGTATCCCGGCTCCACCTACCACAAGCCCGCCTCCATCAACCGGGTCGCCATCGCCTCCGTGGGCGGCAAGGACTTTGACGAAAAGGCCACCTACTCCATCGCCACCAACGACTTCATGGCCGCCGGCGGCGACACCTACTACGCCTTCGCCTCCGCCAAGACCAACTATGATCTGGGCCTGCCCATGGACGAGGTCCTGATGGACTACATCAAGGAGGAGCTGGGCGGCGCCGTCACCGCCGAGGCCTATGGCGAGCCCGCCGGCCGCATCACCGTTCTTGAGGTCACGGTAGCCACCCCCGTGGAAGAGCCCGCCGCTGAAGCCCCCGCCGAGGAGCCTGCCCCTGTGGAAGAGCCCGCCCCCGAGCCGGAGCCCGCTCCTGTTGAGGAACCCGCCCCCGCGCCCGCTCCCGAGCCGGAACCCGCCCCCGCTCCCACTGTGGCCGAGGGTGACTATGTGGTCAAGTCCGGCGACTGCCTCTGGAGCATCGCCCAGAAGGCCTACGGCACGGGCCGTCAGTGGACCCTGATCTATCAGGCCAACAAGGACACCGTCAAGAATCCCGGCGAGCTGCGCATCGGCCAGGTTCTGGTGATCCCCGCCGCGTAAACCCCGAGACCTCCGGATTCAACCCTGACAGGCAAGGCCCCCGGCAAAAGCCGGGGGCCTTGTTATCATGTTGGGGGAATGGCCTGATCTGGGGATCAGGCCCCGTGGGGCCCGGTCTCCTGACCGGGCCATTTCTCAGGGCAACAATCTCCCCAGCAACGGCTCAAAATCCACGCCCTCCCGGAGGGGGAGGCCCTGCTCCACGGTCCGGACGGCGCATTCGTGGATGAAGTCCACCGCCAGGGCGGCGGCGCGGCGGAGGGAATCCCCCCGGATCAGCGCCCCGGTGAGGACGCTGGCGAAGACGTCCCCGGTGCCGTGGAGGGGATGGGCCACGAACTCCGCCTGGACGGCTTGAGCCTCTCCCGTCCGGGCGTCGAAGCACATGGCCCCGGTCTGTCCCGGGGCCAGCGCCGCCCCGGTGAGGGCCACGGAGCGCTTCCCGCCCAGGCTCAGCTCCTCCGCAAGCGCCCGCAGGGCCGCCTCGTCGTGAAGAGCCCGGCCCCCGTCCAGGAGATCGCCGTAGTCCCGGTTCAGGAGAAACGCGGCCTCGGTGAGATTGGGGGTGATGACGTCCGCCAGCGCCGCCAGCCGCTCCATCCCGGCGCACATGGCGGGGGTGTAGGTCTGGTAGGCCTTCCCGTCGTCCCCCATGACGGGGTCGACGACCACCAGGGTGTCCGGCCCCCGGAAGGTCCGGATGAAGTCCGCCACGATGCCGATCTGCCGCTCGCTGCCCAAAAAGCCGCTGTAGATGGCGTCAAATTTCAGGTCCAGGGACCGCCAGTGCTCCGCCACCCTGGGCAGCTCCTCGGTCATGTCCAGGAAGGTGAAGCCGGTGAATCCCCCGGTGTGGGTGGAGAGGAAGGCGGTGGGCAGGGGGCAGCACTGGACCCCCATGACGGAGAGAATGGGGATGACCTCGGTGAGGGAGCAGCGGCCGAAGCCGGAGAGGTCGTGAATGACGGCGGCGCGGGGAGTCGGCATAAAGGAGGCCCTCTTTTCATAACGTGATAGAAATATTTTACAATGGATCAGGAAAAAGTGCAAGGGTGAAAAGAGGGGCTGGACGGAGGACGGCGGAGTGTGGTATAATCAGACCCGATTTTGATGCGCGCCCGTGGTGAAATTGGCAGACACGATGGATTTAGGTTCCATTCCGGCGACGGGTAGGGGTTCAAGTCCCCTCGGGCGTACCAGCTCAGAAATTCCCACCACCGCTCCGTTTCCGGCTTTGCCGAAAACTGCGCTATGGTGGGAACTTCTTCGCTTTCGGCCGAAATCCGCTTCGCTGGGTTTTCGGCCGAGGGGGAGTACGCGGGGCAGTATTCAGATTGTCCGGCCATTCCAGAAAAAGAGACAGCCGGAGGCTGTCTCTTTTTCTGGTATCCGCCAAAACCTCCGCCCGAAGGGCGGGCCCGAGTCCCCCTTTGGGGGAAAGGAGTTGAAAACCCACGCCGCACCTGCTATACTGAGATATCAGAATGAAAAAGGAGGGACACCACATGCGCACACTGTTCAAAGGCGGCAGCGTGGCCACGGGCAAGGGCGTCCGGCGGGCGGACCTGCTGGTGGAGGGGGAGAAGGTGGCCTCTCTGGGCCGGGGGCTCAAGGCCGAGGCCGACCGGGTCGTCGACGTGGAGGGCTGCGTCCTCTTCCCCGGCTTCATCGACGCCCACACCCACTTCGACCTGGAGGTGGCAGGCACCGTCACCGCCGACGGCTTCGCCTCGGGAAGCCGCTCGGCCCTCCGGGGGGGCACCACCACCGTCGTGGACTTCGCCTGCCCGGACAAGGGAGAGTCCCTGGCCTCGGGCCTTTCCCGCTGGCGGAGGAAGGCCGGGGGGAAGACCTTCTGCGACTACGGCTTCCACATGACCATCGACGACTGGAACGAGAGCGTCCGGGCGGAGCTGCCCGAGATGTTCTTCCAGGGCATCTCCTCCTTCAAGATGTACATGACCTACCCCGCCATGCTGCTGGGGGACCGGGACCTCTATTCCGCCCTGAAGGAGCTGAGGGCCCTGGGGGGAATCTGCGGCGTCCACTGCGAGAACGCCGGGGTCATCGACGCCCTCATCGCTGAGAAAAAAGCCGCCGGGGAGCTGTCCCCCGCCAGCCATCCCGCCGTCCGCCCGCCGTACCTGGAGGCGGAGGCCGTGGGGCGGCTCCTCCGGATCGCCCAGGCGGCCAAGGCCCCGGTGGTCATCGTCCACCTCACCAACGGCGAGGCCCTGGAGGAGGTCCTCCGGGCCCGGAAGCGGGGCCAGACGGTCTACGTGGAGACCTGCCCCCAGTACCTGGCCCTGGACGAGAGCCTGTACCTCCAGGAGGACTTCTCCGCCGCCGCCCGGTACGTCTGCGCCCCGCCCCTGCGGGACAAGAAGGAGCAGGACGCGCTCTGGAAGGCCCTGCGCCACGGGGACATCCAGACCGTGTCCACGGACCACTGCTCCTTCACCCTGGAGCAGAAGGAGCTGGGCCGGGAGGACTTCACGAAGATTCCCGGCGGGCTCCCCGGCGTGGAGACC
Source organism: uncultured Oscillibacter sp. (assembly GCA_910576865.1). Classification (GTDB taxonomy): domain Bacteria; phylum Bacillota; class Clostridia; order Oscillospirales; family Oscillospiraceae; genus Oscillibacter. The sequence goes on from CAJTKE010000021.1 coordinate 26,483, forward strand.
CGGGGGGAGCTGCTGTGGACCCTGGGCGTCGCGAAGCGGAGGCTCAGCGTGGCCGGGATGTGCCGGGTGCTCAGCGAAAACCCGGCCAAGCTCTACGGCCTCTTCCCCCGGAAGGGGATTCTCCAGCCCGGGTCCGACGCGGACATCGTGGTCTACGACCCCAGCGGCGGCCACGTCATCCGGGCCGAGGACTGCGAATCCGCCGCCGGGTACAGCCCCTACGAGGGCTTCGCGACAGACGGCGGCATCCGTCAGGTCTGGCTCCGGGGGCGGCTGGCGGTGGAGAGCGGGAACGTGCTGTTCTCCGAGCCGGAGGGGAAGTATATGGCGCGGGGGAAATGTGCCCTGTAAATGGCAATGGCGGCATCGGGGAAACGGAGGAAACCGGACGTCGACGGGAAACGGGCGGCAGATTGCCGCCCCTACACGTCGTCCTATCGATAGAAGGTGTGTAGGGGGCGGGCTCTGTCCCGCCCCGTTCCCCTGGAAGCATGGCACCCCCAAAAGAACACAAAAACCCCGGCGGACCATCTCAAGGCCCGCCGGGGTTGATTGTTCTCTCAGGAAAGGGCCTCCTGGCTGAACATCACCGTCAGGGCATAGACGTGCTCATAGCCCAGCTTCTCATACTCCTCCGGCTGGAAAAAGTACTCCAGGTCGTAGGACAAGACTTGGTTCTTCGTCGTGTTGATCTGGATGGCGATGGGAATCTCTCTCTCGTAGACGATCTCCGTGCGGCCAGCCAGGAAGCTGGCCGTCCGGCCCGTGCCCTCGGGATCGTCGATCTCCTCCGAAGAGCCGTACTTCACCGCCGTGAAATCCTTCCCAAACTGCACAGCCTCCCGATACTCGCCCCGGAGGTCCTCAAAGCCGAAGGCCATGCGGCCCTTCTGCTCTCCCTCTTTCAGGGTCGTGCCCCCGCCGCCGGTGACGAGCTCCCACTTGCCGTCCTCCAGCACATAGGTGTTGACGCGGACGGTTTTCGCCGTTCCATCCAGCACCACGTCGAAGAGGTGCTGGTCCGTGTCCGCCCCCAGGAGCTTGGCCACGGCCTCCTCCTCCTCGTTCAGCTCCGCGGGCTGAATGTACATAACCGGAGCCGCCCCGGCGGAGCACCCCGCCAGCAGGAGCAGGAGGGTAAACAGCGCAAGAATCTTCTTCATCTCATTCTCCCCACTGGACGTCAACGACCGTGCCGTTCTGGAACTCCACGGTCTCGCTCTTCATGATGTAGTCCGTCTTCCCGATCCGAACCTCCTGCTCCCCCACCTTGGTGGTCATGACCTCCTCCTTGGGGACGGTGGCCGTGCAGGTGAAGTACAGGTTCACATGGTCCGGGTCCTCGTGCCACTGCCCGTCGGGGCCCAGCTCCAGCCAGGGGGTGGCCTCCACGGACTCGATGCGCCCGTTCAGCCGGGCCCCGGAGGCCATCAGCGGGGAGGGCAGGTTTTCCTTTGAATTCTCGTACAGCTCCGTGGCCACGTTCTGGACCCGGACCACGTAGGTGATCTCCATGGTGGGCACCTCAATGGTCCCGCCCCGGTTCAGGATGCGCACGGCGCCGTAGACCACCACCGCCAGGAGCAGGACCACGGCGATGATGTCGATGATGTTGAATTTCCCAATGCGGAATGCTTTCTTTTCTTCCATCAGAGACCTCCATAACGGGCCCCGGGCCCGTCTTCCTTCGTATTGATGGGCCCGTTCTGGACAAGGCCCGGAAAATATTATATAATACCTTTCACAAAATCACAAGGGGATATTTGCCATGAAGGTCATTCATCTCATCAGCGGCGGGGACTCCGGCGGGGCCAAGACCCACGTGCTGAGCCTCCTCCAGCACCTGAACGAGACCATCACCGCCCAGCTGGTCTGCTTCCGGGACGGCCCCTTCGCCGGGGAGGCCCGGTCCCTGGGCATTCCCACCAGGATCATGGAGGGCAATCACATCTTCAAAATCCGGCGCCAGCTGGCGGACTACATCCGCCAAGAGGGCTTCCAGCTCATCCACTGCCACGGGGCCCGGGCCAACATGATCGGGGCCCTGCTCCGGGGAATCACGGGCCTGCCGGTGGTCACCACCATCCACAGCGACTACAAAATCGACTACATGGGCCGGCCCCTGGCCCGGTGCACCTTCGGCGTCATCAACACCTGGGCCCTCCGGCGGCTGGACTACCGCGTGGGCGTCTCCGACGCCATGGTGGACCTGCTGATCTCCCGGGGCTTCCCGGCGGACCGGTTCTTCGCCATCTACAACGGCATCGACTTCACCCCCGCCCCCGACCAGGGGGACCGGCTTCCCTACCTCCGCTCCCTGGGGGCCGACGTGGAGGCGGATTCCGTCGTCGTGGGCATCGCCGCCCGGCTGAACCCGGTGAAGGACATGTCCACCCTCATCCGAGGATTCGCCGAAGCGTATAAATCCTGCGATAAATTACGATTGGTAATCGCCGGAGACGGGGAGGAGCGGGAGAAACTGGGGGCTCTGGCCCGGGAGCTGGGCGTGGAGCGCCAGGTCACCTTCGCCGGGTGGATCAGCGGGGGCATGGACCGGTTTTACAGCGCCCTGGACATCAACGTGCTGACCAGCCTGTCGGAGACCTTCTCCTATGCCCTCACCGAGGGGGCCCGGTTCCACCTGGCCACCATCTCCACCGCCGTGGGGGGCATTCCCTATCTCATCGACGACGGGGTCAACGGCTACCTGTTCACCCCCCGGGATTGGGAAACCCTGGGGAAACGCCTGGCGGCCCTGGGGAACGACCCGGCCCTCCGGCGGGAGGTGGGGGAGAAGCTGTTCGAGAAGGCCTCCACCCAGTTCTCCATTGAAAAGACCGTGGAGACCCAGCTTCACATCTACGGGGAGATTCTCCGCCGCCACGCCCGGCCGAAACGGAACCGGGACGGCGCGGTGATCTGCGGGGCCTACGGCCGGGGCAACGCCGGGGACGACGCGATTCTGGAAGCCATCCTGGAGGAGATGCGGTCCATCGACCCGGATATGCCCGTGACGGTCATCTCCAAGAATCCCGGGGCCACCCGCCTCAGCTGCCGGGTCCGCTCCGTCGGGCAGGTGAATCTTCCCGGCTGGCTGGGGGCCATGAGGCGGGCGAAGCTCTATATCAACGGCGGCGGAAGCCTCATCCAGGACGTGACCTCCCGCCGGTCGCTGTGGTTCTATCTGATGAACATCCGGGCCGCCAGGTGGGCGGGCTGCGCCGTCCAGATGTACGGCTGCGGCATCGGCCCCGTCACCCGGGAGAATCACCGGAAGCTGGCGGCCAAGGTGCTGAACCGGAACGTGGACGTCATCACCCTCCGGGAGCCGGACTCGCAGGAGGAGCTGAGGTCCATGGGCGTGGACCGGCCGGAGATCAGGCTGACGGCGGACCCGGCCCTGACCCTCTCCCCGGCGGCGGAGGAGAAGACGGACAGCGTCCTCCACCGGGCGGGCATCCCGCCCCGGGGGCGCTATCTCTGCTTCGCCCTCCGGCCCTGGCCGGGCTTCCAGGAGAAGGCCCCGGTCTTCGCCGCCGGGGCGCGGTACGCCTGGGAGCGCTACGGCCTGACGCCGGTGTTCACGGCGGTGGAGAAGGGCCAGGACCCCGCCGCCGCCCGGGAGGCGGCCAAATATCTGGGGGACGTGCCCCACCACTTCCTGGACGACGCCGGCGCCGCCGGGACCATCATCGGGGCCCTGTCCCGGATGGAGGCGGTGGTGTCCATGCGGCTTCACGCCCTGATCTTCGCCGCCGGGCGGGGCATCCCCCTGGCGGGTGTGGTCTACGACCCCAAGGTCTCCGCCTTCCTCCGGTATATCGGCCAGGAGAATTTCACGGACCTGGACGCCCTGACGGAGGAGAATCTGAAGGCCATGATCGACCGGGCCGCCGCCCAGGCCGGAGACAAAGCGGCCCAGGCGGAGGCGGTCCGGAAGCTCCAGGCGCTGGAGCGGGGGAACGTGGACATCGCGCGGCGGCTGCTGGAGGGGTGAGTCAGCGGGAGCAGATGGCCCGCTGGGTGCTGATGGTGGCCAGGGTGTCCCCCAGCTGGACCAGGATGGCCGCCGTCAGGTCCAGCTCCTCGTCGTTCAGCCGCCCGGCGATGGCCACTGCCAGGGTGTTGACCGCGGTGATCAGGGCAAGAGGGTCGCAGTTCGGATTCATCATACTATCACCGCTGACAGTCTATGAGAAACGCCGCCGGGGGGTGCCAACCGGCTCCCTCCAAAAACTCCCTCCGCCACGGCTCCGCCGTGTCACCTCCCTCAAAGAGGGAGGCTTCGGGACGCGGGGGCCGGCTTCTTCCGCCCCCCTTGCCTTTCTCCTCCGTTTCCTGTACAATCGACTTGTTGAGCAAGCCTGAAAATTTTGACATATCGGGAGGAACCAACCATGACCTATCAGGAAGTCCTGGCAAACGCCCGCACCTGCATGGGACCCCACTGCAAATCCTGCCCCACCTGCAACGGCCTGGGGTGCCGGAACACCATCCCCGGCCCCGGGGCCAAGGGCATCGGCACCGGCTTCATCCGCAACTACCAGAAATGGCAGGAGCTCTGTGTCAACATGGACACCATCTGTGAGAACAAGCCCGTGGACACCTCCTTCACCCTCTTCGGCCAGAGGGTGGACCTGCCCGTCTTCGCCGCCCCCGTGGGGGCCATGCAGCTCCACTACGGGGACAAGTACGACGACCTCGCCTACAACGATATCCTGGTGGCCGCCTGCGCTCAGGCGGGAATCGCCGCCTTCACCGGCGACGGCACCAACCCCGCCGTCATGGAGGCCGCCGCCGAGGCCCTGAAAAAACAGAACGGCCGGGGCGTGCCCACCGTCAAGCCCTGGAACATCGAGACCATCCGGGAGAAGCTGGCCCTGCTCAAGCCCGCGAAGCCCTTCGCCGTGGCCATGGACATCGACGCGGCGGGCCTGCCCTTCCTGAAAAACCTCCAGCCCCCGGCGGGCAGCAAGACCGTGGCGGAGCTCCGGCAGATCGTGGATCTGCTGGAGGGCGCCCCCTTCATCCTCAAGGGGATCATGACCGTCCGGGGGGCGGAGAAGGCCCTGGAGGCCGGGGCCAGCGGCATCGTGGTTTCCAACCACGGCGGCCGGGTGCTGGACCAGTGCCCCGCCACGGCGGAGGTCCTCCCCGCCATCGCCGACGCCGTGGGCGGGAAGCTGACCATTCTGGTGGACGGCGGCATCCGCTCCGGCTTGGACGTGTTCAAGGCCCTGGCCCTGGGGGCGGACGCGGTGCTGATCGGCCGGCCCTTCGTCAACATGGTCTACGGCGGCGGAGCCGAGGGCGTCCAGGTCTACGTGGACAAGCTGAGGGCCGAGCTGGCCGACGCCATGGCCATGTGCGGGGCCCACACCCTGGCGGAGATTCGCCGGGACATGATCTTCGGGTATTGAGGACAGGCGAAGACCGCCGGGGTCATTCCCCGGCGGTCTTCACTCTTTTCATTGTTCCCGCTCCCCCCGCTCCAGGGCGTCCAGCTCCCGCAGGGCGTGGAGCTGGACAGGGACCGCGCAGAGGAGGGTCAGGATGTCCGAGACCGACTGGGTCATCTCCACCCCCGTGAGGCCCAGGGCCCTGGACAGGAGATAGACCAGGGGAATGAAGAAGATCCCCTGCCGGGACATGGCCACGAAGGTGGCCCCGGCGGTCTTGCCTATGGTCTGGAGCATCATGTTGGTCATGACGATCCAGCCGGAGAGGCACAGCGTCGCGCACTGGAACCGCAGGGCCATGGTCCCGATCTGGATGACCTCCGGGTCGTCCCGGAACAGGGCGATGAGCCGGGGGGCGAAGAGGGCCCCCAGAACCCCCACCGCCAGCAGGAACAGCGTGGCGGATTTCACGCAGAACCAGAACGCGTCCTTCACCCGGCGGTAGAGCTTCGCGCCGTAGTTGAAGCCGCACACGGGCTGGAACCCCTGGCCGAAGCCGATCATGGCGGAGGCGCTGAACATCATGATCCGCTGGACCACGCCCATGGCGGCGATGGCCGCGTCGCCGTAGGGCCCGGCGGCCCGGTTCAGGCAGATGGTGGCCACGCTGGCAAGGCCCTGCCGGGCCAGGGAGGGCAGGCCTCCCCGGACGATCTGGATGTACCAGGAGGGCCCCAGCTGCACCCGGGAGATGTGGATGTGGAGGTTCCCGCCCCGGGAGCAGCCGATCAGCAGCAGGCAGAAGCTGACGAACTGGCTGATGATGGTGGCCCAGGCCGCCCCGGCCACCCCCAGGCCGGCGGTGAAGATCAGCAGCGGGTCCAGGGCGATGTTCAGCACCGCGCCGCTGGTGATGCCCACCATGCCGTAGGCCGCGGAGCCCTGGTAGCGCAGCTGGTTGTTCAGCACCAGGGAGGAGGTCATCCAGGGGGCCCCGAAGAGAATCACCCGGAGGTAGGCCTTCGTGTAGGGCAGGATGGTGGCGGTGGAGCCCAGGAGCATGGCCAGGGGCTCCAGGAAGAGCTGGCCCAGGAGGCAGATCAGCCCCCCTGCCGCCAGGGCGGCGAAGAAGCCGGTGGAGGCCATGTTGGCGGCGTCCTCGTAGTTCTGCTTTCCCAGCTCCCGGGAGATGAAGTTGCCGCTGCCGTGGCCAAAGAAGAAGCCCACGGCCTGGATGATGGCCATGAGGGAGAAGACCACGCCCACCGCCCCGGTGGCGCTGTTGCTCTTCAGCATGCCCACGAAAAAGGTGTCCGCCATGTTGTAGAAGGACGTGACCAGCATGCTGATGATGCAGGGCACGGCCAGCCGGCAGATCAGGCGGCTGACGGGAGTTTCGGTCATCTGGTGGAATTTCTGTTCCTGCTTTTCGTCCATGTGGTCGTCCATGCCTGGGCCCGCCTTTCCCCATTTTTCAACGTGTTTTTTCTCAGTATAACACAGTCCGCCCTGGAACGGAAGCGGGATTTTCGCATAGGATATGGCAGGCATCCGGATGGCCGGATGCAATTTCCAGGAAACGAGGGATTCCTTTGCGTATCAACGAGGCCTATGAGCACGCGGCCATTCTCCCCGGCCCGGGTGAGGACTGCGGCTGCAATAAGATCGTTACACAGTGCGTGGATGTCTCCGCGCCGGTGACCCTGATTCCCACCGCCTCCCTGGGCACCGTGACGGTTGCCTGTCAGGGCGCGCCCATGGTGGACTGCGTCACCGACCCCTGCGGCACCTCCAGCACCATCACCGTCACCCAGCGTGTCTGTGTCACCATCCCGGTGCGCTACGACGTCAGCATGAACACCGGAGAGCCCACCATCTCCTGCGTCGACAGCGGCCCCTGCTCCCCCTGCGGCTGCAAGGGCTGAATCGGGAAAGGGAAAGCGCTCAGCCGTGGCGGCTGAGCGCTTTTTCTCACTGCTCCACCAGGAGCCGCAGGCCCTCCAGGTAGCCCTGGACGCCGTGGCCCCGGATGCTGCCCACGCAGGCCTCCCGGATGTAGGACACGTGGCGGAAGGCCTCCCGCTTCTCCGGGTCGGAGATATGGACCTCCACTGTGGGGATGCCCACGGACTTCACCGCGTCCAGCAGGGCGATGCTGGTGTGGGTGTAGGCCCCGGGGTTGATGAGGATGCCGTCCACCTTGTCGAAGTAGGCCTGCTGGATGGCGTCCACCAAGTCCCCCTCGTGGTTGGACTGGAAGAAGGAGACGGAGACCCCCAGCTTTTCCGCCTCGGCGGTGATCAGGTTCTCCAGGTCCACGTAGTCCGTGTTGCCGTAAATTTCCGGCTGGCGGATGCCCAGCAGGTTCATGTTGGGCCCGTTGATCACCAGGATGCTCTTCTTTTTCTCGCTCATGAAATCCCTCCATATCCGCCCGGCGGTTTCCTCCGGGCTTTTGTCATTCCAGATGTCCCGGTCCGCCGCCGCCGCGTACAGCGGCCCCCGGACCCGCTCCATCTCCTCCAGCCTCCCGGCCTGGGAGAGGGGCCGGCCCTCGGTGGGCAGGTCCTCCAGCCTTCGCCGGAGGCGGTAAACCCGGCCGGTGCGGCGCATGGCGGAGCGGTTCTCGCTCCAGAGGACGGCCCCGCCGCCGGTGGCGATGACCTGCCCGCTTTTGGCGCAGACCTCCGCCAGAACCTCGTTCTCAATCTTCCGGAAGGCCCCCTCGCCCTCCTGGGCGAAAATCTCCGGGATGGGCCTCCCGGCCTTTTTGACGATCTCCCCGTCCAGGTCCACGAAGGGCTTGCCGGAGAGCCTCGCCAGCTCCTGGCCCACGGTGGTCTTGCCGCTTCCCGGCATGCCCACCAGGACGATGTTGGTCATCTCCCGCCGGAGCTGAGCGGTGATCTTCTTCGTCTCGGCGTCGGGAATGGCCCTGTCGAAAAACAGCTCCTCCGCCCGCTTCGCCTGTTGGACCAGCATGGGCAGGCCCCCGGCGCGGCGGAGGCCCAGCTCCTCCGCCTGGAGCAGCAGGTTCGTCCGCCCGGGGTTGTAAATCACGTCCGCCACGTCCGTCAGCTTGGGCAGGAGGCGCAGATCCACCGGGCTTCCCTCCAGCTTGGGCCACATGCCCACGGGAGTGGTGTTGATGAGGACTTCCGCGTCCCCATGGCGGTCCGGGAGGTTTTCGTAATTGTCCTCCCCGGCGCGGGAGACGACGACCACCTGCCGGGCCCCTTCCGTCTTTGCCGCCGCCCGGGCGGTGAGGGAGGCCCCGCCGCTGCCCAGGATGAGGACCTTTTTCCCCTTGAGGGAAATCCCCGCCCGGCGGAGCGTGTAGAGGAAGCCGTCGATGTCCGTGTTGTACCCGGTCAGCCTGCCGTCCCGGCGGACCAGGGTGTTGACGCTGCCGATGATCTCCGCCGCCGGGTCGATCTCGTCGCAGTATTGCATCACGTCCCGCTTGTAGGGGATGGTGACGTTCAGCCCGCCGATCTCCTCCCGGCTGAGGAAGTCCCCCAGGTCCTCCGGCTCCAATTCGATGAGGCGGTAGCCCTCGCAGCCCAGGGCCTTGTGAATGGGGACGGACCAGCTGTGGCCCAGGCGGCGGCCCAGGAGGCCGTAGAGTTTCTCCATGGCTTACACTTCCGCGTAGTGGCCCAGGAAGTGGAACTGGGCGCAGCTCCGCTCCATCTCCTCCAGACAGGCCCGGACGCTGGAATCCCGGAGGTCCGCCTCCAGCTCGATGAAGAAGATGAACTCGAAGTCGCTGCCGGAGACGGGGCAGGACTCCAGCTTGGTCATGTTGATGTCCAGGGCCGCCAGCTTGGAGAGAATTTCATAGAGGGCGCCGGGCTTGTTCTCAAAGGCGATGATGAGGCTGACCCGGCTGGCCCCGGCGTAGATCACCGGGTCCTTGGCCACGCAGATGAAGCGGGTGTAATTGTTGTCGCTGTTCTGGACCTTGTCGCTGAGGAGGTCCAGGCCGTAAAGCGCCGCGCAGGGGTGGGAGGAGATGGCGGCGGCGTGCCTGTTTCCGGACTCCGCCACCAGCTTCGCCGCCACGGCGGTGTTGTCGCAGGGGATGACCTTGACCCCCTTCAGCCCGTCCAGGAAGCGGCTGCACTGGCCGATGGCCTGGGGGTGGGAGTAGATTTCCGTCACGTCCTCCAGCTTCACCCCCGGCAGAGCCAGCAGCTCGTGCCGGATGCACAGGCGGGTGGAGCGGACGATGGTCAGGCTGTGCTCCTGCAAGAGTTCGTACACCGCCCGGACGGAGCCGTTGGAGCTGTTCTCAATGGGCAGGACGCCGAACCTGCAGAACCCCGCCTCCACGGCGGAGACCACCGCGTCGAAGGTCTTCACGTACATGATGCTTCCCCGGGGGAAGAGGCGGTCGCAGGCCGCCTGGGAGTTGCCCCCCTCGATGCCCTGGCAGGCCACCAGCCCCGTCTGGGGGAAGAGCTGGTCCCGGTTCTCCAGGCAGGCCCGGACCCGGGCCCCCACCTTGGTGGGCGCGTTGATGAGCTCCGCCTGCCGGGAGCGGGCCAGCTCGAAGAGGGTGGAGAAGAGGTGGTAGGCGTAGCGCTCCCGGGTTCCGGCGTTCTCCGTCACCCTGGCCAGGACGGCCCGCTCCCGCTCCTTGTTCAGAATGGGCAGATGGTGCTCGTTCTTGTAGGCGGCGATTTCCTCCGCCAGGTCCATGCGCTCCAGGAAGAGCTTCAGCAGCTGGTCGTCGACGGTGTCGATCTTGGCGCGAATGTCAGAAAGTTCCATGGTTTCCCTCCAAAAGCAAGTCTAACAGGACGGCGGCGGTCACCGCCTCCACCACCGGGACGGCCCGGTGGGCGATGCAGGGGTCGTGCCGCCCGTGAATGGTCAGCTCCGCGTTTTCCAGCCGGGAGAGGCTGACGGTCCTCTGGGCCCTGCCGATGGACGGCGTGGGCTTGAACGCCGCCCGGAGGACCAGGGGCATGCCTGTGGTGATGCCCCCCAGGATGCCCCCGGCGTGGTTGGTCTCGGCCTGAATCCGGCCCTGCTCCACGACGAAGGCGTCGTTGTTCCCGGACCCCCGGAGTTCCGCGGCCCGGAAGCCCTCCCCGAACTCCAGGCCCTTCACGGCGGGGATGCCGAAGAGGGCGGAGGCCAGACGGTTCTCCACGCCCTCGAACATGGGGTCCCCCAGCCCCGGGGGCAGGCCGACGGCGGCGCACTCCACCACGCCCCCCACGCTGTCCAGGTCGTTTTTCGCCGCCAGGACGGCAGCCCGCATCCGCTCCCCCGCCGCCTCATCCAGAACGGGAAAGGGCCTGGCGGCGAGTTCCTCAAAGAGCGCCGCCGTGGGATACAGGGGAAACGGCGCGTCGGTAATCCCCGCCGCGGCGGCCAGATGGGCCCCCACGAAGATTCCCCGCCGGGCCAGAATCTGCTTGGCAATGCCCCCGGCCACGCACAGGGGGGCCGTCAGGCGGCCGGAGAAGTGCCCGCCGCCCCGCATGTCGGCATGTCCCCCCCACTTGACCCAGGCGGTGAAATCCGCGTGGCCCGGCCGGGGCTTGTCGGCAAGCTCCCCGTAGTCCCGGGAGCGCTGGTCGGCGTTGGGGATGACGGCGCACAGCGGCGCGCCGCAGGTCTTTCCGTCCTCCAGGCCGGAGAGGAACTCCGGGATGTCCGTCTCCTTCCGGGCGGTGGACAGGGGTCCGCTCCCCGGCCTCCGGCGGTCCAGGAAGCGCTGCAGCGCCGCCAGGTCGATCTCCTCTCCGGCGGGGAGGCCGTCCACCACCACGCCGATGGCCCGCCCGTGGGACTGGCCGAAGACGCTGACGTGGAGAATTTTTCCAAATTCAGAGGACATGGACCGCACCTCCCAAATCTTCGTAATCCCGCCAGAAGCCGGGATAGGACTTCTTCACCGCCTCGGCCCCCCGGATGGTCACCGGGCCCTGGCAGCGGGTGGCGGCGATGGCGGCGGCCATGACGATGCGGTGGTCGTTGGCCCCGTCCACCGTGCCGCCGGGGAGGGTGGAGACGCCGTAGACCGTCAGGCCGTCCTCCTCCTCGCTGACCGCGCCCCCCAGGGCTTTCAGCATTTGGGCCACGGTGGTGAGGCGGTCGCTCTCCTTCAGCCGCAGGCGGGCGGCGTGGGTGAAGCGGGTGGTTCCCCGCCGGACCGCCGCCATCACCGCCAGGGGGGGCAGCAGGTCCGGGCAGTCGGAGAGGTTGATCTTCACCTCCCCGGTGAGGGCCAGCTTTTTATGGTGGCCCACCACCGCCGCGTCCCCCTGGGCGGACTGGCCCTTGAGCCCCCGGAGCCGCAGATTGCTCCCCAGGGCGATGGCGGCGTACCAGAACGCCGCCTGGGACCAGTCGGCCTCCACGGTCTCCTCAAAGGGGGCGTAGACCCCCGGCTCGACGCCGAAGCCATTGAGGGCCGGGGACCAGCGGACCTGGACGCCCGCCCGGGCCAGCACGCCCATGGTCATGGAGACGTAGGAGGCGGACTCCAGCTTCGTGGTGCTGAGAACCACGCTGGGCCCGTCCAGCAGGGGCAGGGCCATGAGAAGCCCCGTGAAGAACTGGCTGGACACGTCCCCCCGGAGGCGGTACTCCCCGGGAGTCAGGGTCCCCCGGACGGCCAGGACGCCGTCCCTTTGGGCGTAGGCCACGCCCTTCTGGTCAAAGAGGTCGAAGTAGGGCTGCTGGGGCCGCTCCATCAGCCGCCCCCGGCCGGTGAACACCCCGCCCCCCTCCACCGCCAGGGCCAGGGGAATCAGAAAGCGCAGGGTGGACCCGGACTCCCCGCAGTCGAATTGGGGCGGGTCCCCGAAGGGGCGGCGCTCCCCGCCGATGCCGGACACCCGGAGGCGGTTCTCCGTGGACTCCCAGGAGGCCCCCAGGGCCTTCATGCAGCGGAGGGTGGCCTCGATGTCCTCGGAGAAGGCGGCGTTTTTGATGGTGCTGGTCCCCGCCGCCAGGGAGGCGGCGAGAATCCACCGGTGGGCCAGGGACTTGCTGGGGGGCGGCGTGACGACGCCGGAGAGGCGCCGGGGGGTGATCCTGACGTCCATCTACGCCTCCCATCCCGCCCGGATGACGGACAGCAGCTCCGTCACGGGCATGGTTTTCAATTCGCACAGGCCGACCTTCTTGGGGACCACGATGGTGATGGAGTCCCCGGCGCGCTTCTTGTCCGCCAGGGCCGCCTCCGCCAGGGCCTCGGGGGAGTACTCCGCCGAGACGGGCAGGGCGTTCTTCGCGAGACACGCGCAGATTCGCTCCGCGATGGGCTCCGCCGTCCAGTTCAGCCGCTCCGCCGCCCGGGCGATGACGGCCAGCCCCGCCGCCACGGCGTGGCCGTGGGGGATGGCGTAGCCGCTGCACTTCTCAATGGCGTGGCCCACGGTGTGGCCCAGGTTCAGGAGCTTCCGCTCCCCCTGTTCCTTCTCGTCCCGCTCCACCACGCCGGCCTTGCAGGCCACGCACCGGGCGACGACCGACCCCGGGTCCGCTTTCAGCGTCCCGTCCTCGAAGAGGGCGAAGAGGCTCTCGTCGCACAGGACGCCGGTCTTGATGGCCTCCGCCGCCCCGTCGGCGAAGACGGCGGGGGGGAGGGTCCTCAGACAGTCCGTGTCACAGAGGACGGCGGCGGGCTGGAGGAAGGCCCCGGCCAGGTTCTTCCCGGCTCTCAGGTCGATGGCGGTCTTGCCCCCCACGGAGGAGTCCACGGCGGACAGCAGGGTGGTGGGCATCTGCACATACCGGATGCCCCGGAGGTACACGGCGGCGGCGAAGCCCGCCATGTCCCCCACGACCCCGCCCCCCAGGGCCACAAGGCAGTCGGAGCGGGTCAGGTGCTCCGTGGCCAGGAACTCCAGGATATCCGACAGGGTCTCGAAGTTCTTGCTTCCCTCCCCGGCGGGGAAGGTGAAGGCGCTCACGGGAAAACCCGCGGCTTTCAGGCTCTCCGTCACGGCCTCCAGGTACAGGGGGCCCACGGTGGAGTCCGTCACCACGGCAATACGGCAGGGGGGAAGGACCTCCTTCAGCCGCGCCCCGCAGTCCCGCAAAAGGCCCGGGCCGATGGTGACGGCGTAGGCGGGGTTCGTGTTGACCGGTATTGTCTTCATCAGCTTCCTCCCGCCGTGGCTTTCAGCTCCCGGCCCTCCTTCAGAAGGGCCCGGACACGCTCTGCGTCGCCGGATTTCAGCGCCGCCGAGTAGGCGGTCAGGTTTTCAATGAGGATGTCCAGCTCCTTCACCAGATAGTCCGCGTCGTCCAGAAACAGCTCCGTCCACATGTCCTCGTCCAGCCGGGCCACCCGGGTCATGTCCTGGAAGCTGCCGGCGGAGAAGCCCCGGCGGCGCTGGGCCTCGGGGGACTTCACGTAGGCGCTGGAGGTGATGTGGGCCAGCTGGGAGGTGAAGGCGATGATGCGGTCGTGCTCCTCCGGGTCCGAGAAGGTCAGCCCGGCGAAGCCCACGTCCAGGAAAAAGGCCTTCAGGGTCTCCAGCAGCTGCATGTCCGTCCGCTTGTCCGGGGTGAGGATCATGGAGGCCCCCACGTACAGGTCTTCGCTGGAGGAGGTGAAGCCCCCCCGCTCCCTGCCCGCCATGGGGTGCCCGCCGATGTAGGCGAAGCCGTGTTCCTCGGCGATGGGGGCCAGGGCCTCCACCACCACCCGCTTCACGCCGCAGAGGTCCACCAGAATGGCGGACCTGGAAATCTTGGCCGCGTGGTTCTGTACCCACTGTACCGCCGCCCCGGGGCAGATGGCCACCAGGATCAGGTCGCACGACGGCAGGTTCTCCTCTGTCAGAGGGGCGTCAATGGCCCCGCTCATCCGGGCCAGGGCCATGGTCTCCTGGTCCAGGTCCGCGCCGTAGACGGTGTGGGCCGTCCGGGCCTTGACGCTCTTGGCCATGGAGCCGCCGATGAGCCCCAGGCCGACAATGCCGACTTTCATAAATTCATCCTCCTACGTTGAACGATCCCAAAGCGGGGGACAGGCGGGCACAGAGGCCCGCCCCTACAAGCCGCCTGGAATCAATCCTTATCCAGGTCTTTCATAAAGGCGTGGAGCTTCAGCAGCTTCCTGGCCAGGGGGTCGAAGACCTCCGGCTTCAGGGACTGGGGCCCGTCGCACAGGGCGTGGGCCGGGTCGTTGTGGACCTCGATCTGGAGGCCGTCGGCCCCGGCGGCCACGGCGGCCCGGGCCAGGGGCTCCACCAGCCAGTACTTGCCCGTGGCGTGGCTGGGGTCGATGATGATGGGCAGGTGGGTCAGGGTCCGCATGGCGGGAATGGTGGCCAGGTCCAGGGTGTTCCGGGTGAAGCTCTCGAAGGTCCGGATGCCCCGCTCGCAGAGAATCACGTTTTCGTTGCCGCTGGCCATGACGTACTCGGCGCTCATCAGCCACTCCTCATAGGTGGCGGACATGCCCCGCTTGATCATGACGGGCTTGTCCTGGTGCCCCACGGCCTTGAGGAGGTCGAAGTTCTGCATGTTCCGGGCCCCGATCTGGATGACGTCCACGTCGCGGAACAGGGGCAGCTGGGTCACGTCCATCAGCTCCGTCACGATGGGTAGCCCCGTCTCCTGCCGGGCCACCTTCAGATACTCGATGCCCTTGGCCCCCAGGCCCTGGAAGGCGTAGGGGGAGGTCCGGGGCTTGAAGGCCCCGCCCCGGAGCATGGTGGCCCCGCTGGCCTTCACCGCCTTGGCGATGGCCACCACCTGCTCCTCGCTCTCCACGGAGCAGGGCCCCGCCATGATGGTCAGGGTGCCGCCGCCGATCCGGGTGTTTCCCACGGGGATGACGGTGTCCTCCGGGTGGAACTTCCGGTTGGCGTTCTTGTAGGGCTCCTGGACCCGCTTCACGTCCTGGACGATGTCCAGGGCGGCGATGAGGTCGATGTCCAGCTTGGAGGTGTCTCCCACCAGCCCCAGGATGGTGTTGGCCTCGCCGATGCTGGTGTGGATGGTGACGCCCTTCTCCTGAAGCCAGGAGATGAGGCTGTCCAGCTGGTCCCGGTTGGGGTTGTGCTTCAAAATGACGATCATGGCGGATTCCTCCTGAATGAAGTTCGTGTCCGGGGAATGCAAAAAGGCCCGCAGCCGGTCTGGCTGCGGGCCGCTTCGATCCCGATCTCTCCTGAAAGGGCCGGAAGCTCACACACGCTCGTTGTCAGCCAAACCACGAAAAGCCTTACCAAAGTAGGTAAAGCTAAAGTAGGAAAAGCCGTATTCAGCGGTGCGGGCAATGGCGGTCATGGTCAGGTTCCCCTTTGACTCTTTAGATGTTTAAAGCATAACACAAGGCTTGGGAAATGGAAATTGTGAGTTTTTACAAATGAGAGCGGCTTACCCGGCGGACAATTATGGAGCTTGCGCAAAAACTTTGAAATCATGTAGGGGAGGGGCTCCGCCCCCTCCCGTCCTTCTCCGGGACTGCCGCGCTTTCAGGAAACGGGCCGGGACAGAGCCCGGCCCCTACGGGATGTCCGGCTGGAAGCGGGGCAAAAGAAGGGAGCGGGCGTCAAGCCGCCGGCAAACACCCCGCCATCAGCAGGCTGGTGGCCTTGAGGATGTAGCTGGCGTCCCGGACCATGCTGGCCCGGGTGGCCATGTACTGCTCGTGAAGCTCCTCCAGGGCGGCGACGAGGTCCCGGCGGGCCTGCTGGCGGCGGAGGTGCTGGTGGGCCAGATACCCCCGCATGAAGAGGCGGAAATCCGTCTCGTAATTGTGGTGGTCCAGCATGGTGTCCGGATAGTCCGGGTTGTGGGGGTATGTATAGGCGTCGGCCAGATAGTGGGTCAGCTTGCCCAGGGTGTAGTAATGCCACATGGTCCACCGCCGGCGGCGCTGGAGCTTCTGAATCCGGGCGTTGATGTAGGCCCGGGAGTTGTCGTAGTTGTGCCCCTTGAGCTTGTTGTAGTGGATGGAGCCCTTCAGATAGCTGAAGGGGTTCACATCCGGCTCAAAGGAACCGAAGAGGAAGGCCAGCTCAAAGCGCCGGGCGGAAAAGCCCGTTTCCGTCTTCAGCAGGGCGCGGGCCAGCAGGGTGTGGGTTCGTTTCTGCAAAGTTAGCTCCTCCTAACCGCAAGAGTAGGTTCAGTATAGCATATTCTCCGACGGAACGCAAGGGGAAGAGCGAAAAAAATGACCCCGGAAAATTGTATGAACTTACAATTTTGCGCTTGGAAGTCGTGGCGTTCCCCGCCGTCGGAGCCAATTTCTTCATAAATCTGCACGATTTTCTCGATCCTCATGAAGCAGTTCGCGTCATCCAGGCTGTCGTCCTTCAAAACGTTCCGGATCTCCTCCAGGGCCCGGCAGGCGGCGCTGTCCATCAGCCCCACCATCAGAAACATCACCTGTTCCGGAGTGGGGGCGGTGGCCTGCCGCATTTTTTCAAAAAACCCGTATATCATAGACTCGTAGAAATTCATATGTACCTCCAAACATTTATGTAATGTATTTTAACGGATTCCCCATGCTAAAGTCAAGCAAAAATACGTCACATAAACGTAGGATTATCTATGAGGAAAATCAACTATTACGATAATAGCAATGTCATCTCCAAACGTGTCCGCTATTTTCGCAAGCTGCGGAATATTTCTCAGGGACAGCTTGCCGCAAGATTGCAGGTCATGAATATCAATATCGAACAGCAGGGAATCAGCAGTATTGAAAACAATTCCCGCATTGTCACCGACTATGAGCTGGCCTGCCTCTGCCGCGCCCTGGGGGTGACGGTGGAGGAGATGCTGTCGGATTTTTACGAGGAGTACCCGGAATAGGAAAAGCCCCGCCGTGAGGCGGGGCTTTCGCTTTGTCTGGAAGGGCGCTCAGAACTGGGGCAGGTTCCTGACCGCCGCCGCGCACCGGGGGCACAGCGTGGGATGCTCCGGGTCGGAGCCCACCGCGGGCAGCACCTTCCAGCACCGTTCGCACTTGCCGCCCTCGGCCTTGCGGACCTCCACGGCGGTCTCGCCTCCGGTCTTCACCGCCGCCTGGGACACGATCAGCAGGTCCGCCAGCTCCGGCGTCTCCGCAAGCCAGGCGTTCTCCTCCGGCACCGTGACGGTGACGGCGGCCTCCAGGCTCTTGCCGATCTTCTTCTCCGCCCGGGCGGCCTCCAGGGCGGCGTTCACCTTGTCCCGCAGGGCCTCGATGACGGCCCAGCGCTCCATGGCGGCGGCGTCCAGGGCGTAGTCCGCGAAGGGCTTGTGCATGTCGTTGAAGAGGACGTTCCGGGCGTCGTCCCCCTCCCGGTGGGCCATGGCCTGCCAGATCTCGTCGCAGGTGAAGGCCAGAATGGGGGCCATGATCCGGGTCATGGTGTCCAGGATCAGGTACAGGGCGGTCTGGGCGCTCCGGCGGAGGGCCCCGTCCCGCTCGTCGCAGTAGAGGCGGTCCTTGATGACGTCCAGGTAGAAGTTGGACATGTCCACCACGCAGA
Organism: uncultured Oscillibacter sp.; assembly: GCA_910576865.1. Taxonomy (GTDB): domain Bacteria; phylum Bacillota; class Clostridia; order Oscillospirales; family Oscillospiraceae; genus Oscillibacter. The sequence goes on from CAJTKE010000021.1 coordinate 44,343, forward strand.
AGTCGTTGACGGCGTGGGTGGCCGCCAGGAACTCGTACTCGTCGTAGGCGGCGAAGCACTTTTCGATGAGCCCGTTCAGCCTGGTGACGGCCCAGCGGTCCAGCTCCACCATCTCCGCCGGGGGCGTCAGGTGGTCGGGGTCAAAGCCGTCCAGGTTGCCCAGGCAGTACCGGGCGGTGTTGCGGAACTTCAAATAGTTCTGGCTCAGCTGCTTGAAGATCTCGTGGGAGCAGCGGACGTCAGCGTGGTAGTCCGTGTTGGCCGCCCAGAGGCGGAGGATGTCCGCGCCGTATTTGTCGATGACCTCCGCGGGGTCCATGCCGTTTCCGGCGGATTTGTGCATGGCCTTGCCCTCGCCGTCCACGGTCCAGCCGTGGGTGACGCACTCCTTGAAGGGGGCCCCCTTGCCGAAGGCGCCCACGGCGGTCAGCAGAGAGCTCTGGAACCAGCCGCGGTACTGGTCCAGGCCCTCCATATACATGGTGGCGGGCCAGAAGCCCTGGTCCCGCTTCATGGCGGCGTAGTGGGTGGAGCCGGAGTCAAACCAGCCGTCCAGGGTGTCCGTCTCCTTCTCAAAGCCGGAGGACTTGCCGCAGTGGGGGCAGGAGAAGCCGGCGGGGAGAATCTCCTCCGCCTCCCTGGCGAACCAGGCGTTGGAGCCCTCGGCGCCGAAGAGCTTGGAAATGGCCTGGATGGTCTCGTCGGTGACCACGGGCTTGCCGCAGTCCTTGCAGTAGACCACGGGGATGGGCAGGCCCCAGCGGCGCTGACGGGAGATGCACCAGTCGGAGCGCTCCCGGATCATGGACTTCATCCGGTCGATGCCCCACTTGGGCACCCAGCGGACGGCGTCGGCGGCGGCGACAGCCTGCTC
>CAJTKE010000022.1 GCA_910576865.1 uncultured Oscillibacter sp.
CGCAGTCCTTTTTGTTTTACATTTTTTCCGGGGCCGACACGCCGATAATGTCAAGGCAGATGGCAATGACCTGGCGGGTGGCGTCCGCCAGCTTCAAGCGGGCTTTTTGGATGTCCGCCGCCTCGCCCTTGATGCGGCAGGCGTTGTAGAACCGGTGGAAGTCGCCGGCCAGGGCGGTGAGGTAGCGGTTGATCCGGCTGGGATCGAAGTCCCGGGCATCCAGGTGGAGCTCCTCGGGGTACTGGGCCAGGGCTTTCACCAGGGCTCTCTCCTCGGGGGCGGCGAGCAGGGCGGCGTCCACCGCTCCTGCGGCGGGGACGGCGGCCCCCTCCTCCTCGGCCAGCCGGGCGACAAGCGAGCAGATGCGGGCGTGGGCGTACTCCACGTAGTAGATGGGGTTCTCCGAGTCCTCCCGGACGGCAAGGCCCAGATCGAAGTCCATCTGGGTGTCCGGCTTGGCGTTGAAGAACCACCGGGCGGCATCCACGGGCACCTCGTCCAGCAGGTCGCTGAGAGAGATGGCCTTGCCGGTGCGCTTGCTCATCTTCACCAGCTCCCCGTCCCGGAGGAGCTTCACCAGCTGCATCAGCACGATGTCCAGCTTCCCGGTCCCGTCCAGGCCCAGGGCGTCCAGGGCGCCCTTCAGCCGGGCCACGTGGCCGTGGTGATCCGCGCCCCAGATGTTGATCACCCGGTCGAAGCCCCGGGTCTCGAACTTGTTCCGGTGATAGGCGATGTCGGCGGCGAAGTAGGTGTAGAAGCCGTTGGCCCGGCGGAGCACGTCGTCCTTCAAATCCAGCTTCTCGATGTCCTTTTCCTTCTTCCCCGCTTTCAGCAGGTTCTCCCGCATGATCGCGGCGGTCTTCAGCCACAGGGCCCCGTCTTTCTCATAGGTCCATCCCGCCTTGGTCAAAAGCTCCGCCGTCTCCGCCACCGCGCCGCTGTCGTGGAGGCTGGACTCGTAAAACCAGGTGTCGTACTCGATCTTGTACCGCCGGAGGTCCTCCTTCATCTTCGGCAGGTTGACGCTGAGGCCGTACTCCGCCATGGCGGCCATCCAGTCCCCCTCGGAGGTCTCCCCAGGAAAGCCCTCGTTCTTCGTCAGGAAGCCCCGGGCCAGCTCCCGGATGTCATCGCCCTGATAGCCGTCCTCCGGGAAGGCATAGGCGTCCTCCCCCAAAGTCAGCTGCATGGCCCGGGCGTAGATGGACCGGGCGAACTTGTCGATCTGGTGCCCCGCGTCGTTGACGTAGAACTCCCGGCTCACCTCGGCCCCGCAGGCGGAGAGCACGGAGGCCAGGGTGTCCCCCAGCACGCCGCCCCGGGCGTTGCCCATGTGCATGGGCCCGGTGGGGTTGGCGGAGACGAACTCCACCATGATCTTCTGTCCCTTCAGGGCGTCGGAGCGGCCGTAGTCCGCCCCCTCGTTCTCCACGGCGGCGCAGACCTCCTCATACCACTTCCGGCCCAGGCGGAAGTTCAGGAAGCCCGGCCCGGCGATCTCGGCGGAGGCGAAAAAGCTGCCTTCCAGGTCCATGTGATCCAGCAGAGCCTGGGCGATGGTCCGGGGGGGCTGGCGCAGAGCCTTGGACGCCGCCAGGGCGAAGGTGGTGGTGAAGTCGCCGTTGGCGGCGTCCCGGGGAACCTCCACCGGAGCGGTATGAACCTCCGCCCGGGGCAGGGACCCGTCCCCGGCGGCGGCGCGGTAGGCGGCCATGGCCAGGGCCGCGGCCTGATCCTTGGCGTTTTGTACCATGTTCGTCATTGTGAAAACCTCTTTCTTTCCGGTGTCTTTTGTTTCAGGATTACCCGTTTTCCCGGGCCTCATGCTTCCTTCTCACGCGAATTTTGAAGGCGTTCCGCCCGGTGACGGAGTGGTCCACCGAGATGGAATACCGCAGGTCCATCAATCCCCCCCGCTCCGTCAGGCTGTGGCGGAGGCGGCTGGTCTGGATATCGATGGCCAGCTCGCCGAAGGGGGTCTCGTACAGCGAGGTGTGCTGCTTTCCCTCCTCGAAGACCATCTGGGAGTTCACGCTCCCCGTCCGGCTCAGAATCACCTGGGGGCCCCGGACCTCGAAGGTGGTGGTGGTGCCCTCCAGGCCGGTGAGCTCACTCTCCTGATAGGAGAGCGTCAGCCCCCCCTCCCCGCTCAGGGTCAGGGTGCCCTCGGTCATCAGCTCGATGCTGTCGGGCTCCATGTCCTCAAAATGCTGCTCCGACCGGATGGTCAGCAGGACGGGCAGCGCGTTCGTCTCAATACTGGTCAATGTCGATCCTCCGTGCCATGTGATGGATGTCCTCCTGTAAAAACAGGGAGGCCACGCCCTCGAAGTCCTCCGCCCGGTCGCTGACGTAAAACTCCGCCCCGCCCTTTCTGTCCGCCGGGGCCCGGAGTCGCCCCGCCGTCAGCAGGCGCTTGAGCTCGAAAGCGGACTCCTCCCCGGCGGAGACCAGGGCCACCTCCGGTCCGCAGACGGCGGAGATCACCTCCTCCAGAAGCGGATAGTGGGTGCAGCCCAGAATCAGGGCGTCCATCCCCCACTCCAGCAGCGGGGCCAGATACTCCCGGGCCACGGTCTCGATGACCACGTCCCCGGGCCGGAAGCGGCCGTTCTCCACCAGGGGCACGAACAGCGGGCAGGGCTGACAGAAAACCTCCACCCCCGGGTCCAGCCGCCGGAGCGCCGCCTCATAGGCCCCGGAGCGGACGGAGGCCAGGGTGGCGATCATCCCCACCCGGCGACTCTTCGTCACCGCCAGGGCCCGCCGGCAGGTGGGCTCCACCACGCCGACGATGGGCAGGTCGTTTTCCGCCTGGAGCGTGTCCAGGGAGGTGGTGGAGATGGTGCCGCAGGCGATGAGCACCGCCTTGAGGTCGAAGGACCGGAGGAAGCGCAGGTCCTGCCGGGCGTATTTCAAAAGAGTCTCCCGGGACCGGCCGCCATAGGGCACCCGGGCGGTATCGCCGAAGTACACCAAGTCCTCCTCCGGGAGGATGCGCCGCAGGACCCGCACCGCCGTCAGGCCCCCCAGGCCGGAGTCAAACACGCCGATGGGCCGCGTATCCATTGCCGTCACTCCTCTCGTCCGGGGCCGGAAAACGGCCCCCTGCCGCAAATCGCTCTGAATTATGTATTATACTATGAGACTCCTTTTGCCGCAAGACAGATTTTAGTCTTTCTGCCCTCTTTTTTATGTGGAATTTTTCTGAGAACTCTGTTATAATCATGCCGTATGTGGAAACCAACCGCCGCCGGCGCTGTCAAGGAGGGCCTGTTCATGAAAATCGAGCTGACGGAACAACAGTACCGCTACCTGCTGGATCTGGTCTACATAGGCAACTGGGTCCTCAACTCCACCCGTGAGGACGACCGCATCAAGGAGTACGACCAGGTGGAGAGCCTGATCTTCTCTCACTGCCTCCGCCATGGCATGGGCAAGCTGGTGGAGCTGTATCAGGGGGAGCTGATCCCCTCCCGGGCCTTCGCCAACGGCGGCATCCACGAGGCCATCGAAAATTACGAGGACGTGGTCTTCTATGAGATTCTCGCCGAGGAGCTGGCCCTGCGGGACCTGGATGGGGAGCCCCTGACCCGGGAGAACTACGGGGCCCTGATGGAACGGATCGACGCCTACCTGGACGAGTTCGACGAGCACGGAACGGAGCATATCTCCATCGACCTGGACGAATAAGCGTCCCCCTCCGGGCCATCCGCGGCTCCGGAGGGTCCTTTACACGAAAATCATGAAAAAGCCGCCGTGCTCTGGCACGGCGGCTTCCGGTCTGACGCTCAGTAATAGCGCTTCTTGTTCTTGCGAGCGGCCTCAGACTTTTTACGCCGCTTCACGCTGGGACTCTCGTAATGCTCCCGTTTCCGGACCTCGGCCAGGACGCCGGCCTTGGCGCAGCTGCGCTTGAAACGCTTCAGCGCGCTGTCGATGGATTCATTTTCCTTCACATGGATCTCAGACATCTATATTTCCCTCCCTCCGAGGTATCCGGCTATCTCCAGGATACTTTAAGGGCCATGTCATATGGCTTTAACATCGTCATTATACAGATTCCGCCCAAACTTGTCAAGAGTGTTTTTTCAGGAAGCGTCGAATAAATCCGCGCCATTCCCGGGCTCCGGCCCTCTCCCGTGAAATTCCCTCTTGACAAACCGCCGGAAATCCTGTATCTTATTGCCCAACAATAGCGTCATAAATACATGATGACAGGGAGAAAGTCCCTTTTGGATTCCTCGGAAGCTGAGCTTTCGTCTCTTGCAAGGGAGACGGAGGCTTTTTTCTTGTACGGGCCGCAAGGGGCCGCCGGTTCCCTATTACAATAAGGAGTGTGACAACATATGGGAATGACCATGACGCAGAAAATTCTGGCCAGACACGCGGGGCTGGACTCCGTCCGGGCGGGGCAGCTCATCCAGGCGAAGCTGGATCTGGTGCTGGGCAACGACATCACCACCCCGGTGGCCGTCAACGAGTTCGAGGCGGCGGGCTTTGACCGGGTCTTTGACAAGAGCAGAATCGCCCTGGTGATGGACCACTTCGCCCCCAACAAGGACATCAAGGCCGCCGCCCAGTGCAAGCAGTGCCGCGCTTTCGCCCGGCGGTTCGACATCGACAACTTCTTCGACGTGGGAGAGATGGGCATCGAGCACGCGCTGCTCCCCGAAAAGGGTCTGGTGGCTCCCGGCGAGGCCGTCATCGGCGCGGACTCCCACACCTGCACCTACGGCGCCCTGGGCGCCTTCTCCACCGGCGTGGGGTCCACGGACATGGGCGCCGCCATGGCGGCGGGTCAGACCTGGTTCAAGGTGCCTTCCGCCATCAAGGTCAACCTCACCGGGAGGCTCCGGCCCTTCGTCTCCGGCAAGGACGTCATCCTGACCCTCATCGGCATGATCGGCGTGGACGGGGCCCGGTATCAGTCCCTGGAGTTCGCCGGGCCCGGCGTGGCCGAGCTCTCCATTTACGACCGGCTGACCATCTCCAACATGGCCATCGAGGCCGGGGCGAAAAACGGCATCTTCCCCGTGGACGAAATCACGAAAGCCTACGTGAAGGACCGGGTGGACCGCCCCTGGACCGCTTACGAGGCGGACCCGGACGCGGAGTATGAGCGCGTCGTGGACATCGACCTTTCCCAGGTGGACTGCACCGTGGCCTGGCCCCACCTCCCCGAGAACGCCCACAGCGCCCGGGAGGGGAAGGACATCCGGATCGATCAGATCGTCATCGGCTCCTGCACCAACGGCCAGCTTCCCGACCTGGAGGCCGCCGCCGCCATTTTGAGGGGCCGGCATCTGGCCCGGGACGTCCGGGGCATCGTCATCCCCGCCACCATGAGCGTCTACCGCCAGTGCATGAAGCGGGGTCTCACGGACATCTTCCTGGACGCGGGCTGCATCGTCTCCACGCCCACCTGCGGGCCCTGCCTCGGCGGCTACATGGGCATCCTGGCCGCCGGCGAGCGCTGCGTCTCCACCACCAACCGGAACTTCGTGGGCCGCATGGGCCACGTGGACAGCGAGGTCTATCTGGCCTCCCCCGCCGTGGCCGCCGCGTCGGGCATCGCCGGGCACATCGCCCATCCTGAGGAGGTTTGAACATGAACGTACAGGGAACCGTCCATAAATACGGGGATCACGTGGACACGGACGTCATCATCCCCGCCCGCTACCTGAACACCCCGGACCACAAGGAGCTGGCCGCCCACTGCATGGAGGACATTGACAAGGACTTCATTCACAAGGTGAAGCCCGGCGACGTCATGGTGGCGGGGGTCAATTTCGGCTGCGGCTCCTCCCGGGAGCACGCCCCCATCGCCATCAAGGCCAGCGGGGTCAGCTGCGTCATCGCGGCCACCTTCGCCCGGATTTTTTACCGGAACGCCATCAACATCGGACTGGCCATCCTGGAGTGCCCCGCCGCCAGCGCCGGCATCGACCACGGGGACCAGGTGTCCGTGGACTTTGACACGGGCGTCATCACCAATGTGACCAAAAACGAGACCTATCAGGCGGAGCCCTTCCCCCCCTTCATCAAGGACATGATCGAAAAGGGCGGGCTCATGGCCTCTCTGAAGGCCGGAAAGGCGGAAGCATGAACAAGACCATCGCCGTCATCCGGGGCGACGGCATCGGCCCCGAAATCGTAAGCGAGGCCATGGGCGTGCTGGACGCCGTGGCGAAAAAGTTCGGGCACACCTTCACCTATCAGGAAGCCCCCATGGGCGGCTGTGCCATCGACGAATTCGGCGTGCCTCTGCCGGACTCCAGTCTGGAAACCTGCCTTGCCTCCGACAGCGTGCTGCTGGGGGCGGTGGGGGGCCCCAAGTGGGACAGCCAGCCCTCCGCCAACCGGCCGGAGCGGGGCCTGCTGAAACTCCGCTCCGCCATGGGCCTGTACACCAACGTTCGGCCCGCCCGGATGTTCGCCGACCTCTCCGCCGCCTGCCCCCTCCGGGCGGACATCGCGGCGAAGGGCATCGACTTCGTGGTGGTCCGGGAGCTCATCGGCGGCATGTACTTCGGCGAGCACACCACCTCTGAGGTAAACGGCGAGCTCAAGGCCATGGACGTCTGCTCCTACTCTGAGCACGAGGTCCGCCGGGTGGCCCGGGTGGCCTTCGACATGGCCCGGAAGCGCCGGGGACGGGTCACCTCCATCGACAAGGCCAACGTGCTGGACACCTCCCGCCTGTGGCGGAAAACCGTGGAGGAGGTGGCCAAGGAGTACCCGGACGTGGAGCTGCTCCACATGTACGTGGACAACGCCGCCATGCAGATCGTCCGGGACCCCAGCCAGTTTGACGTCATCGTGACGGAAAACCTGTTTGGGGACATTCTCTCCGACGAGGCCAGCCAGATCACCGGGTCCATCGGCATGATCCCCTCCTCCAGCATGGGCGAGGGGACCCGGGGGTTGTACGAGCCCATTCACGGCTCCGCCCCGGACATTGCCGGGCAGGACAAGGCCAACCCCATCGGCACCATCCTGGCGGCGGCCATGATGCTGCGCTACAGCTTCGACATGGCCGCCGAGGCCGACGCCGTGGAGGCCGCCGTGGACCGGGCCCTGAAGGCGGGCTTCCGCTGCGGGGACATCATGAACGAGGGCGGGAAGCTCCTGGGCTGCAAGGCCATGGGGGCGGAGATCCGGGCCCGGATTTGAACATGAGAAATTGAAGGGGGAGGCTGAACAGCCTCCCCCTTTCGAGTCGTTTATCCTTTCAAGTTCTCCAGAGCTTCAGGGTTGTTCGAGATAATCGCGTCAACAGTCGGACAGCTTTCCAGGTCCGGGCAATCCCCGCAGGTCGTCACACCCTTTTTCAGGGCGCACCGGCGAATCTCGCACATCTGGTCACAAAATACCGTCTTTATTCCCTCGACGCGGCAGCCCTGGCAGTTGATATGCTCCGGCAGGATGGGAGCGTCATTCAACTCGGCCCATAATTTCGCGGTCTTCTCCCGCAGCGCCTGGTCGTCATGGAGGGTCGCAAGGTACGTGTCGCATTTCTCACAGTCCAGCCCGCAGTATCCGATCATGTCTCTCATGGCTATGTACCTCCTGAAAATTTCGTTGCCATGTTGGAGTATACCATAGGCTCAGGACCAATGCAACCCGCGAAGCCGCCGGGTTTCCCCTTTGACAAAGGCCGACCTGTTTGCTATGATGGGATCATCATATGAGAGAGGAGCGGGACCATGCGAAATGTGAAATACGGAAAGTGCGTCCGCTGCGGCAGAACCTATGAGGCGACGCCGGACCTGACGGTCTGCGAGTGCGGCGGCATCCTGGATATCACCTATGACTATGAGTACATCAAATCCCGTCTGACCAGGGAGACCCTGGCAAACCGGGCGGAGCGGTCCATGTGGCGCTACCGGGAGCTGCTGCCCATTGAGGAGGATACGGCCCCCACGCCCCTCCGGGTGGGCTGGTCCCCCCTCTACGAGGAGCCGCGCCTTGCGGAACAGCTGGGCTTGGGCCGCCTTTACGTGAAGGATGACGGCCAGAACCCCACCGCCTCCCTGAAGGACCGGGCCAGCGCCATGGCCGTTGCCAAGGCCCGGGAGGCGGGGGCGAAAGTGATTGCCTGTTCCTCCACGGGGAACGCCGCCTCGTCTCTCGCGGGCAACGCGGCGGCGGCGGGGCTGTCCACGTACATCTTCGTTCCCTCCCGTGCCCCCAAGGGGAAGGTGGCCCAGCTGATGACCTTCGGGGCCACGGTGATTTCCGTCCAGGGGAGCTACGAGGAGACCTTCGAGCTCTCCAAGCAGGCCATCGACAAATGGGGCTGGTACAACCGCAACGCCGCCATCAACCCCTACCTCTCCGAGGGCAAGAAGACCGTGGCCCTGGAGATCATGGAGCAGCTTGGCTGGGAGGTCCCGGACTACATCGCCATCTCCGTGGGGGACGGCTGCACCATCGCCGGACTGTGGAAGGGCCTCAAGGACCTCCACGCCATCGGCTTCATCGACCGTCTGCCCCGGCTGATCTCCGCCCAGGCGGCGGGCTGCTGCCCCCTGAACCGGGCCATCGAGACGGATACACCCTGGGAGCCCATGGAGGAGAACACCCTGGCGGACTCCATCGCCGTGGGCGTGCCCCGGAACGCCGACAAGGCCCTCATGGCCATTCGGGAGTCCCATGGGCTGACCGTGAACGTCACCGACGAGGAGATCATGGCCGCCCAGCAGCTGCTGGGCCGGACCTGCGGCGTCTTTGGCGAGCCCGCCGGGGTCACCGGCACGGCGGGAGTGAAAAAGCTCTGTGAGGCCGGGGTCATCGGGAAACAGGACACGGTGGTCTCCGTGGTGACGGGCAACGGCCTCAAGGACGTGGCCAACGCCATCGCCGCCTGCGGGGAGCCCATCACGATCCCCTCCGACATGGACCGCCTGCTGGAGTCCTTCGCGGAGCGGGGCATCCGGGCGGAATGCCTATGACCATCCGGGAATACCGGCCCTCCGACCTGCGGGAGATCCTGGAGCTGTTTTACGACACGGTACACACGGTGAATGCTGGCGACTACACGCCGGAGCAGCTGAACGCCTGGGCGGACGGCGCCCCGGATATGGCGGAGTGGGGGCGGTCGCTCTCGGAGCACGCCGCGCTTGTCGCGGTGGAAGACGGCAAAATCACGGGCTTCGGGGACATCGACGCCTCCGGCTGTCTGGACCGGCTCTATGTCCACAGGGATTTCCAGCGCCGCGGCGTTGCCTCCGCCCTCTGCGACGCGCTGGAGGGCGCCGTGGCGGCGGAGCGGATCGCCACCAACGCCTCCATTACGGCGAAGCCGTTTTTTGAGCGCAGGGGTTATCAGACCCTTTGGGAGCAGCAGGTGATCCGCCACGGGACGGCTCTGACCAACTACCGGATGGAGAAGCGGCTCCCTGCACAAAACGCCTGATATTCAGCAGAAAACGCCGTTGCCTTCCGACCGGAAACGGCGTATGATGGTTTGCATCGTATCCCAAGAAACTGGAGGAGCCCTTATGACAATACCCTTTGACGCCCACTGCTGGGCGGAGATCGACCTGGACGCCCTGGCCCGCAACTTCCGCCTGATTCGGGAGAAAGCCGCTCCCGCGGCGGTGTGCGCCGTGGTGAAGGCCGATGCTTACGGCCACGGGGACGTCATGGTGGCCCGGACCCTGGGAGCGGCCGGGGCGGCGTGGTTCGCCGTCTCCTCCCTGGCGGAGGCCCGGCACCTGCGCCGGGGCGGCGTTGAGCAGCCCATTCTGATCCTGGGCATGACCCGCCCGGAGTGCGCCGGGACTCTGGCGGCGGAGCGGATCACCCAGGCGGTCTACAGCCCGGAGTACGCCCGGGCCCTGTCCCGGGCGGCGGAGAAAGCCGGCGTGAAGGTGGCGGCGCATCTGAAAATCGACACCGGCATGGGCCGCATCGGCTTCGGGGCCTGCCGGGACTTTGAGGGCGCGGTCTCGGACCTTCTGGAGTGCCGGAGCTTGCCGGGCCTCTCCGTCACCGGCGCGTTCCAGCACTTCTCCGTGGCGGACTCCCTGGCGGAGGACGACCGCCGCTACACCGCGGAACAGTACGCCCTCTTCCTCCGGGTGGTGGAGCGACTGGAGGCGGCGGGGCCCCTGGAGATGGTCCACTGCTCCAACTCGGCGGGGCTGACGGCCCACCCGGACTGGAGCCGGGGCATGGTCCGGGCCGGGGTCATCCTCTACGGCCAGGACCCCAGCGCGGAAGTGACCTTCCCCGGCCTGACGCCCGTCATGTCGCTGAAGACGGTGGTCAGCCAGGTGAAGGACCTGGCCCCCGGGGACTCGGTGGGCTATGGCCGGACCTACATGGCGGGCCGCGCCCTGCGGGCGGCCACCGTCTGCTGCGGATATGCCGACGGCTACTCCCGGTGCCTGTCCAACCTGGGCACGGCCTCCCTCCACGGCAAGCCCGCCTCGGTCATCGGCCGGGTGAGCATGGACCAGATCGTCCTGGACGCCTCCAACCTTCCCGAGGTCTCCGCCGGGGACGTGGCCACGCTGCTGGGACCCGCCCCGGCGGACAGCTTCGCCCGGGCGGCTTCTCTGGCGGGGACCATCTCCTATGAACTCCTCTGCGCCGTGGCCCGCCGGGTGCCCCGGGTCTATCTCCGGGGCGGCGAGGTGGTGAAGGTCCTGGACTACCTGGACGAGGAGTAAAGAAAAGGCCTTGACGCCCAGGCGCTTCCATGCTATCATCGTCCTCAGCAAGCCCTGTGTCCCCGGGAAGTTTTTCTGACCGGAGGACCTGGAGTTCATATCTGTCGATCTGGCGGCAAGGTGGTTTCCGAGCCGTAAGAGGAGAGAGCGGGACGCGGAGAGAGGTTCTCCGGGCCCGGTCACGCTGTGATTTCGCGGCCCCTCTGCCAGACGGCGGAGGGGCTTTGTTTTTCGCAAAAGGAGGGAAGACTATGGAGAACCGCGTCGCCGTCCTGGCGGTCATCGTCCGGGAGGCGGACTCCGTGGCGGCGCTGAACGCCCTGCTGCACCAGTATGAGGGCGCCGTCATCGGCCGGATGGGCGTGCCCTGCCGGGAGCGGGGCATCCGGCTCATCAGCGTGGCCCTGGACGCCCCGGCGGACGTGATTTCCGCCCTGTCCGGGAAGATCGGCCGCCTGCCCGGCGTGACGGCCAAGACCGTTTACGCGCCGGAGAAGGCATGACCCCTTTGGGAAAGCGGGCCGGGACAGAGCCCGGCCCCCACAAGACACATCACTGGAGGAAACGACTATGAAAGCCTTGAAGACCCTGGCCCTTGCCCTGGCCCTGCTGCTGGCCCTCTCCGCCTGCGGCGTCATCCGCAGCGACGACGGCCCCACGGAGGTGGTGGGTGATTCCGCCCCGGCGGAGGAACCCGCGGACCCGCCCTCCCAGGAGGAGACCCCGCCGGAGGAGGCACCTGTTGAAGATGCCTCGCTCCATGTGGGCGCTCTGAAGGGTCCCACCGCCATGGGCCTGATCCGCATGATCTCCGACGACGGCGTCAACCGCTACACCCTGGCGGGCTCCGCCGACGAGCTGACTCCCAAGCTCATCAAGGGGGAGCTGGATGTCGCCTGCGTCCCCGCCAATCTGGCGGCGGTGCTCTATCAAAAAACCGAGGGTCAGATCGTCACCCTGGCCGTCAACACCCTGGGGGTCCTCTACATCGTGGAGAACGGCGGGGAGACGGTCCGGTCCATGGCGGACCTGAAGGGCCGGACCATCGTGGCCGCCGGGAAGGGGTCCACGCCGGAGTTCGGCCTTCGCTACCTCCTGGAGCAAAACGGCCTGGACCCGGACAAGGACCTGACCGTGGACTGGAAATCCGAGCACGCCGAGTGCGTCGCCGCCCTGGCGGCTGGGACGGCGGACATCGCCCTGCTGCCTCAGCCCTTCGTCACCGTGGCCCAGGGGAAGCTGGAGAACCTCCGGGTGGCCCTGGACCTGACGGCGGAGTGGGACGCCCTGGACAACGGCTCCGCCATGATCACCGGCGTGGCCGTGGCCCGGCGGGACCTGGCGGAGCAGCGCCCGGAGCTGGTGGACGCGTTCCTGGAGCAGTACGCCGCCTCCGTGGACTGGGTGAACGCCAACCCCGCCGAAGCGGCGGAGCTGATCGCGGCCCAGGGCATCATCGAAAGTCCCGCCGTGGCGGAAAAGGCCCTGCCCCACTGCAACATCGTCTGCCTCACCGGCCAGGAGATGTTTGAAAAGCTCTCCGGCTACCTCCAGGTGCTGGCGGAGGCCAACCCCCAGTCCGTGGGCGGCGCGCTGCCCCGGGACGACTTCTACTATGGCGGCTAAGCCCTGGTCCGTGGCGTTCTGGCTGCTGGTCTGGCAGGGAAGCGGCATGGCCCTGGCGGCGGCGGTCCCTCACGGGGGGCTGCTGCTGGCCTCCCCGGTCCAGGCGGCGCTGCGGCTTCTGGAGCTGCTTCCCTCCCCCGCCTTCTGGCGGGCGGTGGGGAACTCGTCGGTCCGCATTTTCGGGGGCTTCCTGCTCTCCTGTGCCCTGGCGGTGCCGCTGGCGGCGCTGGCGGCGGGGCATCCCCGGCTCCGGGATCTGCTGGCCCCGCCGGTGGCGGTGGTGAAAGCCACCCCCGTGGCCTCCTTCATCATCCTGGCCCTGGTCTGGCTGGACGCCCGGTCCCTCTCCCTGTTCATCTCCGCCCTGATGGTCTTCCCCCCGGTGTACCTCAACGTGCTGGAGGGTCTCCGCCAGACGGACCCCAAGCTCCTGGAGCTGGCCCGGGTCTACCGCATTCCCTTCCGGCGGCGGGTCCGGGGGATTTACCTGCCCCAGGTTCTGCCCTACTTCCGCTCCGCCTCCTCCCTGGCCCTGGGGCTGTGCTGGAAGGCGGGGGCGGCGGCGGAGGTCATCGGCCTCCCGGCGGGGACCATCGGCGAGCGGCTTTATACGGCCAAGGTCTACCTCCAGACCCCGGACCTCTTCGCCTGGACCGCCGTGATTCTGATTCTGGCGGCGGTGTTCGAGCGGGGGTTCCTGGCGGCGGTGGACGCCCTGGCAAGAAAGGCGGGACAGTGATGGAAATTCGCGTGGACGGGCTCCGCAAGTCCTACGGCGGCCGGCCCGTGCTGGACAATCTGACCGCCGTCTTCCGCCCGGGCATCACCTGTATCGCCGCCCCCTCCGGGACGGGAAAGACCACCCTGCTCCGCCTCCTGCTGGGATTGGAGCGGCCCGACGGAGGAACCATCTCCGGCGCAAACCGCCGCTGGGCGGCGGTGTTCCAGGAGGACCGGCTGCTGGAGCGTCTGCCCGCCGCCGGGAACCTCCGCTTCGCCCTGGGACGGGTCCCCGGGGAGGCCGGGGCGGTCCTGGCCCGCCTGGGGCTGGACCTCTCGGACCCCGGACCCGTCCGGGACTGGTCCGGGGGCATGCGGCGGCGCCTGGCCCTGGCCCGGGCCCTGCTGGCGCCGTCGGACGCCCTGGCCCTGGACGAGCCCTTCACCGGCCTGGACGAGGAGAACCGGCGGCGGTGCCTGGAGCTCATCCGGGAGATGGGAGTCGGAAAACCGGTGCTGCTGGCCACCCACGATCTGACCGGCCTGGAGGACGCGCCGGTGGTCCGCCTGGGAGGATGATGGAAAAAACTCCGCCTCCGGCGGAGTTTTTTCTGGTTTTTGTCGGAAATACTATTGAAAATCTGGAAACTTTGCCGTAAAATATACGCGATGTAAACGCCGTCTTTCAGGAGGGACCGCCATGCGCGTCATTACGGGCACCGCCAGGGGCCGACGCCTGCTGGAGCTGGAGGGGCTGGAGACCCGCCCCACCACCGACCGGGTGAAGGAGGGCGTATTCAGCGCCCTGCAATTTGACATCGAGGGCCGGCGGGTGCTGGACCTCTTCGCCGGAACCGGGCAGATGGGCATCGAGTGCCTGAGCCGGGGCGCCGCCTCCGCCGTCTTCGTGGACCGGCGGAAGGACGCCTTTGCGCTGGTGAAGAAGAATCTGGCCCTGACAAACCTCCAGGACCGGGCCCGGGTGGTCAACGGGGACGCTTTGGAATTCCTGAGCGGGACGAGGGAGGCCTTCGACCTGGTGTTTCTGGACCCGCCCTACGCCTCCGGCCTGCTGGAGCGGGCGCTGGAGAGGCTGGCCGCGCCGGGATTTGACATTCTGGCTCCTTATGGTATAATCGTAGCGGAACACCCGGCGGAGAAGGCCCTTCCGGCCCCGCCGCCCCCCTGCCGCCGCCTGCGGACCTACCGCTACGGCAAGATCGCCGTCACCCTCTTCCGCCGGGAGGGAAACGAATAGAACGAGGAAACCACCCATGAGAACAGCCATCTGCTCCGGCAGCTTCGACCCCATCACCCTGGGCCACCTGGACGTGATCCGGCGGGCCGCCGGGTGCTTTGATCAGATTCGGGTCTGCGTCAGCCCCAACGCCGAGAAGAAACACCAGATGTTCACCCCGGAGCAGAAGCTCCAGATGGTCCGGGCCGCCGTTCAGGACCTGCCCAACGTGGAGGCGGAGCTCTGGTCCGGCCTGCTGGCTGACTACGCCAGGATCCACGGGGCCTGCGCCATTGTCCGGGGCGTGCGGAGCCTGACGGACTTTGACATCGAGTACCAGATGGCCCTGATCAACCGGGGACTGTGCCCGGGGCTGGAGACGATGCTCCTGCCCGCCAGCGCGCCCTATCAGCATTTCAGCTCCTCCATGGCCCGGGAGATGATCCGCTACGGCCAGCCTCTGGAGCGGTATCTGCCCGCGCCGGTCATCCCGCTGGTGGAAGAGCTGACAGAAAAAGAGGGAGGTCCACACCATGGCAAGTGATATCAACCGGCTCATCGACATGATCTATGAGCGGATCGAGGACGCCAAAGCCCCCGCCCTGAAGCCCAGTATGAGCATCGTGGACCGGGATGAACTGCTGGACCTGCTGGATGAGCTCCGGGCCCAGCTCCCGGCGGAAATCAAGCGGGCCCAGGAGCTGCTGAGCGCCCGGGAGAAATTCGTGGAGGACGCCAAGCGGGACGTGGAGCGCATGATGCGCCAGGCGGAGCTGGAGGCCAAGACCAAGATCTCCGAGAGCGAGGTCATGTACGCCGCCCGGGAGAAGGCCCGGCAGATCGTCACCCGGGCCGAGGAGCGCTCCCGCCAGCTCTATCAGGTGGCCAACAGCTACGCCGAGGACGCCCTGGCCCGGACGGAGGAGGCGGTCCAGGCCGCCCTGGACGAGGTGAAGCAGTCCCGGGTCCGCTTCCGCACCACCTCCGCCGCCAAAATGCAGGAGCAGAAGCAGAAGCTGGACCAGAAAAACAGCGAGGACGACGGCTGAATTACACAAGGGCTACAAAATTTTGTTTAAATTGCCGATACATTTTGTGAAACAAAATCAGGCATCGCAACATGTGGAAAAAAACTGGAGAAAGCGCGCCCCCTGTCGCAAGATGTTGCGGCGGCGGGCGGCTTTTTTTGCGTGGATTCCGGAGCGAAAAAAATAGAACGGTCGTTTTATTTTTCAGAAAACGGACGGAAAACCGAGAATTCCAGAGAAATGAGCCGGTTTCCTGTCGAAAAAAAATCCTTGCTTTTCGGTCGCCATTTTCGTATACTAGGTAACACAGGTGGGGATAAGTGGGGATTTGAGGCAGTTAAGTGGAGGTCTTCCCCATTTCGTCCCAGAAAAGGGGGAAAGGGGGCGGCTCCATGGCGAGGCTGCTGGGCAAATCGAATAACAGCATCGACGCCAAGGGCCGTCTGGTGATCCCCTCCGCTATGCGGGAGGCGCTGGGCGACACCTTTTTCATCACCATCGGTGCCGAGCACTGCCTGACCATTTACCCCCAGTCCAAGTGGGAGCAGATGTCCGAGGAGATGGACGAGCTGCCCTACACGGAGGCAAGGGCTTTGACTTTACTCTACGCCAACGCCGTGGAGTGTGAGCCCGACGGCCAGGGCCGGGTGCTGATTCCCGCCGCCCTGCGGAAGTACGCGGGGCTCCAGAAGGCCTGCACCATCGTGGGCCTGAACACCTTCGCCGAGATCTGGGACGAGGAGACCTGGACGGAGCGGGAGCGGAAGATGCTGGACGAGGAGGACATGGCCGCGGCCATGGACGCCCTGGCCAGGGCCCGCCGGAACCGGGGGTGAGCCCCGGTGGAATACACACACAAGCCCGTCCTGCTGGACGAGTGCATCAAGGCGCTGAACATCCGCCCGGATGGGACCTATGTGGACGGCACCCTGGGCCGGGCGGGCCACTCCCGGGAGATCGCGAAGCGGCTGACCACAGGCCGGCTCATCTGCGTCGACCGGGATCTGGCCGCCATTGAGGCGGCGCGGGAGCGGCTGGCCCCCTGGAGGAACAGGGTGCGGCTGGTCCACAGCAACTTCTCGGAGCTGGGAAGCGTCCTGGCGGAGGAGGAGGGCGTGGACGGGATGCTCTTCGACCTGGGCGTCTCCTCCCCCCAATTGGATGATCCTGAGCGGGGCTTCTCCTACATGCGGGACGCCCCGCTGGATATGAGGATGGACCGGACCTCTCCCCTGACGGCCCGGGAGGTGGTCAACGCCTGGAGCCTTGAGGAGCTCCGGCGCATCCTGTTCGACTACGGCGAGGAGCGCTATGCCCCCGCCATCGCCCGGGCCATCGTCAGGCGGCGGGAGGACAGGCCCATCGAGACCACCCTGGAGCTGGTGGACGTCATCAAGTCCGCCATGCCCCCGGCGGCCCTGCGGGAGAAGCAGCACCCCGCCAAGCGGAGCTTCCAGGCCGTCCGCATCGCCGTCAACGGCGAGCTGGACGCCCTGCCCCCCATGCTGAAGGCGGCGGCGGACAAGCTCCGCCCCGGCGGACGGCTGGCGGTCATCACCTTCCACTCCCTGGAGGACCGGATCGTGAAGCGGACTTTGCGCCAGCTGGCCCAGGGCTGCACCTGCCCGCCGGGCTTCCCGGTGTGCGTGTGCGGAAAGAAGCCTTTGGTCCGTCTGGAAAAACCCTTTACACCAACTGCGGCGGAAGTATCGGAGAACCCCCGGGCCAGAAGCGCCCGGCTCCGCGCGGCGGAAAAACTGGATTCATTTGACATCTGATTCGGAAAGGAGGCGGCTCCATGGCGGCGGCGGTACGGAATCCCCGGATGCGCGGAAAACAGGCTGTGAACGGCAGTCTGGCCTATGATCTGGACTACCCGGTCCGGGAACGAAACCCCCGCCGCGCGGAAGCGGCCCCCAAAGTCCGGGAAAAGCCCAAGGTCCACGAGGCGCCCCGGGTCCTGCTCCGGGCCCGGCAGGTCATCTCCCCCCTGGCGGTGCTGAGCGTCGCCGCCATCATGGGGCTGGCCCTGCTGGTGCTGATGAACTACGTGCAGCTGACCCGGCTGTCCTCGGAGACCGTGAAGCTGCAGTCCCAGCTCCAGGAGCTGGAGACCGCCAACACGGACCTCACCGCCCGCTATCAGCGGATGTTTGACATGGCCTCGGTGAAGGAGGCCGCGGAGGCCGCGGGCATGTCCAAGCCCAGCGGCACCCAGATGAGCCGGCTGGACCTGTCGGCGGAGGATTCCGCCGTGGCCTACCGGCAGAAGGAGCCGGGGCTGTTCAGCCGCGTCCTCTCCTCCCTTCACGGCGGCGTCTACGCGGTGGTGGAATATTTCGACTGACGGGCGCACTATACTTAGCTGACATGATTTTCGGTCCTGACACTTGACGGCGGGGAGCGGGAAGCCAGGTCTTCTTGCTCCTCTGTTTTGTCCGCATTCCAAGTCCCTGATGAGGAGGCAGCACATGGCAAACCGTTCCCCCAGGTTCCCCGCCTTTCAGCGGAAAAGCGAATCCGCCCGCCGGGCCAATCAGATCATCCGGGGGCGGACCCTGCTGATGATGCTGGTGCTGGGCGTGGGCACGTTTCTGCTGTTGTTCTGGAAGCTCTACGACCTCCAGATCAACCGGTATGACGAGATGACGGCCCGGGCCGTCCACCAGCAGACCCGGGAGGTCTCCGTCAACGCCTCCCGGGGGACTATCTATGACAAGAACCACAACATCCTGGCCAGCTCCACCTCGGCGGAGACCGTGATCCTGGACCCCCTGCGGCTGGACGCCTTCGTCAAGGCCCAGGTGGAGGCCCAGGACAAGGCGGCGGCCAAGGCCCTGGAGAAGGGGCAGACCTATGAGCGCCAACCCATCCGGGACCAGAGCTACATCGCACGGGGGCTGGCCCGCATTCTGGACATGGACCAGGAGTCCATTGAAAAGAAGATGGAGGACGTCAAATCCCAGTACGTCATCCTCCACAAGAAAACGGAAAAGGAGCTGGCCGACGAGATTCGGAAATTCATCAACGGCCAGATCGACGAGGAGGGAAACGAGGTCCCCGAGGACCAGCAGCGCTCCCTCACCGGCGTCTCCCTGGAGCCGGACTCCAAACGGTACTACCCCTACAACGCCATGGCGGCCAACGTCCTGGGCTTCGTGGGAGCGGAGAACAAGGGCGGCGTGGGCCTGGAGTCCAAATATGACGGCGACCTCTCCGGCGACGCCGGCATGACCGTCTATGCCCGGAACAACCGGGGCCAGCCCCTGCTGTTCCAGTACGAGCAGTACTTCGACGCGGAGAACGGCAGCGATCTGGTGCTGACCCTGGACATCAACGTCCAGATCGCCCTGGAAAAGGGCCTGGAGTCCATGCTGAGCAAATTCGACGCCGCCAACGGCGGAACGGGCATTGTCATGGACGTGAACTCCGGGGCCATCCTGGGCATGGCCTCCTATCCCAATTACGATTCCAACCAGTCCGGCGTCCTCTATGACGAGAAGCTGAAGGCCAAGCTGGAGCAGCAGCTGGCGGACATCGAGAAGAACCGGGACCAATACGCGGCCCAGGACGCCGCGAAAGCCGCCGCCAGGGCGGAAGCCGGCGTGGAGGAGCCCGAGGAGGAGGTCAGCTCCTATGAGGCGGCGGTGACCAAGGCCAAGAACGACACCCTCCAGAGCCAGTGGCGGAACAAGTGCATCGACTCCACCTATGAGCCCGGCTCCACCTTCAAGCCCATCACCCTGGCTGCGGCGCTGGAGGAGGGGGTCATCAACATGAACTCCACCTTCGACTGCTCCGGCTCCGTCATGGTCAAGGGCTGGGATAAGCCCTTCAACTGCTCCCGGGCCGCCCCCGGCCACGGGCACCAAAGCCTGAAGCAGGCGGTGGGCAACTCCTGCAACCCGGCTTTCATCCGCATCGGGCAGGCGGTGGGCACCAGCACTTACTATCAGTACCTCAAGTCCTTCGGTCTGATGGAGGAGACGGGCGTGGACATGATCGGCGAGGTGCCGGGCATCTTCACCGACGAAAAGGACTTCAACTCCAACATCGTCTCCCTGGCCTCCTACTCCTTCGGCCAGACCTTCAACGTCACACCCCTGGAGCTCATCCGGGCCCAGGCGGCCTGCGTCAACGGGGGCTATCTCTACGAGCCCTACGTGGTGGAGCAGGTGCTGGACGGCGAGGGCGGCGTGCTCCGGCAGCACGAGACCAAGTGCATCCGGCAGGTGGTCAGCGAGGAGACCTCCGCCAAGGTCCGGGAGTGCCTGGAGTACGTGGTGGCGGAGGGCACCGGGCGGAACGGACAGGTGACGGGCTACCGCATCGGCGGAAAAACCGGCACCGCCGACAAAACCGGAACCAAAACCGCCGCGAATCCCAAGGGCGACATCGTGGTTTCCTTCATGTGCTTCGCCCCGGCGGATGATCCCCAGTACATCATGCTGCTGACCATGGACACCCCCAGCCGTACCACGGGGACCTTCCCCTCCGGCGGCAACATGGTGGCCCCCACGGCCAGCCAGATCATGAGCGAGATCCTGCCCGTCCTGGGCGTGGAGCCGGATTACACCGCCGAACAGCTGGCGGGAGCCGACGCCGCCGTCCCCAATGTGGTGGGCATGGACCTGGAGTCCGCCAGAGCCAAACTGGAAAACGCGGGCTTCACCTTCCGCACCGTGGGCAGCGGGGCCGAGGTCACCGCCCAGACCCCCGAGGGCGGCGCCATCGTGCCCAACAACGCCTCCATCGTGCTGTACCTGGGCGAGGAGAAAAACGGCGACCCCCGGCCCGTGCCCGGCGTGGTGGGGCTCACCGCCGCCGAGGCCAACCAGAAGCTGACCAACGCGGGCCTCATCATGCGGGTGACAGGCACCACCAGCACGGACTCCGGCAACGTCCGGGCCATCTCCCAGGACCGGGCGGAGGGCACGGAGCTGGCCCCCGGCAGCGTGGTCACCGTCCGCTTCGGCGACAGCTCAGTCCGGGACTGACAGCAGCTTTTGCCTGATTTTCGGCAGGATACGCTGTATACAATGCGTTTTATTCGGCTTATAATCATCCAGAACGTATTCAACGGGATGGAGGTTTGACAACAGATGAAACTCAAGGAGCTGCTGGCGGGGCTGGAAGTCCTCTCCGCCGGCGCGGATATGGAGACGGAGATCGCCGGCGTCAGCTATGACTCCCGGCAGGTGAAGCCCGGGGACCTGTTCGTGGCCCTCAGCGGCTACACGGTGGACGGACACCGGTTCATCCCCCAGGCCATGGCCTCCGGGGCGGCGGCGGTGCTCTGCCAGGTCCCGCCGGAGGAGGAGGGAATTCCCTATGTCCGGGTGGCGGACTCCCGCCGGGCCCTGGCGGTGACGGGGGCCAACTTCTTCGGCCACCCGGCGGACGCCATGACCATGGTGGGCGTCACCGGCACCAACGGAAAGACCACCACCACCTATCTCCTCAAGGCCATTCTGGAGGCCCGGGGCGAAAAGACGGGCCTGATCGGCACCAACCAGAACATGATCGGAGCGGAGGCCCTCCCCACGGAGCGGACCACCCCCGAGTCCTTTGAGCTCCAGAAGCTCTTCGCCCAGATGCGGGACGCGGGCTGCACCCATGTGGTGATGGAGGTCTCCTCCCACGCCCTGTACCTGGACCGGGTCTTCGGCGTCCGCTACAAGGTGGGCGTATTCACCAACCTGACCCAGGACCACCTGGATTTCCACAAGACCATGGAGGCCTACTGCGACGCCAAGGCCCTCCTGTTCCGAAACTGCGAAACCGGCGTGGTCAATGCCGCCGACCCCTGGACGCCCAGGCTGATGAAAGGCAGCGCCTGCGGCATCACCACCTTCTCCAGCGCCGGCGGGGCGGACCTCCGGGCGGAGGACGCCGTCCTGGCGGCGGACCACGTGGCCTTCACCGCCGTCCGCGGCGGGCAGCGGGTCCCGGTCCGGGTGAACATCCCCGGGCGCTTCATGATCGACAACACCCTGGGCGTGCTGGGCGCGGCCCTGGCCCTGGGGATTCCCCTGGAGGAGAGCGCCGCCGTCCTGGCCCGGGTGCCCCACGTGAAGGGCCGGGTGGAGGTGGTCCCCACGCCGGGGAAGGACTACACCGTCCTCATCGACTATGCCCACAGCCCCGACAGCCTGGAAAACGTCCTGTCCACCGTCAAGGGCTTCGCCAAGGGGCGGACCATCGCCCTCTTCGGCTGCGGCGGGGACCGGGACCGGACCAAGCGGCCCAAAATGGGCCGGGCCGCCGCCGGCATCGCCGACTTCCTGGTGGTCACCACCGACAACCCCCGCACGGAGCGCCCGGCGGACATCATCGCCGACATCCTGCCGGGGCTGGAAGGAACCGGAACTCCCTATGAGGTCATCGAGGACCGGGTGGAGGCCATCCACTGGGCCATGGACCACGCCGGAGCGGGGGACGTGATCGTCCTCTGCGGCAAGGGGCATGAGACCTATCAGGAGGTCGGCCACGAGAAACACCACATGGACGAACGGGAGATCGTCGCGGAATACCTGTGAAAGTTCCGCCCCTGGGGCGGAGGAGAGGGAGAGACATGATCGTTACACTGCTGCTGGCCTGTGGGATCAGCTTCCTGCTGACCCTGGTCCTGGGAAAATTCGTCATCGCGGAGCTCCGCAAGCTCCACGCGGGGCAGGAGATCCGGAAGGAAGGCCCCTCCTGGCACGCCGGAAAGGCGGGCACGCCCACCATGGGCGGCATCATGTTCATCGTGGGCTCCGGCGTCGTCGCCTTTGCCATGGGCTGGGAGAACATGCTGCGGGGGGAGTTTGACCACCTGTACGTCTACCTGTTCGCCCTGATCTTCGGCCTCATCGGCTTCGTGGACGACTACCGCAAGGTCCGCCAGCACCAGAACGAGGGCCTGACCGCCAAGCAGAAGTTCATCCTCCAGCTGGCGGCGGCAGTGCTGTTCCTCACGCTGATGCGCTATGAGGGCCTGCTGACCAATGCGCTGTATATTCCCTTCGTCAACGTCACCCTGGAGGTCAACTGGATTCTCTATCTGGCCTTCGCCGCCTTCGTCATCGTGGGCTGCGTCAACGCGGTGAACCTGACGGACGGCATCGACGGCCAGTCCTCCAGCGTGACCTTCGTGGTGATGGTCTTTTTCACCGCCGCCGCCGCGCTTTGGAAGCTGATGCCCCTGGCCCTGTTCCCCGCCGCCCTGGCGGGAGGTCTGGCGGCCTTCTTCTGCTACAACCACCACCCCGCCAAGGTCTTCATGGGGGACACCGGCAGCCTGTTCATGGGCGGCGCGGTGGCGGCTCTGGCCTTTGCCATGGATATGCCGCTGATCCTGATCCTGGTGGGCATCATCTATATTCTGGAGACCCTGTCCGACATCATCCAGGTGGCCTACTTCAAGGCCACCCACGGCAAGCGCTTTTTCAAGATGGCCCCCCTGCATCACCACCTGGAGCTCTCCGGGTGGAGCGAGGCGAAGCTGGTGACGGTGTTCTCCGGCGTGACCATCGTCTGCTGCATTCTGGCGTGGTTCGGCATCCAGGGGCGGTATTGCTGAGATTCTGAGATTCTGAAATTCTGAGGAAGAAAGGGGGAGGCTTATGGCGGCACGCGGAAGCGGCTCGGCGGCCCGGAGGGACCCGCCCAGGCGGGAGCCTCAGCGCAGGCCCGTCCAACAGCGGCGCAAGCCGGTTCAAAGCCAGCAGCGGCGTCCGGCCCAGCCCCGGCAGCAGAGCGTGGTCATTCCCTTCCCCGCCCCCCAGCAGCGCCCCAAGCAGCGCCGCCGCCCCATCAGCCGGGAGGAGGCCCGGCGCCGCCAGGAGATCCGCCTGCACCAGCAGGCCATGGAGGAGCAGAGCCGGGAGCTGGCCAAGGGGCCCATCGACCTTCCCTTCGGCCTCCTGGTGCTGCTGCTGATGTCCATCGGCCTTGTGATGCTGCTGTCCGCCAGCTTCCCCTCCTCCTACTACAACACCAGGAACAACAATCCCACCTACTACTTCATCCGCCAGGGCGTTTTCGCCATCATGGGCATCGCCGGGATGCTGTTCATCGGAAAGATCAATTACCAGCGCTTCCGGGGCATGGCCAAAACCCTGCTGTACGTGTCCATTTTCCTGCTGATTTTCGTGGCGATTCCCGGCAACCCGGTGGCCGTCACCGTGAAGGGCGCCACCCGCTGGATCGGCGTGGGCGAGCTGTTCAGCTTTCAGCCCTCGGAAAT
Source organism: uncultured Oscillibacter sp. (assembly GCA_910576865.1). Classification (GTDB taxonomy): domain Bacteria; phylum Bacillota; class Clostridia; order Oscillospirales; family Oscillospiraceae; genus Oscillibacter. Next base: position 23,527 of record CAJTKE010000022.1, read on the forward strand.
CGCCAAGATGGCCATCGTCATCTACTTCTCCGACAGCATCTCGAAAAAGAAGGACCTGATGCGCTCCTTCCGCTACGGCATCCTGCCCTATGCCGCCATCCTGGTGGCCACCGCCGGTCTGGTGGCCATCGAACCCCACCTCTCCGGCGCGATTCTGATTCTGGGTGTGGGCGCGGCGCTGATGCTGGTGGGGGGCATCAACTGGGCCTGGGTCTTCGGCGCCCTGGGCGGCGCGGCGGCCATGCTGTACTTCGCCCTGTTCGTGGTGGGCTACAACACCTCCCGCATCCAGTTCTGGCTCAACCCCTGGGCGGACGCCCAGGACAAGGGCTATCAGCTCTCCCAGAGCCTCATCACCATCGGCTCCGGCGGACTTCTGGGCGTGGGCCTGGGAAAGAGCCGCCAGAAGTTCCTGTTCCTCCCGGAGGAGCACAACGACTTCATCTTCGCCATCATCTGCGAGGAGCTGGGCCTCATCGGGGCCAGCATCATCATGCTGCTGTTCGCGGCGCTGATTCTCCGGGGCTATTGGATCGCCCTCCACGCCCGGGACCGGTTCGGAAGCCTGCTGGTCATCGGCGTCACCACCCTGATCGCCATGCAGACCTTCCTGAACATCGGCGTGGTGACGGGCCTGCTGCCCACCACCGGCATCTCCCTGCCCTTCTTCAGCTACGGGGGCACGGCCCTTTCGATTCAGCTGGCGGAGATGGGCGTGGTGCTGTCGGTATCGAGACAGATGAAACCTACCAGAGCGGGATAGAGGAGGCGTTTGGAATGCCGAAACCGTTGCAGCGGGTCATCTTCACCTGCGGCGGCACGGCGGGGCACGTGAATCCCGCCATCGCCCTGGCCCAGCTGACCCTGGAGAAAAACCCCCAGGCGCAGATCCTGTTCGTGGGCGCGGAGCGGGGCCTGGAAAAGGATCTGGTGCCCAAGGCGGGCTATGACTTCAAGACCGTCCACATCTCCAGCTTTCACCGCTCCTTCCAGCCCGCGGAAATCAGGCACAACCTCATCTCCGTGGGAAATCTCATCCGGGCCCCCGGGGAGGCCCGGGCCATTCTCCGGGCCTTCAAGCCCGACGCCGTGGTGGGCACCGGAGGCTACGCCAGCTACCCGCTGGTGAAGGCTGCGTCCAAAATGGGCATCCCCACGGCGGTTCACGAGTCCAACGCCGTCCCCGGCCTGACCACCCAGATGCTGGAAAATTACGCGGACCGCATCATGGTGGGCTTCGAGTCCTGCCGGAAGCACTACCGCCGCCCCGAGAAGGTGGTGGTCACCGGCACGCCGGTGCGGCACGACTTCTTCTCCATGACAAAGGCGGAGGCCAAGAAGGCCCTGAACATGGACGACGGAAGGCCCCTGATCGTCTCCTTCTGGGGGTCCCTGGGGGCCTCGGGCATGAACCGCCAGATGGCGGACTTTCTGGCCCTGGAGGCGGCGAAGCAGCCCTTTTACCACATCCACGGCGCGGGGAAGCAGGGCTGTCCCCTGATGCTGGAGGCCCTGCGGGAAAAGGGCGTGGACCTGGGGGCCTGCCCGGCCCTTCAGCTGCGGGAATATATCTACGACATGGCCCCCGTCATGCGGGCGGCGGACCTGGTCCTCTGCCGGGCCGGGGCCTCCACCATCAGCGAGCTCACCGCCCTGGGGACCCCCGCCCTGATGGTCCCCTCCCCCTACGTCACCAACAACCACCAGGAGAAAAACGCCCGGGCCCTGGAGGAGCACGGCGGCGCGGCGGTGCTGCTGGAGCCGGAGTGCTCCGGTCAGGCCCTGTTCCAGGCGGCCTGCGGCATTCTTCACGACCCCTCCCGCCTCCGGGCCATGGAGGCGGCCATGACCAGCCTGGGCGTCCGGGACGCCGCGGAGCGCATTTACCGGACCGTACTGGAAATTCAAAAGTAACCAGAAATCCCCCCCGCCCATAGGATGGAGCGTTAGACCATTCTGGGAGCGGAGGGACGGACATGAGCCATTTGACGATCAGAGGCGGCAGCCGCCTGCGGGGCGAGGCCGGGATACAGGGGGCGAAAAACAGCGTCCTGCCCATCCTGGCCGCCACGCTGCTGACGGCGGACCAGGTGGAGCTGCGGGGCTGTCCCCGCCTCCGGGACGTGGACGCCTCCATCCATATTCTGCGGGACCTGGGCTGCAAAGCCAGCTGGGAGGGGGAAAACGTCCTCCTGGTGGACACCCGGGGCCTGAGCGGCTGTGCCGTCTCGGAACACCTGATGCGGGAGATGCGGTCCTCCGCCATCTTCCTGGGGGCCATCCTGGCCCGGTGCGGGCAGGCGGAGCTGAGCTATCCCGGGGGCTGTGAGCTGGGCCCCCGGCCCATTGACCTCCACCTCTCCGGCCTCCGGGACCTGGGGGCGGAGATTGACGACGCGGGGGGCGTCCTCCACTGCAAGGCCCCCCGGCTCAAGGGCCGGGAAATCGTGCTGAGCCTCCCCTCCGTGGGCGCCACGGAAAATCTGATGCTGGCGGCCTGCGGCGCCGGCGGCATCACCACCATCGTGGGCGCCGCCAGGGAACCGGAGATCGTGGATCTCCAGCGCTTCCTCACCGCCTGCGGAGCCAGAGTCTCCGGCGCGGGAACCTCCACGGTGTCCGTGGAGGGCGGACGGCGGCTCCACGGCTGTACTTACACCATCATGCCGGACCGGATCGCGGCGGCGACCTACCTCTGTGCCGCGGCCTCCGCCGGGGGGGAGATCTTCCTCCGGGGAGCCCGGGAGGAGCACCTTTCCACCGTCACCGCCGTGCTGCGGGAGGCGGGCTGTTCCATCCGCTCCGACGAAAAGGGCATCGCCTGCGCCTGCCGGGACCGGCTGACGGCGGTCTGTCCGGTGCGGACGGCCCCCTACCCCGGCTTCCCCACCGACGCCCAGGCCATTCTGATGGCCGCGCTGCTGAAAAGCCGGGGGGCCACGGTGTTCGAGGAAAACCTGTTCGCCAACCGGTACCGTCATGTTGACGAGCTCAGCCGCATGGGGGCCAACATCCGGGTCTTCGGCCGGGTGGCGGTGGTCACGGGCGTGGACGCCCTCCACAGCGCGCCGGTGCGGTGCACGGACCTCCGGGGCGGGGCGGCGCTGTGCGTGGCGGCGCTGGCGGCGGAAGGAGAGACCTCCGTCCGGGAGATCGGCCATATTGACCGGGGCTACCAGGACCTGGCGGGAGACCTGCGCCGCCTGGGGGCGGATATCCTCCGGACGGAGAACTGAAAAAGAAAATGACGCGGGGGCCGTGAAGGCGGTCCCCGCTGGAAGATGGAATTGGAGCGCAGCGATGGCGAGACGGAAACACACAAAACGGCGAAGACGGCGGGGGAGCTTCGGTTTCCTCTACAAGCTGTTGTCCGTGCTGGTGATCTGCGGCGCCATTCTGGCCGCCATGACGCTGTTTTTCCGGGTGGACAAGATCGTCATCTCCGGGCAGAAGCGCTACACGGCGGAGGAGATCCAGGCGGCCTCCGGCCTGGAGCTGGGGTGCAACATGTACCTTTTGAACAAATACGACGTGGTCCGCTCCATCACCCGGGAGCTGCCCTATATCGAGAATATCCGGGTGAACCGGAAGCTGCCGGACACCCTGCTCATCGAGGTCCACGAGAGCGGGCGGCCCTTCGCCCTGGTCCAGGACGGCAGCGCCTGGCTCATCAGCGGCAGCGGCAAGATCGTGGAGCAGCGGCCGGAAAAGGACGCGGGACAGTACGGCCTGATCTCCGGCTGCGAGCTTCTGGCCCCCTCGGTGGGAACCTCCCTGGCCCTGGCCACGGAGTACGCCTCCCAGCAGGCCAGCCTCCTGGACCTGATCGCGGCCCTGGACGCCGCGGGACTGACGGAAAACGTGGACGGCATCCGCCTGGATGAGCTCAGCTACCTGAAAATGGACTACATCGGCCGCTTCACCGTGCGGATGGCCTATGGCGCGGATTACGAGTGGGAGCTGGAAAAGCTGACGGCCACCTTGGCAAAAGAGCAGATTCAAAGCAACATGACCGGTACCATCGACCTGCGGCTGAAAAGCGAAGAGGTGTTTATCATACCGGGAGAGCGCTGAAACGGAGTTTCAGGCCGGTTTTTTTGAGAATTTGCGTCGAAAGCGAAACAGGCACTTGACCGGAGCAAAAAAGTGGCTTACAATAGAGGAATAAGTGGGATTTGGCCGCTCCGGCCCATGCCGGGGTGTTCGCACTAATGACAGCAGGAGGCAGCACTATGGCATTTGGTTTGGAAAGCAGTCCCGATACCGTCGTCAATATCAAGGTGATCGGGGTCGGAGGCGCTGGAAATAACGTGGTGAACCGCATGGTCAGCTCTGGGACGAAAGGAGTGGACTTCGTCGCGGTCAACACGGACAAGCAGGCGCTGAACGTCTCCAGCGCGGCCTATAAAATTCAGATCGGTGAAAAGCTGACTCACGGGCAGGGCGCGGGCTCCGACCCCGAGGTGGGCCGCAAGTCCGCCGAGGAGAGCCGCAACCAGATCGCCAAAGCCCTGGAGGAGACGGACATGGTCTTCATCACCGCCGGCATGGGCGGCGGCACCGGGACCGGCGCGGCCCCCATTGTGGCGGAGCTGGCCAAGGAGATGGACATCCTCACCGTGGGCGTGGTGACCAAGCCCTTCGGCTTCGAGGGACGCCGCCGGATGCAGCAGGCCGAGGGCGGCATTGAGGAGCTCAGGACCAAAGTGGACTCCCTGGTCATCATCCCCAACGAGCGGCTCAAGCACGCCACGGACCAGAAAATCACCTTCGCCAACGCCTTTGAAATCGCCGACGACGTGCTGCGCCAGGCCGTGCAGTCCATTTCCGACCTGATCCGGGACACCGGCTTCATCAATCTGGACTTCGCCGACGTCACCGCCGTCATGAAGGACGCGGGCCTCGCCCACATGGGCGTGGGCCGGGCCGCCGGAAAGGGCAAGGCCGAGGAGGCCGCCCGGATGGCCGTCTCCAGCCCCCTGCTGGAGACCAGCATCAACGGTGCCCGGGGCATCCTCATCAACGTGGCCGGGTCCCCGGACATCGGCCTGGAGGAGATCGAGCAGGCCGCCGGACTGGTCCAGGCCGCCGTCCATCCGGATGCCAACGTCATTTTCGGCGCCACCTTTGACGAGACCCTGGACGACGAGATCCGGGTCACGGTCATCGCCACCGGCTTTGAGAAAGCTCCGGGCCAGCTGCCCAACAAGATGGTGGAGGAGACTGAGAAACAGGCCGAGGAGGAGGCTCCGGCGGGGCCCGAGCCCCTGGGCGAAGAGGACGTGCCCAAGCCGGACGTCCCGGAGGACGACCCCTTCGAGGCGATTTTCCAGATTTTCAACAAGAAAGACTGACGATTGACAGGAAAAACCAGGAAGACCCTGGAGGTGTTTGCCTCCAGGGTCTTTTTCGCGCCTTGAAACGCCGGAACAGGCAAGCGCCGCCATGGGCGCGCTGCCGCTTTTTGCTTGCGTGGATTCCCGTTTTCCGCAAATGATAATCGAGCCGGAAACGGCGTTTGATTCGATAAAAAGCAGCTTGGCAAGAAGTACAGTCTTTAATAACGGGAAGGAAGATAGTCACGAAAGACTGCGCCCGCAGGCGCGTTTCGGAGCGCAACCGCCGAAGGCGGCACTTGGCGCGGAGATAACCCAGGAGGGGTGTCTTTCGTTTTCAATCATAAGTTTTCGACTTGTCGAAAACTTGCCTGCCCGGCAAAAAGACTTTTTTGCCGGGCAGGAAGGGGTGGTTTTTTTGTATGGACCTTCACGATTCGCGAAGCGGGCGCTGGGCGCCGGGGCGGCGCTGGCGCTTGCGTTTTTCCTGTGCGCCGGGGGAAGCGTAAAGGCGGCGGAGCCCCGGATGCTGGTCCCGGTGGGCCACACGGTGGGCATCAAGCTGTTCTCCCGGGGCATTGTGGTGGTGAAGCTCACCGACGGCGGCACTCCCGCCAGAGAGTGCGGCCTGCGCACCGGGGACGTCATTGTCAAATGCGGCGGCGACGCCGTGACCTCCACGGAGCAGTTCCAATCCCTGCTGCAAAAAAGCGGCGGCGGGACCGCCAATCTCCAGATCGACCGGGCGGGCGACCAGATGACGCTGTCGGTGGAGCCCTCTCAGAACGACCAGGGCGTCTACTGCATCGGCGCCTGGGTCCGGGACAGCATGGCGGGCATCGGCACCATGACTTGGTATGACCCCGCCACCGGCGCCTTCGGCGCTCTGGGACACGGCGTCACCGACACGGACACGGCGCTGCTGATGCCCTTCTCCAACGGCTCCATCCTGCCCTCCACCGTCAAGGCGGTGAAAAAGGGCCAAGCGGGCGCCGCCGGGGAACTGCGGGGGGATTTTGACCTGACCGGGGACCTGGGGCCGCTGTACGCCAACACGGGCAGCGGCATCTTCGGCAGGCTGGACTCGCCTCCCGAGGCGGGGCCGGCGGTTCCCACGGGCGCGGCCCTGCCGGGGCCAGCGGTCATCCGGGCCAATGTCCAGGGGGACGAGGTCCGGGAATACGGCATTGAGATTCTGAAGGTGGCGTCGGCCTCGGCGGACGGGCGGGACCTGGTCCTCTCCGTGACGGACCCGGCGCTGCTGGAGGCCACGGGGGGCATCGTGCAGGGCATGAGCGGCAGTCCGATTTTGCAGAATGGCCGGATTGTGGGCGCGGTGACCCATGTCCTCCTCAACGACCCGACCAAAGGGTATGGAATTTTGATTGAAAATATGCTGGAGGCGGCCGGAGACGGTGCAAGCTGACAGCGTAAACCGGTTCTGAGCGGCGAAAGCACCCACTTGTGATGTTTCATCAGGTGGGTGCTTTTTTCTCGGGATCAAATTTGTAAACTTGATGCGCCGTCCTCTATGTGGTATACTACAGAGCGTCAAGAGACTTTGATGCAAAACGACTTCCAAGGGGAATCTTTATGAATCAGTTGTTCGTGAAAAAGCTGGACCGAATCCGCAATGGGGGAGAAGTTCGTGTTTTGGACCTGTTTGCCGGCTGCGGGGGAATCTCCCTCGGATTTCAAAGCGCGGGCTTCAAAATATCCGCGGCGGTTGAAATAGACGAATTTGCCGCCAGGTCGCATGCGCTGAACTTTTTTCCCGCGTCTGAGCGGGAAAAACATGACACGCCGGTTGATATCACGAAGGTCGACCCGGATGAGCTGGCGGAGATGCTGGAGCTTGGCGAACCTGATTCCGCGATTGACGTCATCGTGGGGGGGCCGCCCTGCCAAGCGTTCGCCAGAGTCGGACGCGCCAAGCTGAGGGAGGTCGAGGCGCATCCGGAGGCGTACATTCACGATCCGAGGGGGAACCTCTACCTGCGCTATCTGGCATATGTGAAAGCGTTCCAGCCAGTCGCTCTGATGATGGAGAACGTTCCGGACATGCTCAACTATGGCGGGCACAATCTGGCGGAGGAAGTCTGTGATTCTCTGTCACACCTGGGATATGACTGTCAATACACCCTGCTGAACGCGGTCCATTACGGCGTGCCGGAGATGCGTGAGCGCATGGTGTTGATGGCGTTCGCGAAAGAGGTGGAAGCGAATGCGTTTTTCCCCGGCCCGACGAACCGCCACACGCTGCCCCGGGGGTACGAGGGAAGCAGGCAGGTCGCCCTGCAGACCATTATCGAGAACTACCGCGAGGCCCGGCAGCAGACCTTATTCCGTGAAAACACTTATTTTGTCATGCCGCCGCCCGCGGGTCCCGCTCTTCCGCCCGCCGTCACCGCAAGGGAGGCCCTGGAGGACCTTCCGCCTGTTTCAGACCATTTGAACGGCAAATTGAAACGGGGCGCCCGGCGGTTCGACACGCTGATTCCCTATCCGGAACGGGACCTGTCCGGATTGTCCGACTACGCGAAATTGATGAGAACCTGGCCGGGGTATGAAAACCCTGACGGGGTCAAGGACCACGTCATACGGTATCTGCCAAGGGATTATGACATCTTTGAGCGAATGCGTCCCGGCGACCAGTACCCGGAGGCCTATCAGATCGCCGTGGAGCTGTTTCATGAAAAGCTGCGCGCACACAACCGGAAACACCGCGGCGCCAGGATCGAGGCCGGCAGCAAAGAATATGCAGAGCTTTTTCAGCAGACCGTTCCGCCCTATGATCCTGACAAGTTCCCGAACAAATGGAGGAAAATGGAGGCGGACGCCCCGGCGCGGACGCTGATGGCACACCTGGGAAAGGACAGCTATTCGCATATTCATTACGACAGCAGGCAGAAACGCACCATATCCGTCAGAGAAGCGGCCCGGCTGCAATCCTTTCCGGACGGCTTCCTGTTCGCGGGGACCATGAATCCCGCGTTAAAGCAGATCGGGAACGCGGTTCCCCCTCTGCTGTCAAAGGCGATTGCGGAGAACATGATGCGTGAATTGACAGGAGGCGCGGAAAATGGACAAGATGGCGCTTAAGAAGCTGACCCATTCGGACCTGACCCTTTTCAAATGCTATTACTCCTCACAGGGAGACCGGCCCAGCAAGCAGAAGTCCCTGAACCTGAACAGCAACGTCCTGGTCGACGCGCTCTATCCGGAGCTCAGAAACGCGGCCGGAGAAAAGCTGAAGGTGACGCTGCATATCTACGGACCGGGTCTGGAGGAGGTCCACACCCTGGAGCGCAAGATTCTCAAGTCCCGGGGCTCCAAGAACTGGCGGCTGAACGGCGAGCTCATCTACTCGCCGGAGGACCGTCCCGAACGATACGACCGCCTCTGTCCCGGAGACATCGCCCTGATGGGATTTGACGGCGAGCCGATCCCCAAAACCGTCTATATCGATTTCATCTCCCAACAGGATGAAGACGACAAAAACCTGTATGACGCGCTGAATGCCATCCTGCGCTCTCCCATGCAAACCGTCACAAGCGGTTTTCTGCGCGAGCTCATTGCGGAAGCGGATCCTCCCGCGTATCACCCCGCAAAGCGCTTCGCGCTGGACGACGAGCTGATCGCGGCGGCGGAGGGCGACCCGGAGGCGGCGCTTCACGTCTACCGCCACACGGGGAAACAGATGTCTTCCGAAGAGCTGAGTCTCTCCAGGCAGAAAGCGGATGATATTGGAAGGCAGGGAGAGGACCTGGTGTTCCGGTACCTGGACGATCTGCGGACACAGGGAGCGATACTGGATTTTGAGTGGGTTTCCAGTGAAAACGCCATCGCGCCGTACGACTTTCAGGTGACCGGTGCGGACGGGAGCTTACGCAGGCTGGACGTCAAGTCCACCACGGGTGATTTTTCCGTGAAGCTCCACATATCCCGCGCGGAGCTGATCACCATGGCGGAAAGCGCGGAGAGCTATGATCTGTACAGGGTGTACGCCCTGGACGACGCGTCCGGAAAGCTGCGGATCGCCCGGGACATGAAACCGTTCGCGTCGGAGGTCCTGCGCGGCCTGCGGGCCCTGCCCGCGGGAGTGGAGGTTGACAGCATCTCCTGCAGGCCTGATCTGCTGCCTTTTTCCGATCCTGTCGGCCTGAGCACGGAAAACGAGGAACAGGATGGCTGACGTGCTGACCCCGGCTCAGCGGCATGACTGCATGTCCAGGATCAGGGGACGGAACACAAAGCCGGAAATGACCGTCCGCTCCTGGCTGCACCGGAATGGCTACCGGTTCAGAATCCACCAGCCGGATCTGCCCGGGAAGCCCGACATCGTGCTGAAAAAATATCATCTGGCGATCTTTGTGAACGGGTGCTACTGGCACCGGCACCCGGGGTGCAGGTACGCGGCCATGCCGGCAACCAACCGGGAATTCTGGATGAAAAAGTTCGCGCAGAACGTCTCCCGGGATCAGGCGTGCATTGAAAAATTGGAGGCCTCCGGCTGGAACACCCTGGTCATATGGGAATGTCAGGTGCGCGACGGCACATTCGCGGAGAGACTGGCCGGCCATCTTTCCAATTGCAAAACGGAACAGCAGGCGGCCGCCGGGGCCCGAGACGTCTGATCTCGAACCATGCCCCGCCCGGCGGAGTCCTGACAGCGGAGGAGCGGCTTTCGCCGCTCCTCCCTTTCGCGCCGCCTGCCGCGCCCGCCAAAAAAGCCCCCGGCGGAACCGCCGGGGGCCCGGGGCCGAACCCCCCTACTCTTTTAAATGAATGACGCACTGTCCCAGCGCGTAAAACGGCTCCGGCGCCGTGGGCTGAAGACCCTCCACCACGCCCGCCTGGGTCAGCACGGAGGTGGACTTGAAGCACACCGGCAGGATGGGCGACTGGCTCTTCAGGCGGACGCACAGAGCCCGCATCGCCGCCGTCCGGTCCTCCGCCCCGGCGTACTCCGCCAGGAGGCGGCTGGTGTCCGGATCGGACCAGCGGCCGTAGTTCAGGGCCCCGTAGGGCTCCAGCAGGCTCCCCAGGTCCCAGTCGGCGGTGAGGCGGGTTTCGCCGTAATAGAGGTCGAAGTCCCCGGCGCTCAGGGCGGCGGCGTACTCCTCCCAGGGCAGAATCCGGACCTCCACCGGCACGCCGCCGTCGGTCCAATCCTCCGCCAGGCGCTCCGCAATGGCGCGCTTGAAGCTGTTCTCCTCGTTGACCAGCAGGGTCAGGGAGCGCTCGGGCACATAGCCGCTCTCCCGCAGGGCCGAGGCGAAGCCGTCCAGGGAATACCCGTCCTCCAGCTCCGCCGGATAGAGGGACGACGCCGGGGACAGCGGAAAGGCGCTGGGCTTCCCGTGGCCGGAGAGAAAGGCCCCGGTGATGTTGGCCCGGTCAATCCCCGCCGACAGGCACCGGCGCAGGGCCGGGTTGTCCAGAGGCGCCCGGGAGGTGTTGCAGCCCACGTACTGCATCACGGTGGTGTCCGCGTCCACACAGCCCACGCTGCCCGTGGTGCTCACCGGCTGCACGCCGGTGAGGTCCGCCGTGATCAACTGCACCTCGTGGGAGGAAAAGCGGTACAGCATGGCGGCGGCGTCCGAGGCCTCCACCAGGGCGATCCGGTCCACCGGCTGGCCCTCCCCCCGCCACCAGGACTGGTTGGCGATGAGGTACGCCCCGGTCTCCTCCTCGGCGTAAAAATAGGGGCCGGTGCCCAACGGCGCGACGGCGTCCTGGCCGCCGGACTTCACGATGGGCACATCCAGCAGCGCCGGGAGGGCGGTGTTCGGGCCGCTCAGGGAGACGGTCACGCTGTCCCCGCCGGCACTGACGGAGGAAATGCCGGACAGGCGGCTTCCGTAGCGCTCCGAGGTCCGGGCCCGCTCCAGCGAGGCCTTCACGTCCCGGGCCGTCAGAGGCGTGCCGTCGGAAAACTCCACCCCCGGGCGGAGGTCAAAGGTATACCGGCTGGCGGTCTCGTCGTGGGTGTAGCTGATGCAGAGGCAGGGCTGGGGCTCAAAGCGCCCGTCCAGGCGGAACAGGCCCTCGTAGAGCAGCGACGCCGCCACCTGCTGCATCCCGTCCACGCAGTCCATCGGGTCCAGGGTCCGCCCCGGCATGTAGGGCAGGGCGAACCGCTCCGGCAGGACGGGTCCGTCCTCCTCCGGCGGCTCCTCCTCAAAGGGCGGGAGCATATCCTCCGGCTCCTCCGGCGGCTCCTCCTGCCAGCAGCCCGTCAACAGGCAGGCCAACGCCAGGGCCAGGGCCATGATCTTTGTCGCTCTCATCATCACAATTCGCTTCCGGCGGTGATCGCCGCGCACTGGACCCCCCGGGCCTCCCCCAGCTTCCGGTGGGACCAGAACAGGTCCCTCCGGCAGGCGGTGCAGAGGCCGGAGGCCTCGATGTTCTCCGGCGGGACCCCCGCTCGCAAAAGCCATTGGCGGTTCAGGCCCTCCAGGTCCACGTGCCACTTGGGGCCCCGCTTTTCAAGGCAAGGCTCCGCCTCCCGGCCCAGGGCCTCCACCATGGCGGCGGGAACGTCTCCGTCGGTCTCAAAGCAGCACCGCCCGATGCAGGGCCCCAGGGCGGCGCGCAGGCGCTCCGGCCTGGACCCGTAGAGCCGGGCCATCTCCCGGACGGTCTTCTCCACAATGCCCCCGGCGCAGCCCCGCCACCCGGCGTGAGCCGCCCCTACGGCCCCGGAGTCCGGATCGTGGAGGAGCACCGTGCCGCAGTCGGCGGAGAAGACGAAAAGCGTCAGCCCCGGCACATCGGTGACCAGGGCGTCGGCGCTGTCGTAGTCCCGCTCCCGGAAGAGCCCCTTCCCGGCGTCGGCCTCGGTGCAGACCCGGACGTTGGTCTCGTGGACCTGCCGGGAGAGGACGGTCCGCTCCAGGTCCGCCCCGATGACGGCGCAGAAGCGGCGGTAATTCGTAAGCAAAGCCTCCCGCCCGTCCCCCATGCCAGGGCGGAGGTTCAGGCTGTCCCAGGGCGCCGGGGACACGCCCCCCAGGCGGGTGGAAAAGCCATGGCGGACGCCGCCCAGATTGGAGGCGGTCAGCCAGACCAAGCCGTTTTGTTCATGGGTTTCAAAGGGCATGGGGACCTCCCTGTTCCTCCTGTTTTTGGGGTTTGGCGTTCTTTTCCGTCAGCCTGTGGGCGTTCCAGCCGTTCCAGACATGGACGCCTCCATAGGCAAAAAGCAAAATATTCGCAATCAAACAGATACCCTCAACATTGAAATCCGCATCTCTCAAAAGCCATCCCATGATGCCTATGGCAACTGACAGCAGAATCAGCGCGGTACCAAATAAAAGTTCTTTGATATCCTGGAGCAGGAAGAGAACGCTGTCATCCTTCTTATCCATATATCTGCCCTCTTCAATTCTGGTGGTACTCCGGGCAAGTGCACTTCTTCCATTTGAGTCCGCTGCCGCAGGGGCAGGGGTCATTCCGGCCGATCTTCACCACCCGGGTGGGCTGCTTCTTGGGCTTGGAGCCGTCGCCGCCGACATTTTCCACCATGCCCTTGGCCACCCGCTCCCGCTTGACCTCCTCGTCCTTCTTCAACCGCACGGAGTACAGCCGCCGGACGGTCTCGTCCTGGATGGCGGCGATCATCTCCTCGAACATGTCCAGGGATTCCCGCTTGTACACATCCACCGGGTTGTTGTTGCCGTAGGACTGGAGGCGGATGCCCTGTTTCAGGTCATCCATGGCGTCGATGTGGTCCATCCAGTACTCGTCCACCACCCGGAGCATGATGACCCGCTCCAGCTCCCGCATGATGGGGCTGGTGATCTCCGCCTCCTTGTTCTCATAGAAGGCCTCGGCGGCGGCGATGAAGGCCCCGTCGAAGTCCTCCTGGCTCTTGCCGGGAATCTCCCCCTCGGGGATGCGCACGGCGCCCCTGGCGAAGTACATGCCCTCCAGGCCCCGGAGCATCTCCTGGTACCCGGCGGCGTCCAGATGCTGCTTTTCGCCAAAGGCCAGACTGACGTGGTTCCCGATGGAGGTGTGCATCATGTTCAGCACCGTGTCCTTGATGTCCATGCCGTCCAGGACCTGTCGGCGCTGGTCATAGATCAGCTCCCGCTGCTTGTTCATCACGTCGTCGTACTCCAGCACGGATTTCCGGGACTGGAAGTTCCGGGACTCCACGGTGGTCTGGGCGTTTTCAATGGCCTTTGTCAGCATTCTGTTCTCAATGGGCGTGTCCTCATCCAGGTCGAACCGCTCCATCATGTTGGTGATCCGGTCCCCGCCGAAGAGGCGCATCAGGTCGTCCTCCAGGGAGATATAGAACCGGGTCTCGCCGGGGTCCCCCTGGCGGCCCGCCCGGCCGCGGAGCTGATTGTCGATCCGGCGGGACTCGTGGCGCTCGGTGCCGATGATGAAGAGGCCCCCGGCCTCCCGGACCCGATCCGCCTCGTCGGCGATCTCCGCCTTGTGCTGGGCCAGCTTCTCAGCGAAGAGCGCCCTTGCCTCCAGAATCTCCTGGTTGTCCGTGTCGGCGTAGCCCGTGGCGTCCACGATGACCTCCTCGGAATAGCCCGCTTTTGTCAGGTCCGCCTTGGCAAGGTATTCGGCGTTGCCCCCCAGCATGATATCGGTGCCGCGGCCCGCCATGTTGGTGGCCACGGTGACGGCCCCCAGCTTGCCCGCCTGGGCCACGATTTCCGCTTCCTTTTCGTGGTTCTTGGCGTTCAGCAGGTTGTGCTTGATGCCCTCCCGGGCCAGGAGCTTGGAGAGGAGCTCGTTCTTCTCGATGGACACCGTGCCCACCAGCACCGGCTGGCCCTTCTCGTGGCACTCCTTGATCTGGGAGATGACGGCCCGGAACTTTCCGGCCTCGGTCTTGTAGACCACGTCGTGGTGGTCGTCCCGCTGGTTGGGGCGGTTGGTGGGAATTTCGATGATATCCAGGTTGTAGATGGTCCCGAACTCCTCCTGCTCCGTCATGGCCGTTCCGGTCATGCCGGAGAGCTTGTCATAGAGCCGGAAGTAGTTCTGGAAGGTGATGGTGGCCAGGGTCCGGTTTTCGCTGTTGACGTTCACGTGTTCCTTGGCCTCGATGGCCTGATGGAGCCCGTTGGAGTACCGGCGGCCGAACATCAGCCGGCCGGTGAACTCGTCCACGATGATGACTTCCCCGTCCTTGACCACGTAGTCGATGTCCCGTTTCATGGTGCCGTGGGCCTTCAGGGCCTGATTGATGTGGTGGCTCACCGTGGAGTTGGAGGGGTCGGAGAGGTTTTCCACGTGGAAATACTCCTCCGCCTTGGCGATGCCCCGGGCGGTGAGGGTGGCGGTCTTGGCCTTTTCGTCCACCACGTAGTCCGCGTCGATGTCTGCGGCCTCCTCTTCCTTGTTGTCCACCTGGACCACCACCTGTTTTTTCAGCTTGGCCACGAACATCTCCGTCAGGTCGTACATCTGGGTGGACTTCTCCCCCTGACCGGAGATGATCAGCGGCGTCCGGGCCTCGTCGATCAGGATGGAGTCCACCTCGTCCACGATGGCAAAAGAGTGGCCCCGCTGGACCAGCTCCTGGGAGTAGATGCACATGTTGTCCCGGAGGTAGTCGAAGCCCATCTCGTTGTTGGTCCCGTAGGTGATGTCGGCGGCGTAGGCCTCCTGGCGCTGCTTGGAGGTCAGGCCGTGGACGATCAGGCCCACCTTGAGCCCCAGGAAGCGGTGGACCTTGCCCATCCACTCCGAGTCACGCTTGGCCAGATAGTCGTTGACCGTGACGATGTGGACCCCCTTCCCCGCCAGGGCGTTCAGGTACGCCGGCAGGGTGGCGACGAGGGTCTTGCCCTCTCCGGTCTTCATCTCGGCGATGCGGCCCTGGTGAAGCACCACGCCGCCCACCAGCTGCACCCGGTAAGGCCGGAGGCCCAGCACCCGGTCCGACGCCTCCCGCACCGTGGCGAAGGCCTCGGGCAGGATGTCGTCCAGGGTCTCGCCGCTTGCCAGGCGGTCCTTGAACTCCCGGGTTTTGGCCTGGAGCTGGGCGTCCGTCATGGCCTTGTACTCGTCGGCCATGGCCTCGATCCTGTCCACGACGGGATAAATGGATTTCAGCTCCCGGGAGCTGTAGTCGCCGAAAATCTTCTGCATCAGACCCATGATTGTTTGAAACTTCCTTTCTATTGTTCCGCCGCCTGAGTCAGGGGCGCAAAAATTCCCATAGCACAACGAATATAGTTTACCATAGTTTCCCCTGGAATGCAAAGGAAAATGGAATGGGACGCAAAAAGTTCACAAAAGGGCTACAGCTCCGTATCCAGAAGCATCCGGATCCGGCTCTCCACGGTTCCCTCGCCGGTGCTGGCGTCATAGTCCACGCTGACCAGCAGGGTATCCGGCAGCTTTCGCTGGAGGGCGGCGTACTGCCCCTTGCCGAAAATGTGCCCCGGCAGACAGCCGAAGGGCTGGACGCAGAGGATTTTCCGATACCCCAGGCGGGCCCAGGCCGCAGCCTCGGCGGTGACGAGCCAGCCGTCGGCCACGGTGCAGTTCAGCGGCGCATAGCCCTCCGCCCGGCGCTTCAGCTCCGCCAGGGGCGGCAAGGTCTGAAATCCGGCCTCCCGCAAAACCGCCAGCATCTCCCGCTGGATTCCGCCCAGGTACTTCCCCAGAACGCGATACAGGCTCCGCTGGTAAGCGGGGCCCTTCAGGCTGTGGGTGTCCATGTAATAGAGGGCGTACCAGGTAACGCCGCCCACTCCGATTTCACACCGCTCCGCCGCCAGATACCGCTCCAGGTCCCAGTTGCCCAGGCGGCAGTACTTCGTGTAGATTTCCCCCACGACGGCCACCCGCTGCACCTCTCCGGACGCGGTCTCAATCCGGCGGAAGGAGGCCGCGATTTCCCGGCAGCGCTCCAGAATCCGGCGGCGGGAGGGGCCCGTTCCCCGGCGCAGGTCCTCCCCCAGCGTCGCCATCCACCGCCGCCAGAGCGCCTCCGCGCTGCCGGGGCGGGTCTCACAGGGCCGGACCTGATTCCGGGCGATCGCCAGCGCGTCCCCCCACACCGCCGCCGCCAGGGCCCGGCGGATCATGGCCGGGGTGATGGGAAGGCCCGTGTCCCGGTCGATTCCCCGGACGTTCAGGGACAGCAGCTTCACCTCCGGGTACCCCGCCTTGTCCAGCGCTTTCCGCATCAGCCGGATGCCGCAGGACCCCCGGCACTCGTCCCCCGCCTGCCCCATCAGCACGCCGCAGTCCGCCGGATCATACGCCCCGGACTCCAGGGCGGCCAGCACCTGCCCCGCCACCAGGAAGACGGGATAGCACAGTTCATTGTGAAAATACCGCATCCCCCGGTCCGCCAGCCCACGCTCCTCCCGCAGCAGCACCGGCTCCCACTCCCGGGAGGCGAAGGCATATCGCAGCAGGGGAAACCAATCGTCCAGCAAAGCGGGAATCAGCAGCGTGCGGGGCATGGCGGGCTCCTCCTCTCCGGGGCGGCGTTCTATCCGCCATTATACTCCCCGCCCTCTCCCCTGTCCAGCCGGCGGAAAACCGCTGGGCACTTCTTCCAAACCAGACAAAATATTTGGATTGTTCCTTGTATATTCCGTCAAAACATGTTACAATGATTTGTACCAAGAGATAAGGAGGGCCCACTTTATGAAGCTCAGCTTTTACGGCGCGGATCAATGCGTCACCGGAAGCTGCCACTGCCTGGAGATCAACGACACCCGCATCCTCATCGACTGCGGCTTGCAGCAGGGCCGGGACGAGGTATCCAACGGCGAATTCCCCTTTGCCGCCAACACCATTGATTTTGTGTTGGTGACCCATGCCCACATTGACCACTCCGGCCGAATTCCCATGCTCATCAAGCAGGGCTTCCAGGGCCGCATCCTCACCACCCGCCTCACCGCCCAGCTGCTGGAGATCATGCTGCTGGACTCCGCCCATATCCAGGAGCAGGACGCCGAGTGGAAGAACCGCAAGGGCGAGCGCTCCGGCGCTCCCCGGACAGAACCCCTCTACACCGTGGAGGACGCGGAGCGGGTCAAGGACTTCCTGGTCGTCTGCGAATACGGCGAGCTCATCAACCTGTGCGAGGGCGTGGACATCGAGTTCACCGACGCGGGGCACCTGCTGGGCTCCGCCTTCGTGGCCATGGACCTGCGGGAGAACGGCGTGAAAAAGAGCATCGTTTTCTCCGGCGACATCGGCAACATCAATCAGCCCGTCATCCGGGATCCGGTGCAGCTGGCCGGGGCGGACTACGTGGTGATGGAGTCCACTTACGGCGACCGGAACCATCCGGAGAGCTGGGGCTACACCGACGAGCTGGCCCGCATCATCGACGAGACCATGGCCCGGGGGGGCAACGTCATCATCCCCTCCTTCGCCGTGGGCCGGACCCAGGAGCTTCTCTACTTCATCCGGGAAATCAAGGAGCAGCATCTGGTGAACTCCTGCCCGGACTTCCCGGTGTACATCGACTCCCCCCTGGCGAAGAAGGCCACGTCCATCTTCGACGGGGACCTTCGGGGCTATATGGACCACGACGCGGTGTGGCTGGTGCGGAAGGGCAAGAACATGTTCCGCTTCCCCAACCTCTACGCCACGGAGACCAGTGAGGAGTCCAAGGCCCTCAACGAGGACCGGACCCCCAAGGTCATCATCTCCGCCTCCGGCATGTGCGATGCGGGCCGCATCCGCCACCATCTGAAGCACAACCTCTGGCGTCCGGAGTGTACCGTCCTCTTCGTGGGCTTCCAGGGGGAGGGCACCCTGGGCCGGCAGCTGCTGGAGGGGGCCGAGAGCGTGAAGCTCTTCGGTGAGGAGATCACCGTCCGGGCCCATCTGGAGAACTTCACCGGCCTCAGCTCCCACGCGGACCGGGACCACCTGCTGAAGTGGATCACCGGCTTCCAGCATCCCAAGCCCCAGCACGTCTTCGTGGTCCACGGGGACCGGGAGGTGGCCCCTCACTTCGCCCAGACCCTGGAGAACATGGGCATCTCCGCCCACGCCCCCCAGTACACGGAGGTTTACGACCTGGCCACCGGCACGATCCTGGAACGGGGCTACCTGCCGGAGCGGAAGGTCAAGGTCACCGCCGGCTCCAAGGGCGCCCCCGCATACGAGCGGCTGGCGTCCGTGGGCAACATGCTCACCGAGTTCATCAAGCGCAGCAAGGGCCGGGACAACAAGTCCCTGGCGAAGTACGCCTCGGAGCTGCGGCAGCTGCTTGAGAAGTGGGAATCCTGAGCGCCTGAGATATGGAATTGCTGAAAAACGGCCAGGTCCACACCGCCCTGGTGGAGGGCTATTCCAGCGAGGGCTATGGCGTCGTCCGTCTGGACGGCGCCGTGGTCTTCGTTCCCCGGGCCGTCCGGGGGGAGACTGTCGACCTGAAAATCGTCCGGGTAATGAAGACCCACGCCCTGGGGGAGCTGGTGAAAATCCACGCCCCCTCCCCGGAGCGGGCCGTGCCGGACTGCCCCCACTATGGAACCTGCGGCGGCTGCGACTTCCGCCACCTCTCTTACGCGGAGGAGCTTTGGGCCAAGCGGCAGCGGGTCCAGGACGCCCTCACCCGCATCGGCGGCTCCGCCGTCCAGGTGGAGGAGATCCTGGGGGCCAAAAACCCGGAGCACTACCGCAACAAGTGCCAGTACCCCGTGGGCCCCGGGGGCGAAATCGGCTTCTTTCAGGCCCGGACCCACCGGGTGGTGCCGGTGGAGCGCTGCCTGCTCCAGCCGGAGGTCTGCGACCGGACGGCCCACGCCGTGGGCAGCTGGATGAGGCGCTATCAAATCCCCGCCTATGACGAGGCCACAGGCAGGGGATTGATTCGTCATGTCTATGTGCGGACCGGCCGGAAGGGCGAGAGCCTCTGCTGTGTGGTGGTCAACGGGCGAAAGGTTCCCCGGGAGGCGGAGCTGGCCGCGCTGGTGCTGGCCGCCGCGCCCAGAACCGTGGGCGTGGTGCTGAACGTGAACACGAAAAAGGGCAACGTCATCCTCGGGGACCGATACCGGACCCTCTGGGGTCAGGACTTTTTGATGGACAGCCTTTGCGGCCTGGAATTCAAGCTGTCGGTACCCTCCTTCTATCAGGTGAACCGGGACCAGGCGGAGGTTCTCTATGGCAAAGCCCTGGAATTCGCCGCCCTGACGGGAGAGGAGACGGCACTGGACCTCTACTGCGGCGCGGGGACCATCACGCTGTGCCTCGCGGGCCGGGCCCGGCGGGTCATCGGCGCGGAGATCGTCCCCGCCGCCATCCGGGACGCGGAGGAAAACGCGGAGCGGAACGGCGTGAAAAACGTGGAATTCTTCTGCGGCGACGCGGCGGACACGGCGGCAGAGCTGTCCGCCCAGGGCCTGCGGCCGAACGTCATCACGGTGGACCCGCCCCGGAAGGGGCTGGCGGAGGAGGTCATCGGCTCCGTGACGCGGATGGAGCCCGGGCGGATCGTGTATATCTCCTGCGACCCGGGGACCCTGGGACGGGATGTGGCGCGGTTCGCGGAGCGGGGCTGGCAGGCTGTCCGGGCGGCGGCGGTGGATATGTTCCCGGGGACGAGGCACGTGGAGACGATAATATTACTACAAAAAGAAAACTCGTAGAAATCCTGTGTTTCCAATGCTTTGCGCCTCATGTGGTTTTTGACACAGAGGGTGATAAAATCCGAAATAAGCGAATTGAGAAGTACATCACCGTTTCTATCGTGATTGATGTGGAGTGTGGGAACACAAAGAATTGAATAGAACACTGGCACATAGGAGCCGCAGATTTTGAACATCTGCGGCTCTTTTCTTGCCTACATATCGAAAGGAGCGGAGCGTCATGCCGGTATTCCGCGTGGAGAAAAACAAGGACTATACCGTGATGGCAAATTTCCATCTGCGGGACAAATCTCTGTCTCTGAAAGCCAAGGGCCTATTATCACAAATGTTGTCTCTTCCGGAGGATTGGGACTA
>CAJTKE010000023.1 GCA_910576865.1 uncultured Oscillibacter sp.
CCTCCCCGGAACACGGGCCTCTGGAAGTGGAGCAGGCTGTCCCGCTTCCGGAAGACCAGCAGGCCCACCACGGCGGTGAGGGAGTACCCCAGCCCCGTGGCGATGGCGGCCCCCCGGATACCCAGGCCCGCCAGGGCGATGAGGACGTAGTCCAGGACGATGTTGGCCACGCCCCCCGCCACGGTACAGGCCAGGGACAGTCTGGACCGGTCCGCCGCGATGAGGTAGAGGGAGAAGTTGTACATCAGAAGAATGGGGATGGTGAAGAGCAGGTAATCACTGAGGTAGGCATGGCAGTACCCGAAGACCTCCGCCGACAGGCCCATGGCCCCCAGCAGCGTGTCCATCAGCCCGTAGCCCAGGGCCATCATCACGGCCCCCACCACGGCGTTGGTCAGAATCAGCAGGGTGAAGTCCTGCCGGGCCTCCCCCTCCCGGCCCTCCCCCATCTTTTTCATCACCACGGCGCTGCCGCCGGTGGCCAGCATCCCGGACACCGCGGTGATGAGCCCGATGGCCGGGGCGGTGAGGTTGATGGCCGACAGGGCGTCCGTGCCGATGAGGTTGGAGACGAACAGCCCGTCCACCATGGTGTAGAAGGTGTTGAACACCGTCATGACGATGGTGGGAAAGGCGAAGCGCAGGATATTCCGGCCCGTCACCGGGCGGTGGTAGGAGTCCAATCCGGTTTCCACGGCGCACCTCCTCAGTTCCGGTAGTCCACGTCCTGGCGGTTCCCCAGGCCGAAGTACTGAATCTCGCTCCCCTCCCCCAGGGGTCGGACGGCGGAGAGGCGCCGGTTCCAGGCCGGGGCGAAGTAGTACACGCCGCTCTCCGCGCACATGACGCTGGTACAGAGGGTCTGTTCATACACGTCGTAGTCCGGGTCGGCCTTGGCCAGTCCCTCGGGCACGTCCACCGGGGCGAAGGCCCGGAACATCCGGGACACGCCGTCCAGCTCGTCCCTCCCCCGGACGGAAAACTCCTTCATGAAGGCCGTCCGCACGAAGCGGGCGGGAGAGGAGTAGCCTCCCGGCAGGCCGAAGCCGCCCCCCAGCCGCTCCCCGAACTCCCGGACCTCATGGCCCGCGATGGTCCGGGGGGCCTTGGGCAGGTTCGTGACCCCCACGTAGTTCCGGAGGTTCGTCCGGTGCCACGGGTAGTCCGGGCTGTTGGTCAGCACGCCCACGGTCCCCCGGTGGACGGAGAGGCCACCCCCGTCGGGCTCCAGGATGACCGCCTCGCCGGTCCTGTCGCTGAGAATATAGTGGGCGGGCAGGGGCTTCCCCTGGATCGGCTCGTCCACCAGGGTCAGGCCCTCCAGGGCCTCCACGGCTTCCTCGAGGGAAGCACACCGGCTGAGAAGCCAAGCCAGGAGACGGCCGGGGTGGACCGCCGTCCTCCCCGGCCCGGGGGCCTCGTCGTAGACCGCGTACTCCGGATAGTGGAGCAGGGCCCCCATGAGCCCGGCGGTGTTCACGCCGTCCACCCAAATGGGCTCCCCGAAGCCCAGCACCGCCATGCCGGTGTAGCCGTACCGCCCCCGGAGCGCGTCCCCTGCCGCCCGGAGACCGGGAGAACAGGGGGCCCCGGCGGGGACGGCGAGAACCCGGTTGGCCTTCAGGTCCCCGAACTGATCGTAGGTCCGCCCCAGAAGGTGACATCCGTCCCCGGTTTCCCAGGAAAAGCCGCTGCATCCAAAATTCATACGTGATACCTCCGTTTTTTCTTCCGCAATAGTCTGGCACTCCGGCTTGTAAAAATTCCTTGTGTGAGGTATCATAAACCGTGTGGCCGCCACGCAGTCAAGAGGGAATTTCAAATTTCGGGAGGAAATTTTTGATGGAGCGGAAAACCGGCCGGCTGGCCTCCGGGGCCTTCGCCGCCCTGTGCGGCACCACCAAGGAGACCCTGCGGCACTACAAGGACCTGGGCCTGCTGTCCCCGGCCCGCCGGGGGGAGAACGGATACTTCTACTACGACCCGGAGCAGTTTTACGACTACTACGCCATCGCCATCTTCCGCCAGACGGGGACGCCCCTGGAGGAGATCCGCCGCTGCCTCCGGGGACAGGACGCCGCCGGGACTCTCTCCCTCCTCCTGGAACAGCGGGAGCGGCTGGCGGAGGAGCGGCGGAAGCTGGAGCAGATGGAGTTCGTCCTCTCCGGCATGATCGGGGGCCTGGAGCTGGGGGCGGAGCCGGACCTGGTTCCCCGGACGGCCCGGTTTGAGGCGGAGCACCTGCTGGCCCTCCCGGCGGAGGAGCTGGAGGGCCTGATGGACCCCGGCGCGGGGGACGAGGCCATGCTGATGACGGTGCTGGAGCGCTGCCGGGACCTGTGCCGGGCGTACGGGCTGCGGACGGACTATCAGCTGGGGGCCATCCACCGCCCCGGAGAACCGGCGGGGCCGGGGACCATCAGCCACCTCACCATGCGGGTGGCGGAGCGGACGGACTGCCCCTATTACCGGGAGAAGCCCGCCGGAACCTATCTCCACCTCTGCTGCCGGGGCCGCTGGGACCTCACCCGGGGCTACGCCGCCCTGGCCCGGTGTCTTGTGGATCGGGGGCTGGAGGCCGTGGGGAGCGTCTACGCCGGCGATCTGGCGGGATTCATTCTGAACGGGGTGGAGGCCAACGCGGCCACCCTCCTCTCCGTCCGGCTGGCGGAATGAGGCGGGGCGCGGAAAATCCGCGCCCCGCCTCTTCGGGCTCTATTCTCAATCGACCCCCAGGTACTCCTCCAGGCAGAGGCCCCGGCTCATGATCTCCCGGGCGGCCTCCTCCCCCACATAGCGGTAGTGCCAGGGCTCGTAGCCGATGCCGGTGATCCCGCTCTTGTCATTGGGATATCGGAGAATGAAGCCGAACTCGGCGCAGTGCTCCATCAGCCACCGCTGCACCGCCGTCTCCTCCTGTCCGCTGTCCAGGGACTGGTAGGACTTGTCCACAATGTCCACCGCAAGGCCCGCCTGATGCTCGCTGGTCCCCGGGCGGGCCACCCAGACCGCCGCCTGCTCCTCCGCCTCCTCCCGGCTCCCGGCCTGGGAAAGGCAGGATTGGACCTTGTTTTCAAACAGCTCCTCCTGTTTCTCCCACGTCCGGTAGGAGGAGCAGATGGTGGGGCTCAGCCCGTCCGCCCGGCAGGCGTCCATCATCCGCTGGAGGGCCGGGTAGGCCCGCTTGTCGATGGAGTGGCCGTTGACCAGTTGGGTGAATTCGGGAACCTGGAAGCCCTCCGGCAGGGGGTGGCTCTCATTCACCAGGAGCAGGGCCCAGTCCTCCTCCGGGGCGGCGGCTTCGCCCTCCCCTGTGGAGCGCACCGCCCCGGGGACGGCCAGAATGCGGACGGGGCCGCCGCTCCCGGCCCCCGCCGCGGCTTGGGCGGCCCTGGTTCCCGCGGCCTCGGCCCGGCCCAGCAGGAAGCCGGCGGCGAACAGCATCAGCCCCGTCAGCGCCAGCAGCGGCAGAGGGGACCGCCGCTTCCCCCGCCGGATGCGGGAGGGCGCGGGGCGGCGGGGCTTGGAGACGGTGGGCTCGTCCCACTGGTCAGAGGCGGCGGCGTAATACTCCCGGTCCGGGAGGGGAAAGTCATGTACGACGCAGGAATGGATAGACATGGAAACAGCTCCTTTGCTCTTGAACTGTCTCTATGATAAGGCCTGTCCCCGTCGAAACCGAAACATTCCTGCATCAAAGCCTCACCATTTTTGCATCGAAGCCGCATCAACGGGCTCACGGCCATAGCTTGCGGCAATCTCGTCGTCCATGGCCTTCCAATCCAGCGTGAAGTTGAAGTCCAGCTCGTCCCAGTCCTTCGTGATCCAGAAGAGGCTTTTGCAGTCCGGCAGGCGGAAATACGCGATGCTGCCGTAGTCCTCCTCCGGAGTATACTCCAGCCCCAGACGGTCCAGGATGGCCTCCCCCAGCTCCCGGGCGGAGGCGAAGGCGGACACGCCGTCAATATGGCGAAACGCCAGGGCCAGGAGCTGCCCGCTCTCCCCGTCCAGGGTGGCGGAGAGAGACACGCGCCCCTTCTGCTCATGGGTGGAGGCCATGGTGAAGCTGGCGCCGGAGAGGTCCGTCTGATCCCGGAGACAGTACCGGCTCCACTCCCAGGAATCCCCCTCGACGCCCTCCAGGAGCGACGCTGTGTGGGGCGGCAGCAGGCTTCCCAGGTCCGCCAGGGCCTCCCGGAGGCGCGTCATCTCCCGGTCCCGGTCCTCGCCCTCCAGCTCCTGGCTCATGATCGTCAGCCTCTCCGGCATCTCCATCAACCGGACCAGCAGCCAGACCCGGCCCGGCAGGTCCGGGGGCCTGGCGGGGAAGTTGTTGTCCGCCGTCAGGGGCTCGGCGTGGACCGTCCCGGTGAGCTCCCTGTCCTCCAGGGTGGACAGCCGCAGGGGCAGCAGGGCCAGCGCCGCCACCGTCAGGGCCGTCAGGACGGGGAAGAGCCAGTTTTTCCAGTTTCGCACGCCCCGTCTCCTCCTTTCAGATGAACCCGGACCCGGGTGCCCCGGCCCGGCTCGCTCTCAATCTCCAGCCGCCCGCCGTGAAGGTCCGCGATCCGGCTGCACAGGGCCAGCCCCAGCCCCGCGCCTCCCTGGGCCCGGGAGCGGGACTTGTCCACCATGTAGAACGCCTCCGTCACCCGCTCCAGCTCCGACTCCGGGATGCCCTTGCCCTGGTCCGTCACCTGGATCAGGCAGCCGTCTTCCCGGGCAAAGCCCTCCAGCAGGACCTCCCCGCCGTTCTCCATGGCCTTCCGGGCGTTGTCCAGCAGGTTGACGCAGACGGTTTCCATCAGGTCCGGCTCCATCAGGGCCAGGACGGCCTCCGCCCGGACGGCGAGGCGGATTCCCGCCTGTCGGAGGGGCGGCTCCATGGCCCCCGCCACCCGGTTCAAGAACACGTCCAGGGGCACGGGGCGGAGGGGAAAGTCCCGCCGCCCCAGGACGATGAGGTCCAGCAGCTTCCGGCTCAGGGCCTCCAGGCGCCGCCCCTCGCCGAAAATGTATCCGGCGCTCTCCCGGACCTGCTCCTCTGAGGCGGGGCGGGAGCGGAGGAGGTCCGCGTAGCCGATGATGGAGGTCAGGGGGGTCTTGATCTCGTGGGCGAAGCTGGCGATGAAATCCTCCTGGCGGCGCTGGGCGGCCTTCAGCTCCGCCACCTGCCGCTGGATGCGGAGGGCCATGACGTTGAAGTCGGCGGACAGCTGGGCGATCTCGTCGTCCCCGTCCACCCGGACCCGCTGATCCAGTTCTCCCTCCGCCATGCGCCGGGCGGCGGCGGAGAGGCGCCCCAGGGGCCGGGCCAGCATGGCGGCCACCGCCAGAGACAGCGCCCCCACCACTCCCGTGAGGACCAGCATCAGGGAGAAAAAGCTCTGGTACTGCTCCGACCGGGACCGAAACAGCCCGCTGACCTCCCGGCAGTTCTCCAGATAGAGGATGCCGTCCTCCAGGGCCAGGGGGCTGGCGGCGTGGAGGAAGACGCGCCCGTCCCCCAGGGCGTTCATCAACCAGCCCCGCTGGCCCTCGGGCAGCTGGACGGTGAGGGCTCCGGCGTCCACCGGCAGCGCGCCGCTGCCCCCCAGGGTCTTCCCGGTCTCGTCGCTGAGGCGGAAGGAGACGATCCCCCCGCCCGTGGTGATGGTGATGCCTCCGGCGGCTCTGGCCAGCTCCTCCCGGCTGTAGAGGGGGTTGAAGGCCAGCTCCTGGGCCAGGGCGAAGCGGAGGAGGTCGTTCTCCTCGTACAGCGCCGAGACCTCCCGGTCCAGCGAGGCGTGAAACTGGGTGTTGATGAGGGCGTAGCCCCCGGCGGAGCAGGCCAGGGCCGTGATGAGGACCATGCTGCAAAAGAGCTTCCAGAATAATTTCACAAAACATCTCCCGTAGGGGCCGGGCTCTGTCCCGGCCCGCATGCTTTCTCCCGGCGCACAGGGCGGCGCAGAGGCCGCCCCTACACCTCCAAACGGTACCCCACCTTGTACACCGCCACCAGCCGGTTCTCCAGGCCCAGCTTCTTCCGCATCCGCTGGATGTGGAGGTCCACGGTACGGCTGTCCCCCAGGAACTCCTCCCCCCAGACCTTCTCATAGATCCGGTCCCGGTAGAGGGCGATATTCTTGTTCTGCATGAAGAGCAGCAGCAGGTCGTACTCCTTGGCGGTCAGGGCCACGGGGGTTCCCTTCTTCCGGACCACCCGGCTGGCGGTGTCGATCTCGATGTCCGGCGGCAGGGAGAGGACCCGGCCCGTCTTCCCGCAGCGGCGGAGGACCGTCTCCACCCGGGCCAGCAGCTCCATCAGCTCGAAGGGCTTGACGATGTAGTCCTCCGCCCCCAGGCGGAGGCCCTTCACCCGGTCCTCCAGCTGTCCCCTGGCGGTGAGGAAGATCACCGGCACCTCCAGGCTCTTGCAGTACTCCAGGACCTCGTACCCGTCGGCCTTGGGCAGCATGATGTCCAGCAGCGCAAGGTCGAAGGGCCGGCTCTCCAGCAGATCCGCCGCCGCCGCGCCGTCGGGGGCCCAGACGCAGCGGTGGCCCGCCCCCTCCAGGGCGGTTTTGATGAGGTTGGCGATGGGGGCCTCGTCCTCGGCGATCAGGATTTTGTTCATTCCGACTCCCTCCCTGGTTCCCCTGGTCACCCGGTCAGTGTGCCACGGTCTGCCGTCATTTTTGCATCATGGCCATGATACTTCTTTTGGCGGCTCCGCGCAAGCGGGTCCGCCGATTTTCCGTCAAGACGCGTCTTGCGCTTTCCTGGTTTTCTGGTATAATGTGATCAGTGATTCAGAGCTGTCCCGGCACCGTCAGCGGCATCCCCGGCTTCGCCGGACCCGGGCGGGGAGCGAGACGCGGAGCAGAGGGGATTTTTATGCGTACGAGAAAGAAAACGTGGCCGAACGTGGTGTTCATCTGCATCCTGCTGGCGGCGGTCTTCCTGCTGTTCCGCTGGTACTCCACCGCCAACAGCCGCCGGATTGAGCGCCAGAACCTGAACTACGCCATGGATTCCGCCGACACGACCGCCCAGCGAATCGGGAGCGAATTCCAAAACGCCCTGCTGCGGCTGCGCAACTACGCCTATCTGCTGGGCACCAATCAGAGCCGGCCGGAGGTGACGCCCGCGCTGCTGAAGGGGATGGAGGAGCACGCCTCCTTCGACGCCATCCGCTTCACCAATGCCCAAGGGCTCAATCTGGCCTCCGACGGGCGGACCAACGACAGTTCGGACCGGAACTATTACCACAGCGGAATGCGGGGGGAAAGCGGCCTGGAGGTGGTCCGGTCCCGGCAGACCGGCCAGCTCATGACCGTGTTTTACGCCCCCATCGAGTACGACGGCGAGATCATCGGCATGCTGCTGGGGCTGTACTTCGCGGAGGACTATCTCCGGGACATGCTGACCGTCAGCTATTTCGGCGAACCGGCGGACGCCTATCTGTGTTCCACGGACGGCCGGGTCATCGCCAGCTCCGGCAGCAACGTCAACGACGCCTTCCTCCCCGACATGCTGCTGAGCGGCGGGCTCATCGGCGAGGGCACCGCCGGCGTCCTCCGGGAGGCGTTCCAGAACGGCACGGAGGACCGGGGCTTCATCTGTCAGGACAGCTTTGTTGACAACCTGTGCATGATCCGCATCGCGAACAGCGAATATGTTCTGGTTCAGGCCTTCCCCCCCAGCGTCACCCAGTCCATGCTCCGGGAGGCCAACCACACCGGCATGGTGCTGCAGGTGATTCTGATCTTCCTGTTCGCCGTGTACATCCTGGTTCTGCTGGTCCGGGGGCGGACCCGGCGGAAGACGCTGGAAAAGCAGAACATCCAGTTCGGCTACGCGCTGGACGGGCTGAACACCCTCTTCTCCTCCCGCTACCTCACGGTGGACCTGGAGAGCAACACGTATTCCTACATGGCGGGCATCCGGCCCCTGAGCAGCAGTCTGGCCATGGAGGGCCCTTACGACGACATCATCCGCATCCACGCGGCGGACATCATGGGGGAGGAGGGAAAAAAGCGCTTCCGGCAGACCTTCGCCGCCGCGTCCATCACGGAGATTCTCTCCGACCAGGATACCTTTACATATGAGTGCCACGTCCTCCGGAACGGAAAGGAGGACTGGGAGCACCTGATCGCCGTGTGCCTCCAGCGGAAGGAGGGCCGGGCCGTCCGCATCCTCTTCGTCCGCCAGAACATCACGGAGCTGAAGCAGCGGGAGCTGGCCAACCAGAAAGCCCTGGCGGTCATGAACCGCAAGGAGCGGCAGTACCGCATCGCCATCACCTCCACCGCCTTCTGCACCTTCGAGTTCAACCTCACCCGGGACCTCATCGAGCATGACATCACCCGCATGATCGGCGGCAAACAGATCTCCCTGCTGGAAAAGGCCGGGCTGACGGCCCCCTGCCCCGCCTCGGCCTGCTTCGAGATGTGGAAATCCTTCGTCATGGAGGAGTCCCTGGAGGACTACTGCGCGGCGGTCAGCCCGGAGCGGCTGAAGGAGCGCTTCTACCGGGGCGAGATGGAGATCAACGTGGACTACTGGGGCCGGCCTGAGGCACACCAGCCCATGTGCGTGCGCCAGACCTTCATCATGACCCCGGACGACGACACGGGGGACATCATGGTCATGGTGGTGTCCAAGGACATCACCGATCAGGTCCGGAAGCAGCGGGAGCAGACCCAGGCACTCCAGGACGCGCTGATGCAGGCCCAGCGGGCCAATCAGGCCAAAACCACCTTCCTCTCCAACATGTCCCACGATATCCGGACGCCCATGAACGCCATCATCGGCTTCGCCACCATCGCGGTGAGCCACCTGGAAAACCGGGATCAGGTGAAGGACTGCCTCCAGAAGGTCCTCTCCTCCAGCAACCACCTGCTCAGCCTCATCAACGACATCCTGGACATGAGCCGCATTGAAAGCGGGAAGGTCCAGATCAAGGAACAGGAGTGCAACATCTCCGAGCTGACCCACAATCTGATGAACATCATCCAGCCCCAGGTGAAGGCCAAGCGGCTGGAACTGTTCATCGACACCTTCAATGTCAGCAGCGAAGACGTCATCGCCGACCCGCTGAAGCTGAATCAGGTCTTCATCAACCTGCTGAGCAACGCCGTGAAATACACCCCGGCGGGGGGCACGGTGAGCTTCTGCATCCAGCAGGAGGCCTCTTTCCACCGGGGCTACGGGGACTATGTGTTCACCGTCAAGGACAACGGCATCGGCATGGCCCCGGACTTCGTGGAACACATCTTTGAGCCCTTTGAGCGGGAGGACACCGCCACCAAGACCGGTATCCAGGGCACGGGACTGGGCATGACCATCACCAAAAACATCGTGGAAATGATGGGCGGGACCATCTCCGTCCAGAGCGAGAAGGGCAAGGGCAGCGAGTTCCGGGTGGAGCTGAGCCTGAAGCTCCAGGACGCGGAGAAGAACGCGGCCCGGATCAAGGAGCTGGAGGGCTTCCGGGCCATGATGGTGGACGACGACTGCGACAGCTGCGAGAGCGTCACCCGGATGCTCCAGCAGATCGGGATGCGGGCGGAGTGGACCACCTCGGGCAAGGAGGCGGTCTACCGGGCGAAGAGCGCCCACAGCGAGGGAGATCCCTTCCGCACCTACATCGTCGACTGGCAGATGCCGGAGCTGAGCGGAATCGAGACCTGCCGCCGCATCCGGGCCGCCGTCGGGCGGGACGCCCCCATCATCATCCTCACCGCCTACGACTGGACGGACATCGAAGAGGAGGCCAGGGAGGCGGGAGTCACCGCCTTCTGCGCCAAGCCCCTGTTCATGTCCGACCTTAAGGCCGCCCTGCTGGCCGCCAACAACCTGATCGAGCAGGAGGGCGGGGAGCCCTCCTGGACAGAGGCGGACTTC
This sequence comes from uncultured Oscillibacter sp., assembly GCA_910576865.1. Lineage (GTDB taxonomy): Bacteria > Bacillota > Clostridia > Oscillospirales > Oscillospiraceae > Oscillibacter. The sequence continues at coordinate 9,892 of CAJTKE010000023.1, forward strand.
ACCGGCAAGCGCATTCTGCTGGTGGAGGACAACGAGCTGAACCGGGAGATCGCCCAGGCCATCCTGGAGGAGACGGGATTCACCGTGGAGACCGCGCCGGACGGCACCGACGCGGTGGACATGGTCCGCCGGGCGGAGGAGCACTATTACGACGCCGTCCTCATGGACGTGCAGATGCCGGTGATGGACGGCTACGAGGCCACCCGCGCCATCCGGGCCCTGCACCGGCAGGACGTCAGAAGCCTGCCCATCATCGCCATGACGGCCAACGCCATGGAAGAGGACAAGGAAACGGCCCTGAAAAGCGGTATGAACGCCCACATCGCGAAACCTCTGGATATCGACCTGTTCCTGAGCGTCCTGGAAAAATACCTGCGGTAACGCGCCCCCGGGCGCAGAACAATCAGGCCGCCTTTCCCGGAGGGAAAGGCGGCCTGATTTCGTTGCAGTCCCGCCCCGCGGAAAACCGCGCGCGGAACCCTTCATGAGGCCGGCCCCCGCTGGTTTTCGTCACTCCAGACCCCGGGCGATCGCCTTCATCTCGCCGCCCTGGCCGGTCCAGAATTCCTTCAGCTTCGCCAGCTGATCGCCCAGGCTGAAATGGCGGACGCCCAGGTCGATGTAGTACCGCGCCTGTTCCGGCGTGTTGATCTCACAGCGGGGCTGCACGTTGTGGCGCAGGGCCGTCTCGATCATCCGCCGCTCGGCGGCGCGGCAGTCCTCCCCGTGCTCACTGCGGTTCCAGCCCATGCTCATGCTGTAATCCGCCGGGCCGAACTGCACCATGTCCACCCCGGGAACGGAGCAGATCTCCTCCAGGTTGTCCATGGCCTCCCGCTTTTCGATCATGAAGCAGAGGACGATGTCGTTCAGCCGGGCGATGTGGTCCGTCTGGGAGACGCCGTTGGGGCTGCTGATGAAGCGCCGGTTGGGACAGCCGTACTCCCCCTCCCCGCCCAGGGTCAGGGGGCGCATCGCGCCGACGGACTCCCGCACCTGCCGGGCCGTCCGGTGGTCGGCGAAATTGACGGCCTGGAACCCGGAGGCCACGGCCTTCTGGGCCACGTAGAACCGGTTCTGCAGGTCCACCTTGATCATGGACCCCATCTCGTACAGCTCCGCCGCCCGGGCCAGATTCTCCAGGTCCATCTGGGTGAAGGGGGCGTACTCCGCCACGAATTCCACGTAGTCGAAGTTCCCCGTGGCGCCCACCGACTCGGTGTAAAGCGGCCAAGTGCTCCAGAGCCGCGTGCTGACGGAGGTCTTCCCCTCCCGCAGGATGCGCCGGAGTTTGTTTTCTCTCATCATGTCGTTGTTTCCTTTCCCGCCTCGCGGCGTCCGTGGGCACGGGCCCTCAGGCCAGACTTCCCAGCAGAAGGTACCAGATGGGGATGGTGACGGTGGAGAGCACCGTGCTCAGGGCCACGACCAGAGACCCCGTCTCCGCGTCGCAGCGGTAGCGCACGGCCAGCACCGCCGTCATGCTGGCGGCGGGCATCCCGGACACCAGCGTGCAGGTGGCTGTCACGATATGGGGCGCCCCCAGAAGCCGGCAGCCCGCCAGCACCAGGGCTGGGATGATCCCCAGGCGCACCGCGCAGAAGGCCCACACGTCCCCCCGGAACATCTGCCGCAGGTCCATCTCCGCCAGGACCACGCCGATCAGCAGCATGGACATGGCCATCAGGCAGTCGCTGATGTACTGGAGCGTCTGGCTGAGGAACGGGGGCAGCGCGGCGCCGGAGAGCATGACGGCCAGACCCAGGGCCGCCGCGATCATGCACGGATGGCCGATCAGCCGCCTGACGGAGGCCCGCCAGTCGGATTTGACCCCGGTGTACAGGGACAGCCCGTAGCTCCAGCAGAACATCCGGACGAAGATCATGTACATGGACAGCTGCAGCACGCCGTCGCTGCCCAGCAGGCTCTGGATGATGGGCAGGCCGATGAACAGCGCGTTGGAGTTCACCATCCCGTAGCGGAAGACCTTCCCCACCCGCTCCGGCTTCCGGCTGTAGAGCAGCCGGCCCAGCAGGGCCGTCAGCAGCATCAGCACCACGCTGATGGCCACGGTGAGCAGGGAAGCCCGCAGCGTCTCCCAGTCCGCCTTCCCGATGAAGGAGAGGAAGATGTTGCAGGGCAGAATCAGGTCCATCATCAGGTCCGTCAGGCAGTCCCGGCCCTCGTCGGTGATCGTCCCCCGGCGGCGCAGCAGGACGCCCGCCGACGCCAGCAGGACCATCACCAGCTCCAGCCGCAGCAGATTCAAAACCATGGGTCCATCTCCTCCCGCCGGATACGGCGATTTTTCCGCCCCCGGAAGGGGGGCCTTTGGAAGAAGGGGGCGCCGTCCTGTCGGAACGGCGTCCCCCATTCTTTCACGCTATGACTTGTGCTTTGACGCCTTCGCTTCTTGAATTACAGGAAGGGCACGAAGGACTGGAACAGGTCGCGCTGGTTCTTCAGGTTGGCAACGGTGTCCTCCACGTTCAGGACGAAGGGATTCTGGAGGCAGTACTCATTGACCATGGTCTTCCAGCTGTCGGTGCTGGTGGCTTCCAGGATGGCGGCGTTCAGAGCGGACACGATGTTGGCCGGGGTCCCCTTGGGGGCCAGGACCACGTACTCGGTGTCGATCTGCAGCTCGGGGATGGTCTCGCTGGCGGACTTCTGGTCGGGCAGCAGGTCGGGAGCCTTGGACAGGCAGGTGCACAGGCTCTTCAGCTGGCCGTTCTCGATGTAGTCGGCGGCGGTGGAGTAGGGCAGGGAGGTGGCGTCCACCTCGCCGCCCAGCAGGGCGGTCAGGCGGGCCGCGCCGTCGCCGGCGTCAATGATGTTGAACTGCGCGCCGCCCAGGTTCGTCAGGACGCAGGCCTGGATGTACACGCCGCCGCCGGTGGAGATGCCGTAGCGGATCTGGCCGGGGTTGGCCTTGGAGGCGTCCAGCAGGCCCTGCAGGTCGTCATAGGGGGCGTCGGCGGGAACGACGATGTTCTCTCCGGACTGGATGCCGTACACGGCCACGGGCTCAAAGGCGTCGTATCCGAAGTCCACCATGCTGGTGGCCTCGTTTCCGTTCAGAGCGGCGGTGTTGGTGGCGATCAGGGTGTACCCGTCGGTTTCGCCGTCCTTGTACTGCTGCATGCAGGTGGCTCCGTTGGATCCGGTGACGTTGGTCACCACCACGGACACGCCCAGGACGCCCTCCAGGGCGGTGGCCAGCTGGCGGCCCATGTAGTCGGTGTCGCCGCCGGCGCCGTGGGTCATGTAGATGTTGATGGTCTTTTCGGGTTTCCAGGCTTCGCCGGAGCTGTCGCCGGCGGCGGGGGCGGAGCTTCCGCTGTTGTCAGCGGGAGGGGGGGTCTGGGCGCTGTCGTCTTTGCCGCCGCCGCAGCCGGTGGCCAGGCAGAGCAGCATCACGCAGGTCAGGACGAGAGAGAAAAATCTTTTCATTTGAGTGCTTCCTTTCTTGACAGTCGGTTTTTACGTTTGTTTTTATTCATCGCCGCCGGCGGCTTCCCGGTGAAGCTCCGCCGCTTCCAGCTCCTGGGCGCGCTTGGCGTCCTTCAGATTGGCGCGGACGGAGAAGATCACCACGAAAACGGTGGCAACGATCAATACACAGAAAATGGGATGGCCGATGAAGGAGTCGCTGGAGGCCAGCTGGGACACGCGGCGCAGGTTCTGCTCGAAGGTGGGACCCAGGATGAAGCCCAGGATCATGGGGACCGTGGGAATCTTGGACTTGATCATCAGGTAGCTCATCAGGCCGAAGCCCACCATGCAGTAGGTGTCAAAGAGGGCGTTGGCGTTTCCGATGGCGCCGATGCCGCAGAGAACCACCACCACGGGCAGCAGGTAGTTCTTGGGTACCTTCAGAACGGAGATGAAGAACCGCATGCCCAGGAGCATGAACAGCATCATGAAGATGGCGGAGAGGACCATGGCGAAGAAAATGGCATAGACCACCACGCCGTTCTTCTCATAGATCAGGGGACCGGGGGCCACATTGTGGACCTGGAGGCCGCCCAGCAGCATGGCCGTGGCCGCGTCGCCGGGGATGCCCAGGCTCAGCAGGGGGATCATGGCTCCGCCGATGGTGCCGTTGTTGGCCGTTTCGGAGGCCACCACGCCGTCCATGATTCCGGTGCCGTAGAGCTCCCGGTGCTTGGAGGTGTTTTTGGACACCGTGTAGGAGATCATGCAGCTGACGCCGCCGCCGATGCCCGGCAGGATGCCGATGCCCACGCCGATGAGGGCGGAGACCACGGCGTTGCGGAGCTGGCCCACGAATTCCTTGAAGGTGAAGCCCACGCCCTTGATCTTCACGTTGCTCCGGATGGTGAAGTCCTGCTTCTGGCGCACGGACTCGGCGTAGGCCATGACCTCGGAGATGGCGAAGAGGCCGATCAGCAGCACCACCAGGGCGAAGCCGTTGTTCAGCTGGTACATGCCGAAGGTGAAGCGGGGCCGGGAGTCGATGGGCGCCAGGCCCACGGTGGCCAGCAAAGCGCCCAGCACGGCGCTGATGAGGCCCTTGGGCATGTCGTGGCCCGTCAGGGCGATGACCATGGACAGGGAGAACAGGGCCAGGGCGCAGTACTCATAGGCCTGGAACTTCAAGGCGAAGTCGCACAGCACGGGGGCCAGGATCACCAGCAGGGCGATGCCGATGATGGTGCCCACGAAGGAGAACACCACGCCGGTGCCCAGGGCCTTCCCCGCCTCGCCCTTGTCCGCCAGGGGCTTGCCGTCGAAGCAGGTGGCCACGGAGGAGGGCGTTCCGGGGATGTTCAGCAGAATGGCGGAGATCAGACCGCCGGAGATGCCGCCGATGTACAGGGCCATCAGCATGGAGATGCCCTCGGAGGCGGACATGGAGTAGGTGACCGGCAGGAACATGACGATGGCCATGGTGGCCGTCAGGCCCGGGATGGAGCCGAAAATGATGCCCACGGCCACGCCGATGGCCACCAGGACGATGGTCATGGGCTGCAGGACCTGCATCAAGCCTTCTAAAATCATACGGTTCCTCCCTCCTTACAGTCCGAATACTTTCAGGATGCCGATGGGCAGCAGCACATTCAGCATGTAGCGGAAGATGTAGAACAGCACGCAGCCGGTGATCACGGCGGTGATCAGGGCGGGGACGATGTTCTTCTTCCACTGCTCCCTGGGGGTGAGAATCAGAATCTGAGCGAAGACGTACAGGATGGTCATGGGGGCGAAGCCCACCGGGCCCATCAGGACCACGTAGAGGGTCAGGGCGATGAAGCTGACGATGACCTCACGCCGCTCCATGATGGCGTCCTTCAGGGAGGTATTCTCGATCTTTCCGCCCTCCTCCAGGAACTTCTTCCGCTTCCGGAAGCCCCGGGCGATGATCCACAGGCTCAGGACCAGCAGGAAGCCGCCCCAGAGCGTGGGGATGAAGTGGTTGGTCAGCGGCGTGGCGCCCATGCCGGTGAAGGTCTGAATCTGCGGGATCAGGGCCAGATAGCCGATGGAAAAAAGGGCCAGTACGATGCCGGGGATGATGTCCAGCTTATACTGCTTGTTTTTCAATACTTCTCTCTCCTTTACAATTTATTTTCCGGCGCGTCCGCGGCGTCAGTCCAGGAAGTCCAGGAGCGTCCCGCGCTCGTCGAACCGCAGGGGGCGGGGCTCCTCCAGCACTTCCATGTCCTCCCGCCCGCGGATCTCCTCCGCCAGCGCCTCGGAGACGATGATGTTCTCCAGGGACAGGGTGTTCTTGATGTACACCAGACGGATGTGGTCCCGGTCCACCTGGGTCAGCGTCTTGACGGCCGTCTGGAGGGCCAGCTTGTCGTCCTCCAGAATCATGGGGATTTTGCCCACGTTCAGAACCGTGGAGGTGATCATGTTGAAATAGGTCGCGTTGGTGTCCAGCTTCTCGAAGACCCGCTTCGTGCTGACGTCCGCCTTTCCCAGGCCGATGTAGCTGCCGTGGCTCTCCGGGGAGATGTCCAGCACCACCGTCCGCTGCTTTCGGATGCCTCCGGTGGCGTAGGGCGTGCCGAAGGTGCCGGTGACGTTGGGGTCCATGCCGCTGCCGGAGAAGTTCTTTCCGATCTCCCGCACCATCAGGATGTCCGTCTCCGGAATCAGGATGCGGGGCAGGCGGCTCTTGGCGTACAGCAGCAGCTCCGGCTCCCGGTCGAAGATCTCCTCCGCCGGGATGACCTCCACCCGGCAGGTCTCGTCGAACTCGTTTTCAATGGGGGCCACGCCGAAGATGATGTTGCAGCTGTCGAACACCACCCTGGCGTACTCCGGCAGGCGCTCGCCCATTTTGCCGAAGCCCTCCCGGTGGAGGGAGTCCGCGCCGGCCCGCTTGCCCATGCCGATGGCCATCATCTTGATGAGGCCGGACTCGTAGGGGCCCCGGAAGGCCGTGTGGGCCTTGATGCGCCCCACCACGATGACGGCGTCCGCCTCGTGGGCGAATTTGTCCACCCGGACCTCGTCCCCGTTGGGGAGCTCGCCCACCCGGACCGTCTCCATGCTGGAGAAGATCGGGCAGCCGCAGAACTCCTCGGTGATGCCGTAGCTCTCCAGAATCTGGCGCTGTCCCTCGTCCGTGGCGCCGCCGTGGCTGCCCATGGCGGGGATGATCCAGGGCTCGCCGCCCTGGGCCCGCACGAAGGAGGCCAGCTCCCGGAGAATTTCCGGCATGTTGTGAATCTGCCTGCTGGACCCGGTGAGGACCACCCGCATCCCGGGCTTGATCCGCTCCTTCAGGTCCTGCCGGTCCAGCTTTTCCCGCAGGAAGGCGGGCACGTCCTGAATCCCGTCCCGCTGGAAAATCTGCCGGACCCGGCACACCTTGGGCAGCGGCGTGTTTTCCAGCACCGCCCGCAGGCCGGACTGTTCTTTGATTTCCATGATACGCTCCTTCCTCAGCTCCGGCGGCGCATCAGCCGCGCCAGCCGGAGGGCCTGCGCCAGCTCCGGAAACGGATTGACGCCCAGGGTCGCCTCGTTGATCCGCATCAGGGGGTTGATCCGGAAGCCCAGGAACCGGCCCCGCAGCAGCAGCGTCAGCCGTTCCCCCTCCGCCCGGAGGTAGAGGCTCCCGGGAATCAGGGCGCCCAGCTCCTCCAGAAGCCGCGTCTGGGCCCCGGGAAGGCCGAGGCCCTCCAGCTCTCCCTTTTGCACCGTGACATCGGGGAGCTCCGCCCCGGGGCACCGGAGGAGGACGCAGCTTCCGGAGAACATGGCGTTCCGCCCGTCCTCCACGATGGGGAAGGTCACGTCCGCCATCTCCAGCTCCAGCCCTTCCGCGCGGCCGGTGACGTGCTCACGGCTCATGAAGGCCTTGCCGCTGTTGTCGGCCAGAAGGCCGGAGGCCCGGACCGCCCCGGCGGGGACGCCCTCTCCGGGGGAGTATTGGAAGTCCGCCACTCCCGCGCAGACGGCGTGCTCCAGAATGGCTCCGCGGACCGCGGCGGTATAGCGCCGGGTGGCCGGCCGGACCGCCAGCAGGTACGCCGCCACACAGACCGCGATCAGCGCCCAGGCGGCGGGGGAGCCGAAGAAGGCCAGCGCCCCCACGGCCAGCAGCGCCAGGAAATAGGCGAGGTTCAAGAGAAGAACCCCCGCCCGCCTCCGCCGGAGCGACTCCAAGGCCTCCCTCATGCCTCAGACCTCAGCCCAGTCGGCGCCGGCCCACTTGGGATGATCGTAGACGGCCTTGTCGGCCACATAGGGCCATTTCTTCCCGTCCAGCACCGCAAGGCAGCCCTCCACGCACATCTGGGCCATCTTGATGACCGCCTCCCGGGTCTGGGCGGCGCTGTGGGGGCTGACGATGACATTGGGGCAGTGGAGAATCTCGTCGTCCACATGGGTGGGCTCGTTCCAGAACACGTCCAGGCCCGCGCCGGCGATGCTTCCGCTCTTCAGGGCGGCGCAGAGCTCCGGCTCGTTGACGATTTCTCCCCGGCTGCAGTTGATGAGGATGGCGGTGGGCTTCATGGCGTCCAGCTCCGCCTTGGCGATGGTGTTGTTGGTGACGCCCTCGATCAGGGGCATCTGGACAATGACCACGTCGGCGGCTTTCAGGGCCTCGAACTTGTCGTCGTATTTCTCCACGCCCAGCTCCGCCATCTGCTCCCTGGTGAGGAAGGTGTCATAGCCGATCACCTTCATGTCCAGCCCCAGGCACAGGTGGGCGATGATTTTGCCGATGGTGCCCAGGCCGATGATGAGGCAGGTTTTCTTCTCCACCTCGAAGACCTTCTTGGCGTCCCGGATCTTCCAGTTGCCCTTCCGCTGCTCCACATCGGACTCCACCATGTTCTTGGACAGGGCCAGCATCAGCGTCACCGCGTGCTCGGCCACGCTGCGGTTGTTGGCCCCCGGGGTGATGACCACGGGGATGCCCAGCTTCGTGGCGGACTCCACGTCCACGCTGTCATAGCCGATTCCGGTGCGGCCGATGACCTTCAGCGCCGGGCTGCTCTCCATGGACTCCTTGTCGATGGCGCCCTTGTCCGCCACCCGGACGATGAAGGCGTCGGTGTCCTTCAGCTGGTCCAGGTAGTTGTGGGGGTGGGCGTCGTGCGCCACGAAGATGTCGGCCTTCCCCTCCAGCAGGGCCATGCCCTCCTGGCAGATGGCCTCCGTCATGGTAACTTTCATGGGTCGGTTCCCCTTTCTATCAGTTTCGCCCTTACTGCTCCGCCTTGGCGTTGGCCATACGGATACCGTAGTCCATGGCGTTGATCAGGCTCAGCTCGTTGGCGTGTCCGTCTCCGGCGTGTCCGAAGCCCGTGCCGTGGTCCACGGAGGCCCGGATGATGGGCAGGCCCAGGGTGACGTTGACGCCGGCCACGGCGTCCCAGTGGCCCTCGGCCTTGTTGTAGACAAAGCCCTTGACCTTCAGGGGGATGTGGCCCTGGTCGTGGTACATGACCACCACGATGTCATACCAGCCGCCCAGCGCCTTGGAGAAGACGGTGTCCGGCGGGGTGGGCTTCTTCTCGGGGATGATGATTCCCTCGGCCATGGCCTGATCGATGGCGGGCTGGATCTCCTCGATCTCCTCCCGGCCGAACATGCCGTTCTCTCCGCAGTGGGGGTTCAGTCCGGCCACGGCGATTTTGGGCTCCTTGATGCCGATGGCCTTGCAGCCCGCGTTGGCGATGCGGATCACGTCCAGGACCCGGTCCTTCTTCACCCGGTCACAGGCCTCCCGGAGGGAGACGTGGGTGGAGACGTGGACCACCCGCAGCTCGTCATGGGCCAGCATCATGGTGTATTTGGAGGTCTTCGTGTAGTCCGCGTAGATTTCCGTGTGTCCCGAGTAGTGGTGGTCCGCCATGTTGATGGCCTCTTTGCTCAGGGCGTTGGTGACCGTGGCGTCCACCTCTCCGGCCATGGCCAGTTCGATGACCTTCTTCACGTACTGGAAGGCCGCCTCGCCGCCCAGGGCCGTGGCCCCCAAGCCGAAGGGCTTGGGATTCTCCGGGTCGCCGGGGATGTCGGAGGCCTTGAGGAGGCCCAGGTCGAACACGTCGATGACGCCGTACTCATAGTTGGCCTCGCTGACAGCCTGGATTTTCCGGACCTTCATGTCGATGCCGGAGACCTTTTTCGCCGCCTTGGCCGCGTACTCCATGGCGGAGACGTCGCCCACCACCAGGGGCCGGCAGCGGTCGTAAACCGCCTTGTCCGCCAAGGCCTTGACGGTGATCTCGGGGCCGTTGCCGAAGGGGTCGCCCATGGTGATGCCCAGAATCGGTTTGTTCATACTCTCTTCTCCTCCTTGATGTTGTTGTCAGCCCAGGTCTTTGGTCTCTTCCAGAACCTTCCTCAGCTCCTCGATTCCCTCGTCGCAGAGGTAGTTGAAGGGCCTGCGGCAGTCGCCCACGGGATAGCCCAGCAGGGCCACGGCCTTTTTGATGATGGTGTTGGGGTTGCCGAACTTGAACACCCGCTGGAGGGCCACGATGGCGTCCTGAGCCGCCTGGGCCTTCTCCAGGTCGCCCGCCATGAAGCTGTCGTAGATGGAGGCGATGGTCTTCGGCCAGATGTTGGCCCGGCCCGCCACGCCGCCGGCGCCGCCGGCCTTCAGGCAGGGGAGGATGTTGCCGTCGTTTCCGGCCAGGACGGCGAAGTCCTTGCCGATGTCCCGGGTCAGGGTGATGTAGGCCTTCAGGTTTTCCAGGTCGCCGCTGGAGTCCTTGGCGCCCAGGATGACGTCCACGTCCTTGGCCAGCTTCGCCACGGTCTCCGGCAGCAGCTTGTTGCCCGTCCGGGCGGGGATGTTGTACAGCACGATGGGGATGTTCACGTGCTTGGCCACCTCGCAGTAGTGGTCATACAGCTCCTTCTGGCTGGCCAGGGCGAAGCTGGGGGTGATGATGGACAGGGCGTCCGCGCCCAGCTCCTCGGCCCGCTTGCTCATGTAGACGGTGTCCCGGGTGGAGATGCAGCCGGTGCCCGCGTAGACGGGGATGCGGCCCTTCACCTGATCCACGGTGGCCTCGAGGATCTCCTCCTTTTCCTTCAGGCTGAGGATGTAGGCCTCTCCGTTGGTGCCGAAGGGGAAGATGCCGTGGACGCCGCCGGCGATCTGGCGCTCGATCTGATTGCGGAGCTCGGGGATGTTGACGCTTTCATCCTGGGGATTCATGGGGGTGATGACCGGGGGGATGATGCCTTTGATTTCAAGACGCTTCATGTCTGCACGCTCCTTATCCAAATTCCTTTACAGGACTTCCTGATAGATTTTCCGGGCGTCGTCCGCCGTGACGGTCCGCATGTTGTTCACCAGCAGCCGGGTCACCTCCATGCCGGAGGCCACCAGAGCCTCCAGGTCCTCCTTGGGCACGCCGAACTCGGTGAGGCTGGTGGGGATGTCCAGGTGCTTCACGATGCCCTCGAGACGCTGGATGACGGCGGCGCTCTTCTCTTCCTCGGTCTTGGCGTCTCCCTTGAGGCAGCGGTCATAGGCCTTGGCCAGCAGGGGCCGGCAGGCGGGCTCGTTGAACCGCATGACGGGGGCCAGCAGGATGGCGTTGGACACGCCGTGGGCGATGTGGTACTTGCCGCCCAGGGGGTAGCTCAGGGCGTGGACGGCGGTGGTGCCGGAGGCCGTGATGGCGACGCCGGCGTAGAAGCTGGCCAGGAGCATGGTGTTTTTGGCGTCCATGGCCTCCGGGTCGTCACAGGCCCGCTCGATGTTGTTCAGGATCATGTCCAGGGCCTGGAGGGCGAAGATGTCGCTGAAGGGATTGGCCTTGTTGCTGGTGAAGCACTCGATGGCGTGGGCCAGGGCGTCCACTCCCGTGGCGGCGGCGATCTTCCGGGGCAGCTTCTTGATCATCACCGCGTCCAGGATCACATAGTCGGCGATCATTTCCGTGTTGACGATGCCCACCTTCAGCTGCTTTTCCGGCACGGCCACGATGGCGTTGGGGGTGGCCTCGGAGCCGGTTCCGGCGGTGGTGGGGATCATCAGGGTCTTCATGCACTTCCTGGCCCGGCCGGGCTCATCCAGCAGCTCCTTGACGCCGTATTCGTCGGTCATCAGGATGCTGGCCAGCTTGGCGGTGTCCATGACGCTTCCGCCGCCCACGGCCATGATGAAGTCCGCTCCGCACTCCTTGCACTGGTCCACCAGCTTCTGGGCCTCCATGTAGGAGGGCTCCGCCGGCAGGTCGTCCAGGATGACGGTCTCCACGCCGGTCTCCCGGACCTTCGCCATGGGGAACTCCAGCAGGCCCGCGCCCTCGATGCCCTTGTCGGTGAAGACCACCAGACGCTTCACGCCGCCCGCGGCGAAGATCTCAGGGATCTTCCCCAGGGCGTCCTCTCCACTGTAAACAGCGTGGGGCATTTTCAATTCGTACTTGGTCAGCATGATGCAGCCTCCTCTTCTTTTCCGGCGCCCAGGGTCCGGGCCAGCCTGATGAACAGGCCGGGCTCGCCGAAGCCGCCGGATTTTGAAATGATATGATGAATTTTTCCTCGATACACGAAATCAGTCAGCACCGCGCCGGTGTCCAGCTCGCACACCGGGATCAGCTCCGCCGTGCCCACCGCCCGGGTCAGGGCCAGCAGCGTGTCCCCGCCGGTACACAGGAGCGTGGCGTCCAGCCCCCCGTCCAGCAGCCGCCGGACCAATTGGCCCAGCTGCCCGGAGATGCGGACCCGCAGGTCCTCGGTGGTGAGGCCGTGCTCTTTGGCGTAGTCCGCCGTGTCATTGCGGCCCGCCGGGTCGTTCACGTCCAGGATGAAGCGCCTCCCCCGTCCGGCGTCCTCCAGCCAGGAGGACACGGCGGCGGCGCAGTCCGGGCTCTCCAGCCAGGAGGCCTCCAGCTTCCGGACCGGGGTCAGGTGCACCCGGGTGAAGCCCTCCGCCTCCGCCGCGTCCATCTGCCGCAGGGTCACCGGGTTCACGCTGCCGCAGGCCACGAAGAGGGCGGGCGCCAGCTCCGGCCGTCCCGGCGCCGGGCCGTTCAGCTCCAGCAGCTCCGCCAGCACCGCCGCGAAGCCCGCGCAGCCGGCGGAGAGGGTCAGCTCCTCCCGGCCAAGCCGCCCGCCGATCCGGCGGAGGTCCTCCTCCGTCTCCGCGTCGTAGACCTGGATGCCGGGGCGGGCCTCCGGCCCGTCCTCCCCCAGGGGGTGGAGGACCACCGGCGTGTCCGACTGGGCCCCGATGATCTCCGCCACGGCGGAGGCCGACACCGGCTCGAAGGGGTCCTGCCCGAAGACGCTCTCCGCCACGGGCACACCGTCGATGTAGTGGACGCCGTTCCGGGTGACCCGGTTGGTCTTCGGCATCGCCGGGAGGAAGTGCAGCCGCTCCGCCCCGGCGGCGTCCAGCGCCGCGGACAGCTCCGCGCCCACGTTGCCCCGCAGGGCGGAATCGGTTTTCTTGTAGATGTACTGGAATCCGGCGGCCAACCCGGCCCCCACGGCCCGGAACACGGTCCGGTAGGCCGCCTCCGGCGTCAGGTGCCGGGTCTCGGCGTCCAGGACCAGCACCTGGACCTCCTCTCCGGCCCGGGCGAAATCATAGGCCGGGTCCGTCACCACACAGGTCCTGGCGCCGCGGGCCGCGAATTGGACGCCGGTGTCCAGCGCTCCGGTAAAATCATCCGCAATGATCAACAGCTTTTCCATGCCATCCCTCACGTCCATCGTCCAATTTTGGAACGTTTTCTCGGGAGTGCTTTCCCGCCATCGTCGATTTGCCCGAAAGCGCTCCGGCATCCCGTTGACTTTAGGCTTATTTTACAAAACCCATGGGGCGAGCGCAATCTTTTTTTGCCTCTAAATCGTTTGATATTGAAACACATCGAAAAATGTTTGCTTTCTTTTTGTATATTTGTTATAATTTGTTCAAAATTTAAACGGAAATTGGGGTGACAGATTTTGGAAAACCGATTTTGCGCCCTCTGCATCGCGCCTTACGAGGGGATGAAGGCCCTGATGTCCAGCTTGGCGGAGGAATACCCGGAAATGGATCTCACCCTGTTCGTGGGTGACCGGGAGCTGGGTCTGGAGATCGCCCAGGCCAATTTCCACGGGAACTACGATGTGGTCATCTCCCGAGGGGACACCGCCGCCATGCTGCGCCGGGACCTGTCCCTGCCGGTGGTGGAGATCGAGGTGACCATGTATGACCTCCTGTGCGCCCTGCGGCTGGCCGGCGGACTGGACAGCCGCCCGGCCTTCATCGCCGCCCCCAACATCGCCGAGAGCGCCCGGCAGCTGTGCGAGGTCATGGGGGAGGACATGGACATCCACACCTACGAGAGCCGGGACGGCGTGGAGCCCGTCCTGCTGGAGCTCCAGCGGAACCACTGCCAGACCGTCCTCTGTGACACCCTGGCCAACACCACCGCCAAGCGTCTGGGCATGAACTCCTTCCTGGTGACCTCCTCCCTGAAAAGCCTCCGGAAGGCCTTTGATCAGGCGCTGCTGATCTGCCGCAGCCAGCGGAGGCGCCGGGACGAAAACCTCTTCTTCCGGGAGCTCATCCAGGGCCAGATCAGCCAGACCGTGGTCTTCGACAGCCGGGGGAACCTCTTTCTCTCCACCCTCAGCGACCCCGCGCCGGAGCTGCTGGACATGCTGCGCCAGGAGCTGCCGGAGTCCCGGCGGGCGGCGGACCGGCGGATCACCCGGAACCTGGGGGGGATGCTGTACTCCATCCGCGCCCGGCAGATCGACTCCGGCAGCGTCTCCTGCGTCGCCTTTTTCGTGGACGCCCGGCGGACGCCCCTCTCCCCCAGCCAGGCGGGCATCCGCTTCTCCACCCGCCCGGAGGCGGAGAGCGCTTTCTACGACAGCATCTTCAGCTTCGCGGGGACCATCGGGGATTTTCAGGAGGAGATCCTCCGCATCAACCAGAGCAGCGCCCCGGTGATGGTCACCGGGGAGGACGGCACCGGAAAGGAGTCCATGGTGGGGGCGCTGTACATGCGCAGCGTCCTGCGGAACAACCCCTTCGTGTCCGTCAACTGCAGCCTGCTGAACGACAAGAGCTGGACCTTCCTGCTGGAGCACCACAACTCCCCCCTCTCCGACGAGGGGAACACCCTGTACTTCGCCAGCATCGACGTCCTCAGCCCGGAGCGGCAGCGGCAGATGCTGGCCGCGCTGGAGGAGATGGCGGTCTGCCGCCGGAACCGGGTGATTTTCTCCTGCGTCTGCCAGCCGGGGGAATACATCTCCGCCGTGGGGTCGCTGTTCATGGACAAGCTGTGCTGCCTCTCTTTGTACCTGCCGCCCCTGCGGCAGATGGCGGACCGGATTCCCACGCTGGTCAATCTGTCCCTGAGCTATCTGAACGCGGACCTCCCCCGGCGCATCATCGGCGTGGAGCCGGACGCCGTGGCGCTGCTCCAGAGCTTCCAGTGGCCCCACAACTACACCCAGTTCCGCCGGGTCCTGGGGGATCTGGCGGTCACCGCCCCGGGGCAGATGATCACCGCGGAGAGCGTCCGCCAGCTGCTGCAGAAGGAGCGCCACGTGGGCGCGTTCACCCTCCACGCGGAAAACGCCACCGTGCCCCTGGACCTGAGCCGGACGCTGAGCGAGATCGACCAGGACGTGGCCCGGCGGGTCGTGGAGGAGACGGGGGGGAACCACACCGCCGCCGCCAAACGCCTGGGAATCAGCCGCACCACGCTGTGGCGGCTGCTGAAGGGCCGGGAGTCCTGACCGGGCGGACGCGCGGAATTTGAACATGATCAGACAGGAGGCCGTCATGAAACTTGCCGTCAAGACCTGCACCTTGGACATGCCCTATGAGGACATGCTGGATTTCTGCGCCGCCCAGGGGGTTTCCGCCCTGGAGATCGGCACGGGGAACTGGTCCTCCGCGCCCCACATCGACCTGGACGAGGTTCTCTCCTCCGAGCCGGCCCGGACCCGCTGGCGGGACGCCCAGCGCCGCCGCCGGCTGGACCTCTGCGCCCTGAACTGCTCCGGGAACCCCCTGGCTTATGAAAAGGATATGGAGGTGACGGAAAAGACCTTCCGTCTGGCGGAAAAGCTGGGTGTGCGGAAGATCGTCATGATGAGCGGCCTGCCCGCCGGGTGCCCCGGGGACAGGACGCCGGTCTGGATCACCACCTCCTGGCCCCCGGAGACTCAGGACATCCTGGACTACCAGTGGAACGACGTGGCCATCCCCGTCTGGCGGAAGATCGTCAGCAGGGCGGAGGACTGCGGCATTGAACAGATCGCCCTGGAGAACCACGGGATGCAGCTGGTGTACAACCCGGAGACGCTGCTGCGCCTCCGGGAGGCCGTGGGGCCCATGGTGGGCATGAACCTGGACCCCTCCCACCTCTTCTGGATGGGCGGGGACCCCATCGAGGCCGCCCGGGTCCTGGGGGAGGCGGGGGCCCTGTACCACATCCACGGCAAGGACTCCCGGCCGGAGCGCCGCATGTGGGGCCCCAATGGGATGCTGGACACCAAGCCCATCGGCGCCTTCCGCCGGAGAAGCTGGAACTATGTGGCGGTAGGCGCGGGCCATGGCCTCCAGTGGTGGCGGGAGTTTTTCTCCGCCGCCCGCATGGCGGGGTATGACGATGTGGTCTCCCTGGAGATGGAGGACCTGACCCTGCCCATGCTGGAGGGCCATCTGGCCTCCCTCCGCACGCTGAGGGAGGCGCTGGTCCTGTGAGGCCCCGCCGCCATTCTCACCGTCCAGCAGTTCAGCGAAACGGAGCGGACCCTGGGACGGCGGCTGGCGGTTTACTACGCCCTGCCCGCCCTCCCCGGTCCTCGTGGCCGTGCCCTTCCTGCCGCATATGGGGATGCCGGAGCCGGGCATCCTGACGGGGCCAGCCACCCGCTGGCAATCACGGCGGAGGCCCCGGGCGTCTCCTCCTGATCTACGGGGTGTACATCCAGCTGGCCTGCGGCGGGACGCGGTTTTTCTCTCCGGGGGCGGATTTTGAAAAGTCCCTCTTGAATTTCCCGGGAGGAGGTTGTATAATAGGTAAAAAATTGCCGGTGTGATGGAATTGGTAGACGTGACGGACTCAAAATCCGTTGGTAGCGATACCGTGTGGGTTCGAGTCCCACCACCGGCACCATGATAAGTTGACAAACCCAAGGGCCTGAAAGTGCCTGTTTACAAGGGTTTGTCAACTTTCATTTTACTTATAAATATGGCTCAATTGTTAAAAACGCATGTTGGGAGACTCGAACTCCCCACCATGTAAATAATCGCGCGAAATTTGGCACAGCCTTTCCGGGCTGTGCCTTCTGCTATCTTGCAATTGAAATTCAGGGAGGAATATGTTACCATGGAACTGACAAAAAGTGAGCAAAGTCGTGCTGGGCTCCAAAAGAGCTTCCAAAGCGGAACCTCCGCCAAGGCTTCTACCGTTTGCTATGGCTACAAGGTCTCTCGTGCCGGAGAGCTTATGATTGATCCCATTGAGGCCAACACAGTACTCTTCATCTTTCATCGCTTCATGAACGGCGACAGTCTTGGAAAGATCTCTGACGCACTAGCCCGCAAGGGTATTGTTTCGCCTACCGGCAGAGTCACATGGAGCCGTGAAACAATTTCGAAACTGCTGGCAAATGAGAAATATGTAGGTGACGTAGTCTTAGGGAAAACAAATGTAATTGATGGTGTCCACGTAAAGTCTCATGACGCTAGTACACAGGTTCTCATGAGGGCTCATCACCCGGCAATCATCTCTCATGAGCTCTTTAATGCCGTGCAACGAGAGAAAAACAACAGGAGCAGGAGTCGACTAGCTGCTAGATGAACTATTAGGGGGCTGAAATCGTGGCTATCGTAAGAGAGATTCCTCCTCGAAAGAAAGGACCAACCTTAAGGGAGGTAGCCGCTTACTGCCGAGTCAGTACGAATGGTCAAGATCAGTTGGACAGTCTGGCCGCACAGGAACGATACTACGAAGAACAAGTTAAATCGAATTCTGACTGGCAGTTTGCAGGGATATATTCCGATGTAGGCAGCGGAACCACTATGAAAGGGCGAAAGCGGCTGAATGCCCTGATATCTGCATGCAGACGCGGCAGAGTTGACATGGTCTTAATCAAATCGGCTTCACGATTTGCCCGAAATACGGTAGACGCACTGAAAACGATTCGCATGCTTCGCCGCTGGAATGTAGATATCTACTTTGAAGCAGAAGATATTCATTCCCTTCATGAAACTTCCGAATTCTTACTGACCGTCATTTGCGCTCAGGCCCAGGATGAAAGTGAATCCAAGAGTGCGGATATCAAATGGGGGCTGCAAAAATCTTTCTCGGACCCTGATTCAAAGTACTACCAGAGAAAGTGTTATGGCTACAGGCATGATGAAAATGGGAAGCTGGTAATTGATGAGAAAGAGGCCGAGGTTGTCAGGCTGATCTTTCGTATGTCAAGAGAGGGGGCAAGCCTGTCCCAGATTGCCGGAGTATTGCAGGAACAGGGCATTCCTTCTCCTAGAGGCAAGGCGGTATGGAGCAGAGAGTCCCTGCGGAAAATTCTAAACAATGAAAAATATCTTGGAGCAGTTGTCCTCCAAAAAAACATTTGTGTCCGATTGTTTAAGTCATAAGCAAATCAAGAATGATGGCCAGCAAGATAAATATGAGATTATTGGAAACCACGAGCCGATTATCACAGAAGACGTTTAGCTTTGTAAAATGATTCTTCGCTAAAGCAAGCGATACATATATAGAGAATGATATATGGCTAAGGTAGGTAACAATCATGTTTTATTCCGACAAGCCAATACAATTATCGCAAGAAGATCAACTCGGACGAAACAGCTTTGCCAAGTTATTAGCACAATCCCTTCTGCATTTAAATATTCTAGATACATTCACAATTGGGCTCTTTGGGAAATGGGGGAGTGGGAAAACCTCTATTGTCAATTTGACTCTTCGTGAAATTGAGGAGCAGCAAAAAGATTTGTGCACAGAGAATAAACTCATAATTGTTCATTTCGAACCTTGGAATTTTTCTGAAGAGAATCAACTTCTCAACCAATTTTTTATCCGCATGTCCAATGAATTCCGAAATAAGGGAGATAAGAACCTTGAGAGTATCGGAAATGCGTTGGAACAATATTCCGATGCTTTTGGCCTCTTGGGCTCCCTGTCTCCTGCTCTTGGCCTGCTTGGGTTTCTTGGGAAAAGAGGCACTGTTGCACTGGGAAAAAGGTTGAAGAACGGAGCGGGTGAAAAGGACATATTAAAACAAAAGGAATTTATAATCAAACTCCTTGAGAAACAATCCAGCAGGATTTTAGTAGTCATTGATGATATTGATCGTTTGAGCAATGCTCAAATTCGTCAGGTTTTTCAGCTGATAACTTCTGTAGCAAAGTTTCCAAATACAATGTACCTTTTAGTTTTTGATAAAGACATTGTTGTAAAAGCTCTGGAAAACGTTCAGGAGGGTAGCGGAGAGGATTACCTGGAAAAAATCATTCAAATGCCAATTCAAATTCCGGAGATTCAACATACAAAAATTAGGCAAGTACTACTGCAGCGGTTAAATGAAATTTTAGCGGAGCATACAGATGTTAATTTTCATGAAACGCATTGGCAGCAGTTATATGAACCTTGTATTGCGTCGTTAATAAATAATCTGCGAGATATCAATCGTTTGTGCAACGCTGTTCAGTTTAAATTGGCTAGCATAGCTTCGGAGGTTGACTTCACAGATTTAGTTGCGATATCAGCTTTGGAAATACACTTTCCAAAAATTTATGAATGGGTTAAAAATAATAAGCCCATTTTGACGGGTGAGCTATATCCAGGTTATCTCATGGATCAAAATAAAAATCAGAAAGAGTTGTATGCGGATTACTCTTCCAGATTTAAAATTCTCCTCGAAGGAAACCACGCCAACCCAATAGTTGATGAACAGGTTGAAATTGTCATTGAGTTCCTCTCACTCCTATTCCCACATTTCGGGCGAAAAATAGGAAAGACTTATGAGATCTTTGGCCTAGATCTGTTACGGCGAAATAATCAGATCGCCCATGCAGAAAAGTTTTTCCGATATTTTAGCCTAGACCTAGATGGAGTTGTATTCAAAAAATCGCAAATTTTAAATGCTATCTATACGAATACCGGCCCAGAACTTGAACAGCTTTTGCTGGACCAGGAGAAAAATGGCAGTAGTTATGAATTTTTAGAGGAAATCAGAGCTATGGCCTCAGAGATTCCTTCGGACAGAGTGAAACTAATTATAGAGGTTTTGCTAAAAACCTCCAGTGAATTGAATACAAGATCGACTCATAACATGTTGTTGCCAGCAAGCTACCTTGCGGAGCGTATGGTAATAGAATTGTTAGACACGGTCGCACATGCGGAAAGATTTCCTCTTGTTTCTAATTTTATTACAAATTCTGATGTGGATACCATACAGTCTGCTGCGGATATCGTCAACCAGTTAGAATTGGCTTATGGCAGGTTAGCGGCTAAAGGTGAACGTAGAGAAATAAAAAGGGTTATCACACTGGACGAGCTGATCCGACTAGAATCTGTATTTACGAAAAAGGTAAAACAACTTCTGAACGAACATAATTTGTTTGACTTTAATAGGTGGAGGATAGTATATTATCTATTGGAGAGTTTTGATACTGACTATGCCAAATCGTATATGAAAATTGTTCTGAAAGATGACTCTAATATTGCAAAGTACCTAGTCAGTTCAGTATCTGCTTGGATTAGCGGCAGAGTAGAATATGAAGTAGAAAACACCTATCAAGAATATTTGACTAAAGAACGGATTCTACAAGCGATTGACTCTCTCAAAAAATCCGGTCTATTGTTCATATTATCTGAAGAAATCCAACATAAATGTGGAGCATTTTTCCTATATGCTATTAAAGAAAACCATTATGATGACCATATTCCCCAAAGCGACGTAGATGAGCTATTAGCCTCATGGCGTGGATGACATGCAAAAAACATTAAAGATACATTGTATTAATATTGGTTTTCTGGCTGCATCTTTTTTGTCAACACTAGACAAAGTAGACAAAACCTGTGTGTAACAATAGTTATACGCAGGTTTTGCTTGTTTTGGTGAAATTGTCTTGAAACCAGCACTGGAAACTGGCTATAATTATATATCGCATGTGTCGGCAAGCAGATTTAAGGAGATTGGCTCTCCCTTGAATCTGCTTTTGTTTATGTTTTAGAAAGTGAGGCAATTATGAAACTTCCATTATGACAAAACTGAGCATCTGAGGAAATCGACCAGATATCAATCTCCTTCCCTGGAAAGGAAATGACGCTGTACAAATCCTGTTCTTTCTGATATACTTGTAAAAAAAGGAAGTGTGGGATCACGAAATCGGCGAACTCTATGCGCGTTTGGCGTTTCAGTACGAGTCCTCGGTTGATTCGCTTTCAGCAAGACAATTCATGGATATAGACCTTGCCACTATATCGAGAGAGAAGTTTTATGATTCTCTGAATGAGGAAAAACAACGGACATCTAAAAACCAGGGACTACCATAAAACCATGCGCTTATACATGAGGCTGATGACCAGCAAGGATATGGTGCCATTAACCGATCCGGCAAGGCAATATTCCGAAGAATCTTCTGGCTATGTTATTCAAAGCTGGATGCGCAGCCGCAACCCATTGGAGTCTCTCCGTCAATGGGAAAATGACATGAAAGAGAAAACATATGCAATTTTGCCGTGCTTGATATTATTTTGTTTCCAATACTCAAAAATGAGGAGTACGCCGTTTGGAGTTGGTAGAATCAAAACAGTTCAGTCAAACTATAACCTCACCGTACGACTTTAAATCTGGCATGTGAAATTGATAGAAACAGATAGAACAGGAGAGAGTGGATATGAGAATCGTCAATTTTAATGAAGTACGTGAATTAGTAATTGAGAGTATGCGGAAAAGGATGTTGATACCGATTCTCGGTTCTGGCTTCACCAGAGGGTGCAGTGCTTTTCAAGGCAGCGTTCCATCCGGGGCAGATTATCAGCAGCACATGATTACTGCCATTCAGTTGAGTGGAGAGTTCACTCCCGATGAGACTACGCTTCTGTATTCTGCACCATTTTCGAAAGTATCTGGTATCTATCATGCCGTAATCCCAGCTGAAAAACAACATGAATATCTGAGGGCGAATTTTACAAATGTATTACTTGACAATTGCAGGCGTAAATTTCTGTCCATTCCATGGCCCTATGTTTACACGCTTAACATTGATGATGCTATTGAGCGTAACAGCAACTTCCAATTTGTGGTGTATTCTAACCGTCGGGTGCGGAAAAACATCTTTGATGAATACAAATGTGTCATCAAACTGCATGGAGATATCACAGAGATATTGAGTTATGAAGATTCAGTCAGTGAAATCTTCGATCAAAGACAATACATTGCCAGTATACACAATAATGCGTCTCTCCTCAGCAGACTTACTCATGATATTTCATATCAAAATCTGCTGTATATTGGCTGTAGCTTGTCGGATGAGATTGACCTGCTCTCTGTTTCAACGAATTCCATTCCGAATGAGAACACTCGTTTCTACTGTACAACGAAAGCTCCATCCCGCATGGAGCAGTTTGATTTGGAACGTTATAAAATCACCCACTGTATCGTATTCAACTCCTATCAGGAAATATACGATTCCATTTATGCGGCAGCGCAGGACGCAAAACGGATAAAGCCTGCTGAAATCGATTACTACCGTACATATAAGTTCACCCCCTTGAGTGAGGAATTTGACTTGAACGAGTCTTATCTGTTTCACGGAAAGAGTCTGATTAACAAAGACAGATCCATCACTCTTCCTTATTTTTTCATTTCGCGGGATGAGACTGATCTGATAATTGAAAACATTCGTACCCACAGTCTGCAATTTCTTTTGGGAGGCGGATGCAGCGGAAAAACATATATCGCAATTGATGTTGCCTCTCGTATAAGGGACCGAGACGTTTTCATCTTTGAATCAAAAGAAAGTTTGAGTGATGCCGCATTACAATCGCTTCTTGAACGCAAAAACCGCTTGATTATCGCCGACAGCAGCTCTCTGAGCATACGGCAGATTGAAAGGTTGATAAGAGCGAAAGATTTTCTGAAGAAGCAGGATATTTCTGTTCTGGTCATAGAGAATAAAAATAATCGTGATTTGGCCGGATTGATTCAACTTTTAGAGTTAACCGGTGTTATCGAGTCAAATTCTATCCCCCAGATCAGTCTTCTGAACAAATTCAACAAAAGAGAAACAGATGACATAAATCAGCGCTTGGTCACTGCTACTCTTGGCGTCTTCTCGGAAAATAAGAGTGTAGCGGATAATATCATTGAGTGCAGCCACAATCTGATTCAGAAAAATCGATTTGACAAAATCGTACCCCGCTTTACTAATGAACGGCAGATTGCTTGTTTAATTGCCTTGGCAATTGAAAACAAGGTTTACTCTTCCAGGGCGGTGGAACTGGATTTGCTGCCAGAAATACATGAACAGGAAAAAGCTTCGAAACCATTAATCGAAATTGAAAGCACTTGGAGTTTTGAAACAACCTCTTCGAACAACTCTCCGCTAAAATATGTTGCAAATGCCCAGCATTGGCTAAATTCTCAGTTGTTTGAGTTTTCCAAAACAAAACAGAACCAAGAACTTATCATTCGTGCCTATCACCAGATCATTTCAAGATTAATTAACATTTATGGGAAGCCAAACTTGCTATATAGCGATAAATACGCACAATACAAGCCATACATTCTTTTTGATAACATCAATCAGATTTTTAAATCACAGGGTCTCGTTTTGATCCGGGGAATCTATGAAAACCTCAACGATCTGTTGTCTTCTGATCCCAATTATATGCATCAACGAGCCAAATGCTACATTCGTTCTGCCCGTTTTGAAAAAGACACATCAAAGAGACTGAAATTTCTTGAAAAGGCGTACCGGGATGCGTGTGTTTCACTCTCCACGTTTGAAAAGAGATATGAAGACACAAGAAATGAAAAAATTCAGATATCGATCGCACACGTTGAATATACAAAGGCCCTTGTACTATGTCACCGATCCAAAGTTAAAAACTATCAGAGCTCTATTGAAAACACCCGAGCGGTAGAGATTCTATACAAGGCGTTGTCCTCACCATTCAATTCTTATGACTTTGCCAAGACAGACGTTTATAACTACGACAATGTGGTAATGGACCTGATTACGTCTGTAATTGCAGATCGTTCCCTTGTTGATGCAAACGTCCATGCATTGTTGGAAGAGCTCTTCAAACACATAAAACCATAATCAGCCAAAAAAGTTTGTCAACTCTCATAAATGCTCTTTTTGCATACAATGACTCCAACAATTCAGAGGAAAGGCATAGAATTGTCCTTAAGATGGAAAGGCAAAAGTAATTGCATCTTTTTTGTCAACACAAGACCGCTCAGAAATTTCCACCGCCGTTCCGTTTCCGGCTCCGCCGAAAGCTGCACTGTGGTGGGAATTTCTTCGCTTTCGGGCTGGATTCGCTCCGCTGGATTCCAGCCTGATTTTAGGGCGGATGCATAGTCTGTAAACGACCCATCCCAATCTGAACAAGTTTGTGAGAATTGGCAGACCGGGCAGGGTTGTTTTATACCTCAAACGTAAGCGTCAAATCTGTGAGACCAATAATTAAGCATATGATTCTCCCATAAGCCTCGGTCAGATACTCATGAGGCACTCACTAACAACGCCTTAACTTGGCATGGTGTCTTATTTTTCAATGTGCGAAGTGAACGCGCTGTGTTATAGAATTCCATGGCTTCCATCGTGAATCAACATGGTCTTGACATTTGGAGAAAAACTGCTTATAATGAATTAGCCGGATCGGTCAAGTGCTGACGCCCGGTGGTTCGTTGTCAGTTTTCCGGGTGTAGCGCAGTTGGTAGCGCGCATGGTTCGGGACCATGAGGCCGCGAGTTCGAGTCTCGCCACTTCGACCACAACAAACCGCTTAACGGCGGTTTTTTGTTTATATCATTTGCAAATCGCCGCGAGCGCATGTAAAAAGCGCACGATCAAGTGCGATAATAATGATTGCAAAAATTGCGCCGACGAACCCGTGCGGTCGGTACGTCGCGCCTCTCGATCGTTTTTCCGATTCGTTATGCTGTATTTGCCGCGCTATTAAAACGAGATCGCCAAACAATGGCATTAAACATTTCCGCACAAGGAGTTTTTTAGAATTTGTTTTGCG
>CAJTKE010000024.1 GCA_910576865.1 uncultured Oscillibacter sp.
TGGTCCCTTTATTGGTCGTTTCCTTTACCTTTGTCTGTTTGCCTGGCTTTTACCGGCTTTAATCAGTGCTTCCTTAATATCGTAAGCATGCGCGATATTAGATAAATTTAACGTAAGGAGAATGAATGAAATGAAGAAGATCATGGCTTTACTGCTGACCATCGTCCTGGCACTGACCATGACGGCTTGCGGCGGGGGGCGGACCGGCGGGGATTCCACCGGCGGGAGCCAGTCTCCCAAGAGCTCCGACGCCCCCGCCCAGGAGACGGACACCTCTCTTGCGGACGCGAAGGAGATCGTGATCGGAGCGGCCATCACGCAGACCGGCGGACAGAGCGCCGTGGGCGTGGAGTCCCAGCGCGGCTTTGAAATCGCCGTGAATGAAATCAACGAGGCCGGCGGCATCGCCGGGAAACAGATCCGGACCATCATCTATGACGACCAGGCGACGCCGGAGGCCTCCCTGAAGGCGGTCACCCGTCTGGTGGAGCAGGATCAGGTCCACGCGATCTTCGGGCCCATGAGCTCCAACAGCATGATGGCGGTGGGCGAGTACCTGAACGACGCGGAGATGGTCACCGTGGGCCCCGCGGTGGGCGTGGCCTGGCTGCGTCAGGGCTGGGACTATATCTTCCGCTCCACGTCGAACTCCTATATCCAGACCGTCCAGGCGGTGGAGATCCTGAAGTCCCTGGATGTGAAGACCCTGGGCATCTACAACATCAACGAGGAATACGGCAACAACTCCAAAATCGATATGCAAAACCTGATTGAGGAACAGGGCCTGGACATTGAGATCGTGGTGGAAGAGGTCTACAAGGACGGAGACACCGACTTCACCTCCCAGAGCGTGAAGCTGGCGCAGGCCAATCCCGACGCGGTGTTCGTGGTGGCCTGGGCGAACGACTGCGGCTCCATCATCAAGCAGCTGCGCCAGGCGGGCTACAGCGGCCCCGTCGTCGGCGACAACTCCTTCCCCGGCCTGCCGATCCGAGAGGTGGCGGGGGACGCCGCCAACAATGTCTACTGCACGGCGGCCTATATCCTCCCGGACACCTATGAGGAAATCGACGCCAACCCCAGCTTCAGCGAACCCATGATGAATGCCTTCCTGCACTCCTATTTTGATACCTACGGCGAACTGCCCACGAATGACAACTGCTACCGCTCCTACGACGCGGTCTATATCATCAAGGAAGCCATCGAGGCGGCGCAGAGCCTGGAGAGCGCCAAGGTGCGGGACGCCCTGGCCTCCATCCACGACTTCCCGCGTCTGGTCGGCGTGATGGACTATCGGGACAATGACGGCGAGGGCATCTTCAACAGCAAGATGTTCTACCTTGAGGATGGGAAAATCTACGAATATACCATCTGATAACCGCCGGGTGGCTTTCGCAAGGTACCTGTAGCAGCATGTTCTGCTCATGAAGACCCGCAGATCCACCTCCGCATCCGGCTGCTTCGCTCTTGTGGTGAGGGGGTGGGTCTTTCTTTGAACCTGCAAGAATTTTCCCGGAATGAAACATGGGAGGTGTTTCCTTGTTCATCAATCTTCTGACTGGCGCGATCGTGATCGGAGGCATCTACGGCCTGATTGGCTTGGGCTACAGCCTGATCTACCGGGCCTCCGGATTGATGTCCTTCGCCCAGGGGGACCTGCTGATGATCGGGGCGTTCATCGGGCTGACGCTGTTCAAGACCATGGGACTGCCCTACGCGGTCTCGGTGGCGATTTCCTTTCTTTTGATGTTCCTGCTCGGAATCGCCCTGGAGAAGTTCGCGATTCGCCCGATTCTGAACAAGGGCGGCAAGGCGATCAATGTCGTCCTGATCACCATCGGCATTTCCATCGTCCTGCAGAACATCGCCGTAGTGACCTTCAGCGCGGACGTCCAGATGTTCCCCTCCATCTTCAAAAGCGCCGGACTGAATGTCGGCGGGTTCATCGTCTCGCCGGAGTCCATACTCAGCATCTGCGTGGCCCTGGTCTGCATGGTCCTCCTGCACCTGTTCATGGCGAAGACCCGTCTCGGCACCGCGATGCGGGCCGCCGCCCAGGATGAGACCGCGGCCAGCGCCTACGGCGTGAACGTCTCGCTGGTGAAGGGCCTCACCTGGGGAATCGCCACGGCTCTGGCGGGAATCGCCGGACTGCTCATCGGCCCGGTGTACGGCGTGTACTCCTCCATGGGCACGTCCATCGGCCTGAAGGGCTTCGCCGCCGCCGTCATCGGCGGATATGGAGACATGTACGGCGCGATTCTCGGCGGCTTCGCCCTCGGCATGATCGAGACCTTCGCGGGCGGCTACATCTCCTCGCAGGCGAAGGAGTTCGTGGTCTTCCTGGTCCTGATTCTGTTCCTGGTCGTCAAGCCCAGCGGCTTCTTCAACGCGAAGATCATCGAGGACTGATTCGCGTATCTGTCAAAAAAGGAGGTAGCGACACTTGAAGGTCCAAAGAAACCAGTCGAAGCTGAAGCTGCGGCCCATGGCGCTGCTGCTCGTCATCGCCGTGGTCCTCATTTTGCCGCAGGTTATCAAAAGCACCTATTTCATGCTGGTTTTGTGCCTCTGCGGCATCTACACCATCGCCACCGCCGGGTTGGATATCAACTTCGGATACGCGGGGCAGATCTCCCTCGGCCACGCGGCCTTCTACGCCATCGGCGCGTATGGCTCCGCCATCCTGAGCAAGCTGGCGGGCATCAATCCCTGGATCACCATGCTCCTGGCCTCCGCGTTCGCGGCGGTGGTCGGGTTCCTGTTCGCCCTGCCGATTTCCAAGCTGAAGTTCATGTTCCTGTCTCTGGTGACCACCGGCTTCGGGGAGATCGTCTATCAGATCATCGTGAACTTCTGGCCGGACATCACCGGCAGCACCTCCGGCTTCAAGGGCATTCCGAAGCTGGGAATTGCCGGGTTCGTCTTCAAGGACCGGCACGATTACGCCTACATCGTCATCTTCTGCACGATCCTGTTCCTGCTGGCGAAGTACTGCATCGTGAACTCCCGGATCGGGCGGGCCTTCATCGCGATCCGGGAGAGCGCCGAGGCCGCGGGGGCCATGGGCATCAACGTCACGTACTACAAGGCGATGTCCTTTTCCATCAGCGCCTTCTACACGGCCTTCGCCGGGGCGCTGTATGGGCACATGGTCGGCTTCATCAGCCCGGAGACCTTCAAGCGCCCGCAGTCGATCATGCTGCTGACCATGGCGCTCCTGGGCGGCAGGGGGACGATGCTGGGGCCCGTCATCGGTTCGCTGATCCTGGTCGTGCTGACGGAGTCCGTCCAGATGTTCGGCCAGTATCAACAGCTGATCTACGGCTTCTTCATCATCATCGTCGTGCTGTTCATGCCGGGCGGGCTGGCCGGTGTGCTGGCCAGCGCGAAAGCTGCGGCCCAAAATCTGCGGATAGGAGGAAACGCGGATGCTGTTGGAGATCAATGACGCCGTCATGCAGTTCGGCGGCCTGACCGCGGTGAACCATGTGACCCTGGGAATCGAAGAGCACTCCATATGCGCCCTGATCGGCCCCAACGGCGCGGGCAAGACCACGCTTTTCAACATGATTGCCGGACACCTGAAGCCCACCAGCGGGAGCATCATATTTGACGGCCGGGAGATCGGGGGACTGCCCACCTACAAGATCAACCACGCCGGCATCTCCAGAACCTATCAGAACATCAACCTGTTCCGGAACATGACGGTTCTGGAGAACATCATGGTGGGCTATCATCCCAAGCTGAAAAGCGGCCTGACCAGGAGTCTCCTCCGCCTGCCCGGCCAGCGCAGGGAGGAGCGGGAGATCGTCGAGAAGGCGAGGCAGCTGCTCCATTTCGCGGACCTGGACCAGAAGGAGGGCGAGATCGCCCGGAACCTCTCCTATGGCGAGATGCGCCTGACGGAGATCTGCCGGGGCATCGCCAGCAGCCCCAAGCTCCTGCTGCTGGACGAGCCCGCCGCCGGCATGAACCAGACGGAGAAGATGGAGCTGGTGAAGCTGATCCAGACGATTCGGGACGAGTACCGGATCACCATTTTGATCGTGGAGCACGAGATGCGCCTCGTGCGGGCCCTGTCGGAGAAGATTTTCGTCCTGAACTTCGGCAGCAAGATCGCGGAGGGCACGCCGGATGAGGTCCTGGCCGACGCAAACGTCATAGCGGCGTACCTGGGAGGAGATGATTCGGAATGACGCATATGCTGGAACTGAAGGAGCTGCACTACTATTACGGGAAGATCGAGGCGGTGAAAGGCATCTCCCTGCATGTGGACCCGGGAGAGATCGTGGCGCTGATCGGCGCCAACGGCGCGGGCAAGACCACAACGCTCCGCTGCGTCTCCGGCCTGCTGGGCTCCTCCCATACCGGTGGCATCGAGTTCCTGGGGCAGGACATCAGCCGCAAAATGGCCCATGAGATCACGAGGCTGGGCCTGATTCACGTGCTGGAGGGGCGGAAGATCTTCCCCCATCTGACCGTGCTGGAGAATCTGCGGATGGGCGCCTACTGCCGGAAAGACCGGGAGAATTTCGAGGCGGACATCGCCGAGATGTACCGCCGGTTCCCGCGCCTCCAGGAGCGGAGCAGGCAGCTGGCCGGGACGCTCTCCGGCGGCGAGCAGCAGATGCTGGCGGTGGGGCGCGCCCTGATGGCGAGGCCCAAGATGATCCTGATGGACGAGCCCTCCCTGGGACTGGCCCCCAAGATCGTCAACGACGTGTTCCAGATCATCCGGGACATCAACCTGGAGGGCATCCCCATCCTGCTGGTGGAGCAGAACTCCAAGGCCGCCCTGGAGGTGGCCAGCCGGGCCTATGTCCTGGAGACGGGCGGCATCGTGATGGAGGGCGCGGCGGAGGAGCTGCTGGCGGACGACGCCGTCATCAAGAGCTATCTCGGCGGCAATGACTGAAACGCGGGCCCGCCCGCGGCGGACGACGGCCCGTCCGTGGACGGGGGGCGGAATCATGTTGGGAGAGGGACCATTATGCAGATCAGTTGTTTACCTATCAGCTTTTTCAAGGAACTCAGCACCGGCGAGATGTCGATCGGGGAGTGGGCCCGATACGGGAAGGACCTGGGGCTCGACGGGATCGACATCAGCATGGCGTTTTTGCAGAACCACACACCGGTCTATCTGAACGGCGTGAAGCGGGAGCTGGCGGAGGCTGGCATGACCATCGTCATGGCGACGACCTACCCGGACTTCACCTGCGGGGACCCGGCGCAGAGGAAGCGGGAGCTGGCCTATCTGGTGCGGGACATCGCCGTCTGCTCCCAGCTGGGGATCCGGTACCTCCGGGTGCTGGCGGGACAGAACCACCCCGACATCAGCCGCGGGGAGGGCGTGGAGTGGGCGGTCCGGAACCTGCTGGCGGCCCAGGAGCACGCGGCGAGGTTCGGCGTGGAGCTGGTCTACGAGGACCACGCGAAGCCGGGGGCCTGGGAGTATATCGACTTCAGTCATCCCACCGACATCTTCCTGGAGATCGCCGGACGGCTGAGGGGCTCCGGAATCGGCATCAACTACGATACGGGAAACATCACCGCCTATGGGGACGACACGCTCCAGGTGCTGCCGAAGGTCATCGACCAGGTCCGGACCGTCCATGTCTCGGACATGGCGGAACGGGGGCGATTCAGCCCGGTGGTGATTGGAACCGGCGTCACGCCGAACCGGGAGCTCTTCCGGCTTCTGCGGCGGCACGGCTATGACGGCTGGCTCTGCATCGAGGAGGCCTCCGGCACCGGGATGGAGGGAATCCAGAAAGCGGTGGCGTTCACCCGGGAGGCGTGGGACGATGCCTGCCCGCGCGCCAGCGGCATGTGAAGAACAGGAGGAATTGAAATATGTATTATGTTGGAAATTATGAGGGCGCGCCCCACTGTGAAAAGCCCGCTCCTTACACCAGGACCCTGCGCGTGCTGCTCTCACCTCAGCTCGACCCCACGCAGGGTGATCTGGCGGCCGGACTGACGGAGCTCCCCCCGGGCTCGAAATCCGACTGGCGGGGACACGAGGAGGGAGAGATGTTCTTCTGCGTCAAGGGTCACGGACACATGCGCCTGGGGGACGACCTCTTTGAGCTCAAGCCCTGCACCACGGTGTACGCGCCTCCCGGCGTCCCCCATCAGACCTTCAACGACGAGGACGGCGGGGACATGGTGCTGCTCTGGGTGCTGGTCCCGCCCTTTGGCGGGGACAGGGCCATCGTAGAGGAATGGGAAAGACGCAAGGAAGTATGAGCGGGGGATTTCAGTATGGAGTCAACACGCTGCTGTTCAGCGAGGCCTTCGGCCCCCGGGACGTCCGGTATCTGTACGACATACGGCGCATGGGATTCGACGCGGTGGACATCGCGGTGCCGGCCCTGGAGGGCTTCCCGGCTCAGGCCGTGAAAAACGCCTTGCGGGAAACGGGCCTGCGGGCCGTGCTGAACTTCAACATGCCGCTGGAGGCGAACCCGATCTCCGAGGATTCTGAAAACCGCCGCCGGGCGGCGGAGACCATCCGGGGGGTCATCGACCTTGCCAATGACTGCGGGGCGGAGATGGTGTCCGGCGTCCTCTGCGCGGGCTACTGCCATAAGACGGGACGCCAGCGCACCCGGCGGGAATGGGACTGGAGCGTCGCCCACATGCGTCAGGCCGCGGATTACGCGGCGCGGACCGGGACGGCCGTCCTGGCCTTCGAGGTCATCAACCGCTACCTGACCCACTTCATCAACACCGCCGCGGACGCGGCGCGCTATTGCCGGGACGTGGGGCGGGACAATGTGAAGATACACCTGGACAGCTTCCACATGATGGTGGAGGAGACGAGCTTCCGCGAGGCCATATCGGTCTGCGGGAAGGAGCGCCTGGGCTATTTCCACGCCTGTGAGAACCAGCGGGGCATCCCGGGGAGCGGCCTGGTCCCCTGGGAGGAGCTCTATTCCGCGCTGCGGGACATCGGCTATACCGGCCTGCTGTCCCTGGAGAGCTATGACCCGTCCTTCACGAGAGTCGCGTCGCGGGGCTGCATGTGGCGGAGGATGGCCGCCTCCGGCGAGGAGTTTGCCGTGGAGGGCCTCCGGTTTTTGCGGGACATGGAGAGGAAGACGGAGCGGAAGGAGCACGCGAATGGATAACAGATCTGCCGCGGTCGTCGGGACCGGGCTCATCGCCTCGGGAATGGCCACGCTGTTCGCCGCCAACGGATACCGCGTGAAGCTGCTGGGCACCCGTGCGGAGAGCTGCGAGCGGTGCCGGCGGAGCATCGAGGAAAATTTCGCGGAGCTGGTGGAGGAGGGGATCCTCCAGCCGGCGTGGGTCCGGGATTATCTGCGGAACATCTCCTTCACGACCTCCTGCGGGGACCTGGGCGGCGAATCCTTCGTGCTGGAGGCGGTCCTGGAAAACCTGGAGGTGAAGCACGCGGTCTACCGCGCCCTGGAGGAGCATTGTCCGCCGGAGACGGTCATCGCCTCCGCGACCTCGGCCCTCTCGCCGGACGAGCTGGCCCGGCCCCTGCGGCGGAAGGAGCGGCTGATCGTCGCCCATCCCTGGAACCCCGCTCACCTGATCCCCTGCGTGGAGGTGGTGCGGAGCGCGGACACCTCCCGGGAGACCCTGGACACGGTCTGCCGGGTCATGGAGTCCCTGGGCCGGGAGGTGGTCGTTCTGAGGCGGAGCATCGAGGGCTTCATCGGGAACCGGCTTCAGCACGCCCTTTACCGGGAGGCGCTGTATCTGGTGGAGCAGGGCGTGGCGACGCCCCGGGACATCGACCGCGCCGTGCTGAGCAGCTTCGGGCCCAGGTTCTCCTCGGTGGGCGTGTTGGAGTATTACGACAGCTGCGGGCTGGAGCTGCAGAAGGGCGTCCAGACCTACCTCTACCCCACCCTGTGCGGGGCGGAGGGGCCCCAGGAGCCGCTGCTGCGGGCCCTGGCGGAGGGGAAGCGGGGCCCGGTGAGCGGGGCCGGCATCTATGAGTGGGACGCCGAGCACCGGAAGGAGTTCCGCCGCCGCAAGAGCAAGCCCTTTTTTCCCTGCTTCACGTTCCGGCGTCCGGAGGAGAGCTGACCGGCGGGCGGGGCGCGCTCGCGTTCCCTAGTATTGAAAAGGGGTTCATTCCATGAAAAAATTAGTTTTGACCGACTTCAAAAAAGTGGAGATCGTGGAGGATGCCGTCCCGAAGCCGGCGTTCGGCGAGGCGGTGGTCCGGATCAGGTACGCGGGAATCTGCGGGTCCGATCTGCATGTGTACGACGGGTCGCACCCCTACGCGAAGCCGCCCATGGTGATGGGCCATGAGGCCTGCGGGACCGTGTGCGCGATTGACTCGGACCGTGAGGACATCCGGACGGGCGACAAGGTCTGCTTCCACACGGTCGAGCCCTGCGGCAGCTGTGAGGAGTGCTGTTCGGGGCGGGAAAACCTCTGCTCCTCCGTGAAAATCATGGGGACCAACATGGACGGTGTTTTCACCCAGTACAAGCTGGTGGACGCCGCCCGCCTGATCAAATTCAATGAGGGCGTCGACGATCAGGTGGCGGCCCTGGTCGAGCCGCTGACCGTCGCGGTACATAACATCAGGCGGGCGGGGCTTCAGCCGGGGGACCACGTGTTCATCAGCGGGGCGGGGCCGATCGGCCTTGTCATCGGGATGATGGCGCGGCTTTCCGGCGCGGCCGGCGTGGTGCTGGCGGAGATTGACCAGACCCGGATCGGCATCGCGCGGGAGATGGGGTTCCACGTGTTCAATCCCGAGGAAGAGAACTTTTCGGCGGCGTGTATGGAAATCTGCGGCGGCGCGGGCTTTGACAAGGCCTATGAGATCACCTCCGTCCAATCCAGCTTCGACCGCTGCGTGAGCCTCCTGAAGCGTGGGGGCGTGATGATTCAGGTGGGTATGCCGCCCGCCGGGAAGATGTTCGACCTGGACATCAACAAAATCATCTACCGTGAGTGCGATATCCGGGGCGTCCGGCACCACACGATGTTTGACATGCAGCGGGCCGTGCGGATCATCGACTCCGGCGTGCTGAACGATCAGCTGAAGAAGCTCGTATCCGCGGTTTACCCGCTTGAGGAGGGCGCGGCCGCGTTCCGGCGGGCCGGCACGGACAGATCCGTGCTCCGGGTCCTGCTGGATCTGGAGGAGCGCGGGGCGGGAGGGACCGGCCCCGCGGCGGGCGCGCGGTGAGGGCCGAACCCGGAAGGACACCCCGGCGGGAGTTTTCAAAACTCCCGCCGGGGTGTCCTTGTGCTGTTCACATGCCCCGCAGGGGGAACTCAGAAGCAGATGTTGGCGAAGACGGCCAGGGGGATGGTGACCACGAAGATGATCAGCATGCCGATGCAGGAGTACTTGTAGGCCTCTCCGTTGGTCAGGTCGGCGTTGCCGTGGATCAGTCCGACGGGGGCGGAGGCGCCGGGCAGGATCAGGCCCATGTTCACCAGCCAGATCATCATGATGCCCAGGGCGGCGGCGTTGGACCCGGTGGACTCCACGAAGGGCGCGATGATCGGAATCATGGCCGTTCCGATGGCGATGTTGGAGGCCGTGTTCGTCAGGACGGTGGTGATGATCATCGTGAAGAACAGCACGAACCACGTGCTCTTCCCGGCGAACGCGCCGCCCAGCATCTGCTGGATGGCGGGCAGGATGCCGGTGGCCTCGTTGGTCAGGGCGGAGGCCACCACCATGGTGGCTCCGATCATCAGCAGGACGTTCCAGACGATGCACTTGCCGCACACCCCGGCAAAGTCGATCAGCGCCTCCCGGCCCTTGTCGTGGGCGGACATGCCCAGGAAGGCCGCGCCGAGGGCGAAGAATCCGGCGGCGCCGATCCGGGTGGCGATCAGGTCGTACAGGGGGAAGGACTTGGGCAGCAGGGCGCACAGGAACACGAAGAAAAACACGATGATGACGACGATCAGCAGCTTGCGCTGGCGGCTGTCCATCTTCTCCTCGGACGCCAGGGTGCTCACGTCAAAGTTGGCGATGGGGCTGAAATCGTCCTTCAGGATTTTCACCTGATAGAAGAGATACGCCCCCATGCAAAGGATTGTGCCCACGATGGTGATGCCCATGAACTGCGCCAGGGACATGGGGCCCACGTTCTCCAGCCACAGGTTGAACAGGGACAGCTGCCAGCCCCGGATGGGCGCGATCGCGCCGCCGACGACAAACGCCAGGGCGATGCCCACGATGGTGCTGGACATGAATTTGCTGCCTCGCTCATACTTCAGGACCTTGCAGATGCCGTCAAAGATGGCCCAGTACAGAATGATCATCGCCAGGGAGCTGGTGAAGATGCAGATGAAGGCCAGGGAAATGTAAATGATGAACACAAACATGTAGGGACGGCCCTGCAGGGCCTTGCGGGACAGCATCCAGCGGGCGATCTGCTCAGTGACGCCATAGTAGTTCAGAGACCCGGCCACGATGTACGCCATGGCGCTCTGGAAGACCACCGCGTGCCCCAGGGCCCCGGCGGCGGCGGCGTTCAGGCCGCAATAGCCGACCATGGACAGCGCGCAGATGGAAAGAATGGCGGACCAGCCCACATCGCAGGCGGAGAACAGGTAGATCATGCCGATGAAGACGCCCAGGACCTTCATGCCCATCTCGGTGACAGGCTCAACGGGAGGCAGAAAGCCGATGCCGAACATCAGGACGATGGCGACGACCGCGTTGATGAAATACGCCTTGCTTCTCTTTTTGAACTTGAAATTCGCAGTTGCCATGTCGTTTTCTCCTCAACTCTTTAATTTTCCGCACCCATGCGAGGCAAAATGCTGGAACTTCATCCCTCCTTGTCCGGGAATTTCGCAAAACAGGCCGATCTGTCTGGCTCCATTGTAATGCGCCGCCGGAGCGCGCGCCAATCGCAAATCATGATATCCGTTATCAGGAAAAGTGAAACAGGGCGATAATGGCGCGAGACGGCCGCATCATGCCAGTTTCACCCGAAAAAAAGGATGCGGGCCCGGAAAATGGGGATACCCGTTTTTTTGGTGGCGGACAGCGGGAAACCCGATTGGCGGGGCGGGCGGCCCGATGCTATAATCAATTCAAAAATTTTTCCGTGAGGAGAGATGGAGATGCCGGTTCCCGTGTTCACCTTCGCGGCCTGGTCCAATACGGGGAAGACCACCTACCTGGAAAAGCTGATTCCCCTTCTGAAGCGGGCCGGACTCCGGGTGGCGGTCGTGAAGCACGACGCCCACGACTTTCAGCTCGATCAGCCGGGCAAGGACACTTGGCGCTTCGCCCGGGCGGGAGCGGACGTGGTGGCCATCGCCTCCGGCAGCCGGTACGCCATGATGGCCTGCCGGCCCGTCACGCTGGAGGAGATCCTCCGGCAGACGCGGGACGCGGACCTGGTCCTGACGGAGGGCTTCAAACAGGAACACTGCCCGAAAATCGCCCTGTACCGGGCGGCGTCCGGAAAAGGGCTGGCGGTGCCGCCGGAGGCCTGTTTCGCGATTGTCAGCGACACGGCCATGGAAGCCCCCTGCCCGGTGTTCCCGCTGGACGGCTACGCCCTCCGGGCGGCGGACAGCGCGGGGGCCTGCCGGGAGCGCCCGGTCTCCCTGTGGGTCGTGGGGAAGCTGTACGCGGGACAGGAATCCCGGGTCTCCCTGGCGCCGGGTCAGGCGGTCCGGCTGATGACGGGCAGCATGATTCCCTCCGGCGCGGACTGCGTCCTCCGTCAGGAGGACACCGACGAGGGGGAGGACGTGGTTCAGATCTATCAGGAGCTCCGGCCATACAGCAACTTCTGCCGCCGGGGAGAGGAGTATGGCGCCGGCGGCCTGCTGCTGCCCGCGGGGTGCGTGGTGGACCCGACGGGCGCCGCCGTGGCCGCCGGCGCGGGCTTTGCCGACCTGCCGGTGAGGCGGCGCCTCCGGGCGGCTGTTGTGTCCACGGGGGACGAGGTGCAGCAGCCGGGCCGGCCGCTGCGGCCCGGGAAGATTTACGACTCCAACACGACGTATCTCTCCGCGCGGCTGCGGCAGCTGGGCGTCGACGTCGTCCGCCGCGCTTCCGTGCCCGACGATCTGGACCGGACCGTGGCGGAGCTTGCGCGGTGTGCCGGGATGGCGGACCTGATCCTGACCACCGGCGGCGTCTCCGTGGGGCAGGACCCTTCTGCTGGGCCTGTCCGGGAATCCGTTTTCCGCGGCGGTTCCCTTTGAGCTGCTGCTCCGCCCCGCGCTGCATAAAATGACGGGGGACCCCCGCCATCAGCTGCGCCGGGCCGCCGCCCGGGCCGAAAACGGCTTTTCCAGGCGCAGTCCGTCCCGGCGGTTTCTGCGGGGCGTCTGCCGGGACGGCGCCGTGTCCCTGCCGGGGGCGCAGTCCAACGGGCAGATGCGGAGCATGATCGGCTGCAACTGCTTCGTGGACCTGCCGGCGGGAACGGAGCGAATCCGCCCCGGAGACTCCGTGGAAATCATCTGGCTGTAAAGGGATGGACAGGATGGACTTTACCTGTGGAGCCGTGATCCTGGCGGGCGGGCGCTCCCGCCGGATGGGAACCTGCAAGGCGCTGCTGAGGCTGGAGGGCGGGACCATGCTGGAGCGCGCCGCGGGACTGCTGACCGCCCTTTTTGACGAAGTCCTGCTCTCCGCCAACGACCCGGCCCTGGGCCTCGGGCTGAACCTGCGGGTCGTCCCGGACATCTGGAGGGAGTGCGGGCCCCTGGGGGGCCTCCACGCGGCGCTGGCCGCCACCGGGAAGGACGCCCTGTTCTGCGTCCCCTGCGACCTGCCGCGCTTCACGGCGGAGCTTCCGCTTCTGCTGCTGGAGAGGATGAACCCGGAGGCGGACGCCATCGTGTGCCGGGACGGTGGTGGACGCCTGCACCCGCTCTGCGGCATCTACCGGAGGCGGGTCCTCCCGGCGCTGGAGGCCCGGCTTCAAGGGGGGGAGCGCCGGGTGACGGCGCTGATCGAAGGCCTTTCCTGCCAGATTCTGGAGACGGAGGGCCTCCTGTCCGACGGCGTCTTTGAGAACATGAACACGCCGGAGAGCTATTTCCGATACGCGGCGGCCTCCCGCCCTTGACGGAACCTGAGCCGTCCCGGTCCCGCCGGGGCCCTGCGGCATGGAAAAAGAAGAGCGTACTGCCTGGCAGTACGCCCTTCTTTTCGTATCACGCGGCCCCGCCGGGTCAGACCGCCGCCATGATCTCCCCGGCAATCATTCCGGCGTCGAAGCCCAGGTTCTCCAGGGTGCGGCCGGTGGACATGTAGTCCTCCTCCGTGAGGATGCCGGCCACCTTGACAAACGCCTCCAATACCGGCATTTCCAGGCCCAGACGCCTGGCAAAGGACAGCAGGATGGCCGCCCCGCAGCCACAGTCCTCCGTCAGATAGCGGTGCTTCACGCGGTCGGGACCGGCCAGGGTCATGAACACGCCGATTTCGGGATGCTCGTCGGGATGGGTGACCTTGTCGTACATGCCCAGGGGGTTGGCGTGCTCCTCCACGCCCAGGGCCTTCATGACCTGCAGACGCTCCTCCCGGATCAGATGGCCCACACGGACGCCGGCGGGGGTGAAGCCGTGCTGGAAGAGGACGAAGTCGCCGCCCATGGATTCGATTTTGCTGGCGGAGAGGACGCTGGTTCCGATGTGCATGACCACATTGTTGGCGTTCAGGGCGCATTCAAATCGGCGTCCTTCACGGCGTCGGCGGGGTCCATGGTCACGTGGGCCACGTTCCCGATGCCGCGGACCTTCCCGCGCAGCTGGATGGAGCCGAGCTCCTCCACCGTTTTCAGTTCTCTCTCGTGGCTCCGGCTGTCGTACAGCGTGACCTCGAATCCCCTCATGGAATAGATGGCCGCCGCGGCGTGGCCCGTGGACCCCGCCCCGATCACCGTGATGCGCTTGATCATGTTGACGCCCTCCTGACAAATTGATTTCGTGAAAACCGGGGTGAACCGCCACCCGGCACACCTGTGAAATGGTTGAAAGATAAGCCTGCAAGCTCCATATTACCAGCTTTTCCCGGGAGGTCAAATGGTTTTTTTGATGACCGCGCACAAAAAATACATTGGACGGAGACGGGCGGCACTCCTATAATCATAGGTGAAACGCCGGAAAACGGCGTCAGCCTCCATCAGCGCCCCAGACGGTTTCGCGGGGGACCGGGACAGCCTCCCGCATGTCAAATCACGAGAAAGGAGCGTCGAGCCGTCTACTCGACAAAGCCATATGGAAAGAATGTACCCCCTTCTGAGCAGCCCGATCAAAATCGGCAATGTGACCTTCCGCAACCGCATGTTCTCCTCCCCCACCAGCGGAACCGATATCACGCCGGACCACTGCATCGGGCCCAAGACCACGGCTTATTACGAGCTGAAGGCCAAGGGAGGCGCCGCCGCCGTCACGATCAGCGCCGTGAAAGTCCACGCGCCCACGGACGGAAGCAATATGAGCTTTGATCTGAACCTGGAGACCCTGGGCTCCCTGGCCAGCTTCACGTACACGGCCGACGCCATCAGGCGCCACGGCGCCGTGCCCAGCATGCTGATGTCCCACGGCGGTCAATTCGCCGGCGCCTACATGAAGGACAAGGCCAGGCTGGCCGGCCTGGTGCAGTACGGCCCCGTGGACTGCGTCCGCTACGACGGGGTCCCCGTCAGGGCCCTGACCCACGAGCAGATCGCCGACATTGTGAAGGCGTACGGCGAGAAAGCCGCCCTGGCGAAGCGGGCCGGGTTTGAGATGCTGACGGTGCACGGGGGCCACGGCTGGCTTTTGAACCAGTTCTTCTCCCCGTACTTCAACAAGCGCACGGATGAGTACGGCGGCAGCCTGGAGAACCGGGTGCGTCTGGCCAGGGAGGTCCTGACCTCCATCCGCGACGCCGTGGGCCCGGGCTTCCCCATTGAGATCCGCCTCAGCGGGCGCGAGGGCATGGAGGGCGGCTATGACATCGACGAGGCCTGCCGCATCGCGGAGGCGATTCAGGACAAGGTGGACCTGATTCACGTCTCGGCGGGCTCCCACCGCTTCGGCTTTCACATCACCCATCCGTCCATGTTTGACCAGCACGGCTGCAACGTCTATCTGGCGGCGGAGATCAAAAAACACGTCAGCGTGCCGGTGGCGACGTTGGGGGCCATCAACGATCCCGCCATGATGGAGGAGATTCTGGAAAGCGGCAGGGCGGACGTCATCGAGATGGGCCGGGAGCTGCTGGCGGACCCGTTCCTGCCCGCCAAGGTGGTTTCCAACCGCCCCGGCGAGATCAAGCACTGCCTGCGCTGCTTCACCTGCATGGCCGAGCGGGTGGAGACCTCCACCCGCCGCTGCGCCATCAATCCCATGATCGGCCGGGAGCTTGAGGGCATGGAGGTCGCGCCCGCCCCCAGGGCCGGAAAGGTCCTGGTCATCGGCGGCGGCATCGGCGGCATGCAGGCGGCCGTCACCGCCGCCCAGCGGGGCCACAAGGTCATCCTGTGTGAAAAGACCGGGCAGCTTGGCGGCATTTTGAAGAGCGAGCAGATCATTCCCTTCAAGCGGGAGATGTACGAGCTGAGCCTGAGCTTCGCCCGCCAGCTGGAGCGGGAGGGCGTGGAGGTCCGGCTGAACACGGACGTCACCCCCGAATACGCGGAGGCGGTCGGCGCCGACGCCGCCATCGTCGCGGTGGGCTCGGAACCCCTGGTCCCGCCCATCCCCGGCCTCAAGGGCGGCAACGTGGTTGTGGTGAATCAGTACTACCTGGAGAGCGAAAAGGTGGGCGATACGGTGGTGGTCCTGGGCGGCGGTCTGGCGGGCTGCGAGTGCGCCGTCCATCTGGCCCGGGAGGGAAAGACGGTCCACATCGTGGAGATGCGGGGCGACGTGGCCATTGACGCCAACGTCCGCCACCGCCCCGCCCTGATGCGGGAGATTGAAAAACAGGGCATCGTGGTCCACACGAACTGCGCTGGAAAGCAGGTGACCGGCGAGGGCGTGCTCTGCTTCGACGCCTCCGCCGGGGAGGAGGCGCTGGTTCCCGGCGAGACGGTGATCTGTGCCGTGGGGCAGCGGGCTCTGCGGGACGTGGCGGACTCCTTCCTGAACTGCGCGCCTGTGGTCCGCCAGATCGGCGACTGCGTCCGCCCCTCCAACATTACCAACGCGGTCTATCAGGGATATCACGCGGCTCTGGACATCTGAGGCCGCATTCCGCCTGAAAGTGAACGCACGTTTTCTTTATGGAAAGCGTGCATTTACTTTTTCCTCGAAGCATGTCATAATATCTCCACCAATGGAGTGGCAAGGGGGCCGGTTCCATGAAAATTGAACATCTTTTCTACCTGCGTGAGATCGCCAACAGCAAGTCGATTTCCGCGGCCGCCAAACGCCTGTACATCGGGCAGACGACCCTGTCCGCGATCATCAAATCCATTGAGGAGGAGCTTGGCATCCGCATCTTCCGGCGCACCTCCTCCGGCGTGACGCCGACGCTGGACGGCGTGCAGTTCCTGTCCATGGCCGAGGAGATCCTCTCCAGCTACAACACGATGATGCAGTCCTTCAACATACATTCCACACCGGAAAAGCGGGTGCATTTTATTGGCAACCCCTCCATCTGCTGCTATTTTTCCGTGTTTTTGACAAAGTCTCTGCAGGACTTCAACGCCGAGGCGTCCATCGTCTTTCATGAGGCGGAGCGAAAAAAGATTCTGAACGACATCCTGGGCGGCGTCGCCAACATCGGCTCAACCACCCTGGACGATGTGGAAATCGACGACGTCATGAAACAGGCCTCTCACAGCGGCGTGGAAATCGCGCGGATCGGGGAGAACAAATTTTATCTCTGCATCCGCTCCGATCATGAGAAATTCGCCCGGCGCACCTCGGTGGATATCAACGAGCTGTTCGAGGAGCGCTACGCGGCGCCGCAGCATTACTCCGCCGTTCCCAACGGCACCGCCTTCGCCGACGCCTTCCGCCGGCTGAACTGCGTGGCGACGTTCCCCAACCCGGAGCTGGTCAAGCAGGCCGTGCTGGGCTGCAGCATGATGACCATCCTGCCCGGCCACTGTCTGGTGAACGACCCGCTGATCCTCTCCGGGCTGCTGGTGGCCATCCCGCTCACCGGGTTTGACGTCTGCAACAGCATCGGCATCCACCTCCTCAGCCGGAGGCGTCCGGCGCTGTCCCTGTACGAGAAGGTGGTCTATGACACCATCATGGAGAACTCCGCCCAGATGCTGGACCCGCTGGAATCCATCGCCGAGAGCAAGGAGCCCTATCCGTCACTGAAGAGCCTTCTGCATCTGTAATACCAGGTCCAGGCGAAACGCGCTCTGTGGAAGTCCTCCACAGAGCGCGTTCATGTTCCCATGGGTGCGGGCTATCTCCTGCGGAGGCCCAGCTGGTCGATCAGGGCGCTGCAGGCCTTGACGCCGCCGCCGGCCTTGTATTCCTCCTCGGTGACGCAGGTCAGGGCGCCGAAGGAGCAGGCGCGCACGCAGGCGGGCTGGAGGCCGTTTTTGACCCGGATGTTGCACCCGTCGCATTTGACCATCTTTCCGTCGGACGCGCGGTACCGGGGGGCCCCGAAGGGGCAGGCCATGGCGCAGCTTTTGCAGCCGATGCAGTTGGTATTGTCGTATACGGTGA
Source organism: uncultured Oscillibacter sp. (assembly GCA_910576865.1). Lineage (GTDB taxonomy): Bacteria > Bacillota > Clostridia > Oscillospirales > Oscillospiraceae > Oscillibacter. The sequence continues at coordinate 17,629 of CAJTKE010000024.1, forward strand.
AACCCGTCTCCGGGTCCTTGCTGAGGCAGCCCACCGGGCAGGCGGCGATGCAGGGGGCGTCCGCGCAGTGCATGCAGGCGGCGGAGATGTACGCGCAGTGGACCCCGCCGTCCTCCAGGGCCACCTCGGTGTCAAAGGTCTGGCGGAAGCACCGGTCCCCCGCCGCCAGATCGGTGTCGTTCTGGTCCAGGCAGCCCATCATGCAGGCGGAGCAGGCGCTGCACTTGTCCTGATCGAATACGAAAATATGTTTCATGGTCTCACGCCTCCTGAATCTTGCTGATGTTGCAGCGCATGCCCTTGAAGCCGGGGAAGCCCGAGTAGGGGTCCACATGGTTGCGTCCGATCAGTTCGTTGACATTGGCCTCCGTGTAGCCGTGGAGCGTCATCAGAACGCCCTCCTTGACCTTGCTGGTGACCTTGACCACCATGCGGATTTCGCCGTAGGGGCTGGAGAGGGCGGCCCTGTCGCCGTCCTTCAGTCCCAGCCGGGCGGCGTCGGCGGTGTGGACCTCCACCGTGGGATCGGGCCGGAGGCTGCGGAGCCACGGCGTCTCGTGGATGCGGGAGTGGAGGGCGTGGGCCAGCCGCGCGCCGGTGCACAGGTAGAAGGGGTATTTCTCCCGGGTCTCCGGGTCGTTCTGGTCCGCCAGGGAATCGGTGTAGACGGGCAGCGGGTCCAGGCCATACCTGGGGTCGATGGCCGCGATGGTCTCGGAATAGAACTCGAACTTCCCGGTGGGGGTCTTGAACCCGCCGGAGAGAACCTTCCCGGCCTCGGCGGGCCATTTGGCCACGGGGACCTTCACCGGCAGGTCGCTGGCCTTCAGGTCGGCCACCGTCAGCCCGCAGCCGTCGATGATCCAGTCCATGCAGGCCTCATAGCCCTGCTTCAGCAGGCCGTCGTCCAGGTCCATCACCCGGGCCAGATCGCACAGGATGTCCACGTCGGAGCGGGACTCGTACAGCGGCGGGATCACCGGCCTGGTGTACGTCAGATAGCCGCCCTGGTACGCCTTCAGCTCCCCGCGCTCCACGGAGGTGCAGGCGGGCAGCACGATGTCGGCGTACTTGCAGGTGAGCGTCATGAAGAGGTCCGTGTTGACGAAGAAGTCCAGCTTCTCCGCCATGGCCGCCAGCAGCTTGTCGGTCTCCGGCAGCATTTTGGCGTTCATGCCCATGCCGAAAATCGCCTTGACGGGATAGGGCTCGCCCTCCTCCAGCTGGCGCAGCAGGTCCACCGCCTGGAACTCGTCGTACAGCTGGTTCCACAGGGGGAAGCGCTCCGCGCCGATGCGCTCCTGTCCGCCGGGGTAGCGGTCGGAGCGGAACTCGTGCTCCCGGACCTTGAACCCGGCGGGCTTGTGCAGGTAGGTTGGGGGATTGGGCACGTTGCCCCCGGCGCGGTCGAAGTTTCCGGTCAGCGCGGACAGGCACAGGATGGCCCGGTGGGCGTTGAAGCCGTTGATATGGTGCACCAGGGCGGAGGCGGAGTAGTTGGTGCAGGCGGGGCCGTTGGTGGCGTACAGCCTTGCGGCCTCCAGAATCTTTTCCGCGTCCAGGCCGGTGATCTCCGCCACCTTGTCCAGGGGATACTGGTCCGCCAGGGCCTTGTACCGGTCGAAGCCGTAGGTGTACTTCTCCACATAGTCCATGTCGGCCCAGCCGTTTTCGATGATGAGCTTCGCCATGCCCAGGGCCAGGGCCCCGTCGGTGCCGGGGTTGATTTTCAGGAAGAGGTCCGCCAGATTCTTGGAGGCCGGGGTGTCCCGGATGTCGATGATGATGACCTTTCCGCCCCGCTCCTTCAGCTTCTGGACCCCGGCCACGGACAGGTGGGCGGAATAGTAGCCGTCGTAGTTCCAGCCCAGGAAGGTCCTGGCGTGGGCCATGTCGGGCCCCGCGCCGCAGCCCGCGGTCACCTTGTCCCCCAGGATTTTGGCGGTTACGCAGGTGCTGTCGTCCGTGCCGAAGTTCACGCTGCCGAACACGTGGGCCATGCGGTGCAGAATGGGGCGGTACCACTTGCAGTAGCCGCTGAAAAAGGCCACGGAGTGGGCGGAGTACTGTTCCTTGACCCGGTTCAGGTTCTCGGCGATGATCTGATAGGCCTCGTCCCAGCTGATGGGCTCGAATTTGCCCTCGCCCCGCTGGCCGACCCGGCGCAGGGGGGTCTTGATCCGGTCCTCCCGGTACACGTAGTTCCGCAGGGAGGAGCCCTTGGTGCAGAGCTTTCCGTGGTTGTAAGGGTGCTCCGGGGTGCCCTCCACCCGGATGATCTTTCCGTCCTTCACATAGCAGTCCACACCGCAGTGGTGGCTGGGGCTGCAGATGGCGCAAAGAGAGCGCCTCACCTCAATCCCGGTGTCCTCGCCGGGGATTTTCGCCCGGATTTTCTTCTCTGACTCAGTCAAGAGACTTCCCTCCCAAAAAGTTGATGAAACCGTCGGGGAACCCCTTTCCCTTCAGGAAGCAAATGGTTTTGATGTCCAGCCCCGCCTCCGGCGCCTCGATGGATTTGATGAAGGCGTTTTTCACGATTCCGTTGCTGTCGGCGGTGCCCGTCATGTTGATGCATTTGATTTGTTTCCCGCTCCGGACGGCGCGGATGTAGTATTTTTCGTCCTCGTACTCGTAGACCTCGTCCTCGGGCCCGCAGGCGCTCACGTCTCCGATGCTGATGAAGTCGTAGTCCAGGTAGTGGGCCAGATTGACCAGCACGTTGGCGTCAAACTCCGCGGGACAGCCGGCCATGTTGGCTCCGGCCACGGCTCCCAACCGGTTGGCGTTGTACCATACGCCGATGTTGCGGTGGGTCCCGCTCTGGATGTCCAGGGCCTTGCAGCAGTCTCCGGCGGCGTAGACGCCTTCAAAGTTGGTCCGCATCCGGCGGTGCACCAGGACGCCCCGGTTCATGGCGACGCCGCTGTCCCGCAGGAAGCCCGTGTTCATCTTCACTCCGATGCACACGGCCACGGTGTCGGCGGTGAACCGGTCCCCGCCCCGCATCACGGCGGTGAGACGGCCGTCCGGCTCCCGCTCGATGTGGTCCAGCATCTGGCCGCAGGCCACCCGGACGCCCTTGGACTCCAGGTCCCGTTGGGCCCGGAGGGCGGTCTCCTCAAAGGCGGCCACGCAGAACATCCACGGGGCTCCGTCCACCAGGGTGCAGGGAATCTCCCGCTCCACCAGGTCCTCCACGATCTTGATGCCGACCCAGGAGGCGCCGATGACAAGGCCGCTCTTGATCTCACCGCTGTCCAGCCGCTTCTTCAGCTGGACGGCGTCCCGGGCCGTGCGCATCTTGAAGACGCCCGGCAGGTCCAGCCCCGGAATCGGCGGCATGACGGCGGAGGCGCCGGTGCTGATGAGAATCCGGTCGTACGAGGCCTCGCCGCCGTCAAAGAGGATTTTCCGCTCCCCGGGGACCAGCCCGGTGACGGGGCGGTTGGCGTGAACCTGAAGACGCAGGTCTCTCCGGATGTCCTCCAGGCTTCCGAAGGGGAACAGGGCCTCGTAGGGAATGGCGTTTTTGACATAGTACGTGGTCAGCATGGGATTACAGGGGCCGGTATCCGTGTCCGAGTACACGTCGATCACGGCCTCCGGATCCAGCCTCCGGATCTCTTTGGCGGCCTGATAGCCCGCGCCGCCAAAGCCGATGATGGCATATTTGTTCATGGTCTCCTCCCGTACGGTCAGCTCAGCAGGTCGGCCAGAGAGGCGATGTCCTCCACGGATTCAATGCCGCAGAGAACGCGGATGGCCTTCTCCAGCCGCTCACCCTCCAGGACGGGAGCGGCCTGGACACGGAACCGGCTGACAAATTCCTCCCGGCTCATCATGTTCCGGGGATGGCCGGGGTGGCAGTCCATGCCGCCCTCGTACCGGGCGCCGTTTTTCAGCGTGACGGTGACAGTCTTCATGGGATACCCCGTCTCCTCCCGGAACATCTTGAAGCCCGCGGCGGGGGAGGTCTCCGGAGAGGGGCCGGGCTTCACGCGCTTGGACAGGGCGATGACCTTGGGGTCCCGCATGGTCTCGGCGGTGTACCAATCGGCGCCGGGAACGGGGTTGTAGAGCATGGCGGCCACCACGTACGGGATGGAGAACTGGGCGTGGGTCACGGAGGTGAAGCCCTCGTCGGGGGCCCACATACGGTTCAGGACGGGGGCGTCGATGAGAATCTCCTCCACGTCCTCGGGGCCGAAGCCGTGCTTGACGGACAGGTCGTGTACCAGCTCCGCGGAGGTCTGGACCCACATGTTGGCGGGCCAGTGCTTCAGCAGGGTCTCCATGATCAGATACCGCCTGCCCAGGTCCCGGGTCAGCCAGGTCAGGTCCGCCTCCTCCGAGCGGATCAGGGTCTCGCCGGAGCCGTTGCTGCCGTCGTTGCCGCAGATGACCCCGGTGTAGCAGCGGGGCTCGTCCAGGGCGTCCCGCTGGTTGTGGATTCCCTTTTCCACGGCTTTCACGATCAGGAACCCGTCCCGGGCCCGGTAGCCGTGCTCATAGTGATAGAAGTCGGACATGGTGGTGGAGTGGTGGCAGGCGGGCAGGGTGCTGCACTCGCAGCCCATGCCGATGGCCTGATTCACCTTCCGGGCGTCCAGTCCGTACAGCTTGGCGATGGGGATGATGCAGCCGAAAATCTGCCAGCTGGTCAGACCCCAGCCCTTGTTTTTCCGGTGCTCCTCGGAGGGCTGGACCGCCATGGCGATGCGCTGATAGACCTCGTAGCCGGCGACGATGGCCGCGATCAGGTCCTTGCCGCTCCTGTGCTTTTCCTCCGCCGCCAGCCACGCGCAGGGAATCACGCCGGCGGCGGGGTGCCCGGTCCAGGAGCAGTCCTCCCAGTCGAGAGCGTCGGAGAGGGTGCCCAGGGCCAGGGCGGCGTTGACGGCGGCCATTTTCCCGCCGGTGCCCCACACCGTGGTGGGCCCGCCCTCGCCGCCGTTGGCCTCCCGGGACATTTTCAGCACCTTTTCGGCGGTGTCCGTGTTCCTGGCGGCCAGGGATACGCCGACCGTCTGGAGCAGGATCATTTTGGCCCGCTCCACCACCTCCGGCGGAATGTCCTCGTATTTCAGCCCCACGGCGTACTCGCTGAGGGTCTGGGTGTCCGTGGTGGGCGTCAGGTAGTTGTTGTCCTTGTGCAAGCGATTGTACCGCATACTATTCCTCCTGTTTTGTCAATGATGAAGAGGTGCGACGCGTCAGTGGAAGAATCCGGGCAGCACGGCGGCATCCTCGATTTCGTCCAGATGGCAGATGCAGTCCAGGGCGCCCTCGATCTTCCCGGCGCTGAGGACGTTCCTCGTCTCCAAGCGGAAGCGGTCCTTGAACTCCTCCCGGGTCATCATGTAGCTGGGGTGTCCGGGGTGCGTGAAGGCGCTTTCCACGTACTCCGTTCCGTCCTTCATGCGGACAATCATGAATTTCTCCGGATGTTTTCCGTCGATCATGTCCTTGATGAGCTTCAGCCCTCCCATTTTGACGAAGCCGTCGGCCTTGACCTTGTTCATCAGGGCGATGATTTTGGGGTCCTTCATGGTCTCGGGCTGGTACCAGACCGCGCCGGGCTTGGGGTGGTACATGGCGCAGGCTGTGGCGTAGGGAATCGAGAACTGGGCCTGGGTCACGGACTCGTAGCCCATGTCCGTGTACCAGTGGCGGAAGGCCACGGAGGGGCGGATGACGATCTCCTCGATGTCGCCGGGGTTGAACCGGTTCCGGGTGACCAGCCGGGCCGCCAGCTCGGCGTAGGTCTGGACGAACACGTTGGCGGGCCAGTGCTTGACCAGCAGCATGTCCATCATCATCCAGTGCTCTCCCAGCTCCTTGGTCAGCCACTCGGGCTCCTGATAGCCGCAGTGGGCCAGATAGGCGCTGGGGTCGTCAAAGGCGTCTTCCATGTTCTGGATCCCATTCAGCACGGTTTTGATCATGGTGACGCAGTTTTCCGCCCGGCAGCCGTACAGGTAGTTCAGGGAGTCCGACATGGTGAGCTCGTGGACGTTCGCGGGGATGGTGGCGCAGGCGGTTCCCACGCCGAAGGCCTGGTTCATCTGCTCCTCGGACAGGTCCATCAGCTTCATCATGACCGGCAGGATGCCGAAGATGTTGTAGCTGGTGATGCCGCCCCGGCCGGCCAGGGCCACGCGCTGATAGACCTCATAGCCCGCCACCACCGCCGTCAGCAGGTCTCTGCCGCTCTTGTGCAGGACCTCCGAGGCGATGACCGCGGCGGGAATCACGCCGCAGGAGGGGTGGCCGGTCACGGAGCAGTCCTCCCAGTCCAGGGTGTCCCCCATGGTCCCGGCGGTGAAGGCGGCGGCCTCCCAGCTGACTTTTTTCCCGTCCGCCCACAAGGTGGCGGTCCCCTCGTTCCCGGGGGACATCTCCTTGGAAATCTCGATGCAGTCCCGGACCTGCTTCAGCTCCGCGCTGCAGAGGCTGACGCCCACGGTCTGCATGACCATCATCTTGGCGCGTTCGATGACGGCGGGGGGAATGTCCTCATACCGCAGCGTTTTGATGAAATGGCACAGCTGCCTCGTCATGTCCGTGGCCGGCGCGCCATGAAAATTGAAGCCCATACTGATCCTCCTCGTTGTAAGTCTGATTAAATGGTGAACAGCTTCCCCAGACCGGGCAGCTTGTCATGGACCCGGGAGTGGCGCAGGCAGGCCCACAGGCTCGCCTGATGGCTGGTGATGACCGGCATGCCCAGGTCCTCCTCCAGAATCTGAATCAGCTCCATGGTGGCCAGGCCCATGCAGCTCAGGAAAAACACCTCCGCGCCCTCCGTCTTCAGCTTCTTGGCCTCGCGGTACAGGAAGTGTTTGCCGGAATGGGCGAACTCGCCGGTCCGGTTGAAGCCGACGCCGGTGATGGAGGTGACCTCCAGGCCGTTGTCCTCCAGAAACTTTTTCTCCGCCTGATTGGTCTCCTCCGGATAGGGGGTCATCACCACCGTCTTCCGCAGGCCCAGGGCCCGGTAGGCCTCCAGGACGGCGGTGCTGGTGGTCAGCCCCTGGCACCCGCTGGCCCGCTCGATGCGCTCGATGCACTCCCGGTCAAAGCCGTAGCCCTTGATGCAGCTGCCGGAGGTGCAGCCGAAGAGGATGACGTCGTGGTGCCACTTGCGGAACATCCTGGCGGACTCCTCCAGCTGGTCGGAGAGGAATACCAGCCCCTCCGGCGTGGGGCCGGGGAACCACAGGCGGCTGCTGTCAAAGGAGACCCCCGCCGGCGCGAATTTGTTGAAGGCGTGCTCCACCTGGTCGTCAATGGGGGCGATGACGCCGATTCTGGCGCGGATGCTGTACATGTCGTCTCTGTATATCATGGAATCCCGTCCTTTCTGCCGCTCGCGGCTCAAAGCCGGAACAGCCTGCCCAGTTTGTCCGGTTTCGCGCCGACGCGGCAGTGGCGCAGCGCGCTCCACAGGGTGGCCTGATGGCTGGTGACCACGGGGACGCCCAGAAGGGTCTCCAGCTCCTCCACGATCTCCATGGTGCTCAGTCCCATGCAGCTGAGGAAGAAGGTGTCCGCCCCCTTCAGGTCCATCTTCATGGCGTTGCGGTACAGGAAGTACTCGTCACAGGCCTCCAGCTTCCGGCCGTCCCGGCGGATGTAGCTGATGTCCATGCCGACGATATTCGTCACCTGGAAGCCGTTGTCCTCCAGGAACTTTTTTTCGGCGGCGTTGGTCTCCTCGGGGTAGGGGGTCAGCACGGCGGCCTTTTTCGTGCCCAAGGCCCGGTAGGCCTCCAGGACGGCGGTGCTGGTGGTCAGCCCCTGGCACCCGCTGGCCCGCTCGATGCGCTCGATGCACTCCCGGTCAAAGCCGTAGCCCTTGATGCAGCTGCCGGAGGTGCAGCCGAACACCACCAGGTCCACATCGTAGTCCCTGTACATGGCGGCGGTCTCCTCCAGCCGGTCCGTCAGGATCGTCAGACCCTCCGGCGTGGGGCCGGGGAAGTTGATTTTTGTCGAGGCGAAGGAGACGCCCTCCGGCGCGTAGATGTGAAACGCGTGCTCCGCGTTTTCGCTCATGGGCGAAATCAAACCGATCTTTGCTCTCCATCCGTACATCAGTACACGTTCCTTTCCTTTCGAGATAAGCGGGAATGCTCCCCGGGAAACTTGCTTCCGCAACTATTAAACAGCACTTTCAGGGCGAACGCAAATGGAGGTTTTTGCTATCAAACACCACGGAAACGGATAGCGGCGCGTCAGGCGCCGGTCCGCCGAATCGCACCGGAATGCGGAAGAACCGCCCGGGGAAATCCCCGGGACGGTCCCGCAGAGAAAGGGAGAGCGAACATTACAGCATGCTGACCATGACGCCGGCAATGATCACCGAGGCCAGGGAGTCGGAGACGATGCCGCCGATGATCACCTTCTGCAGCACGTGGTCCTTCAGGTACTCCGCCTCTTCGGCGTTCTGCGCCACGACGGAGATCACCTCCATGCACACCTGATAGTTCAGGGGATAGCCGGCATAGGAGCCCATCGTGAAAGCCAGGACCATGCCGGAGGGAACGCCCAGCTTCCGCCCCAGGGGGACGCTGAACAGAACCACGCCCACCGCGCCGATGATGATGCAGAAGGCGATGGGGAAAATCCGCTCCACCAGTCCCATGGGAGTGATCTTGGCGAAGCTGATGCGCATGTTGATCATCATGGCCATCATGAAGAAGTTGAGGACGCCGGCCTTGGCCAGAGGCTCCTTGGCCAGCAGGCCCAGCTGCTTGAAGGCGATGCCGAAGACGATGCCGACAATGGCGCTGCCGATGAGGCCGTTGGTCAGGGAAGAGGTGAACTGGGCGACGGACCCGGCCAGGGCGCCATAGAACAGGCACAGGGCAAGGTGGAGAATCTGGGAATTGTATTTTGCCGGAATCCGGTCGATCAGGGCCTTGGAGGTGGTGGGGACGGCGGCGGCGACGGCGCTCTGCTTGGGATCGGGGTCGATCTTGTTGCCCGCGCGGAAGTCGGCCAGCAGGCGCTCGCACTCCTTCTTGGCGCCGAAGCTCATGACGGGCATGCCCACGAAGGTCTGCATCGAGAGCACGAGAGCATCAGGACGATGGTCACGGCCAGATCGTCCGCGCCCTTCGCCACCAGCGTCTCATTGACCAGATTGGTGGCGACCAGTCCGCCCACCAGGCAGGGATAGCTGGCGATGGACATCTCTTTTCCAAACAGCGGGGTGACCGCCGCGAAGACCAGAACGCCCATGCCCAGGCAGCCCACCAGGGTGATCACCACCACGCGCCAGTCCTGCTTCAGGGCGTCCAGGTCGAAGGAGGAGCCCACGTTGATCAGCAGAACCAGATTGCAGATGGCGGCCACCACCGGGATTTGAGAGGTTTGAATGATGTCCTTGGGGAAAATCGTCCAGTACCCGATCAGAATGAAGACGGAAAAGAAAATCATGGTGCCGATGCGGGCACGGGTCTTGATGCTCAGCACGGAGCTGACATAGTACATGACAACCAGAATTGCCAATGCCCATCCAAATGTAAAAGTCATTTTTTCCACTCCCAAGTAAACAGTATAGAATTATTTGGCGGCCTCGCGGTACGTCGCCATGAACACCTTCAGACCCACAAGCATGGCGTCCTCGTCCAGGTCAAAGCGGCAGTTGTGGGGCAGGACCGTGATCCCCTTGGCGGCGTTGGAGACGCCCAGCTTGATATAGCAGCCGGGCTTTTCCAGCAGGTAGTAGGCGAAATCCTCTCCGCCCATGTTGGCGGGGGCCGTCACCGCGTGATAGCCCATGGCCTGGATGGCGTCCCAGGCCATCTTCGTCTCCGCCTCCGTGTTGATGACCGCGGGGTATCCCTTGTCGCAGGTATAGGTGCATTCACAGCCCTTCGCGGCGCAGACGGCGGCGGCGATCTCTCCCACCTTTTTCTGGGTGTCATAGAACAGATCGTTGTTGTGAGTCCGGATCGTCCCCCGCAGGACGGCGGTCTCGGGCACCACGTTGACCGGCGTCTTGTCTCCCGCGATGAACTGCGTCACGTTGACCACCAGGGTCTCCAGGGCGCTGGTCCGCTTCGTGATCAGCTGCGCCAGCTCGCTGATGACGGCGCACCCGGCGGTGATGGGGTCCACGGCCTTGTGGGGGAACGCCGCGTGTCCCGACTGGCCCTTGATGGTGATCTCGAAGTTGGAAACCCCGGCAAGCGTGGGGCCGGAGGTGCAGGCCAGGGTGCCGGTTTCATACATGTTGCTGATATGGAGCCCGAAAATGCGGTCCACGTCCCGCATCATGCCGTCCTGTACCAGCTGGCGGGCCCCGCCGGGCATCAGCTCCTCGGCCTGCTGGAAGAAGAAGCGGATCTTGCCCCGCTGGACCAGCTGGCGGTTCGCCGCCATGGCCTCCGCCAGACAGAGGAGGATCGCGGTGTGCGCGTCGTGGCCGCAGGCGTGCATGACGTTGGGCACCTTGGACTGGAAGGGCAGGCCCGTCTCCTCCTGAATCGGCAGGGCGTCGATGTCCGCGCGGAACGCGACGCAGGGGCCGGGAACTCCGCTGTCGATCTCCGCCACGACGGAGTTGCCGCTGACGCCGGGGAGCAGGCCGATCCCCGCGTCCTGGAGACGCTCCCGGAGCCACGCCGCGGTGTTCGCCTCCTGGAAGGAGAGCTCCGGATTTTCATGGAGATGGCGGCGGTACCGCACCAGCTTCTCTCGGTAGGATCCTGCGATTTGATCGATACACTCTTTCATTCTGTTGCACCTCCAATGGATGATATGGGCGGTCCTGATATCGATGCTGATTTGAATTATATTGGATGACGACCGTTTTCGTCCAATCGCATTCCATGCACACGGCCAGCAAAAAAACCGAACCGCCCTCCTCACGGGAGAACGTCCAGCAGCAAGGTCTGGCCAACTCCCCGCTGCCGGGCCTTTGTATAGACGGTGGCCGCGCAGCTGACATCGTGGGCGCCCATCCCCATATGGGTGGAGACGATAATCTCGTCCTCCCGTTCCCGGCCGGGGACCTTCCCGGTCAGCAGCTCCGTCATGTCCCCGAAGACGTCCCGCTCGCTCAGAAAACCGCCGGGGTTCAGCTTCGGGCTGTTCAGGATGTGGGCGTCCGGCATTTTACAGCCCAGATACCACTTGTCCGCGCTCTTTCCAAGACGGGAGTCCAGGTCCCGGAAGCCCTCGATGCCGATCACCGTCGTGCCGGGGCGGACCATGTCCGCCGTCACCAGGGTGGTCTGGGCGCCGGAGGCCATCAGGACCAGACGGCTGTCCCGCAGGGCGTCGGCGGGCGAATCGCGGATCACGACCTCCACCCGGTCCGCAAGCTCCCGCCGTACCCGCTCCACGGGGCCGCGGCTGCGGTTGAAAACGCGGATCTGCCGGATCGAGGGAAACTGGGTGAGAAAGCCCCGCATGCCGGCCCTGGCCTGGGCGCCGCAGCCGATGACGGACAGCACGCCGGGCTCCGGGTTGCCCAGATACCTGGCCTGCACGACGCCGTGCCCCCCGGCGGTGCGCATGGTGGTAAGGTTGGTCGCGCCGAGGATGGCCACCGGCGAACCGCTCCGGATATCGCTGAGCACCACGAGGTTCCCGTGGCTGAAGGGATAGCCCGGCAGCGGCGCGCCGAAGGTGTCGATCCACTTCACGCCGGCAAAGCCCCTGTGGTGCAGAACGGCGGGCATGGCGTGGAAATTGTTCCTCCGCTCCGGGTCCGCGTACATGAACGCCATCGCGCCTACGGTGATGTCGCCCAGGCCCACGTGAAGGAAGGTGTCCTCCGCCGCCTCGATGGCGTCCTCCGGCGTCAGGAGGGAACACACGTCCCGCTCACTCAGAAACAACAGCTCTTCTCGAATCTCCATGGCAACGGATACCTCCTTGGTTTTGAGAACTGCCTTCAGCATAGCATCCGCGGGGAAAAGAGGCCAATCGGATTTTCTGCTGGCCGTCATGAAAAACCGCCATGCTCGGCGGCGCGAAAAAAACTCCCGCCCTTCGATCCGAACCATCGAAAAGCGGGAGTCCTCTGTTGATTTTATTGAATGGTGACGCTGCGGATCACCGGCTGGTTTTCCGGGGCGATGGAGCCGTTGCCGTCTATCGGTTCGGCGTCCGCGCAGATGGCGTCCACCACCTCCATGCCCTCCGTCACATATCCGAAGGCCGCGTAGCCGCCGTCCAGGAAGGTGCTGTCCTCGTGGACGATGAAGAACTGGGAGCTGGCGCTGTCGTAGTCCTGGGCCCGGGCCATGGAGATCGCCCCCCGGGTGTGAGACAGGTTGTTTTCCACGCCGTTTTCCCGGAACTCTCCCTTGATCGTCTGGTCGCTGCCCCCGGTTCCGTTGCCCTCGGGGTCTCCGCCCTGGATCATGAAGCCCTCGATGATGCGGTGGAAGGTCAGCCCGTCGTAAAAGCCCTCCCGGGCCAGCGACACGAAGTTCTCCGTGGTCACAGGCGCCGCGGAGGCGTCCAGCTCCAGGGTGATCGTGCCGTATCCTTCCACCTCGATGACGGCGGTGCAAGGGTTCTCCGCCGCATCGGAGGCCGAAGCCTCCCGGCCGGGCTCCTCCGTCTCAGCCGGCTGTTTTCCGGAGCAGCCGGCCACGAAAAGCAGCGTCAGGCAGGCCATGAACGCCGCGGCGATTCTTTTTTTCATCACAACAAATCCTTTCCGTTTTCCTGAGCGGCGGGCCGGACGTCCGCCCCGGGCTCATGCCCATTATACAACCCCCTTTCCGAAAAAACAACGCTTTTCTCACGGCCGGCTTCCGCCCGCCCCGGCGGACGCGGGGGCCGCTTTTTTCAGCGTGACGCTCTCCGCCATGCGGAGCAGCACGTCCTTGTCCAGCGGGCCCTGGATGCAGAAGTGGATGTCTGTCTGCGGGTCTGTCCACATAAGGGTGTTCATCTCCTCCTGCGAGGGCCAGGGAGTGGCAGGGCGGTTTTTTTGAATACCCTTCCAGTACCGGGCCTCCATACCGTTCACCTTCACGGCCTCCGGCGTTCCCTCCGGGACGCTCAGCGGTTCTGAGGAATAGGCAAAGGTGTAACAGGGCACGTCGTCACGACCCGGAACCTCCTTGTCGGCTTCCACCATGACCATTCCCGGCAGGACGTCCCGCCGGGTGATCTTGGCGCCCTCCGGCTCCCAGCCCAACCGGCAGTCCGGGAGGAGCGGTCGGTCGTCCTCCTTCACGCTCTCCGCCATCCGGAGCATGGACGCCCGGTCCAGGTCGCCTTCCAGAGAGTACAGGGCGCCGTTTTGATCCTCCCAGAACAGATAGGCGGAGCTGCCCGCCTGATAAAAGTCCGCGCCGCGTCCCTGGACCTGAAGCGGCTGGAGCTCTACCGGAGGGGGCGATTTGCGGGCCTGAGGAGAGGCGTTTTTGTCGCAAAGCGCCACCCCGAAATACCCGACCTTGCTGGGAAGACAGCACGTGAAGCTCATACGGGCGCCGCCCTTGCGATAGACGCGGAGCACGCAGATGTTGTCCTCTCCCACGATCATCAGCTTCTCCAGACCCCAGCCCTCCGGCAGCCAGGTGGGTCGGTAAGCGGGCGGCTGTTCGTACTTCGGCTGTCCGGCGTCCTCCGGGCCGTAGTAAGAAACCGTGGCGCTTTGTTTGTCCCGCCGCCACCGGCGGCCCGGGACGGCCTGCCCGTTGGGGGCCGCCAAGGCCGGGGTGCACAGCGACAGCGCCGTCAGGGCGGCCAGCAGAATGGATACGATTCTCTTTTTCATGTTGATCTTCCTTTCTCAGTTCGTGTCTTCCTGCTCCAGGGGGATTTCCACGTCCCCCCACAGCACGGCCTCCGCCTGACTGAGGTCCACGGGCTTGGCGAAGTCCACCGTGGCCGTGCAGCCCGTGCCCATGTCCCCCATGGTCAGCTGGCCCGGGGCCGCCTCCACGACGCTCCCGTCCTTCATCCGCAGGGCCATGGAGGCCTTGGGCCAGAGGTCGTCCCCCTCCAGACGGTACTTCCACCAGATGCCCAGGGGCGAGACGCTCATGGACAGCAGGGTCATGGTCTTCTCTCCCGTTTTCTGGGTCAGTCCCTCCACCTGGGGCTCCAAAAGCTGGTCGTGGTTCAGGTCCTCCGGGATGGGGATTTTCCAGGAATCCGTGGGTCCCGTCTCCGGGTCCCAGCCGCCGAAGACCGTCTCCTTCTCCCCGTCCGGCGTGAACCGGTAAAGGGCCCGGACGACGTAGGAGCAGCCGCCGACGTCGACGGACCCCTGCCAATCCGCCACGCCCATCAGCACGTTGGGCTCCTTGGTCCCGGCCTCCAGGACGGTGAAGCCGCCGGAAAACCCGATCATTTCCGTCCGCCGCTCTTTGGGCACCGAAATCCCGTCGAACAGATGGTACCCGTCCTCCGGGGAGAACACCGTCCCCTCCGGCGCGCGGATTTCCAGGGCCAGGTAGAGCTTGTTCTTCGCGGCCAGGAGCCGCAGAGGCGTGATGGTCACGCCGCCGTGCTCCACCGGCGGGGGCAGGAGGCTTTCCGCCGCCGTCCGCTCCGCCTCCGGCTTCTCCGTCTCTTCGCCGCCGATCTCCATGCCGCCCACAATCTCCTGCTGCCGCTGGTCCAGCCCGCCGAAGTAGGAGACCCACAGGGAAACGGTCACCGCCGCCGCCGCTGTGATGAGCAGGAGGACCGCGATGGCCGCGGCGGCGCCCCGGGGAACGCTCCTCCGGCGGGGAGCGGGCCGGTCCCGCCGCCTCTCCCAATCCTGAGGGGCCGACAGGAGGCGCGTCCGCTCCCGGAGATACCGGGGAGAGAAGTCCGGCTCTTTATCCTCCACGCTCCGGAGGACCCGTTCATACTGCTCCAGGTTGGCGTCCATCAGCCCCTGGCGCAGGAGCATATCAAACTGCGTCATAGATATAGCCCTCCTTTTCCAGCCGTTCTTTCAGCATGGCCCTGCCCCGCAGGACCCGCGTGGATACCGCGGACTCGCTGATGTGGAGCCGCCGGGCGATGTCCCGGTTGGACCGCTCCTCCACCAGCTTGAGCTCCAGGACCCGCCGGTAGTTCTCCGGCAGGGAGCGGATCAGGGAGATCAGATAACGGTACTCCTCCTGGCCGTCCTCCCGGGCGGGCGGGTCCCAGTCCTCCGGCAGGGCGGTGGTCCGCCCCTCCAGGCGGAGCATGTCCAGGGCGCAGTTCTTGGCGGCGGTGACCGCGTAGCCCTCCGTCTCCTTCCAGGGCAGGGCGGAAATCCGGTCCCAGTTCTGCACCAGCTTGAGCCAGGTCTGCTGGGCGGCGTCCTCCGCCTGGGTGGGGTCCCCCAGGATGCGGAGGACCACCGCGTAGATTTTTTTCTCGTGAGCCTCAAAAAGCCGCGTGAACCGCCGCTGGTCCTGTTCGGTCTCCAGCATGGCGAGGCAGATCGCAAGCATGAACGCTCTCCTCCTTTTCGGTTGAATTGGCGCCTCTTCACCTTGTAAACGGCGGAGGAGGGAAAAGTATCACAGCGAAAGAGAAAAAATTTTCACTCCGCCCAATGACAGTTTCTCAGTATACCACAGGCGGACCGCGCGTCAAAGCGGGAATGCCGTTCGGGGCGATGGCGGCCCGCTTTGCAAACCGCCGTCAGAAAAAATTACCGCCAGCAAAACAGCATATTCACGCTTCTTCGAGTCAAACTATGCTCGCGATACCCAAGTGACCCGCAAACGCATGATTTGATGAAAAGGAGAGATTTGATTATGTCCAGCAAGAATACCAACAAGCTCAATGTCCCCGAGGCCCGCAGCGCCATGGACAAGTTCAAGATGGAGGCCGCTTCCGAGGTTGGCGTCAACCTGAAGGAGGGCTACAACGGCGACCTGACCAGCCGCGAGGCCGGCTCCGTCGGCGGCCAGATGGTCAAGAAGATGATACCCGTACGAACCGCGAGCTTTGCGCGGGCGGATAGAACGGCTATAGGGCATCGGGTGATGGTTACATACCGGTGGCAGGTGCGGGTGTAGCGAGGAAAACAGGAAACCTGCTTATAAAGAACAGACCGGGATCTCCCCAAAAATGAACCGCTCCCGGTCAAGAGGACAGGGAAAAAATATAAAGGAAGCACTGATTAAAGCCGGTAAAAGCCAGGCAAACAGACAAAGGTAAAGGAAACGACCAATAAAGGGCCATATTGGGGGATGAATTCCTCGCTTTTCCAGTCCCAGCCCGGTCGAAGGGCGCAAAAA
>CAJTKE010000025.1 GCA_910576865.1 uncultured Oscillibacter sp.
CAGTTGCTGGAACCTTATCTCTCCTTCACCCTCTATGCGCCCCAGGAATACCTTTCCAGGGCTTATCATGATGCGCCGAAATACTGTGCCACCATCGAAACGGCCCAGATAAAAAAGGATGAAGTTGTCTTTACTGGCGAGATTCCCGCCCGTTGCATACAGGCATACCGTACTGATTTGGCCTTTTACACCAACGGGCGGAGCGTGTGCCTGACGGAACTGAAAGGGTATCAGGCCACTGTCGGCGAGCCAGTCATCCAGCCCCGTCGCCCAAACAGCCGTTTGGATAAGGTGCGTCATATGTTCAGTAAGATTCCTTGATACGCCACAGCAAGGATGGTTATTGCATTTCCCTGCCTTTCGTGGTAAAATGTAGTTGTAAGCCACTGGAGAAACAACAATCCTGCTACCCCTGTTATCACCACCGATAACAATTTGATAACAGCCCATCGTATAGGCTGGATAATATGGACATGTCAAATAATCAAAAGAATGAGGTATCAAATTGATGAAGCAAAATCCGTTAAATATGATGCCCAACAACGAGTGGGAATGAGGACACCGTCCTATGCGAATGCGGAAAAAGAAAAACCTGATCTCCCGGATGGAGCGCTGCGCGGACAGGCTCATCCGGGACCCCTATGACCGCCCCAGCCGCTGGCGGGAACTGATGCCCCAGGCCCGGGAGGTCCACCTGGAGCTGGGCTGCGGCAAGGGACGCTTCACCGCCGGCACCGCCGCCGCCCAGCCGGACGTGCTGTTTCTGGCGGTGGAGATGGTGCCTGACGCCATGGTGGTGGCCATGGAGCGCTGCGTGAGCGCGGGACTGGAAAACGTCTGGTTTGTCAGCGCCAACGCGGACCAGCTCCCCTACTTCTTCGCCCCCGGCGAGGTGGACCGCATCTATATCAACTTCTGCGACCCCTGGCCCAGCGGGCGGCACGCCAAGCGGCGGCTGACCCATGGAAACTTCCTGAAGCTCTACCGGCAGGTGCTGAAAATGGGGGGGCAGATCCACTTCAAAACGGACAACCAGCCCCTCTTCGAGTTCTCCGTGGAGGAGCTGCCTCAGTTCGGTTTCGAGCTGTCGGAGGTCACCCGCAATCTCCACGAGAACGGCCCTGTGGGGGTCATGACGGACTACGAGGCCAAGTTTCACAGCCTGGGCCAGCCCATCAACCGCTGTGTGGGTACCATGGTCCCCTGGGAGGAGCCCTTCCCCACCACCTTCCGGGCGGTGAAGAACCAGTGGCTGGACGTCTTCGCCGGGGACGTTTCGGAGGCGGACCTGGGAAAGCACGTGCTGGCAGAGGGAAATTACCTCTGGCACATCTTTTCCTGGAAGCTGGTCCCCTGCCTGGAGGGGGACGACGCCCGGAAAGCTCTGACGGCCCTGCCCGCCGGGAAGGTCTATCTCTTCTATGAGGGGAAGTGGAACGACCTGCCCTATGTGAAGCCGGTGGAGCTGCCTCTGGCCGCGGACTTTTTCCAGGACCTCCACGACGTCTACTTGGTGGACAAGGACTTCACCTGGACCTATGTCCACACCCACGAGGCGGCCTGCGGGCCCTACTTCTGCCGGGCGGAGGCATAAAAAACGCCCGCTTGTCGGGCTTGACAAACCGGCGTAAGATGCTATAATAAGAATGGAAAAGGGTACTGCTCCATGGCAGTCAGCCCGAACTACCTGCTAACAAACCGTTAGCCGCTCGGGGTGCGACCGGGCGGCTAACACGCTTTTGTGGTCAATAAGTACATTGCCAAAACTACGAATGTCAGAATTCGAAGAAAGGCAAAGACATGTCTTTTCCACATCCGCCTCACCTCCCCCCTTATGGATTTTGCCGGGGGTATGATGAGCTGACCGCCATACATGGAGCAGTACCCGCCCCTTTCAGGGCGGGTATCATTATAGCATCCGGCGTGGGGCTTGTCAAATCCTGCCTGCCGCCGGGTACGCAAAAAGGACTTCGGAATCCCTTCCGAAGTCCTTTTTGCGTCTCTAAAATATCCGATTACGCCTTCTTGGCGAGCTCGGTGAGCTGGGTGAAGGCGGCGGCGTCGCTGACGGCCAGCTCAGCCAGCATCTTCCGGTTGATCTCCACTCCGGCGGTTTTCAGGCCGTGCATGAAGGTGGAGTAGTTCATTCCGTTCTGCTTGCAGGCGGCGGAGATGCGGGTGATCCACAGGGAGCGGAAGTCGCGCTTCTTCAGCTTCCGGCCGGTGTAGGCGTAGCTCAGGGACTTCATGACGGCTTGGTTGGCCACCCGGAAGTGCTTGGACTTGGAGCCCCAATAGCCCTTCGCCAGCTTCATGATCTTATTTCTTCTCTTGCGCGTCATCATCGCGCCTTTGACTCTAGCCATAGTTCAAAAGCCTCCTTTTCTTATTTGTAGGGGATCATCTTGCGGATGGCGTCCACATTGGTGGCGTCGGCATAGCCACCGGTCCGGAGACGGCGGGTCCGCTTGGTGTCCTTCTTGGTCAGGATGTGGCTTTTAAAGGCTTTGGCGCGCTTGACCTTTCCGGTCTTGGTGAGGTTGAATCTCTTTTTGGCGCCGCTGTGGGTTTTCAGCTTCGGCATAACGATTGACTCCTTCCGTGTTTTTGAACTTGCAAAGTGTTTTACTTGCCGGCCTTGGGCGAAAGGAAGATGGACATCATCCGTCCCTCCAGCTTGGCGGGCCGGTCCAGATTGGCAATCTCGGCGCACTGCTCGGCAAAGCGGGTCAACAGGTCCCGCCCGATGTCGGTGTGCGCCATCTCGCGGCCGCGGAAACGAACAGAGACCTTGACCCGGTTGCCGTCGGCGATGAACTTCTGGGCATTCCGGAGCTTCGTGTTGAAGTCCCCGATGTCAATGCCCGGAGACATCCGAATCTCCTTGATCTCCACCACATGCTGGTTCTTCCGGGCCTCTTTCTCCCGCTTGCTCTGCTCAAACCGGAACTTTCCATAGTTCATCAGCTTGCAGACCGGGGGTTTGGCCTGGGGCGAGATCTTGACCAAGTCCAGATTCTGTTCCTCGGCGATGCGCAGAGCCTGCGCGGGGGCCATGATGCCAAGCTGCTCGCCCGCGGGACCGATCAGACGGATCTCTTTGTCGCCGATACTCTCATTCAGTTCATGCACTTGCTTACTAATGGTCAAAGCACCTCCATCCTGAAAATCACAAAACGCGGACACCGCAAGGCATCCGCGCGACAACGAACCGCCTGAGACGGCAGCTCCCATCATCGTTTTTGACCTCTTCGCCAACGCGCTGGAGGTGAGGCGGATGCAACCAGCCTTCTTTGTTTTGCCAAATCAGTATACCAGCCCGCCGCCTCTTTGTCAACAAAGATTTTTCATTTTTCTGAATAATTTTCTAAGTCCCCGGCAAAAATACCTCTGTACTCACGAGAGTGGAAAGGAGGTATGCCTCATGGAAAACCGTAACAACCAGAACGAGCGGGAACAGAACCAGCAGAACAACCAGAAGGAACAGCGCCAGAACCAGAAGGAAAACCGCAAGTAAGTTCCTCTTTCTCCCTAAAAACAGGAGGCAGGCCAAACCTGCCTCCTGTTTTTCATGCCTCCTCCCGCTTCGGCGGAAGACCCACCTCCGGCATCAGCTCCCGGTCCACGATCTGGAGCATGTTCTCCAGTTTCGCGCACTCCTCCGGGGTGAAGCGGGCGGCGACCCGGTCCATCACCGTCTCGATGTAGCTCCGGGACACGTTGTAATAATCGATATACTTCTGGGTGACCTCCAGGTGGTACTCCCGGCGGTCGCTGGCGGACTGGACCTTGCGGACATATCCCTTTTTCACCAGGCTGTTGACTTTATAGGCCGCGTTGGGCGGAGAAATGCGCATGAAGCTGGCGAACTCGTTGACGGTGGGGCTCCCCAAGGCCTGGATGGACTCCATGCAGAAGGTCTCCACCGTGGTCAGGCTGGCCTCCCGGTCCTGAAAGCGCCGGAAAATCTCCTGGTAAAAGTGCAGCTTGAACTTGGAATACACACTGTTGAACGCCTGCTCCAGCATGGCTCTTCCCCTCCCCGCGGCTGCTCCGCCTCCTCTATTATACCCGGGGCGGCGGAAAAACGCAACGGCTGCTTTGTTATCCAATGGCAAAGGTCAGCTCCGCCATCACGGCGATCTCGCCGTCCACCCTGGCGGTACACTCCCCCACGCCGATGGGGCCCTTCTGCTTCGTCAGGCGGCACTCCAGCTCCAGAACGTCCCCGGGGACCACCTGACGCTTGAACCGGGCGTCCTTCACCCGGCCCAGGAAGGCCAGCTTTCCCTTGTTCTCCGGCAGGGCCAGCACCGCCACGCCTCCCACCTGGGCCAGGGCCTCGATGATCAGCACGCCGGGCATCACGTGCTTCTGAGGGAAGTGGCCCTGAAAGAAGGGCTCGTTCACCGTGACGCATTTCACGCCCTTGGCCCACTGCCCCGCCTCGCCGTCCACGATCTTGTCCACCAGGGCGAAGGGGTACCGGTGGGGAAGAATTTCCGCAATCTGGTTGGAATCATACCGCATTCCCATACTTACGCCTCCCATTTCTTGAACAGCAGACTGCCGTTATGCCCGCCGAAGCCCAGGGAGTTGGACAGGGCGCAGCGGATGTCCGCCGCCCGGCCCTGATTGGGCACGACGTCCAGGTCGCACTCCGGGTCCGGCGTCCGGTAGTTGATGGTGGCCGGAATGAAGCCGTCTCTCAGCGCCAGGGCGGTGAAAATGGCTTCCACGGCTCCCGCCGCCCCCAGCATGTGGCCCGTCATGGACTTGGTGGAGCTGACGGCCAGAGCGCGGGCGTGCTCTCCGAAGACCGTTTTGACGGCGGCGGTCTCTCCCGCGTCGTTCAGGTGGGTGGAGGTCCCGTGGGCGTTGATGTAGTCCACATCCTCCGGTCCGGCCCCGGCGTCCGCCAGGGCCATGGCCATGGCCTCCGCGCCGCCGCTGCCGTCGGGCCGGGGAGCGGTCATGTGGTAGGCGTCGCAGGTGGCGCCATAGCCCGTGACCTCGGCGTAGATCTTCGCGCCCCGGGCCAGGGCGTGGTCCAGCTCCTCCAGCAGGAGGACGCCCGCTCCCTCTCCCATGACGAAGCCGCCGCGCTCCGCGTCAAAGGGGATGGAGGCCCGGCTGGGGTCTGTCGCCTGGGACAGGGCCTTCATGGAGGTGAAGCCTCCCACGGCCAGGGGCGTCAGCGCCGCCTCGCTGCCGCCGCAGAGCATGGCCTCGGCGTAGCCGTCCCGGATGTAGTGGAAGGCGTCTCCCACGGCGTTGGTTCCCCCGGCGCAGGCGGTGACGGGGCAGGAGCACATGCCCCGGAAGCCCGCGTCGATGGCCACCCGCCCGGCGGCCATGTTGCAGATGCCGGTGGGGATGAAGAAGGGGGACACCCGGTCCCAGCCCCGGGCCAGCCCCCGGTCGTGCTCCTCCTCCGTGATGCCGATGCCCCCGATGCCGCTGGAGACAATGACGCCGCAGCGTCCCGGGTCGGCGTTTTCGGTTCGGAAGCCGCTGTCCGCCAGGGCCTCCCGGGCGGCGGCCAGGGCGAACTGGGTGAAGCGGCCCATGCGTCTGGCCTCCGGCTTGCCGAAGAGGGCCTCGGGGTCGAAGCCCTTGACCTCCGCGACCAGCTGGACCTTCATCCCGGCGGGGTCGAACAGGGTGATGGGCCCGATGCCGCAGACGCCCTCCCGGGCGGCGCGCCAGCTCTCCCCCGCGGTGAGGCCCAGAGGCGTGACCGCGCCCAGGCCGGTGATGACAACTCTCCGTCGTTTCATAGTCATACCTCTTTTCTTGTCACATTGCCATGCCGCCGTCCACCGCCAGGACCTGCCCGGTGATATAGGCGGCGCCGTCGCCGGCCAGGAACGCCACGGCCCGCGCCACGTCCTCCGGCGCGCCCAGGCGGTTCATGGGAATCCCCCCCTGAGCGGCGGAGCGGGCGGACTCGGACAGGGCGGCGGTCATGTCCGTCTCGATGAAGCCCGGGGCCACGGCGTTCACCGTCACCCCCCGGGAGGCCAGCTCCTTGGCCAGAGACTTCGTCATGCCGATGACCCCCGCCTTGCTGGCGGCGTAGTTCACCTGTCCGGCGTTGCCCCGGAGGGCCACCACGGAGCTCAGATTCACGATGCGGCCGTACCGCTGCTTCAGCATCAGCCTGGAGACGGCCTTCATGCAGAGGAAAGCCCCCTTCAGATTGGCGGATATGACCGCGTCGAAATCCGCCTCGCTCATGCGCATGAGCAGATTGTCCCGGGTGATCCCGGCGTTGTTCACCAGGATGTCGATTCTTCCGAACGCCTCCACGGCGGCTTTCACCAATTCATCCACCCGGGCGGTGTCGGACACGTCGCAGCGGACCGCCAGGGCTCTGGCTCCCAGGGCCTCCACGGCCCGGACGGTCTCCTGTGCCGCCGCCTCATTCCCGGCGTAGCAGAGGACCACGTTGGCCCCGCCCTTCGCCAGCTCCAGGCAGACGGCCCGTCCGATGCCACGGCTCCCGCCGGTGACCAGGGCGGTCTTTCCCTCGAAATTCATCATCCGTTCTCCTTTACAAGTCCCTCCAGGGCCTCCACGTCCGCCGCCGTCTCCACGGCGTGGACCGGGAAGCCGGGGACGGTCTTCTTCACAAAGCCGCTGAGGGCCTTTCCCGGCCCGATCTCCACAATGGCGTCCAGACCCAACTCCGCCATGCGGCGGATGGAGTCCTCCATGTAGACGCTGCTCCGGACCTGCCGGACCAACAGGGCGGGAATGGCGTCCTCCGCCTCCTTCTCCCGGCCCAGGCAGTTGAAGAGCACGGGAATCTCCGGCCGGCCGAAGGCCACGCCTTTGAAATACTCCTCCAGCGCCTCCCCGGCGGGCCTCATCAGCGGCGTGTGGAAGGGGCCGCTGACCCTCAGGGGCAGGCAGCGCTTCGCGCCCTGCTCCCTGGCCAGGGCGGCGGCCCTCTCCACCGCCGCCTTGTCCCCGCCAATCACCAGCTGGCCCGGGCAGTTGTAGTTGGCGATGACCACGGTGCCCAGGTCCGCCGCCGCTTCACAGGCCCTTTGCAGCGGTTCCCGGTCCAGGCCCAGAACGGCCATCATGGCGCTGTCATGGCCCTTGGCGGCCTCCTCCATGGCCTTCCCCCGGAAAGCCACCAGATTCACGGCGGTCCGGGCGTCAAACACCCCGGCGGCGTGAAGGGCGGAGTACTCCCCCAGAGAGAGACCCGCCGCCGCCGCGGGGACGATGCCCTTTTCCCGCAGCACCGCCGTCAGCCCGGCGGCGAAGGCCACCATGCAGGGCTGGGTATAGCGGGTCTGGTTCAGGACCCCGTCGGGGTCCTCGAAGCAGGTCCGCTTCAAGTCAAAGTCCAAATCCGCCTGGGCGGCGTCAAAGACCTCCCGAAAGGCGGGGAACGCCTCGTACAGGTCCGCCCCCATGCCGGGGTGCTGGCTGCCCTGTCCGGCGTATAAAAAACCGAGCTTCATGGCGCGGTCCTCCTTTCGTTCATGATCTGGTCCATCTGCTCCCTCACCGTGGAGAGGCGGCTGACCTCCCCGGCGTTGGCCCCGCAGAAGAAGAGGCCGTTTTCCCAGTCCCCCTCCACGGCGGCGATGAGGGCCTTGGAGATGCAGTAGGGGGCGGTTTTGCAGTCGCAGGCGGCGAGGCAGCGGTCACAGCGGGTGATTTTCGGCTGGACGCCCTCCTCCACCCGCCGGATCAGCGGGCTCCTCAGGGCCCGGCCCGGCATGCCCACGGGGCTCTGGACGATGGTGATGTCCTCCCTCCGGGCGTTCAGCAGGGCCTGCTTATAGGCGGGGCTGGCATCGCACTCCTCGGTGGCGATGAAGCGGGTGGCGAACTGGGCCCCCGCCGCCCCCTGGTCCATATAGCGGCGCATCTCCCCGCCGTTTCGCACGCCCCCGGCCACGAAGACCGGAATGTCCCGCCCGTATTTCTCCCGGTAGGGGGCCAGGGCCTCCAGCACCTCGCTCAGCAGGGCGGAGAGGGGCCTGGGGCGTCCCGCCTGGGCCTCCCGGGCCTCCTCGGGAGAGAAGCCCAGATGCCCTCCCGCCAGGGGGCCCTCCAGAACCACGAAGTCCGGGACCCGTCCATAGCGCCGGTCCCACAGCCTGCAGATCAGGGCGGCGGTGCGGCCTCCGCTGACCACCGGGGCCAAGGCCGCGCTGTCGTTCTCCGACTCCACCGCCAGGGCGGGCAAATCCCGGGGCAGGCCCGCGCCGCAGACCACCGCGTCCACTCCCGACCGGAGAGCGGTCCGGACGCTGTCGGCGTACTGGGCGGCGGCCACCATGACGTTCACCGCCACGAGGCCCGCGCCCCTGGCAAGCTCTTTTGCTTTACTGATTTGGCGCGCCAGGGCCCGCAGGTTTGCCTCCCGGGAGTTTTCCCGGAAATCCGGCTCCCGGAAGCCGCAGAAGGCGGCGGAGAGGGTCCCCATGCCCCCATTGGCGGCCACGGCTCCCGCCAGCCGCTCCAGGCTGACGCCGATGCCCATGCCGCCCTGGACGATGGGCACCACCAGGGCCCTGCCCCGGATGCTCACCGCCATTCCTGACTCACCTGTTCCAGAACGGCCTTTCCTCCGCCCATCAGCTCCTCGAAGATCTGCCGCAGGGGCCGGACCTCCCGCACCATGCCGGCCACCTGGCCCATCATGACGCTGCCGTGGTCCACGTCGCCCTCCAGCACCGCCCGGCGGAGGCCCCCCAGGGTGACGGTCTCCAGCTCCTCCAGGGTGGCGCCCCGCTTCTCCAGGGCCAGGTACTCCCGGGCCATCTTGTTCTTCAGCACCCGCACCGGACCGCCGATGGAGCGGCCCGTGACGGTGGTGTCGGAGTCCTTGGCTTTCAGGACGGCCTGTTTGTAGTTTTCATGAATGGGGCACTCCTCACTTGCAAGCAGACAGGTTCCCACCTGGACGCCGCTGGCCCCCAGGGCCAGGGCCGCCGCCATCTGCCGCCCGTCGGCGACGCCCCCGGCGGCGATGACGGGCACGTCCACCGCGTCGATGACCTGGGGCACCAGGGCCATGGTGGTCATCTCCCCCACGTGGCCCCCGGACTCCATGCCCTCGGCGACAAACGCGTCCACGCCATAGCGGCTGAGCCGTTTGGCCAGCACCGCCGCCGCGACGACGGGGATCACCTTGATCCCGGCCTCCTTCCAGGCGGGGACGTACTGCCCCGGATTCCCCGCGCCGGTGGTGACCACCCGCACGCCCTCATCCAGGATCACCTGGGCGATGTCGGCGGCGTAGGGGCTCATCAGCATCAGGTTCACGCCGAAGGGCTTGTCGGTCAGCTCCCGGGCCCGGCGGATCTCCTTCCGGAGCCGGTCCGCGTCCCAGCCGCCGGTGGCGATCATCCCCAGGGCCCCGGCGTTGGAGCAGGCGGCGGCGAACTCGCCGGTGGCGATGTTGGCCATGCCGCCCTGGATAATGGGGAACTCGGTCCCCAGAATTTCATTCAGCTTTTTCACAGTCGTTTCTCCCCTCACGCAAACTCGATCAAGCACCCGCCCCAGGTGAGGCCGCCGCCGAAGCCCACGGCCAGGATGCGGCTCCCAGGTCCGATCTTTCCCTGCTCCCGCAGTTCGCTGAGGACCAGGGGGATGCTGGCGGCGGAGGTGTTGCCGTATTCGGCGATGTTTTTGTAATACTTCTCCGGCGGGATGCGGTATTTCCGCACCGCCAGATCGATGATGCGGGCGTTGGCCTGATGGAAGACGAAGAAGTCCACGTCCTCCACGGTCCGGCCCGTCTTTTTCAGCACCTGATCCACGCACCAGGGCACCGCCTCCACGGCGAACTTGAAGACCCGGGTGCCCTCCATGGACAGATAGCTGTGCTCCTCCGACTCCGGGCCGGGGAGGTACAGCAGCTCGCTGTTCCCGTGACAGCCCAGCACGGCAGAGACGGAGGGCCAGCCCTCCCGGCACTCCACCACGGCGGCGCCGGCCCCGTCCCCGAAGAGGATGCAGGTCCCCCGGTCCGCCCAGTTGATGACGCGGCTCAGGTTCTCCGCCCCCACCACCAGACCGAATTTCCGGGGGGAGGCGTTCAGCAGGCACTCCATGGTGTGAAGGGCGAACAAAAAGCCGGTGCAGGCGGCGTTCAGGTCGAAGCAGGGGATGTCCTCGGGAAGGCCCAGGTCCCGCTGGAGGGCGCAGGCGGCGGAAGGGACCAGGGTCTCCGGCGTCGCCGTGGCCACGATGCAGGCCCCGATTTCCTCCGGGCCGATTCCCGCGTCCGCCAGGCAGCGGCGGGCCGCCTCGGCGGTGATGGCGGAGATGCGCTCCCCCTCGGCACAGTGATGGCGGGTCCTGATGCCCGTCCGGGCGGTGATCCACTCGTCGCTGGTCTCCACGATTTTCTCCAGGTCCCGGTTGGTCACCAGCTTTCCCGGCACGCTCCGGCCCGTCCCCCGAATTTTGATTCCGTTCATGGTTCCTCCTTGGGGGGCACGCCCATCTTTCTGAATTTCTGATACCGCTTTTCCGCCAGAGCGGACCCGCTCTCCTTCAGCAGTGCCGCCAGATGGCGGCTCAGAGCCCGGTCCAGCTCCCGGAAAACCGCCTCCGGGACCGTGTGGGCCCCGCCCTCCGGCTCCGGGACCACGTCATCCACCACCCCCAGGGCCAGCAGGTCCGGGGCGGTGAGCTTCATCATCTCACAGGCCTCCTCGTGCCGGGAGGCATCCCGCCAGAGAATGGAGGCGAAGCCCTCCGGGGACAAAATGGCGTAGACGGCGTTTTCCAGCATCAGCACCCGGTCGGCCACACCCAGGGCCAGAGCCCCGCCGCTGTTCCCCTCGCCGGTGATGACGGCGATGACGGGGACGGTGAGGCGGCTCATCTCCAGGAGATTCCGGGCGATGGCCTCCCCCTGGCCCCGGGCCTCGGCCTCCAGGCCGGGGTAGGCCCCGGAGGTGTCGATGAAGGTGAAGACGGGGCGGCGGAACTTCTCCGCCTGCTTCATCAATCGCAGGGCCTTCCGGTAGCCCTCGGGCCCCGGCATGCCGAAGTTGCAGCGGATGCTCTCCTCCGCCGTCTTCCCCTTCCGGGTGCCGATGACGGTGACGGGACGGCCGTGGTACAGGGCCACGCCGCCCAAGATGGCCGGGTCCTCCCGGCAGAGGCGGTCCCCCTTCTGCTGGAAAAAGTCCGTGAAGAGGGCGCCGATGTAGTCGGTGATGTTGGGCCGCTGGGGATGCCGGGCCGCGGCCACCCGCTCCGCGGCGGTGAGCTTGCTCATGGGCGGCCTCCTTTCTCATGGAGCCGCAGCAGGCGGCTCAGGGTCTCCCGGAGCTCCCCCCGGGGGACCACCGCGTCCACAAAGCCGTGCTCCTCCTGGTACTCCGAGCGCTGGAAGCCCTCCGGCAGGGTCTCCCCGATGGTCTGCTGGATCACCCGGGGTCCGGCGAAGCCGATCAGGGCCCCCGGCTCCGCCAGGATGATGTCCCCCAGGGAGGCGAAGCTGGCGGTGACGCCGCCGGTGGTGGGGTCCGTCAGCACGGAGATGTACAAAAGGCCCTTTTCCGAGAAGCGGGCCAGGGCGGCGGAGGTCTTGGCCATCTGCATGAGAGACAGAATGCCCTCCTGCATCCGGGCCCCTCCGCTGGCGGAGAAGAGGATCAGGGGCAGCTTGTTTTTCGCCGCGTACTCAATGGCCAGGGTGATTTTCTCCCCCACGGCGGCGCTCATGCTGCCCATCATATACCGGCTGTCCAGCACGCCCGCCACGCACCTCCGGCCCCCGATGGTCCCGGAGGCGGTGACGGCGGCCTCGGTGAGGCCGGTCTTCCGCTGGGCGGCGCGCTGCTTGTCCCGGTAGCCGGGAAAGCTCAGGGGGTCGGCGGCGGGGAGCTTCTCATTCAGCTCCCGGAAGCTGCCGGGGTCCAGGATGGTGCTGAGGCGGTAATAGGCCCCGATGGGGAAATGGTAGCCGCACAGGGGGCAGACGGAGAGATTCCCCGCCACGTCCTTCCGCTGGCTCTCCCCGCCGCACCTGGGGCAGACCACCAGCTGGTCCCCGGGGACGTAGTTATCCCGGATGGCCTTCATGGCCAGGAGCCGGGCCCGGCGCTTGGCAAAGATGTTGTTCATGTCTCACTCTCCTCCACCCGGCGGCTGAAGTCCAGCAGCTCCGGGAGATGCGCGTCCAGAAAGCCCGTGGTGCACCGGCCCCGGACGAAGACGGGGTGGAACAGAATCTCATAGGACAGCTCCGCGTTGGTGGGGAAGCCCTCCAGGGCGAATTCCTCCAGGCAGCGGCGGAGCTTCCGGATGGCCTCCAGGCGGGTGGCCCCGTGGGCCAGGACCTTGGCGGCCAGGGAGTCGTAGTAGGGGGACATGACACAGCCGTTGTACAGGCAGGAGTCCACCCGGACCCCCGCGCCGCCGGGGAAGTGAAGGAATTCCACTTTACCGGGGCAGGGGCGGAAGTCCGCCTTGGGGTCCTCGGCGTTGACCCGGCACTCGATGGCGCAGCCTCGGACCTGGACGTCCTCCTGGGCGATGTCCAGGGGCAGGCCGGAGGCCACCCGGAGCTGCTGGCGCACCAAGTCCACTCCGGTGACCAGCTCCGTCACCCCGTGCTCCACCTGGATGCGGGTGTTCATCTCCATGAAGTAGAAGTTCTCCCCGTCCACCAGGAATTCCACGGTCCCGGCCCCCTCGTAGCCCACGGCCTCCGCCGCCCGGACGGCGGCCTCGCCCATGGCCTTCCGCAGCTCGGGGCTCAGGCCGGGGGCGGGAGCCTCCTCGATCAGCTTCTGGTTCCGCCGCTGGACGGAGCAGTCCCGGTCCCCCAGGTGGATGGCGTGGCCCTGCCGGTCCGCCAGGATCTGAACCTCCACGTGGCGGGGATTCAGCACCAGCTTCTCCAGGTACATCTCGTCGTCCCCGAAGCAGGCGGCGGCCTCCGCCTTGGCCTCGGCGTAGGCGGCGGGCAGGGCCTCGGGACCGTCACAGCGGCGGATGCCTCTGCCCCCGCCTCCGGCGGAGGCCTTCAAAAGCACGGGCCAGCCCACGTTTTCCGCCGCCGCCAGGGCCTCCTCCACGGAGGACACCGGCCCGTCGGAGCCCGGGGTCACCGGGACACCCGCCGCCTTCATCAGATCCCGGGCGGCGGACTTGGAGCCCGCTTTCCGAATGGCGTCCCCGGAGGGGCCGATGAAGGCCAGACCGGCCCTGGCGCAGGCGTCGGCGAAGTCCGCGTTCTCGGACAAAAAGCCGTAACCGGGGTGGACGCCGTCACAGCCGGTGGCCAGCGCCGCCGTCAGCAGGGCGTCCTGGTTCAGGTAGCTCTCCGCCGCCTTAGCGGGGCCGATGCAGACGGATTCCGTGGCCAGCTGGACGTGAAGGGCCTCCCCGTCCGCCTCGGAGTAAGCGGCCACGGTCTCGATCTCCAGCTCCCGGCAGGCCCGGAGGACCCGGAGGGCGATCTCCCCCCGGTTGGCGATGAGGACCCGCCTCAGCATGGCTTGTAGCGCATCAGCGCCTCGCCGAAGGCCGCCAGCTCCCCGTTGGCCTTCAGCACTTCCTCGATCACGCAGTCGCAGGGGGCCGGGACCTCGATCATGGTCTTCATGGCCTCAATGAGGCAGACGGTCCGGCCCTTCTCCACCCGGTCCCCCGGCGTGACGAAGGGGGGCTGCTCCGGGGCGGGGGCGGCGTAGAAGGTGCCCACCAGCGGGGCGGAGATCACCGGGGCGTCCTCCGCCGCTTTGGGCGCCGCCGCCGGGGCGGAGGAGACCGGGGCGGTCACCGCGGCGGACACGACGGGCGCCGCCTTCTCAAGCTCTATTTCAAAATCCCCCTGAGACAGCTTCAGCCTGTGCAGGCCGCTGCCGTCAAAGCGGGCCATCAGATCATAAACTTCCTGGTTGGTCATAGTCGTTCCTTTCCAGGCGGCCCGCCCCGCCGGAGAGTGGAGCCCTTCCGGCGGGGCGGCGCTTTCGGGTTGATTTCATGTAGGCGCGGGGCGCGTCGTCACGCCTTGTGGGCCTCCAGGTACTTCACGATGTCGCCCACGGTTTTCAGCTTTTCCACGTCGGCGTCGTCAATGGTGATCCCGCCGGCCTCCTCCAGGGCCATGACCAGCTCCACCGCCGCCAGGGAATCCGCCCCCAGATCGTCAGCCAGGGAAGCCTCCATCGTCACCTGCTCCGCCTCACAGCCCAGGGTCTCCACGATGACATCGCGCACTTTCTCGAATTCCATTTGAATTTCTCCTTGTTCGTCGAAATATCAATTATTTTAACTAAAAATATTTAATTAAAATAATTGAACTTATTTTACACAGGGAGCCCACGGTTGTCAAGGAAAATTTTCACGGTTCGGCCCTTCCTTTTTTTGTGGAAATCTTATATAATCAATCTGTTGTTCCGCGCATCTCCCGGGGATGGTCCCCGGCCTGTCTTTATTCATTAGGAGGCGTGCATGAAAATCATCATTGTGGGCGCTGGCAAGGTGGGTTCCGCCCTGACCCAGCAGCTCTCCGCCGACGGGCACAACGTCACCGTCGTGGACCAGGACCCCCGGCTGATCGAAAACATCATCAACATCTACGATGTGATGGGCGTCTGCGGAAACGGGGCGGTCTACAGCGTGCAGAAGGAGGCGGAGGTGGAACGGGCGGAACTCCTGATCGCCACCACCTCCAGCGACGAGCTGAACATCCTGGCCTGTCTGGTGGCCAGAAAGCTGGGGGCGAAGCACACCATCGCCCGCATCCGCAACCCCGAGTACGAAAAGCAGCTGCGCTTCATGCGGGACGAGCTGGGCCTGTCCATGGCCATCAACCCCGAGCGGGCCGCCGCCCGGGAGATTGCCCGGGTGCTCCGCTTCCCCGCCGCCATGAAGCTGGAGACCTTCTCCAAGGGGCGGCTGGAGCTGGTGGAGTACCGCCTCCCCGCCGACTCCGCCCTGGACGGGCTTCAGCTGGCGGACATGTACCGGAACATCCGGGTCCGGGTGCTGATCTGCGCCGTCAGCCGGAAGGGGGAGACCATCATTCCCTCCGGCGACTTCGTCCTCCGGGCGGGGGACAAGATCTACCTCACCTCCTCCCCGGACCAGCTGGCCCAGTTCTTCCGGCACCTGGGGGTCTTCCGCTCCAAGGCGTCCACGGTCATGATCGTGGGGGCCAGCAAAATCTGCTACTACCTGACCAGCGAGCTTCTGAACATGGGCATGTCCGTGAAGATCATCGACCGGGACGAGTCCCGCTGCATCGAGATGGGGGAGCGCCTGCCCAAGGCCCTGGTCATCGTGGGGGACGGCACCGACTCGGACCTGCTCCACGAGGAGGGCATCGACCAGACGGACGCCTTTGTGGCCATCACGGGAATCGACGAGGCCAATATCCTGATGAGCATGTGCGCCGCCCGGGAGTCCGGGAACAGCTGCAAGGTTGTGGCGAAAATCAACCGGAAGTCCCTGGTGGACCTGGTCAGCGCCGAGAGCATGATCGACAGCGTGATCTCCGCCCGGTCCACCACCACGGAGCTGATCGTCCAGTACGTCCGGGCCATGGAGAGCGCCGAGGGCGCCAAGATCAAGACCCTCCACCGTCTGGTGGACGGGGCCGTGGAGGCCCTGGAGTTCGGCGTGGGACCGGACTTCCCCTACATCGGCGTGCCCCTGAAGGACCTGAAGCTGCGCAACGGCCTGCTGCTGGCGGGCATCGTCCAGCGCAGCGGGAAGATCATCATCCCCTCCGGCAACGACTGCCTGAGCCTGGGGGACGACGTGATCGTGGTCACCACGGACACCTCCCTGCAGGATATCCGTGACATCTGCCTGGAATAAAGGGGGGACCGCTTTTTGAATTACCAAATGATCGGATTCGTCATCGGACGAATCCTCTGGACGGAGGCGGCGCTGCTGCTTCTGCCCGTTCTGACGGCTCTGCTGTACGGGGAGCCGGTCCTCCCCTTCCTGGGGCCCGTTCTGCTGCTGCTGATCGCGGGGCTTCCTTTCCGCAAAAAACCCAAACAGACGGCGCTGTACGCCCGGGACGGCTTCGCCGTGGTGGCCCTGGCCTGGCTGCTGATGAGCGCCTTCGGCGCCCTGCCCTTCCTGATCTCCGGGTACATCCCCAGCTATATCGACGCCTTTTTTGAGACCGTCTCCGGCTTCACCACCACCGGCGCCACCATCCTGACGGCGGTGGAGCCCCTGAGCCAGAGCGTTTTGTTCTGGCGGAGCTTCACCCACTGGATCGGGGGCATGGGCGTGCTGGTGTTCGTCATGGCGGTGCTGCCCATGACCGACGGGCGGGGGATGCACCTGCTCCGGGCAGAGATGCCGGGGCCCTCCGTGGGGAAGCTGGTGAGCCGCATGAGCGACACGGCCAAGATTCTATACGGCATCTATCTGGCCATGACCCTCATTGAAATCGTCCTGCTGCTCCTGGGGGGAATGCCCCTGTTCGACTCCTGCATCCACGCCTTCGGCTCCGCGGGCACCGGAGGCTTCAGCAGCAAAAACCTCAGCGTGGGGGCCTATGACAACGTCTACTTCGACGTGGTCATCGGGATTTTCATGCTGCTGTTCGGCGTGAACTTCAACCTCTATTACTTCCTGCTGGTCCGCCGCTTCCGGGATGTGTTCCAGTCCGAGGAGCTGTGGGCCTATATCACCATCGTGGGCGCGTCGGTGCTGGCCATCGCCGTGGACATTCTCCACATGTACGAGTCCTTCGCCCAGAGCCTCCGGTACTCCTTCTTCCAGGTGGCCTCCATCATCACCACCACCGGCTACGCCACGGCGGACTTCAACCTCTGGCCCACCTTCTCCAAGGGCATTCTGGTGGTGCTGATGTTCGTCGGGGCCTGCGCCGGGTCCACTGGCGGCGGCATCAAGGTGGCCCGGATCGTGATTCTGGCCAAGGCCTCCTGGGGGGACATGCGGAAGATGCTCCACCCCAACGCCGTCACCCCCACCCGCTTCGAGGGCAAGGCCCTGACGGACAAGCACATCCGCAGCGTCCACCTCTTCATCACCGTGTACCTCCTGGTGTTCACGGTTTCCTTCCTCCTCCTGAGCCTGGACGGCTTCGACATCGTGACCACCTTCACCGCCCTGACGGCCTGCATCAACAACATCGGCCCGGGTCTGGAGGTGGTGGGCCCCATGGGGAACTTCTCCGGCTTCTCCTGGTGGGCCAAGCTGCTGCTGTCCTTCGACATGCTGGTGGGCCGGCTGGAGATTTTCCCCATGCTGCTGCTCTTCGCCCCCTCCATCTGGAAGCGGCGGCGGATCATCCGGAGGATGTGACTCCCGCCGGAATCCTGAGTCTGATACTGGAGGTCTGCCCATGAACCCATCCGTCAGCATCATCGTCCCCGTCTACAACGCCGAGGCCGCCCTCCGCCGCTGCGTGGAGAGCGTGCTGAACCAGGAATATACCGATTTCGAGCTGCTCCTGGCCGACGACGGCAGCCGGGACGGCTCCGCCGCCCTCTGCGACCAATTCGCCCGGGAGGACAGCCGGGTCCGGGTCTTCCACAAGGAGAACTCCGGCGTCTCAGACACCCGGAACTACTGCCTGGACCGGGCCCGGGGCCGCTGGCTCCAGTTCCTGGACGCCGACGATCATATCACGCCCAACGCCACAAAGCTGCTGGTCCGCAGCGCGGAGGAAAACGCCTGTGATCTGGTGGTGTCCGACTTCTACCGGGTGGTGGGCAAACGGGTCTCCGTCAAGGGGGACATCGATGAGCCGGAGGTCCTCAGCCGGGAGGAGTACGCCGCCCACATGATGGAGAATCCCGCCGATTTTTACTACGGCGTCCTGTGGAACAAGCTCTACCGCCGGGAGCTGGTGGAGCGGCACCATCTGCGGATGGACCCGGACATCAGCTGGTGCGAGGACTTCATGTTCAACCTGGAGTACATCCGCCGGGCCGAGTCCTTCTTCGCCCTGCAGGTCCCCATCTATTACTACGTGAAGACCAAGGGCTCTCTTTGCACCCAGGGGATCAGCATCTCGAAAACCATCCAGATGAAGCTGACGGTCTTCGAGTACTACAACCAGTTCTACAAGTCCGTCCTGGACGAGGAGGAATACGAGAAAAACCGCCTGAAAATCTACCGCTTCCTCATCGACGCGGCGGAGGACGGCGCGGTCCCTCCCGCCGCTCCCCGGCTGGGCAGCGAACGGGTTCTGGCCTCTCAGAGCGCCCTGCGGGGCCGGGGCCTCCTCTTCGACCTCTACCGGGAGCGGAAGCTGCTGGACTACTGTCTGGAGCCCGTGGCCCGGAAAAACGGCCTGTCCCTCTCCGAGGCCCGCCTGCTTCTGCACCTCCGGCAGTCCGGCGAGAGCTCCCGGCGGGAGCTGGCGGACCTCACGGACCTGTCCCGGGGCGCCCTCTCCATGCTGCTGAACCGCCTGAGCGCCAGGGGCCTTCT
Organism: uncultured Oscillibacter sp.; assembly: GCA_910576865.1. Classification (GTDB taxonomy): domain Bacteria; phylum Bacillota; class Clostridia; order Oscillospirales; family Oscillospiraceae; genus Oscillibacter. The sequence goes on from CAJTKE010000025.1 coordinate 18,433, forward strand.
CTCCGTGACGGAGACCCGGGACCCGGAGGGCGGGGAAAAGCGCCTGGAAGCCGCCTTCCTCCCCGCCGCCGAAACCGTGCTGGCCCACCTGGAGGAAGCCTGGAGAGACGTCTCCTCCATCCGGCTGAACGGCCTCAGCCCGGCGGAGCGGGAACAATATGAAGTCCTCTCTGAAAAGGTCCAGGAGAACATCCGGAACGTACTGCAATAGTCCGCGCTCCGGCAGCGGAAAGACCCCCGGCGGAAGCCACACAGGGCTCCCGCCGGGGGTCTTTATCTTTTCAGGTTGCCGCGCGGGTCATCCCAGCGCCTTGGCCGACTCCTCCAGCTTGGCGATGAGCTCCCGGAACTTGGCGGCCTTCTCCTTCTCGGCGTTCACCACCGCCTCCGGGGCACGGGAGACGAATTTCTCGTTCTTCAGCTTCTGTTCCACGATGCGCAGGCCGTTCTCCGCCTTTTCCTTCTCCCTGGCGATGCGCTCCCGCTCCGCCGTCAGGTCCACCAGCTCGCTGAGGGGCAGATAGGCCGTGGCGTTGTGGGTGACGATGCTCACCTGGCCCGAGAGGTCCGCCGGGGCCTCGCCGGCAAAGCGCACCTCGGAGGCAAAGGCCAGCCGCTGGAGGAAGTGCAGGCCCTGCTCATAGGGCGGCCGGTTGGCGGTGACCAGCAGCACCTCCGCCTTCTTGGAGGGGGGCACGTTCATCTCCGCCCGGCGGGCCCGGATGGCCTTGATCGTGTCCATGACGGCCTCCATGGCGGCCTCCTCCGCCGGGAAGCTGAGGGCTTCGCTGTACTCCGGCCAACGGGACGTCATCAGGAACTTGTCCTCAGAGCCCGCCCGCTTGGGCAGGGCCTGGAAAATCTCCTCGGTGATGAAGGGCATGAAGGGATGCAGCAGCTTCAAGAGCTCCGTCAGCACGTAGCAGAGGACATTCCGGGCGGTGTCCTTCGCCGCCTCGTCCTCGCCGTTCAGCCGGGTCTTGGTCAGCTCGATATACCAGTCGCAGTAGGTGTCCCATAGGAAGTCATAGACCTTGGCGGAGGCCACGCCGATCTCGTAGCTGTCCAGGTTCTCCGTGACCTCCCTCACCAGGGTGTTCAGCTTGGAGAGGACCCACTTGTCCTCCCGCTCCAGAGCCTCCGCCGCCGGGAGGGCGTAGGCCTCCAGGTCCCCCAGGTTCATCATGACGAAGCGGCTGGCGTTCCAGACCTTGTTGGCGAAGTTCCGCATGGCCTCGCACTTTTCCGTGTAGAAGCGCATGTCGTTTCCGGGGCTGTTTCCGGTGATGAGGTTGAACCGCAGGGCGTCCGCGCCGTAGGTTTCCGCCACCTCCAGGGGGTCGATGCCGTTGCCCAGGGACTTGGACATCTTCCGGCCCTTGTCGTCCCGGACCAGGCCGTGGATGAGGACGGTGTGGAAGGGAATCTTCTTCATCTGCTCGCAGCCGGAGAAGATCATCCGGGAGACCCAGAAGAAGATGATGTCGTAACCGGTGATCATCACCGACGTGGGATAGTAGAAGTCCAGGTCCTCGGTCTTTTCCGGCCAGCCCAGGGTGGAGAAGGGCCACAGGGCGGAGGAGAACCAGGTGTCCAGCACGTCGGGGTCCCGGGTCAGGCGGGTGCTTCCGCACTTCTCGCACTTCGTCGGGTCCTCCCGGCTGACGTTGATGTGCCCGCACTCGTCGCAGTACCAGGCGGGAATCTGGTGGCCCCACCAGAGCTGGCGGGAGATGCACCAGTCGTGGACGTTCTCCATCCAGTTGATATAGGTCTTGCTGAACCGGTCGGGGACAAACTTGACCTCGCCCTCCCGGACCACCCGGAGGGCCTCCTTGGCCAGGGGCTCCATCTTCACGAACCACTGGGCGGAGATCAGGGGCTCCACGTCGTTATGGCAGCGGTAGCAGGTGCCCACGTTGTGGCTGTAGGGCTCGGTCTTCACCAGATACCCCTGCTCCTCCAGGTCCTTCACAATGGCTTTCCGGCACTCATAGCGGTCCATCCCGTTGTAGGGCCCGCCGTTTTCGTTGATGGTTCCGTCGTCCGCGATGCAGCGGATGGTCTCCAGGTTGTGGCGGAGGCCCACCTCGAAGTCGTTGGGGTCGTGGGCCGGGGTCATCTTCACCGCGCCGGTGCCGAAGCCCAGTTCCACGTACTCGTCGGCCACAATGGGAATCTCCCGGTTCATGATGGGCAGGATGCAGGTCTTCCCCACCAAATGCTTGAACCGCTCATCCTCCGGGTTCACCGCCACGCCGGTGTCGCCCATCATGGTCTCGGGCCGGGTGGTGGCCACAACCAGGTCCCCGGACCCGTCGGTGAGGGGATAGCGGATATACCAGAGGTGGCCGGGCTTGTCCTGATACTCCACCTCCGCATCGGAGAGGGCGGTGACGCAGTGGGGGCACCAGTTGATGATCCGGCTCCCCTTGTAGATGAGGCCCTTGTCGTAGAGCTCGCAGAAGGTCTCCCGGACGGCCTTGCTGAGCCCCTCGTCCATGGTGAACCGGGACCGGGACCAGTCGCAGGACACGCCCATCTTCTTTTGCTGCTTGACGATGCGGTCGCCGTACTCCTCCTTCCACTTCCAGACCCGCTGGAGGAACTTCTCCCGGCCCAGGTCATAGCGGCTCAGGCCCTCCTTGGTGCGGAGCTCCTCCTCCACCTTCACCTGGGTGGAGATGCCCGCGTGGTCCACGCCGGGGAGCCAGAGGGTGGAGTAGCCCTGCATCCGCTTGAAGCGGGTCAGGATATCCTGCAGGGTGCAGTCCAGGGCGTGGCCCATGTGAAGCTGACCCGTGACGTTGGGGGGCGGCATGACGATGGAAAAGGGCTTCTTGGAGCGGTCCGGGTCGCCGTTGAAGCACCCGGCGTTCTCCCAGGCCTCGTAAATCCGGCTCTCCACCTGCTGGGGCTCGTACACCTTGGGCAGTTCTTTTTTCATGTTGATTTCTCCTTTATGATAAATGGTTCTGATTGATGTGATCCTGGAGGCAGGACAGGAAGTCCCCCGCCTCTCCCGAGGCCAAGTCCTTCTTTTGCAGCAGCAGGGCCCGCTCCCCGCTATAGACCAGCAGCCAAAGCCGCTCCGTTTCAAATGCCCCCGTCATATCCCCATAGGGGACCGCTTCCCGGTTTTCCCCGGCGGAAACGGTCATGCCGATTTCGTCAAAGCAGACCTCCGCCGAAGCCTCGGACCAGTCCACAGCCCGCCGTCCCGCCAGCAGCTCCGCCGCCTCTTTTTTACAGGAGGCCGGGGGACGCAGGGGTTTCCGCTCCCGGAGGCTGACGCTCCACACGCCCCAGACAACCGCAAGGGTTCCCGTCACAATCAGGCTGGGAATCCGGGGCTCCATCAGCCCAGGCACCAGGGCGAGAACACCCAGGACAATTAAAATAACTCCGTAGACCCTGTAACGCCTCAACCGCCTTTCTCGGCCCGGACCCTTGGCGGCACGGGCGTTGAGTTTGTCCGTGACCTTCCACATGCCCGGTGCCACCTGTCGGCTCTTCGCCTCCAGCCGCTGGTGGAGAAGCTCCGCCGCCTCGCCGTCCAGAGCGGGGTCGTCGTAATTCGTTATATGAAAGACAAATTCCATCGGCTTTCCTCCCGTTCTCTAAGCCCGCGTCCTCACTTAATATACGCAACGGGCTTTCCGGTCTTTTCGGTGATGAAGGTCCGGAACTCCTCGGCGGTCCCGCCGCTGAGGGTGGCCTTATCGTAAATCTGCCCATGCTGGCGGCTGAACAAGAAGACAAAATACTCCTCCGTCTCGCACACCTGCTGGACCGTCTCATAGTGAAATTCCGTCGATGCGGCCTCGGTGCTTGAGGTATAGCTTTCCTCCGTGAAAACAGCCTTTGCGGACGACGTTCCGGGCAGCATCTTCTTTTTGGCGGCGAAGGCGTTGACCTGATCCTCGGTCAGCAGTACCGCAATCAATATCACGCCGACGGCACAGTTCAGGGTGTCCCGAAGGGTCCAGGACGGCTCGTCCAGCAACCGCTGGGCGGCAACCATCAGAATCGCCAGCGCTATAACACACCAGCCGAATATATGGCTCCTCCGGCTGCTCTTTTTCCGAATCGTCTTCCGCAGCGCCCGGGCCATGGTAGCAAGGCCCTTTTGGTCGTATTTCGTCTCGAAACAAAATTCCATAGCTATTTTATCCTTTCCACAAACCATTCCAATTCCCGCTCCAGGAGGCCCCGGAACTCCTCCGGCGTTCCTCCCGTAAAACCCCGCTTCGGCAGGATCAGAGGCGGGCGGTCCTGGAAAAAGAGGTAGAACCGTCCTTCATCTTCCCAGGCGGCGGTAATGGAGGAATACCCCAGGCGGACTCTTTCGGAGGCATTCCAGATCATGAAACATCCGTCCCCGAAAAACACAGTCCGGATAATCAGAACCGGCTCTTGAACAGGCTGCTTCCCAGGCCGCTTAGGAGGACGCGGAAGCGTCAAAAGCAGCCACCCGCCGCCGCCAATGGCGTACAACGCGATTATCGCCCGCAAAACGCCCGCAAACAGTCCCGGGTCCTCTGCGCCGGTCCAGTAGAGGATTACCCCGCCGTATCCGGTCAAAAACACCCCCAGGAGCTTCATCGCCAGCCAAAGACACAGGAAAAGACCGTATCCTCTACGGGGCAGCTTTTGCCAGCGTACAGAAACCCGCCGCCACGCGGCCCGGTCCTCCTCCGTCAGAGCCTCCCGCACCAGGAAAACCATCCTGTCTCCTCCCAAAAGAAAACCGCCCCAAGCCATCGGCTCAGGGCGAATCACAAATCCGCGGTACCACCTGAATTTCCCTTGCGGGACACTCGTCTCCCCTCTAACGGCGGGCCCTCCGTCGCGGCTTACTCTTCATTTCAGCCGCGCCGCTCCGGGACGACTTCCCCGGCGGCCTCCCGGGAGCTTTCACCAACCGCTCCCTCTCTTCGCGTCCGCCTGCCGGGTACTGCTCCCCTTCATCGCGTTTGTACGGAGGCCAGTATACTACACCCCCTCCCGCCTTGTCAAGACAGGCGCAAAATTTCCTTCTTCAATCGGATGATGATCCGCTTCTCCAGCCGGGAGATGTAGGACTGGGAGATGCCCAGGCGGTCCGCCACCTCCTTCTGGGTCTGCTCCTTCCCGCCCCCCAGGCCGAAACGGAGGGTGATGATCTCCTTCTCCCGGGGGGACAGGGTGCTGATAGCCTGGGCCAGCAGGGACCGGTCCACGTCCTCCTCGATGGGCCGCATGACCACATCCTCATCAGTGCCCAGCACGTCGCTGAGCAGCAGCTCGTTGCCGTCCCAGTCGGTGTTCAGGGGCTCGTCGAAGGAGACCTCGCCCTTCCGGTTGGCGTTTTTCCGGAGGTACATCAGAATCTCGTTCTCGATGCACCGGGAGGCGTAGGTGGCCAGCTTGATGTTCTTGTCCGTCCGGTAGGTCCCCACGGCCTTGATGAGCCCGATGGTCCCGATGGAGATCAGGTCTTCGATGTTGATGCCCGTGTTTTCAAAGCGCCTCGCGATGTACACCACCAGCCGGAGGTTATGTTCGATCAGCTCCTGCCGGGCGGGCTCGTCCAGGTTGGCCAGCAGCTCCGCCTCCCGCTCCCGGGTCAGCGGCGGAGGCAGGGTGTCGCTGCCCCCGATGTAATGGACCTCCGCCTCCGGCCAGAGTCCCAGGCGGATCAGCCACCGCCGCAGCTTTCTGAACATGTCCATGCCGTCCTCCCTTTCCCGCGGGTCCTCCCCACAGCGCCGCGTAGCCCTCCCCCAGCGCCGAGGGGGCCAGGGCCGCCGTCAGCCCCGGATACCGGGTCCCGTCGATCTCTGTCCAATCCGTCCGGATGGCCAGCAGCAGCCCCCCCGCCGTCCCCACGGCGTGGTACGGCGCCAGCCAGGGCCGCAGGGCCGGGGCGGCGGAGCGCAGGGGCTCCAGCAGCTCCTCCGGGGCCTCCAGGCCCCGCCGCCGGAGCAGCCGGACCACCGACCGCGGCAGCGCCCGGTCCAGGGCCCCCGGAGCTGTCACCAGCACCGCCCGGCCGTCCGGAGACCGGAGGCCGCTGCCCGTGTCCCGCAGGGCCGTCAGCTCCGCCGTCCGCCCGGCGATGGAGACCCGGACCGGCAGCAGCTCCCCCCGGACCCCGTGGCCCGCCGCCGAGCGGAAGACCAGGGAGAGGACGGCGTAAGCCGCCGTCCCGCCGACGACCAGGGCCCTGGCGTCCACGTTGGTGTAGAACACGCCTTCCACCACCGGGACCCCGCCCCCGGCCAGAAGCCCCAGGCCCAGCACACAGCCCGCCATGGCGCAGGAGACAGCGAAGAACAGCAGCAGAAGCCGCAGCAGCTTCTCCTCCCCGCCGTAGGCCATGAGGCCCAGCAGCACCCCCGCCGCGAGCTTCACCGGCGTCTGGGCCAGGAAGCCCAGCCCCGGCAGGAACACCGCCGCCGCGTAAGCCCCCCCGGCCAGCGCCGCCAGGGCGTAGCGCCCCCGCCGCAGGGGCAGGCCCGCCAGCCGGGCGGCACAGAGGAGGAGCAGGTAGTCCATCAGGGCGTTCAGGGCGAACACGCTGTCGATGTAGATGACCGTCATGCCGCGCCCCCCTTTTTCCAAGGGATATTATAGGACACGCGGGGCGGGAAAGCGGTCGCAATCTGGAGGGGATTTCCCCACGAAAAAAGGCGCCGCTGACGCGGCGCCTTTCCGGCGTTGATTCGGTTTCACATCGCGATGCCCCAGAGGTCCTCAAAGAGGCCCCCGCCGGGGTTCGGGTCCGGCTCCTCCGGTTCGGAGGGAGTCACCGGAGCCGGGTCGGGCTCCGGGTCCGGCGTCGGATTCGGCGTCGGCGTGCTGGGCTTGGGAGAGGGGCCGTAGCCCTCGTGGCTCTCGTTTGAATCGGGGACATAGGGCTCGCCCGGCGTGGTAGTGGTTCCGCCGCCCGGGTTGTTGGGATCCACGGGGTTCAGCGGGTCCACCGGGTCCACCGGGGGCAGGCCGTTGTGGGCGGGACAGCCGCCGATGGGATTCGTCTCCGAGACCTCGGTGAGCTTCTCCAGATTGCTGATGAGACAGGCGTCGTCCTCCGCCTTGATGCTGGGGCCGTAGTCCTCCCGGACGTAGTCCAGGTAGGCCCGCTCCTCCACCACCTCCAGGGGACAGGACTCCGTGGCCAGACAGTGGCCCTCGGTGCAGTAGGACACCACCTTGTGCATGGTGCACTCCTCCGTGGGCCCGGTGCCCGCCGCCGCCTCAAAGGAGCCGATCCGGCCTCCCCGGGGGTCCGCCCGGCAGGCGTCCGTGGGCTTCATGCCGCTGTCCAGGCAGACCTCGATTCTGGTCAGCCCCGTGGCGGGCTTGTTTCCGAAGTCCTTGTCCGGCAGGTCGTCGTGGAGGGGCTGCATGACCTTCTTCCACATGGTGATGGCCGGGTTCCCGTTGTAGCTGATGCGCTCCGGGTCCTCATAGCCCGTCCAGACCGCCGCCACGTAGTAGGGGGTGAAGCCCACGAAGTAGCGGTCCTTGTTGTCGTTGGTGGTTCCGGTTTTTCCGGCGATGTGCATGCCGCCGAATTTCGCCGATCCGCCCGTTCCGGCGGCCACGGCGTTTTTCAGCATCTCCGTCATCAGGTAGGCCGTGGTGTCCTTCATGGCCACGTGGCTCTCGCTCTCGTTTTCCAGCACCGTGACCTCCTGGCCGGTGGTCTTGTCCACCTGGGTGACCCGGACGTAGGTCCGGGGCTCGTTGTACACGCCGTTATTGACAAAGCAGGCGTAGGCCGCCGCCATTTCCACGGTGTTCAGTCCCCGGGTCAATCCGCCCATGCCCAGGGCGCCCACCACCATGTCGTCCGCCACCAGCCCCAGATTCAGGTTCTCCGTGGCGAAGCGGTAGGCCTCCTCCACCCCCACGGACTGGAGGGCCTGGACGGCGATGGTGTTGATGGATCTCTGCACGCCGGTTTTCACCGTGGTGAAGCCGGTGTAGGTGTTGGGGGAGTTTTTGGGCCAGGGGGTCCCGTTGAGCTCCTGGACCGGGTAGTTGTCAAAGACGCTTCCCTGGGTGATGACTCCCGCGTCCAGGGCCGGGGCGTAGGCCGTCAGAGGCTTCATGGAGGAGCCCACCTGCCGCTTGGCCGTTGCGCAGTTCCAGCCCAAATTCTCCTGCTTCTCCCCCACCTTGCCCACCATGGCCACGATGTCCGCCGTGTAGGGGTCAATGATGGTGATGGCCGACTGGAGGAGCTGTCCGTTCCGGGAGGTCACATCCAGGTTGCTCCGGTCCTCGTAGACGCTCTCCGCCAGCTCCTGGATCTTCGGGTCCAGGGTGGTGTAGATGCGGTAGCCGCTGTTGTAGAGGCGGGTATAGGCCTCCTTCTCCGTGAAGCCGTACTCGTCCTGAAGGTCCTGACTCACATCCCGGAGCACCTGGTCCACGAACCAGGAGTTGATCTCGATTTTTCCCGTGGCCTTCTCCACGATCTCATCGGCGGAGGTGGACCCGTCGGCAAAGTGGAGGACCTCCGCCTTGGCGGCGTCCCGCTGGGCCTCCGTGATGAAGGGCAGGCCCGTGTCGGGATTGATGACCTCCGCCATTTTGTTCAGGATGACCTCCTGCCGTCCCTTGTTCAGCTCCCGGGGGGTGACCTTGGTGCCGTCTTTCCGGGTGTAGGTGACGTCGTACATGGGGCCGTAGAGGGAGGGGTTGTTTGTGATGGCGATGATACAGGCGCTTTCCGCCAGACTCAGGTCCTTGGCGTCCTTGCCGAAGTAGAACTGGGCCGCTGTCTGCACGCCACCGCAGTTCTGTCCCAGAAAGATGGTGTTCAGGTACAGCTCCAGAATATACTTCTTGCCGTAGTTCTTCTCAAACTCCAGAGCCCGGAAGATTTCCCGGACCTTCCGGTTGACATAGGGCCTGTCGTCGCCGGTCATGTTTTTCAGCACCTGCTGGGTGAGGGTGGACCCGCCGTAGCTGCCGTCCCCGGTGAAGAGCTCCAGCACGGCGCCGGCGGTGCGCTTCCAGTCCACGCCCTGGTGCTGGAAGAACCGCTCGTCCTCAATGGCCACGGCGGCCTGCCACAGGTAGGGGGATATTTCGTCGAAGCCCACCAGAATGCGGTTTTCCGCGCCGTGGACGTTCTGGAACTCCTTCCAGGCCCCCGTCTCCTTGTCCTGGTAGTAGATGAAGGAGCTGAGGCTCATGGTGTAGTCCTCGGCCCGAACCTCCACGTTGGGGACCACCACGGTCTCGATATACTCCTTGAAAAAGTGCAGGCCGATCAGCGCCGTGCAGACCCCGACCAGCAGGACCGTCCACAGCGTGATGAAGATCCATTTGAAAATGCCCAGGACAATGCCAAGAGCCGTTCTTCTCGGTTTCCGCCGCCGGGCCTGGGGCCGGGGAGGCGGCGCCGCTTCTCTTCTTCCGTGCTGCTCCAAAGTAACGAATACCTCCTTTACCGCAAGGGGCACAGGGCCTTTCGGATACGCGGAAAGACCCTGTTTTTTATTGTACCATCCCTTGTCAACATTGAAAATGTCATATTTAGCCGAAAAAAAGTTTCCGTATCACATGGTTTTATGGATTTTGGGCAGACTAACCTCACCCGCCGCTGTCAACTTTTTGCGTTTTTCACAAATTCACCTCTTGCAATCGGCGGCGTTTGCGTGTAAAATAGAGACGAAGCCGGAAAGGAGGCCCTTTATGAGCGAAGATTTTGGCCCCACCTTCCTGACCGTCACCGACGAGGACGGCAAAGAGCTGGTCCTGGAGTTCATGGACGCCCTGGAGTACAACGGGCAGCTCTATCAGGCCTTTTTCCCCGCCGAGGCCGAAGGGGAGGAGGAGGACCCGGACGCCGGGCTGGTGATCCTGAAGGTCCTTCACGAGGACGGCGAGGACATCCTCTCCACCCTGGACTCCGACGAGGAGCTGGAGGCGGTGTACAACCTCTTCATGGAGTCCCTGTTTGACGGGGAGGAGTAAACGCGCGTACGGCGTACAAAATAGAATGGTACCCTGCGGGGTGCGTGATAGATCTTTTTTTAACCCACATTTCGTTATAAGGGACGCTGGATCAGCCCGTGGTTCGCAGGCCTCCCGGCTGCCGTTCGCGGCTGGATGTTGGAAGCGGTAAAGCGCGCTGGAGGCGACCCACCTGTCCTAGAAGGTGCAGGTTATAACGGGGTCTACACGGCTCTCGCGGGGTACTATTATGCCCCGATGGCCCGCCCCTCCCGGCTTTCAGGGAATTTTCAGGCGGACGGGCTATCATCACGCTGTCGGTTTGAGCGTTATTTTAGCGGACCCGCCCCGGGAATTGATGAAAAAACCGTGAACTCTGCTGATTCTTTCCCGGGAAACGGATTTTAGGCTTGCACATTCGCCCGTCTTCCGCTATAATAGGCAAGTGCGTAAAAAACTGATTCCCATTGTAACTGAAAACTTGAGAGGACTGAAACACAAATGAGCGCATCGAGAGAAAAGCAAAACCGTCAGGCCGCCGCAGGCCAGACCGACCCCAAGACCGCCCGGCAGGCCCAGCAGCGGAAGGAGGAGAAGCGGAGCAACCTCCTCTACGGCGTCATCGCCGCGGCGGTGCTCATCGCGGTGATCGTCTCCTTCGTCTGGCGCAGCGACTTCATCCCCAAGATGACCACAGCCGCCACCATTGACGGAGAATCCTACACCGCCACCGAGGTAACCTATTATTACCGCACGGCTTACAGCAACTTCCTCAATCAGTATTCCTACTTTACCAGCTACCTGGGCCTGAACACCAACGCCACGCTCCAGAGTCAGGCCATCAGCGACACCGCCGCCGCCATGCTGGGCATTGAGCTGCCCGAGCAGACGGAAACCGCGGACGATCCCGACCGGGATCCTCTGATGCCCACGGGCATGACCTGGCACGACTACTTCCTGGATCAGGCCCTGGAGAACATGAGCGTCATCCAGGCCGCCCTGAAAGCCGCTGAGGCCGAGGGCTTCCAGTATCCCGCCAGCGTCCAGGTCCAGTATGACGACAACATGGCTTCCCTGAAGTCCGCGGCCGCGGCCGGCGGAATCTCCGTCAGCCAGTACCTGAAGGCCAACTTCGGCGCGGGCCTCTCCGAGAAGGTCTACGGCGAGCAGCTGATGCGGGTCCTCCGCTACAGCGCCTATGCCGACGCCTGGCAGAACAGCCTGAGCTTCTCCGACAGCGAGCTGGAGGAAACCTACAGCGCCGACCCCAACGCGTATGACCACGTGTCCTACGAGGTCGTGTCCTTCTCCGGCGCGGCGGAAAGCACCACGGACGAAGAGGGCAACACCGTGGAGCCCACCGAGGAGGAGTCCGCCGCGGCTCTGGAGGCCGCGCAGGAGGCCGCCAAGACGGTCCTGGACGGCTTCAAGGCCGGCGGGGACCTGGAGGATCTGGCCGCTGAAAACGACGGAACCTACAACAAAAATGAAAGCGGAAACTACAGCGCCGGAAGCGTCACGAGCGAGTGGCTGTACGACAGCGCCCGGAAATCCGGCGACGCCGACACCCTGGAGGACGGCACCGTCCTGTACGTGGTGGTCTTCCACGACCGCTTCCGGGACGAGAATCCCACCATCGACATCCGCCATATCCTGGTGCCCCTGGCCTCCGGCTCCATCGCCGAGGGCGAGGAGGGCTACGAGGACGAGCAGGCCCGGCTGAAGGCCGACGCCCATGCCAAGGCTGAGGAGCTGCTGGCCCAGTGGCAGTCCGGCGAGGCCACCGAGGACTCCTTCGCCGCCCTGGCCATGAAGGAATCCGCCGACGGCTCCAAGTACGACGGCGGCCTGTACACCGAGGTTTATCAGGGCCAGATGGTGACGGAGTTCAATGACTGGTGCTTTGACTCCACCCGCCAGCCCGGGGACACCGCTGTGGTGGATACCCAGTACGGTTCCCACGTCATGTACTTCTCCGGCGTGAACATGGACCGCTGGCAGTCTCAGGCCGCCTCCAATCTGCGGAGCGAGGCCTACGCCGCCTGGGAGGAGGACCTGACGGCGAACCTCACCATCCAGCGCAACGAGTCCGGCTTGAAGAAGATCGGCTGAGAAAAAACGCTCAAAGGGGGCCGGCTGGCGCCGGCCCCCTTTTCTCCCCGGATACATCAAGGCTTTAAACAAAGAAAGAAGGAACATATATGCTGGTTGGCACACTGGTCAACACGGCCTCGGTCATCGCCGGTTCCCTGATCGGCCTGCTGCTGGGCAATATCCTGCCGGAGCGGCTGCGGGACACGGTGATGAAGGGCCTGGGGCTGTGTACCCTGTTTGTGGGCATCGACGGGATGCTGGGGGGCAGCAACTCCCTGATCGCCATCATCTCCGTGGCCGTAGGGGCCGTCATCGGGGAACTCTGTGATCTGGACGGCCACCTGAACCGCTTTGCGGAGGGCCTGGAGCGGAAGTTCAGGAAGGGCCGGGAAGGAGGAGGCCCCTCCCTGGCGGAGGGCTTTGTGACAGCCTCCCTGGTCTTCTGTGTGGGGGCCATGACCATCGTGGGGGCCCTGAATGACGGCCTCACAGGGAACCACGAGATGCTGTTCACCAAGGCCACGCTGGACTTCGTCTCCTCCATCATTTTCGCCTCCTCCCTGGGCCTGGGCGTGATGCTGTCGGCGGCGGCTGTCTTCACTATTGAGGGCGGCATCGCGTGCCTCGCCAGTCTGGTGGCTCCCATTTTGCAGCAGAATCCCAACACGGTCCCGGAGATGACAGTCGTGGGGTCCATACTCATCGTGGGAATCAGCCTGAACCTGCTGGGCGTCACGAAGCTGAAGGTCATGAACTATGTCCCGGCTATTTTTCTGCCTATTCTGCTCTGTTACTTCATGTGATTTCAAGCCTGTCGAAAAGCGCCCCCCTGCTGGTAGCAAGGGGGCGCTTTCCTGTTGAGAAATATTGTCATGCACCCCTAGCCATGGTAGAATAGGGGAGAACTCTTGACACTGGAGGAATACACAATGCCCATATACCTGATCCTGATTCTATCAGCACCGCTCACAGGCACCTTGTTCTATCTGCTGTACCGCCAGGGCTTTGCGGTAACCAAGTGCGTCGCCGCCGTCCTGTTTGTCTTCCGGCCCGGAAAACAGTCTGACCGTGTTTCTCTGGACTCCTGCACCGGCTGGGTCCGGCATGCGGGCCGCTTCCGGCAGAGCGGGACATACGAGTCTTGCCTGGACTGCCAGCTTTCAAAAGGAGGCGCGGAGCTGATCCTGCTGGATCGTCAAAAGCGGGAGCTGCTGCGGCTGAATCAGGGTAAAGCCACAGGAGAAATCAAATTGGAGAAAAGCGCCCGGTATTATCTGCGCTGGGAGTTCAAAAACGCCACGGGCAGGTGTGAACTGCGCTGGTAAAGGTTTCATTGCGGGACAGCAAAAAAGACAGGCTACCGAAGTAGCCTGTCTTGTGTTGGCGCCACCTATCTTCCCGGGCCGTCGCCAGCCAAGTATTGTGGGCAGAAACGAGCTTAACTACCGTGTTCGGAATGGGAACGGGTGGACCCTCGTTCTAATCA
>CAJTKE010000026.1 GCA_910576865.1 uncultured Oscillibacter sp.
TATGGCATGGACCCGACCATGGCGATTTTGATGCTGCTGGCGATTTACTGCGGCGGCACCTACGGCGGTTCCATCACAGCCATCCTCATCAATACCCCGGGCACCTCCGCAAACGCCGCCACGCTCTTTGACGGCTATCCCATGACCAAGAAGGGAAAGCCGGCGGAGGCCCTGGCCATCGGCGTGTTCTGCTCTCTCATCGGCGGCTGCGTCTCCGCCTTCGCCCTGATGGCCATCGCCCCCCAGCTGGCCAAGGTCTCCCTGAGCTTCGGCAGCTGGGAGTACTTCGCCGTGGCCCTGATGGGCCTGTCCGTGGTGGTGGCCATGTGCTCCAAGTCCATGATCAAGGGCCTGATCGGCGCCCTGTTCGGCCTTGCCATAGGCGGTGTGGGCATCGACTCCATCAGCGGCGTGTCCCGGCTGACCTTCGGCTTCTGGCAGCTGCAGGGAGGCATTTCCTCCACCGCTTTGATGATGGGCCTCTTCGCCATCACCGAGGTCTTCAACCAGTCTCTGGAGCTGGACAAACCCCGGCCCAAGATCGAGTTCAAGAAGACCACGCTGATTCCGCCCCTGCGGGAGATGAAGACCTGCTGGAAGGCCATCGGCATCGGCTGCGTCATCGGCACCGGCATTGGCATCCTGCCCGGCATCGGACAGAACGCCTCCACCCTGATCTCCTACAATCTGGCCCGGACCGTGTCCAAGACCCCGGAGGAGTTCGGCCACGGCTGCCCGGAGGGCATCTGCGCCTCCGAGAGCTCCAACAACGCCACCAACGGCGGCGCGCTGATCCCCCTGGTCTGCCTGGGCATCCCCGGCGACCTGACCACCTCCGCCCTGATCGGCGGACTGATGATCCACGGCCTCCAGCCCGGCCCCCTGCTGTACAACGAGCACCCGGAGCTGGTGGGCGGCATCATGGTGGCCTACTTCATGGCCAACGTCATCATGTACGTCATGGAGCTGGGCCTGATGAAGGCTTTCGTCCGGATGGTCAACGTGAAGCTGTCGTTCCTGTTCCCGGCCATTGTCTCCTGCTGCGTGCTGGGCGTGTACACGCTGAACAACCGGATGTTTGACGTGTGGGTGATGATCGTCTTCGGCTTCCTGGGGTATCTCCTGATCTGCCTGGGCATCGACATGGCCCCGGTCATTCTGGGCTTCATCCTGGGGCCGCTGATCGAGAAGTACATGCGCATGGCCCTCATCGCCTCCAACGGAAGCTGGGGCGAGATGGCGACCCGTCCTGTGGCGGTGTTCTTCGTCATTGTGGCGGCGCTGTTCGTCATCGTTCCCCTGCTTCGGAAATTCATGGCTTTCGCGAAAAAACAGAACTGAATTGTACGCAACTGATCGGCAGGCAGCCGGGAGCGTGTCGGCTGAGACCCGCCTCCCGCTGCCTGCCCCTTGTCTCACAGAGGTTTCAACTATGAAGGAGCTTACCTATCAGGTGCCCCGCCGGGCCTACGCCGGACTGCTGGAGGAGATGATCCGCCGGAACGACCGCCGCCCCCTCCGGGTGGCCGCGGCGCTGCTGCTGACCGTGGGCCAGATGGCCGTGGTGGCATGGCTGTGCGTCTTCCGCCTGGAGCCGGGACAGCGGGCGTTTTTCCTGGGCTGGTCCCTGCTGCTGGCGGGACTGACGGTGCTGCGCCGCCGCACGGCGCGGCAGCGGGCCAACGGCACCCTCCAGCGGCTGGAGTACACCGGCCAGCTGCCCCCGGACTACTGGAAGGACCACCATCTCCGGATCACGGAAACGGAGCTGCGGCTGCGCTACGGAGACCAGACCCTCTCCTGCCCGCTGTATGGCCTCTCCCGGGTGGAGGAGCGGGAGGACGCCTTGTTCCTCCGCTGCGGAGAGACCATTTTCGACATCGTTCCGGAGTCGGCTTTCCCCTCCCGGGAGGCCATGGGGGTCTGGGCGGAGGCGCTGCGGACCAAAGCCTCCGGCGCCGGAAAAGCGCCTCAGCCGGAGGCGCCGGAGGACGCCGTCTCCTGGACCATGGAGGAGCGGGATTTCCTGGAGGGGCAGTATCAGGCCTATCGGATCCTGTACTACCGCTACCGCTTCCTGCGCCCGGCGACCTTCCTGCGGCTGGCCGTCAGCGTGGCGGCGGCGGTGAGCATGGTGTACAACCGCACTCCCGTCAGCATCGCCCTGAGCGCGGCGGTGCTGCTGCTTGCCAACGTGGAGAACATCTCCATGGTCCCGGCCCTCTGCCGCCTGCGCATCCGGCGGGAGCTGGGAGAGTGGAAGGGCGGCGGGACCTTCCGCCTGTCCCTGGGGGAGGACGCGCTTGTCCTCTCCTCGGACCGGGCCAGGGCGGAGATTCCCCTCCATAAGATCAACCTCTGCCAGGAGTTCGGGGACCTGTATCTCATCGCCTGGAGCAGCTTCCCGGCGGTGGTGATGCCCAGGGAGACCGCCCGGACGGCGGCCGCCCCGCTCCTTCAAAAAATCCAGGCCCTGCAACAGGGCTGACTTCGGAGGAATCACTCATGAACGCGATGATCATAGACCCGAAGGACAATGTGGCCGTGGCCATCGAGCCCATCGCCGCGGGCGGCGCGGTCTCCTACCTCACCCCGGAGGGAGAGGTCCGGCTGACGGCGGCGGAGGATATCACCATCTACCACAAGCTGGCCACCCGGGATATCGCGGAAGGCGAGGCGGTGGTCAAATACGGCGAGCACATCGGCGTCGCCACGGCCCCCATCGCCAAGGGGGCCCACGTCCATATACACAATGTGGTCAGTCCCCGGGAAGACCGACAGGCGAAAGAGTAAAGGAGGAGTCGACGTGACATTTTACGGATATCGCCGCCCGGACGGCCGGGTGGGCGTGCGGAACAAGGTGCTGATCCTGCCCGCCAGCGTCTGCGCCTCCGACACCACCCGCATCATCTCCCAGCAGGTGGAGGGCTCCGTCACCTTCAACAATCAGCAGGGCTGCTCTCAGGTGGGGCCGGACCAGCAGCTGACCATGGACGTCATGGCGGGCTACGCCGCCAACCCCAACATCTACGGCACCGTGGTGGTGTCCCTGGGCTGCGAGAACTGTCAGATGGACCTGGTGGTGGCCGCCATCCGGGAGCGGACCAACAAGCCCCTGGAGCAGGTCATCATCCAGGAGGCTGGCGGCACGCTGAAGGCGGTGGAGGCCGCCGTGCGCTACGCCAAGCAGATGGTGGCGGAGGCCAGCCTCCTCCAGAAGGAGGAGTTCCCCATCTCCGAGCTGATCGTGGGCACGGAGTGCGGCGGCTCCGACCCCACCAGCGGCCTTGCCGCCAACCCCGCCATCGGCGCCATGAGCGACCTCCTGGTGGCGGCGGGGGGGACCAGCATCCTCTCGGAGACCTCGGAGTTCATCGGCGCGGAGCACATCCTGGCCCGCCGGGCGGTGAACAAGGAGGTCCACGACCGCATCTACGAGATCACCACCCGCTTTGAAAACCACTTCCATCTGGTGGGAGAGGACGTCCGGGCGGGGAACCCCTCCCCGGGCAACAAGGCCGGCGGCATCACCACCCTGGAGGAGAAATCCCTGGGCTGCATCCACAAGGGCGGACACAGCCCCATCCAGGCGGTGTACGACTACGGAAAGCAGGTCCAGGCGAAGCAGGGCCTCGTCATCATGGACACGCCGGGCAACGACCCGTCCTCCGTGGCGGCCATGGTGGCCGGAGGGGCCCAGGTGGTGGTCTTCTCCAGCGGCCGGGGGTCCCCGGTGGGAAGCCCCATCGCCCCGGTGGTGAAGATCACGGGAAACAAGCTGACCTTCGCCAAAATGGAGGACAACATCGACTTCAACGCCGCCCCCCTGATCTACGGGGAGAAGACCGTGGAGCAGCTGGGACAGGAGCTTTTGCAGATGGTGGTGGAAACCGCCTGCGGCAAGCAGACCAAGGCGGAGGCCCTGGGCTTCACGGAGACGGCCATCGCCCGGCTCTGCAACTACGTGTGAGAAAGGAACACCTATGGAGAAGAAAATCGTGCGCTGGGGCGTCCTGGGCTGCTCCGGCATCGGAAAGAGCCGGACGATTCCCGGCCTGCTGAGCGCCGGAAACGCGGAGCTCTACGCCATCGCCGGACGGAATGAGGAGAAGCTGAGGGCCTACGCGGAGCCCTTCGCCCCCAAAAAGCTCTTCACGGACTACCAGTCCCTGCTGGACGACGAGAACGTGGACGCGGTGTACATCCCCCTGCCCAACAGCGTCCACCGGGAGTGGGTGGTGAAGGCGGCGGAGGCCGGGAAGCATATCCTCTGCGAAAAGCCCCTGGCCCTCACCGAGGCGGAGGTCCGGGAGATGTTCGACGCCGCCAGCCGCAACCACGTCCTGCTGGAGGAGGCCTACGCCTACCGCCACGGCCAGCTGGTGCAGAAGGTGAAGGAGATCATCGACCGGGGCGACATCGGCCGGGTCCGCTATCTGGAGTCCAAGCACTCCACCTTCGACACCAACACCCAGGGCTACCGCTATCAGAAGGGCCTGGGCGGCGGCGCGGCCTATGACGTGACCAGCTACAACGTCAGCCTCGCGTCCTACCTCCTGGGGAAGGACCCGGCGGAGATGAGCGTCTTCTGCGGCTTCCATCCGGAGACCGGCGTGGACACCTCCGACGCGGCGCTGCTGCGGTACGAGGACGGCGTCTACGCCATGCTGTACGCCGGGCTGGACGCCTATCCCCGGGGCTGCTTCTCCGTGCTGGGGCAGACCGGGCGCATCGACGTGGACCACAAGTTCAACAGCCGGGGCCTCTGCCACGTCCGGGTGAGCAAAAACGCCCGGCCCCAGAACGCGGAATACGTGGACGAGGTCACCACCGACTACACCGTCTGGGTGGACGACAACTATCTGCTGGAGATCCGGCAGTTCGGCGAGGCCGTCCTGAACGGCGCACCGCTGACGGTCTCGGAGGAGGAGTCCCTCCGCACCGCCCGGGTGTGCGACGCCATCCGCAGGGCCGGGGGCGCCGACTGAGCCACGCAAGGGAAGGAGAAACGACACATGTCCAAGAAACAATTCGCCGTCATGGACGGCAACACCGCCGCGGCCCATGTGGCCTACGCCTTCACGGAGGTGGCGGCGATCTATCCCATCACCCCGTCCTCTCCCATGGCGGAGAAGGTGGACGAGTGGTCCGCCAAGGGGCGGAAGAACCTCTTCGGGTCCACGGTGGACGTGATCCAGATGCAGTCCGAGGCCGGCGCGGCGGGTACCTGCCACGGCGCGGCCCAGGCGGGCGCTCTGACCACCACCTTCACCTCCTCCCAGGGCCTGATGCTGATGATCCCCGCCATGTATGCCATGGGGGGCCAGTTCCTGCCCAACGTCATGCACATCGCCTCCCGGGTGGTGACCAGCAACCACCACTCCATCTTCGGCGACCACACGGACTTCATGACCTGCCGCACCACGGGCTACGCCATGCTGATGTCCTCCTCTCCCCAGGAGGCCATGGACCTGGCCGCCGTGGCCCACCTCAGCGCCATCAGCTCCAAGTACGCCTTCATGCACTGCTTCGACGGCTTCCGCACCTCCCACGAGATGCAGCGCATCGAGACCCTGGACTATGAGGACCTCCGGGGCCTCGTGGACTGGGAGGCTTTGAAGGCCTTCCGCCGCCAGTGCCTGAACCCGGAGCACCCCACCAACCGGGGCAACAACGTGAACCCGGACGTCTACTTCCAGTGCAAGGAGGGCGTCAACGAAATCAGCGCCTCCCTGCCGGACAAGGTCCAGCACTACATGGACGAGATCAACAGGCTGACGGGCCGGAACTACCAGCTCTTCAACTACTACGGCGCCCCGGACGCCGAGGAGGTCATCGTGGTCATGTGCTCCGCCTCCGAGGCGGTGAAGGAAACCGTGGACTACCTCAACGCGCAGGGCCGGAAGGTGGGTCTCCTCCAGGTCCATCTGTACCGCCCCTTCTCCGTGAAGCACTTCGCCGCCGCCCTGCCCGCCACGGTGAAAAAGGTGGCCGTGCTGGACCGCTCCAAGGAGGCGGGCAGCGTGGGCGAGCCGCTGTATCTGGACGTGGTGACGGCCCTGAGTCAGGCGGGCCGGGGGAACATCCAGGTGGTGGGGGGCCGGTACGGCCTCTCCTCCAAGGACACCACCCCGGGCCAGTTCATCGCCGTTTACGACAACCTGAAACAGGAAGCGCCGAAAAACAACTTCACCATCGGCATCATCGACGACGTGACCCACACCTCCCTGGACTGCACCGAGGTGGAGCTGCCCCATCCGGGACAGGTCTCCTGCAAGCTGTGGGGCCTGGGCGGCGACGGCACCGTGGGGGCCAACAAAAACGCCATCTCCACCATCGGCCTCATCGCCGGGAAATACGCCCAGGCGTACTTCTCCTACGACACCATGAAGTCCGGCGGCCTGACCCAGAGCCACCTGCGCTTCGGCGACGAGCCCATCCGCTCCACTTATCTGGTCTCCGCCGCGGACTTCGTGGCGGTCCACGCCCCCACCTATGTCAACAAATATGACACCAGCGAGGACCTGAAGGAGGGCGGCGTGTACCTCCTGAACTGCCCCTGGACCGTGGAGGAGCTGGAGGAGAAGCTGCCCGGGAAGCTGAAGCGGGACCTCGCCCGGAAGCACGCCCAATTCTACATCATCGACGCCGCCAGACTGGCCGTCCAGGTGGGCCTGGGGGCCAACCGGACCAACAGCATCCTCCAGGCCGCTTTCTTCGCCCTGACCAAGGTCATCCCCCTGGACGTGGCCGTGGAGGACATGAAGAAAAACAACTACAATTCCTACTTCAAAAAGGCCGGGCAGAAGATCGTGGACATGAACAACGCCGCCGTGGACGTGGGCGTCAGCGCCGCCGTCCGGGTGGAGATTCCCACCAGCTGGGCCGACGCCGCCGACGTCCCCGCGCCGGAGCGGAAGGTGACGGACTTCGTTCGGGACATCGTCCTGCCCATGGACCGCCAGCAGGGCGACAAGCTGCCGGTGTCCGTGTTCAAGAAATACGGCGTGCTGGACGGCACCTGGGAGAACGGCACCTCCGCGTATTCCAAGCGGGGCGTGGCCATCAACGTGCCCAAGTGGAACGCCGAGAGCTGCATCCAGTGCAACCGCTGCGCCATGGCCTGCCCCCACGCCGCCATCCGCCCGGTGCTCCTCACCGAGGAGGAGAAGGCCGGGCTCCCCGCCGCCTTTGAGACGGTTCCCGCCAAGGGCCTGGGCAAGGACGCCCCGGCGTACAGCTTCCGCGTGCAGGTCAGCCCCTATGACTGCCTGGGCTGCGGCGTGTGCCTGACGGCCTGCCCCGCCAACCAGAGCGAGAAGAGCGCCGACGCCCTGGTCATGACCCCCTTCGAGGAGATGAAGCCGGAGCAGGCCCTCTTCGACGAGGTGGCCATGAACGAGAAATACCTGAAACCCGACGTCATCAGCAGCAAGAGCGTGAAAAACATCCAGTTCGCCAAGCCCTACTTCCAGTTCTCCGCCGCCTGCGCGGGCTGCGCGGAGACCACGTACCTCAAGCTGGTCAGCCAGCTGGCCGGCGACCGGATGTACATCGGCAACGCGGCGGGCTGCTCCTCCGCCTACAGCGGCGGCGCGCCCATCCTGCCCTACTGCCGGGACGAGAAGGGCCACGGCCCCGCCTGGGAGCACTCCCTGTTCGAGGACAACGCCGAATTCGCCTACGGCTTCTTCCACGCCCAGGACGCCCTGCGGAAGGAGCTGCTGATCCGCCTGGAGGCCCTCAAGGAGGCCGGCGTGGCCGTGGAGGCCGTGGACGCCTACCTGAGCGGCTGGGAGGACACGGAGAAGTCCCGCCGCCTCACCGACGCCCTGATCGCCGCCCTGGAGGCGGCGGAGCGGACGCCGGAGGTTCTGTACATCCTGGAGAACCGGGAATTCCTGGCCAAGCGGTCCGTCTGGGCCGTGGGCGGCGACGGCTGGGCCTATGACATCGGCTTCGGCGGCATCGACCACGTGCTGGCCCAGAACCGGGACATCAACCTGCTGGTGCTGGACACCGAGGTGTACTCCAACACCGGCGGACAGTCCTCCAAGGCCACGCCCACCTCCGCCGTGGCGAAATTCGCCGCCGGGGGCAAGCAGATCGCCAAGAAGGACCTGGGGGCCATCTTCATGAACTACGGGTACGTGTACGTGGCCCAGGTGGCCATGGGCGCGGATCAGGCCCAGACCCTCAAGGCCCTCCGGGAGGCGGAGAGCTATCCCGGCCCGTCCATCGTCATCGCCTACTGTCCCTGCCTGGAGCAGCACATCAAAAAGGGCATGAGCTGCACCCAGGACGAGATGAAGAAGGCGGTGGAGTGCGGCTATTGGCAGCTGTACCGCTACGATCCCCGCCGGGTGGCGGAGGGGAAGAACCCCTTCCAGCTGGATTCCGCCGAGCCGGACACCGGGAAGCTGCTGGACTTCCTGATGGGAGAGAACCGCTTCGCCTCCCTGAAAAACAACTTCCCCGGCAAGGCCGACGCCCTCTATGAGAAGGCCGTGGCGGACGTGAAAGCCCGCTGCGCCCGGTACAAGAGGCTGGCGGAAGCCGCCGAATAAGGGGCCGGGATTGCCGTCCGGCCCGATTCCTGAATCAAAGCAGCCGGTTTTGCGGATGTCCGCAAAACCGGCTGCTGTTTTTTTGGCGCCAGGATGCCCGCTACGGCGACACAAACTGATATCCCACTCCGCGCACGGTCCTCAGGTACGCGGGCCTGGTGGGATCGTCCTCGATTTTCATGCGCAGCCGCCGGATATGCACCATGATGGTGTTGTCGTCCACCACGTTGTTTCCCCAGATGCTGCTGTATATCTGCTCTTTTGTCAGCACCTTGTTCATGTTGCTGAGAAAGTATTTCATCAGGAAGCTCTCTTTGCTGGAGAGGAGAATCTCCTCCCCGTTTTTCAGCAGCTTCATCTCGTCGCAGAGGTACCGGAAGGGCCCGGCGGTCATGACGTTTCCGTTCTGCCGGGTGGACAGTCCCACCCGGCGCAGGCAGGCCTTCACCTTTGCGCACAGGACGGCGGGGGAGAAGGGTTTCGTGATGTAATCGTCGGCGCCGATGCCCAGAGCGAATACCTTGTCATTGTCAGCCTGCCGGCCGCTGAGAATGAAGACCGGTGTCAGAATGCCCAGATTCCGGAGCTGATTGATCACCTGAAAGCCGTCCATCCCGTCCATCACGATGTCCAGGATGATCAGGTCAAAGCGCTGGGACTGAGCGGCGCGGACCGCCTCCGGCCCGTCCGCGGCCTCCGTGATGGCCATTCCCTCGCTGGACAGCACTCTGGAAATGGTGCGGCGCACAAACTGCTCATCGTCAACGACAAGGATGCTGGCTTGTTCCATGGCGCAACCCTCCCTTTGCCTGTCATTATAACACGCGTTGTCGGAAATGACAAAAACAAAATGCGAACCTTACAGAAATTTAAGGAAAACCACCATGCCCAGTTAAGGTTGCACTGATAAGCTGTCTGCAACACACGGTGGGCTTGCTTACCGGTTATGGAAAAAGAGGAGGAACTGACATGAAAAAGAAGTTGTGCGCCATTCTCTCCGCGATTCTGCTTTTGTCCCTGCTGGCCGCCTGCGGCGGACAGCCCGCTTCCAGCCAGCCGGCGGAGGGCTCCGCGCCTTCGGCTTCTCAGGACCAGGGCGGCTCCGCTCCGGCGGACGCGGCGGATTGGACCTGGGAGCGCAAGGTGACCCTGGTCTGCCCCTGGGGCGTGGGCGGCGGCGCGGACGGCACGCTGCGTCCTCTCCAGCCGGTGCTTCAGGAGCTGCTGGGCGTCCCCGTTGAAATCGTGAACGTGGAAGGCGCCGGCGGAGCCAACGGCATCGACTTCACCTGCAAACAGCCCGCGGACGGCTATACATACGTCCTGGGCACCCAGTCCCACATCATGCTGGACCTGCAGAAGATTCTGCCTGTGGACTTCAAGGCGGAGCTCCAGCCCGTGGCCAAGCTGGTCCACTCCATCAACATCATCGCCTCCTCCAAAAAGGGCATGGAAGGGAAGTACACCGACTACACCGAGTTTGTGGAGTACGCCAAGAGCCATCCCCAGGAGCTGACCTGCGGCATGCTGACCGCCACCGGCGCGGACTCCGTGGCCATGAAGCAGACTCTGGCCGGGGGCCTTGGCTGCGACATCACGGAAGTGGAGCAGTATGTCAAGGTGGTCAACTACAGCGGCGGGTCCGAGCTGAGCTCCGCCATCGTGGGAGGCCATGTGAACATCATGATCACCGGCGCGGATGAGATCATGGGCCTGATCGAGTCCGGCGACATCGTCCCCCTGGTCTCCATCTCCGAGAACCGCATGTCCATCCTGCCCGAGCTGGAGTGCACCGGCGAGCTGGGCATCGACTCCTACGTCGGCACCTGGCGGGGTATCCTGTGCCGCACCGGCACTCCCGAGGCCGCTGTGGCCGCCATGTCCGCCGCGCTGGAGGAGGCCTGGAACTCCGACGATTATCAGACCTTCCTGAAGAACGCCTGCTATCTGGACCGTTCCGGCTACGCCGCCTCCGACGAGTTCCAGACGCTGATGGATGAGGAGTACGCCACCTTTGAGGCGTATCTGAAGAGCGCGGGTCTGCTGTAACTCAAGATTCGTTCCGTATGCGGGGCAGGGGGAAACCGTCCCTCTGCCCCGTCTTGACAAAGATAAGGAGTTGAGAATATGGCGCTGGAACTGATTGTCAATTTGATACTGCTGTTTGGCTGCATCGGCTTTTTCGTCAACGTCAGCACGACCATGCCCCACTCGGCGGTAAACGAGCTGGGAGCGGAGCAGTGGCCCCAGGCCATCCTGATTCTGCTGATCCTGGCCATCGGCTATAACCTGTTCAAATATTTCAGGAACAACCGGAGAGAGGACATCGCCGCCGCGTTCCGGGACTTCATCCCCAGTGTCGGCCGCCTGCTGAAAAGCAAGCTGTTCACCGGCATGGTGCTGGTGGTGGTCATGGCGCTGATGTATGAGCCGGTGGGTTTCATCGTCACCTGCCTGCTGTTTCTGATCGCCTACGGCCTGCTTCTGGGACAGAGAAACATCCCGGTCCTGCTGCTGAGCTCCGTGCTGATCACCGTCATTTTGTACATCGGATTCTCCGTGATGCTGGGCGTGATGCTGCCCCGGGGACAGTTCCTTCCCCTGCGGAACTTCGCCCTGTTCATCGAATCCCTGGTTCCGCGTTTTTGAAAGGAGGCGCAGGTATCCATGTTTGAGCTGCTTACCAGCGGGCTGACGGTTGTGTTCGCCCCCAAGATGTTTCTCCTGATTATCTTTGCGGTTTTTCTGGGCACCCTGTTCGGCGCCCTGCCCGGCGTATCCGCCACCATGGCGGTCACCCTGGGCATTCCCTTCACCTACAAGATGGACGCGGTCAGCGCCATCGCCTTCCTGGTGGCCATTTACTGCGCCTCCATCACCGGCGGAGGCATGACGGCCATCCTGTTCAAGATTCCCGGCGTTCCCTCCAGCGCCCCCACCACCTATGACGGCTATCCCATGGCCCAGCGGGGCGAGGCGGGGAAGGCCCTGGGCCTGCAGCTGATCTGCTCCGCCATCGGCGGAATTTTCGCCGCCGTCTGCATGCTGCTGCTCAGCCCCCAGCTGACCCAGGCCGCCCTGAGCTTCGGCCCCTCGGAGCTGTTCGCCATCTCCTTCATGGGCCTCTCCATCCTCACCAGCCTGGAGACGGACAACATCTGCCGCACCATCATCTCCGGTCTGCTGGGCCTGCTGCTGGCCTGCATCGGCCTGGACCCCCTGCTGGGCGTTCCCAGGCTGACCTTCGGCACCCGGTTCCTGACCTCCGGCATTGAGATGATCCCCGTCATGATCGGCTTCTTCGCCGTCACCGAGGTCCTGAAGCAGACCAACAAGCCCGCCAAGCTCCAGGCGGTGGGCGGCGAGGACTCCAAAACGAAGATGTCCGCCAAGATGCCCAGCCTGAAGGAGCTGTTCTCCCTGAAGTGGATCATCGCCCGGTGCTCCGTGCTGGGCACGGTGATCGGCATCCTGCCCGGCGCGGGCGCCACCATTGCCTCCTTCCTCTGCTACTCCGTGGAGCAGAAGATTTCCAAGACCCCTGAGAAATTCGGCACCGGCTGTCTGGAGGGCATCGCCGCCCCGGAGACGGGCAACAACGCCGCCACCGGCGGCTCCATGGTCCCCCTGCTGAGCCTGGGCATCCCCGGGGGCAACGCGGCGGCGATCATGATGTCCGCCCTGGTGCTCAAGGGCGTGACGATGGGCCCCCTGCTTCTGGTGAACCAGCCCCAGTTCCTGTCCGCCACCTTCGCGTCCATGTTTGTCTCCAACATCATCATGGTCTTCGCCGCCATTGTCATCGCGAAGATTTTTGTCCAGGTCCTGAAAATCCCCTACAGCATCCTGGGGCCCACCATCATCATGATGGCGACCATCGGAGCCTACGCCACCAAAAACACCGCCGTGGACGTGATCCTCATGGCGATTTCCGGACTGATCGGCTTTGTGTTCGTCACCTGCCGGTTCAACAGCTCCGCCCTGATTCTGGGGCTGGTGCTGGGCGTGATCTGTGAGTCCAACCTGCGCCGGGCCTACACCATCGCCGACGGCGACACCCTGCTCCAGGCCACGATGAACATTGTGGCCCGCCCGGTGACCGGAATCGTGCTCTTGATCTGCCTTGCGGTTCTGCTCAGCCCGGTCATCCGTCCCCTGCTGAAGAAGAAAAAAGGCGCCGCCGAGTGAGTTTCCGCGAAACGGGACGGGGTTCGCCCCGTCCCGCGCGGCGTTGAGAGGAGCGTGGTCCTGCATGAAAATCAAAATTCCCCTGGCTTGCGTAAAGCCGGTTTGCGCCGCCGCCGTTCTGGCCGGCATTTTCGGGCTGGTGGCGGGGCGGTGGATCACGGGCCTGTGCTTCCTGCTGGGCTCCTTCCTCCTGGAAAGGAGCTGCTACCTGTGCCCGGTCTGCGGGAAGAAGCTGGATATGAAATACCCGCTGTTCCGGGGCGCCGTCTGCCCCGCTTGCGGCGCCGTCCTGCGGGAAAAACGCAAGGGAGGGGATGCCTCATAGCCGCGTTTTTGACCATGTTTCTGGTGGGCCTGGGCGGCGGGCTGCTGTTCCGGAGGCTGAAGATCCCCGGGGGGATGATGGTGGGGTCCATCGTCCTGGTGTCGGCCCTCAGCATCTTCACCGGCGGGGCGGTCATGCCCCACGCGGCGAAGACGGCGGCCCAGAGTCTGGCGGGCGCCTTTATCGCCTGCGGCATGGACTGGAGCGATTTCAGGGGCTTTTCCAGGCTGTTCAGGCCGGCGGCGGTGCTTCTCGGCTCCGTGCTGCTTTTGAACTTGCTGCTGGGCTTCCTCATCTGGCTGTGCGGCCCGATGGACCTGCTGACCGCCCTGCTGTGCGCGGTTCCGGGGGGCATGAGCGACACGCCGGTCATCGCGGCCGATCTGGGGGCGGACGCGCCCAAGGTGGCGGTACTGCAGTTTGTGCGCATGTCCAGCGGCATCGGGCTGTTTCCCGGCCTGATCGCCGCCATGACCCGGGGTGAACCGGAGGAGGAGACCGGCGCGCCCCCGCCGGCGCCGCCGGACAGGACGGTGTCCCCGGCGGATGTCCCGGCCACGGTGGCGGCCGCTTTCCTGTGCGGCTTCCTGGGCGGGCGTCTGGGGGTGCCGGCCGGAACGCTGATTTTCTCCATGTTCGGCGTCATCGGTCTGAAAATCGCCACCGGGCGGTCCTGCCTTCCGCTTTGGCTCAAGCGGCTGGCGCAGGTCCTGTCCGGCGCCTACATCGGCTGCGGGATCACCCGGGCGGACCTGCTGGAGCTCCGGTATCTGCTCCTGCCCGCGGCCATCATACTGACGGGCTACTTCGCCAACAGCGTCCTGACCGGGCGGCTGCTGCGCCGGCTGTTCGGCTTTCCCCTGAAAACCGCCATGCTGGCGGCCACGCCGGCGGGGGCCAGCGACATGGCCCTGATCTCCGCCGACATCGGCGTGAACAGCAGAGAGCTGGTGGAGCTGCAGGTCATCCGCCTGGTGGTGGTGGTCTCCCTGTTTCCCCAGATCATCGTGTGGGTTGCGTCGGCGTTCGGTTCAATGGTATGATAGGGCAAACGGGATGAAAAAGGGTGAACGCCATGAAACACTTGCCGAAGAGGCTGCTCCGCTTTTTGATGGGCCTTTTGCTGACGGTTATCCTTGCGATGCTGGCCTACGCGATTTATAATACCTATAACGCCTATACCAAGATGGTTGTGGAGCAGCAGCAGGAGCACCTGCTGATCACGTCCCGGGCGGTGTCCCAGAACCTCTCTTTGTACATTTCGGAGCAGCTGCGGGATGTGGACATCCTGATCCGGACGCCGGGCTTTCAAAACGCCTTCCAGCGCTACTACGAGGACGGCGAGAGCCAGAGCCTGAAGGAGTACGTCCTGTCCTATCTGCTGGCCCAGCACCAGGGCGTGTCCCGCATTTACCTGCTGGACCTGGAGGGAGACGTGGTCTGCCGGTATAACCAGTATCCGTTTCTGGAGGAGTTCTCGGAGTCCCTGCTGCGTCTTCAGGAGCTGTCGGACCGGCGGCAGAGCGGACTGGGGGACGTGTTCCGGATCAGCCCCCAGCACTACGGCTTCACGCTGGTGAACGGGATCATGAGCGGGAACGACTATGTGGGAACCGTGGTCAGCGTGATGGACATGGAAACGCTGTACCGGAGATTCATCGTGCCCCTGGATATTCACAGCTCCGGCAATATCATCGTGAAAAGCGAGGTGGGCACGATCATCATGCATCCGGAGCCGCGGATGCTGGGATTCAATTACTTCCGGGACATCAGGGACCTGGACGCCGTTCCCCAGTACGAGAGCCTGCGCCGGATGCTGGAGACCCAGTACAGCCGGGAGGAGGGAACGGCGCGCTGCCGCTCCTTCTCCAACGGCATCCTTCCGCCGGAGGAGGAGATCACCGCCTTCTCCCGGATGAACATCGGCGGAACCGCTTGGTATGTGTCCGCCGTGATTCCCTACTCCACCGTCACCAATCTGGTGGACAGCAACATCGGCCGCTTCGTGCTGCTGACCGCCGCCGTGCTGGCGGTGGTGGCTGTGGGCTTTTTGAGCATCTACACGTTGTGGCGGGAGCGGCAGAAGCTGGCGCTGGAGGCGGCCTATCTGAAGGACATCAACCGGACGCTGGAGGAGCTTCACCAGAGCCGGGAGGAGATCAACCACTATCAGAAACTACAGACCATCGGGGCCCTGGCCGGAGGGATCGTCCACGAGTTCAACAACCTGCTCACCCCCATCATGGGCTACTCGGAGTTCCTGATGGAGCGGATGGGGCCGGACAACGAGTATTACGAGGACATCGACGAGATACACAAGGCCGGGGGCCGGGCCAAGGAGATCGTGGAGCAGATTCTGCCCTTCAGCCGGAAGGAGACGGATTCCAGCGCCTACGGCCTTGTCAGCCTGGAGGCGGTGCTGCGGGACTCCGTCAAGATGGTGTGCCTGATTCTTCCCGCCACCATCCGGCTGGAGACCGACTTTCAGGGGGTCCGCGCCAGCGTCTTCGGCAGCGCGACCCAGCTCCATCAGGTCCTGCTGAACCTGTATTCCAACGCGGTGCAGGCCATGGCGGCCCGGGGCGGCGTGCTGACGGTGCGGGCCCGGCGGGTCTCCCCGACGGAGCTGCCGGAGACGTTCCTGGCCGCCGCGGAGGGGACGTACCTGCTGATTCAGGTGTCCGACACCGGCCCGGGCATCGCGCCGGAGCACCTGGAGCACATCTTTGACCCGTTCTTCACCACGAAGGACTCGGGAGAGGGGACGGGCCTGGGATTGTCCGTTGTAAAGAACATATTGATCAGCCACGGGGGCTTTATCGAGGTCCGCAGCGTCCCGGGGCGGGGAAGCGACTTTCTCATCTACCTGCCGGTCACCGAGCGGACCACCGGGCCGGAGCCGGCGAGGGGGCGGGAGCCCGAAAAGGTGCGGGACCACCCCGCCGTCCTGCTGGTGGACGACGACGCCCGGGTGGCCAGGTACCTGACCCGGCGCCTCTCCCGGGAGGGCTATGAGGTCAGCAAATTCACGGACCCGGAGGAGGCCCTTTCCGTGTTCCGGGCGGAGCCGGACGCCTGGAAGCTGGTCCTGGAGGACAACGCCATGCCAAAGCTGAAGGGAACCGACCTGATCCGGCAGATCCGGCAGTGCCGGCCCACCCTGCCCACAATTCTGATCACCGGCTATGCGGACCAGGAGGTCCTCCGGATGCGCCGGGAGGGGTGGATTGACGAGACGCTGAACAAGCCGCTGGATTTCGCGCGGCTGGCGGACGCCATGGAGAAACTGCTGCGCAGGGAGGAAGAAGCATGAGGAGAGGAGCCGCCGCCGTCTGCCCGCTGCTGATCGTTTTCCTTGCCGTCGCCTGCCGGGCCGGCCAGGATGTCCCGGCGGCGGAGGAGCCGCCGTATCCCAGGCAGTCCGTGGAGCTGGTCGCCCCGGCGGGAACGGGAAGCGGCTACGACGTGACCGCCCGTACGATCGCCCAGTGTCTGGAGGCCGCCCAGCTGGTTTCCGTGCCCCTCCCGGTCACCAACAAGCCGGGGGACGGCGGAGGAGTGGCCCTGTCGTACCTGGCCGGCCATCCGGGGCGGGACGACATCCTCTCGGTGTTTTCCGCCCCGCTGTGCCTGATTCACCTCCACAGGCTTTGAGGACGGCACCGCCGCCGCCCGGCTGATGGGCGTGCATGTGGACGTGGCGTCCATCGGCATCAGCGATTCGGTGGGCCTTGTGGAGAGCGGGGATATCCGGGTGCTGGCCATCACGGCGGAAAAACGGGTGGGATCCGGACTTGTGGCGGAAATGCCCACCTGCGTGGAACAGGGCATCGACATGACATTCGTCAACTGGCGCGGTCTGTTCGGCCCCAAGGACATGCCGGAGTACGCCCTGCGCTTCTGGGAGGATATTCTGGCGGATATGAGCGAGACCCCGGAGTGGAAAGACGCCTGCGAGGGGTTCGGATGGGAGATCGCCTATCAGGACCACGAGGAATTCGAGGCCTTTCTGGAGAGCGTCAACCAGGAGTATGCGGCCCTGCTGGATCAGATCGGGATGCTCCGGGTCCGGCCCTGACCGCCATACGCCGGGGATGTTTGCATTCAGTAAAAAAGAGGAGGATGACGATGGAAATCAAAAAACCCGCGGTGGCGGGAACGCTGGAATCCAGCGACTGCATGGTGACGGTGGAGCCCGGGGAGGGCCGGGTGGACCTGGAGCTGAACAGCGTGGTCATCCGGCAGTTCGGCCCCCAGATCCGCAAGGTCATTTTCGAGACGCTGAAGCGCCTGGAGGTCACGGACGCCCGGGTCACCGTGGTGGACAAGGGCGCGCTGGACTGCACGATCAAGGCCCGGGTGGAGTGCGCCGTCTACCGGAGCGGAGACGTCAAAGAGAATCTTCCCTGGGGAGGTGTCATCGTATGAGAAATCCCAATCTGAAACGGCTGCGCCGGAGCATGATGTTCCTGAACTGCCAGAAGCCGGGGCTCATCAAGGACCCCTATGTCTACGGGCCGGACTCCATCCTGCTGGACCTGGAGGACGCCGTGGCGGAGCGGGAGAAGGACGCCGCCCGCTACTCCCTCTTCCACGCCCTGCGGGAGATCGACTACCGGGGCGTGGAGCGGGTGGTCCGCATCAACGGCCTGGACACGGACCTCTGGCGGGAGGACATCCGCTGCTCCGTGGCGGGAGGCTGCGACGCCATCCGCATCCCCAAGACCGAGACCGCCCAGGACGTGAAGCGGGTGGAGGAGGCCGTGGCGGCGGCGGAGAAGGAGTTCGGCGTGGAGGAGGGCCGGACCCTCATCATGGCGGCGCTGGAGTCCGCCCGGGGCGTGCTGAACGCCCTGGAGGTCTGCACCGCCTCGGAGCGCCTGTTCGGCATCGCCCTCTCCGGGGGGGACTACACCAAGGACCTCCAGACCACCATCTCCGGCACCGGCGTGGAGCTGATGGGGGCCCGGCAGCACATGATCATCGCCGCCCGGGCCGCCGGAGTTCAGTGCTTCGACACCGTGTGGACGAACCTGGACGACATGGAGGGCTTCCGCCGGGAGGTGGAGACCATCCGGGCCATGGGCTTCGACGGCAAGTCCATCGTCAACCCCCGGCAGATCCCCATTGTCCACGACGTCTACACGCCCAGGGAAAAGGACATCATTTTCGCCGAGAAGGTGGTCCGGGAAATCGACGAGAAAAAGGCCCAGGGCATCGGGGTGTTCACGGTGGACGGGAAGATGATCGACATCGCCTTCTACGACGGGGCCAAGCGGACGCTGGCCCTGGCCAGGGCCTCGGGAAAGTATAAGGGGGAGCTGTGAGATGAAAAACGCGGTAGGCAGAGAAATCCCGGAGGAAATCCTCAAGGCCACGGGAAAGGAGCCCTTCCAGGGCAACCACTACAAGGACGGCGTGCCCTTCCGGAAGGCGGGCCCCATCGTCCGGCCCGTCATGGACAACCAGCACTCCAAGCTGGTGGAGAACATTCACGAGGCCCTGGTGAAGTGCAAGGCCCACAGCGGCATGACCGTCAGCTTCCACCACCACTTCCGGGAGGGAGACCTGATCGTCTGCATGGTGATGAAGGAGATCCACAAGATGGGCCTGAAGAACATCACCCTGGCGGCCACGTCTCTTGGCAAGGCCCACGACGACCTGGTGCCCATGATCGAGGACGGGACCATCACCCGGATCGAGGCCTCCGGCGTCCGGGGGAAGATCGGCGAGGCCATCTCCCAGGGCAAGCTCCAGGGACTGGCCATCATGCGCTCCCACGGGGGGCGGGTCCGCTCCCTGGTCACCGGGGAGACCAAGGTGGACATCGCCTTCGTCGGCGCCCCCACTTCCGATGACTACGGCAACCTCCGGGGCATCGGCGGGAAAACGGACTGCGGCGTGCTGAGCTACTCCCACGTGGACGGAGATCAGGCGGAGTACGTGGTGGCCATCACGGACTGCCTGGTGCCCTTCCCCAACTTCCCCGCCCATATTTCCATGACCAAGGTGGACTATGTCTGCGTGGTGGACGCCATCGGCATCCCGGAGAAAATCGCCACCGGGGCGGCGAAGCCCACCACGGACCA
Source organism: uncultured Oscillibacter sp. (assembly GCA_910576865.1). Classification (GTDB taxonomy): domain Bacteria; phylum Bacillota; class Clostridia; order Oscillospirales; family Oscillospiraceae; genus Oscillibacter. The sequence continues at coordinate 19,170 of CAJTKE010000026.1, forward strand.
GCGCAAGCTGATGATGGCGGAGTACTGCACCCAGGTGGTGGTGAACACGCCCTACTTCAAGGAGGGCTTCTCCTATCAGACCGGCGTGGGCGGGGCCTCCATCGCCTCCACCATCTCCCTGACCAAGATCATGAAGGAGCGGGGCATCAAGATGGGCTTCGGCGTGGGCGGACTGACCAAGCCCATGTGCGACCTGCTGGACCAGGGGCTGGTCCGGGTTCTGCTGGACACCCAGGCCTTCGACCTGGACGCGGTGTCCAACGTCATCAACCCGGCCCACCACCGCATCACGGCGGGAGCCTACGCCAACCCCTTCAACAAGGGCGCCTTCGTGAACCGGCTGGACTATGTCATCCTGGCGGCGCTGGAGGTGGACGTCCATTTCAACTGCAACGTGGTGGTGGGCTCCGACGGCGTCATCACCGGGGCCCAGGGCGGACACCCCGACACCGCCCAGGGGGCGAAGTGCACCATCGTCATCTGCCCCCTGCTCCAGGGGCGCATCCCCGCCATCTGCTCCGACGTGACCACGGTCACCACTCCGGGTGAGAGCGTGGACATCGTGGTGACGGATTACGGCGTGGCGGTGAATCCCAACCGGCACGACCTGCTGGAGGTCCTCAAGGCCGCCGACTGCGTGCCCCTCAGGAAGATCGAGGAGCTGCGGGACACCGCCTACTCCATCACGGGCGTGCCCCAGCCGGTGGAGTTCGGCGAGCGGGTCGTCGGCATCATCGAGGCCCGGGACGGCACCATCATGGACGTGGTGCGGGAGGTGAAGGACGTCACCTTCGACAGCTGACAGCCAGGGCGTCCCCCTGTCCCGCGGGCGGGGGACGCCTGTTCATCGCAGAAACGCCGGAAACACGGAGGAGGGCACGGGATGGAGTACGCCATCAGAACGGTAAGGCCGGAGGACCGGGAGCTGAACGCCATGGTGGACGGCCTTCTGCGCCGGGAGGGCATCCGGCGGGACGCCAATCTGGACTACACCTGCGCCCTGCTGGACGAGGAGGGCCGGATCGCCGCCACGGGGAGCTGTTTCCAGAACACCCTGCGCTGCTTCGCGGTGGACCGGGACCATCAGGGCGAGGGGCTGATGAACCAGCTTGCCGCCCACCTGATCCGGGTACAGGCGGACCGGGGGAACCTCCACCTGTTCGTCTACACCAAATGCGAAACGGCCCGGTTCTTCCGGGACCTGGGCTTCCATCCCGTGGCCGAGGCCCCGGGGGACGTCAGCTTCCTGGAGAACCGGCGGACCGGATTCTCCCGCTACCTCCGGACACTGGAGGTGGAGAGCGGTCCTCAAAAAGGCGGCGTCGCCGGGGCCGTCGTGATGAACGCCAACCCCTTCACCCTGGGCCACCGGTATCTGGCGGAGCTGGCGGCGGCTCAGTGCGGCGTGCTGCACCTGTTCGTGGTGAGTGAGGACGCCAGCGTGGTGCCCTTCGCCGTCCGCCGGAGGCTGGTCCGGGAGGGGACGGCCCATCTGGACAACGTGGTCCTCCACGAGACGGGCCCCTACCTCATCTCCTCCGCCATCTTCCCCAGCTACTTTCTGAGGGACGAGGACGCGGTCATCCGCGCCCACGCCGCGTTGGACCTGGAGGTCTTTGGAAAGATCGCCAGCAGCCTGGGCATCGCCCGGCGCTATGTGGGGGAGGAGCGGAGCAGTCATGTCACCGCTCTGTACAACGAGACACTGGGCCGCCGCCTGCCGGAGCTGGGTGTGGAGTGCCGGGTGGTTCCCCGGCTGGAGGCGGACGGAAAGCCGGTGAGCGCCGGGGCCGTGCGGCAGGCGATTCACGACGGGCGGCTGGAGGACATCCGCCCCCTGGTCCCGGAGACGACCTGGCGTTATTTCCATTCGCCGGAGGCCGGGCCGGTCCTGGACGCCATCCGGCGGGAAGAGACGGTCATTCACTATTGAGGAGGGTCCGTATGGAACGAGAAGCGGCCTTGGCGGAGATTCTGGAGGCCCGGGAGAGCCGGGCGCGGGAGCAGAATGTCCTGCGGGAGCGGTACGGCTCCGCTGTCGTCTCCTTCACGATGAATATCGCCGGGCCGGTGAAGGACTCGCCCCTGATCCGCCGGGCCTTTCAGGCGGGGCGGGACCAGCTGAAAGCGGGCCTGACAGCGGCGGGGCTCCCGGTCCTGGAGTGGAGGGAGCGGCGCGCCGTCACTGGCTGCGAGGCTCTGTGCGCGGTGGAGGGAGCGGCCCGCGATGTAAAGGCGGCATGCACATCCATTGAGGACGCCTCGCCCCTGGGGCGGCTGTTTGACATGGACGTCCTGGATTCCGGGGGACGCAAGCTGGACCGGGAGGAGGTGGGCGGCGGTCCCCGGAACTGCCTCGTCTGCGGCGCGGCTGGGAAGGGCTGCGCCTCCCGCCGGGTCCACACGGCGGAGGAGCTGCGGGCGGCGACCCGCCGGATTCTGGAGGAGCATTTCGCCGCCGCCGACCAGAGGGCGGTTTCCGCCCTCGTGACCAGGGCGCTGCTGGACGAGGTCTGCGTCACTCCGAAGCCCGGTCTGGTGGACCGGAGCAACAACGGAAGCCACCGGGATATGGACATTTTCACCTTCAACGCCAGCGCCGCCGCCCTGGCCCCCTGGTGGGGGAGTTTTTTCCAAATCGGCCGGGAGACGGCGGACCGGATCCCGGCGGATGCCTTCGGGGCTCTGCGCCGGGCCGGGCAGGCGGCGGAGCGGGATATGTTCCTGGCGACAGACGGCGTGAACACCCACAAGGGCGCGATCTTCACCCTGGGCCTCATCTGCGGCGGGGCGGGGCGGCTCTGGCGGGCGGAGGCCCCCTGCCGGGACCCGGAAAAAATTCTGGCGGAGTGCGCCGCCATGGCGGCGGAAGCGGTTCGCGGGGACCTTGCCGCCCTGGGGAAGGAGGGCGTCCGCACGGCGGGGGAGAGGCTCTATCTGGAGCACGGGCTGTCCGGCGTCCGGGGGGAGGCGGCGCGTGGCTTCCCGGGTATTTCTCAAACCGCGCTCCCGGCCCTGAAGAGCGCCCTCGCCGCCGGGCGGAGCCGGGACGAGGCCGGGGCCATCGCCCTGCTTCACCTGATAGCCCGGGGGACGGACACCAATATGGCCTCCAGAGGCGGCCTGGAGCGGGCGGCTGCGGCGGCGGAGCAATGCGGGCGGCTGCTGGAGCGGGACCCGCTGCCCGGCCCGGAGGAAATCGGGGAGCTGGACCGGGCGTTCATTCGGGGGAATCTGTCTCCCGGCGGCTGCGCCGACCTGCTGGCGGCTGCGCTGTTCCTGCAAAGCTGGGAGCGCGCCGGGGCGGCGGGAGCCGACGGGCAGGAGAACTTGAGAACATGAAAAGCCTGCCGGCTCATTTCGAACCGGCAGGCTTTTTTCACAGAACAGCGGAACCTTTTCCCCTCAGGTCAGGCTCAGGTACAGATCCTTGTACTGCTTCGCGGAGTTCTCCCAGGACAGGTCCTTCTCCATGTCCCGCAGGACCATCTCGTCCCAGTGCTTCCGCTGGTCGAAGTAGAACGCTTTCGCCCGGTTGATGGCGTCCAGCAGCAGCCCGGCGTCATAGCGGTCGAAGGTGAAGCCGTTCCCGGAGTTGTTCCGCATGTCATAGGGCTCCACCGTGTCCTTCAGGCCGCCAGTCTCCCGGACGATGGGAATGGTGCCGTAGTGCATGGCGATCAGCTGTGTCAGCCCGCAGGGCTCGAACTGGGACGGGACCAGCAGGGCGTCCGCCCCGGCGTAGATTCTGTGGGACCGGGCCTCGTCGTACATGATGTTCGCGCAGACACGGCCCTTGCAGGCGTTCTCGTAGTACCGGAAGGAGTCCTCGTAAACCTTGTCCCCGCTGCCCAGCACCACCACCTGGGTGTAGTCATCCACCACCTGGGGAAGGATGGCGTTGACCAGGTCCAGTCCCTTCTGGTTCGTCAGCCGGGAGATCAGGCCGATGACGAATTTGCCGTCGTCCTGGACCAGCCCCAGCTCCTCCTGGAGCTTCCGCTTGTTCTCACGTTTCTTTTCCAGCACGTTGGACGTGTTGTACCCGGCGGGGAGGCAGGCGTCGGTCTCCGGGTTCCAGATGTCGTAGTCGATGCCGTTCACGATGCCCCGGAGCTTCCCGGCGTGATACCGCAGGTGGGCGTCCAGGGTCTCCCCGTACCAGGCGCTCTGGATTTCCCCGGCGTAGGTCTGGCTGACCGTCGTGATGGCATTCGCGTAGGTCAGTCCGCCCTTCAGCATGTTCGCGTCGTTGCGGCCCGTTTTCAGGGCGTCCTTGTTGAAGACGTAATCCGGCAGTCCGGACCAGTAGCGGATGGTGGGAATATTGTAGATTCCCTGGAAACGGAGGTTGTGAATGGTCAGAATCGTCTTGGCGGTGGTCAGCTTTGTGTTGACAAACTTCGTCCGCAGATAGACCGGAATCAGCGCCGCCTGCCAGTCGTGGCAGTGGATGATGTCGGGGATCCAGTCCATATAGTTCAGCGCCGCCAGGGCCGCCTTGGCGAAATAGCAGTATTTGGGAATGTCGTCAATGAGATTGGTATAGGGATTTCCGGAGCTGAAGAACTCCTCGTTGTCAATGAAGTCGTAGACCACCCCGTCCCAGACATACTCCATGATGCCCACGTAGTAGGAACGTCCGTCGGCGCAGAGGTCCATATTGAAGGCGCCCCGGTAGATCATCTTCTCCTGATACTCCCAGGGGATGCACTTGTAGCGGGGGAGGATGACCTTCACGTCGCAGTTCTGCTTCACCAGGGCCTTGGGGAGGGCATACATCACGTCCCCCAGCCCGCCGGTCTTGACAAACGGATAGCATTCCGAGCCGATAAACGCGACGCTCCTTCTGGGGGACGTACAGACCGGTTCCGGAGCGGGCGCTTCTTCCACGGGCTCCGCCGCGGTCACCTCCGCCGCCGGTTCAGACTCCGCCGCGGTCGCCTCCACCGCCTTCGCCGCCGGTTCAGACTCCGCCACGGGCTTCTCCACGGCCGCCGCCTCCACAGGCGTCTCCACGGGCGCCGCCGGCGCTTTCTTCCGCTCCTTCACGGCCTGGGGCTCCAGCGGAGCCTTGCTTTTTTTGTCAGTCTTCGCGCTGTTCTTTTTTGCCATATTCCATCACCTTACATCCCGATTCATAAGTCCCGGCCTTGCGGGGAGCCGGATTGAGCTTTTTATCATTATACAGCATGGGGGAATGCAAAACAAGGGAACCGGAAAATTTTCGGCGAAATGATCAAAGGCGGTGTCAGGAAAACCGCCGACACGCGGCCGGAGGCCTGTGCGGTCCTGCGCCGGAAGTTCCCGGGGCGCGTCTCCGCCGCGGATGCCCCCGGCGTCACCTCCTTCGAGACCTGTCTTCGCGGGGAGCTCTTGACATATTCCGCTGGGCATTGTCCAGAGCGCCGCCGTGTCGGCTTTCGCCCGGCCTCTGGCCGGCATCTACAACAACGACCCGGCGGTGATCCAGGCGGGAGCGGAACGCATCCGGACCGTGGTGCCCTTCTGCGTGATCTTCGGCGGGGCCGATGATCAGAGGGCTTCGTTCGCCTGTCTCCGGAGTACAGTCCTTCCGGCTGTCCGCTCAACGATTTTCACACGGCTCAAACAATACGTGGTGGAAGACAAATTGGCCCGTCAGGCCCTTTTATCCGCACAGCAAGATCGCCATATGGGCCAGGGTGGCGCTGCCGCTCTGGAACAGCTCGTCCCGGAGCCTGCTCTGCCTCTGGCTGTCATGAATCAAGGTGCGGCTGGCAAAGACCATCAGGCGGAACAGCTCCTCCCTGTCGGCGGAAGCCCCCTCCCGGCAGCTCATCACCGACATAAAGCGGAAGAACGCATACAAATTGCAGAAATTGACATAGCTTCTCCACAGCTCCTCCACAGAAGTCATCCGGGGCATACGCAGATGAAAAAAGACGGAGACCATCAAATTTTCCATAAAATATTCCCGGCCCCGGAACTGCTCTGAAAATCTCGCGCTGGCCCGCCGGTAGGGGTTCAAAGGAATGGTCAGTGTGCCCGCGTCTTCATGCGGTTTCAGCTCCAGAGCATCCAGCACCTGTGTCCTGACGGGAAGAAGAACGGGGTCGCTGTTTTGAATCCCCAGCAAAATGCGGACGCAGCTGCTCAGAAACATTGCCGTCTCCGAATCTCCGGCGGGCCGGAGGACCGAGGGGTCCACGCTGACCGGCAAAAGGGCGGCCCGCTCCATCCAGCGCCGGATGTCCGTTTTGCCGTCCGCCAGTTCCTTCAATCCCAGTCCCATCAGCCAGATACGCTGTGACAGGGAATATTTTCGGTTTTGCAGGAGGTCAATGCACCAGTCCCGGACAGCGGAAAACCACAAAGGCATAGGGCTGCCCGCTGTGATGGTCACGTTTTTCCGCTCCTTTTCCGGCAAAGGGTCAAGGCGGAACTCAATACCCTCCGGCAAATCCCACAACAGAGCCAGTACCGCCTCGCAGCTGGGAGACAGTGACCGCTCCAGACAGCCGGAGGGCATATGCGCCTCTGTCCTGGGATAGACGCGGCAGACTGAGGGCAGCGCGGCGTGCCCCTTTTCCATTTGCAGCTGGCACAGGCCGTCCTCCCGCAGGAGGGGGCACACGCCCCTTTCCATATGGAACTCACCATAAAAGCTCTCCGCCAGCGGCCCCTTGCGAATCCGGCGCACGCCGTTTTCCATCCGGGCATCAAGCTCCGCGGAGCCCTTTTGTCGCTTCAAGGAAAGATAGTCCTTTTTATCAAAGGCAATCCGCCAGCCCTTGCAGCAGGAATAGCGGCAATTCTCCGCCAGGCAGTGGAAATCATCATAGCAGGCGGGGCGCAGGTCCTTATCGACCAGGATCTGCCGGGGTGTTTCAGACATAAGTCCTCTCCTCTCTTTTTCTCAGCCGCGCCGACGGTTTCGCGGTCACGCGCAAGGGGGACGAGGCCCTGCCCCGTCCCCCTTGCGTATGGCTTTGGCTGCTGTGGAAGAATTTGTTTAACCCAGAAGCTGGAGAACGCCCTGGGGAACCGCGTTGGCCTGGGCCAGCATGGCCTGGGCGGACTGGATCAGGATGTTGTTCTTGGTGTAAGCCATCATCTCCTCGGCAACGTCCGTGTCGCGGATGGTGGACTCGGCGTCCTGGATATTCTCCGCCATGACACTCAGGTTGTTGGCGGTGTGCTCCAGGCGGTTCTGGACAGCGCCCAGATCGCCGCGGATGCCGGAGACATAGTTGATGGCGTTCTTGATAATGTCGATTGCCTCGTGAGCGCCGTCCTGGGAACCGATATCAACCTCGGATACCGTCTTGGTGATTTCCTTCTCCTCGGGAGTTCCCTCGTTCAGCTTTCCGGCGCCCATCGCGTTGACGTGCATATCGCCCACGCTGACGTCCATCTGGTTGAACTTGTCGGAGGTGTCGCCAATCTGGAGGGTCAGAGGCCTGCCGGGGTTCGCGGACAGCTCCGCGACCTTCGCGCCGGCCTCTTCCTGCTTCTTCACGGCGGCGTCGTAATTCGCCTGAGCCTCGGCAATGGCCTTGTCCTTGATGGCCTGGTCGCCGGCGGTGGTGACGGTGGAAACCTTCACCTGGTTGACGAACTCCGCCATGGTCCGCAGGCTTGTCTTGCCGGTCTCGCCCGGAGTGCCCTTCGCGCTCTCCTTCTGCTTCAGGCCGATCTTGCCGCCGGTGCCCGCGGCGTGAGAAACCGTGAAGACGGCGTTGTCCTTGGCCACCTCGGCCAGCTTGCTGGAAATCTTCTCCAGATCGGCGTTTTCGTCCGCCAGGTAGACGACCTTCGCGCCCTCGAACGTGGTCCCGTCACCCTTGTAGGCGCTGTTTTCGCCCAGAGCGATGCGGTATTTCTCGCCGCCGATTTCGATCAGGGAGCCGTCCTTCAGGTGATCGGTGGTGAAGGTCAGCACGGTGCTGGCGAGGATGTCCTTGCCCTCTTCACCGGCCATGACGATGTTTTCCGTGCCGGGGTTGACATAGCTGTTGCCCAGGCCGGGGGTGTATCCGGCAGCGCCGTCCACCTGAGCATTGCCGGTGGTGGGCGCGGTGGCAAGCTCCATTTTGCTGGCAGCGCCCGCGCTGGTCACGGTCAATCCGGTCACCTTTGCCGAGCCTGCGGTTCCGCCGTTCGCGGTCGCATCCACGGCGCCGGCCGTCTGGGCGTCCAGCACGATCCCGGCATTGCTGCCGCTGGCAACGAAATACTTGCTCAAATCGGCGTCGTCATTGATGGCCTTGATCAGGGCATTGGCAATGGTGGCCGCGGTATCGTCCGTGCCGGTACCCGCGGCGTCCGGCTGGATGGTATAGGAGACATTCTTCGTTCCGGTCTTCGTGGTGCCGTCCGTATCAACGTAAGAATAGTCCAGCTTCAGCGTGATGGTCTCATCCTTGGTGATCGTGCCGCCCGTACCGGAAGCCAGCGCGCCGGAGGTGTACTTGGACGCCACAGCGTCTACCGCCGTGGCGGTGGCGTCGGAGGTCAGCTTCACGTCAAAGTGGCGGTTGGGGCGAGCCGCCTGATTGTCCACGGCCGCGAATTTCAGCTGGGTGCCGTTTGCGGAAATCTTGTACTTGTCAGCATTGGCGCCGTCCGCCTGGATCGCCGTGCCGCCGGCGGTATTGAACTGCTTGGCAATGACTTTCGCCAGATCCGCGCCGGAAATCGTGTCGCCCGCCTTGAGGTTGGCGTTGCCAAGGTGCGTCTTGATCTGCGCCTCAGTGATCTGGATGTTCGTCGCGCTGCCGATCTTCAGCGTCAGCGCCTTCGCATTATCGCCTTCCATGATGTAATCCACGCCGTCCAGGTCAATGGTGAAGCCCACTTCGCCGGTTTCCTTGGTATCGGTTTCCAGGATGGTCTTCGTTCCCACATCGCCGACGGGATTCGCGGACGTGGACTTGGCCGCGAACAGGGCCTCGACGTCGCTGCTGCTCATGGAGGTCAGCTTGCCCGCCACCTGCATGGCGTTGGCCTTGTCCAGGGCGTTTTTCATATTCGTCACGTTGGCGGCGGCGGCGGAGGCAGCTCCCTGCGCGGTTTTGAGGGAATTGCCGGAGCCATCCAGAGAGCCGTCCAGCAGCTTGATGCCGTTGAAGTTGGCGGAATCGGCAATGCGGTCGATTTCGGTCTGGAGAGCCTCGACCTCCTTCTGGAGGTTTTTGCGGTCAACAGGATTGTCATAGGTGCCGTTGGCGGACTGGGTGGCCAGGTAGTCCATGCGGTTGAGCATGTCCTGGATCTCCTGCATGGCGCCCTCGGCGGTCTTCACCAGGGAGATGCCGTCCTTGACGTTCTTCTGGGCGGCGTTCAGGCCGGTGATCTGCGCCCGCATCTTCTCGGAAATGGCGAGGCCGGCGGCGTCATCACCCGCGCGGTTGATCTTGTAGCCGGAGCTCAGCTTCTCCAGGTTTTTGGCCAGAGCGCTGGTGTTGGTGTTGTAGTTCCGGTACGCGTTCATGCTCATGATATTATGCTGGATTCTCATCTTATAATCCTCCTGTAAATAAAATGATTGCTGGGATAGTCCGGCGCTTCGGGACGTCCTGTCCCTCCGCATGGGCGGAGCACCTTCCAAACTGCCGCCGTGCGCACAGCGGCCGGTTTTCCGGTACGGTACATATTTCATCCGGCTCGTCAGCCGGTTGAAACCCTGTCATTTGGGGGAGTCTACGGTTTCGTTGGACGCGGATTCGGGTGGAAAGATGAAATCAAGCTGCCGCCGCAAGGCCTGCACATTACGGTCTCCGCCGTCCATTTCACAGAGCAGCGCCCGCATGGCGGCCAGTGTCCTGGACTGGTTCCGGTTCCAGAAAACCTCCTGCCGGTGGCGGTGAGGACCGTTCATCACACACTCCGGCCGTTCCCCGCCGGTCCGTTCCAGCACCTCGCCCCGGAGAATGGTCATGTCCTTTGGGGCCTGCACCATCAGCTTGCAGCGGTCGCCGGAAATCCGGTCCAGCTGAACGACGACCCCTTCTCCAATGGTCAGGTAATCCCCGGTTTTCAACTGCAAAGACAGCATGGCAGACTCCTTTCGCCAGCTTTTTCATCGTCATAATGTTTGGAACTCCCCGGAGGGATTCGGGTATGCGTACATACCCTCTCATTTCCCACTTGACGGTCCGGAAAACGCTGAACGAAACGCAATTTCTTGATTGTGCTTCGCTCAACGCTCCCCTGACCGGAACCATGGGCGTTCACCGGCGTTCCGACCGGCACATCGTCGGAAGAAATTCCGCTCTGTTCCGTCCCCGCCTGCGGCGAGGACTCCACCCGCTTCATTCCTTCCTCCTCTCCCCGCGAAATCCGCAGATTCCGCGGGGGCTCCGATGGGGGAATCTCTGGAAGAGCTACGCGCTTTCGCGGCGCTCCTGCATCTCAAAATATTGGGCCAGGCCCTGGGTCTTGATATTCTGAGCGGCGTTGGCTTCCCGCTTGAGGACCGCGCCGCAGTGGGGACAGGCCCAGGTCCGCCGCCTGGTGGAGATTTCCTCCGGCATGACGCGGCCGCAGGCGGAACAGGTCCGGGTGGAGGGGAAGCGGCGGTCAACGATCAAAAGCTGTTTTCCCTGCCGCGCCAGCTTGTAGCGCAGGCACTCCCGGAACATCCCGTAGCCGGAGTCACAGACATTTCCAAGGCTTGTGATTTTGTTGAGCTCGTTCATCTCGTCCGCTCTCACGCACACGGCGTCCCAGGCGTTGGCTATCCGCCGGGATTCCTTGTGAATGTAGTCGCGGCGCTGATTGGCGATATGCTCGTGGAGCCGGTAAAACTTTTGGACAGCCTCCTGATAGTTCTTGGAACCTGGCTGCATCCGGTTCAGGCTCCGTTGGATTTTGGCCAGCCTTTCCTGAGATTGCTTTTTCCACTGAGACGGGTCCGCCATGGTCCCGTCGCTGTCCACATAGAAATGCCGCATGGAATATTTGAGACCCACAGTGGTATCCTCCATGGGAATGACCGGAACCGGCTCCTTTTCCGCGTACTCGTAGAGAATGCAGCAGTAATACCTGCCCGTTCGTGTCTTGTCCACGGTGACGCGCTTCAGCTTCCACCACGCCTGGGGACGGCGGGAAAATTTCGCTTTCACAATTCCGGCCTTGGTCATGCGGATACCGTCCCTGGTGGTGTAAATGGTAGGACCGGACTCAAACACATGGTTGCAGGCGGTGAAGGAATCCCGGTCAGTCTTCTTGCGCTTGAAATTGGGATGACCAAAGTGTTCGGGGTCCTTGAAGAATACCCGGAACGCCTGGGAGAGCTTGTTGTGCTCCTGAATCAGGGCCTGATTGTCGACCTCCTTCAGGAAAGGCGCTCCGGTCTTGTACTTGGCCGGAGTGGGAATGAAAAAAGCCCCGGTTTCGTTGTAGAACCGCTGCTGATCGGCCAGCATCCGGTTCCAGATGTATCGGCAGCAGCCGAAGGTCTTTTCAAACAGCTCCGCCTGTTCCGGAGTGGGATAGAGGCGGACCCTGAGGGTGGTGAACTGCGTCGGCTTACCGGAACGCTTGCTTTGACTCTTTCTCACCGCCATACTGCCGGCACACCCTTTCTGCGTTTTCGGGAAAGCGTACTTTTTTGGAACGAAAATTTTATCGAGAAAATTTTCGGAAAAGTATTATCTTCCCAAGGGGTTGTGCCGAATAAGAAACTGTAAGCAAAAGCGGCCTCTGTTCTAAAAAAGTACACTTTTTTAGAACAGAGGCCGCTTGCATTCAGGTGGTGTTTTCGAACTGAAGCGCCTTGTAGTAAAAGGTTGAAACCGGCATGGCGCAGGCGTCGGCGGCCTGGTTCAGCGTAAGCCTCTTGCCTCGCCACTCCTGATGGACCTGGTGGAAGTTGTCTGGCAGGGGTACCGGTGGACGCCCGAACTTCACGCCTCTGGCCTTCGCCGCCGCGATGCCCTCCGCCTGTCGCTGGCGGATGTTGGTATGCTCGTTCTCCGCTACAAAGGACAGCACCTGGAGAACGATGTCGCTGAGGAAGGTTCCCATCAGGTCCTTGCCTCGCCGGGTATCCAGCAGGGGCATGTCCAGCACCACAATGTCAGTTTTCTTTTCTTTGGTGAGGATGCGCCACTGCTCCAGGATTTCGGTGTAATTGCGGCCCAAGCGGTCAATGCTTTTGATATAGAGCAGATCGTCCGGTTTCAATTTCTTTACCAGCCGCTTGTATTGAGGCCGTTCGAAGTCCTTGCCAGACTGTTTGTCCATGAAAATATTTTTTTTCGGAATGGACAATTCATTCATGGCAATAAGCTGCCGGTCCTCGTTTTGGTCGCGGGTGCTGACCCGGACGTAGCCGTATGTATTTTTTAAGGAAACGCTGATTTAATCCCCCGAAATGATAAAAGATGTGATAAAATAAAGGAAAGGGGGCGCGGAGTATGAAA
>CAJTKE010000027.1 GCA_910576865.1 uncultured Oscillibacter sp.
AGCCGGAAGCGCCCGGACGCATGGGGCAATTTCAGCCTGTTCGCCGGTCTGGTGAAGTGCGGACAGTGCGGCAGCACCCTGAACATCCGCCGGGCCAACCAAAAGGACAACGAGCGCATCTACACCTGTTCCCGCTACAACAAGTATGGCGTGGCCCACTGTACCCAGCACCGCATCAAGTATGATACGCTCTACAACATCGTGCTGGAACAGATTAGGGCCTGTGCGAGAAAGGCCCTTGCCGATGAACAGGAGGCAGCGGCCCAGCTCCGGGAGAACTGCCAGGCGGACGAGCAGGCCGAGCGTGAGGCCATCCAGCGGAGCATTGACGAGGACAGCGAACGCATCACCGCCCTGGAGCGCATTATCAGCCGGGTCTATGAGGACATGATTGCCCAGCGCATCAGCGAGGACAACTTCAACCGTATCTTGGAGAACAGCCAGACGGAACAGGCCACGCTGAAAAACCGTGTCATGCTGAACCGGGAACGGCTGGCCCAGCAGACCCAGGAGCAGGAGGACAGCACACGCTGGCTGGAAATCATCAAGGATTATGCGGACATTCAGGAGTTGGACGCTGTGACGCTGAACCGGCTTGTTCAGAAAATCGTCATCCACGAGGACATAGACGGCGAGACTGTTCGCCAGACTGTGGAAATCCATTTCAATTTCAACGATAAGGCGGATAAACGCAGGATTATCCGAGAGAAATAACTGAATATCGCAACATTAGGCCCGGATAGTAGAGGAACCGGGGTGATGCTGACCGAGGATGCCGCCGCCCGCCGTGGGCTGTTTCATTAACTTTGAGATGAAACAGCTGAAGTCAAAATATGGAACACTGCCGGCAGGAACATGCTGGAGGGCAAGGGCATAAACTATTTCGGGCACCGCGCCGGTGAAAAGCAATTCCTGCTTCGCCGCTGCGGCGTATTCCCGGCACGGCCCCATCTGAAAGGAGAGTCTTCTATGTCTCTGCCCAGTTTTCCTGATATTGATCCGCCCATCCAGCGCGAAGATGCGGTCAATCAGATCCTTTCTTCCATCGCGATGGAGGAGCTTGGACTGAGCCATATTCTCAACGCTGAGGGTGAGAAGCTGCAATATATCCTCGGGACCCTGCCCGGTCTCAGTGGTCCGCCCGCCACGGTCAGCGATGTGCTGTCCGCCAACGAGAGCGTCCGCGATCTGCTGGAGGCCGCCGTTCAGAATCAGCTTTTCCTGAAATCGAAAATGCAAGGGGCCTTGACGGCCTCCCCCATGCAGGGTGTCACCGGCCCCACCGGCCCCACCGGCCCCACCGGCCCTGCCGGTCCTGCCGGCCCCCAAGGTGACCCCGGCCCTATGGGTTCCGCGGGCATCCAGGGCGTTCAAGGTCCCACAGGTCCTACGGGCCCTGCGGGTGCTGACGGAGCTACAGGCCCCACAGGGATTGCCGGGTCTGCCGGCGCCACCGGTCCCACCGGCCCTGCCGGCCCGGCTGGAGCTACTGGCGCAACGGGACCTGCCGGCGCGACGGGCCCCACCGGCCCTGCCGGAGTCAGCATCACTGACACCAACGCGTATGTCACCAATACCAGCGGCACAACACTAAATGTCACTGGGTCTGGCACTGCGGTCCCTCTGCCGAACGACTATGTCATTGTATCCAGAGATATCCATGCCAACGCTGACCACACCGCGCTTACCGTGGATACCGCCGGTCTCTACCGGATATCTTATCTCGTCAACACCACCGAGCCCGTGGCCGCCGGTACCCGGCTGATGATCAAGGGCGCCGCGAATCTGGCCTCCACCATTGCCCCGGGGCTGCCCTTGAATCACTTCTCCAATGAGGTGATGCTCAGGCTGGACGCGGGCGACACCGTTGCCCTGGAGATGTTCGGCGTTGACAAGACGGTCAGGCTGGTGCCAAGCGGTTTGGGCGCGTCTCTGAGCATTACCCGTCTGGGCTGAGGAGGGTGATCTGATGTCGATGCCTGCGTTTCCCAAAAACGATCCCCCGCTGACCCGCGAGGGGAGCCTCAATGAGATCATCTCCTCCATCGCGGCCGAAGAGCTCAGCCTGAGCCATATTCTCAACGCTGAGGGCGAGAAGCTGCAATATGTCCTGGGCACTCTGCCGGGCCTGGATGAAGCCGCCAGCATGGATGAGGTCATGAAAGTCAACCGGAGCGTACAGGACACCCTGTCCGGCGTGATGGCCCAGCAGGCGGTTCTGGCTGACAAGCTGAGCGCGGCAATGCGCGCCCCGATCCTGCCCGGTCCCACCGGACCTTCCGGACCCGCCGGCGCGGCGGGTCCCGCCGAAGGCCCCACGGGCGCCACCGGCCCCACCGGCCCAACAGGACCGGACGGCTCCGTGGGGGCGGAAGATCCCGCCGGCCCCGCCGGTACGACGGGTCCCGCCGGGATCACGGGGGTGGAAGGTCCCGCCGGGGCGAAAGGTGCGTTGGGACCCACGGGGCTCACCGGCCCCGCCGGTCCTGCCGGTATGACGGGTCCCACCGGCCCCGCCGGCCCTGACGGGCTCACCGGCCCCACCGGCCCCGCCGGCCCTGCCGGACGGTCAGGCGCAGCCGGGGCAGCCGGGCCGGCAGGCGTCACGGGGGCCGTTGGAGCTGCCGGACCCACGGGAGCGGACAGTCCCGGCCTCATCGCCGCTTTTGCGGCCAACATCCAGGGCACCACCATCCCGGTGACGGCGAGCGGTACCCCGGTCCCGCTGCCCGATGCCCAGGTACTGCCGCCTGAGATCCGCTACAGCAACGCAACGTTTACTGTGGCTGAGGAGGGCGTCTATCTCATCTCTTATCATGTGAATACCACGCAGCCTGTGACGGCTGGGACCCGGCTGAATATCATATCGAACTTCAGCTATAGAGCCGCCACCGCGTCTACAATCCCTCCGGTGGCGCCCCGGTCCGGCTTCAGGAACCGTGTAAAGGTCAATCTATCCGCAGGCTCCACGGTTTCACTACAGATGTTCGGCCCTGCCGGAACCGCCACGCTGTTGGGCGGCGGAGCAGGCGCGTCCCTGACCATCATCCGTCTGGATAAAGCAAACTACTGGTTTGATGAGCATGACTCGGATGTAGAGATCGAGGAAGATTAGGGGCGGCGGCGTCCCATGGAGCGGAGTATCCGCTTTTCGATATGCTTCGACCTCCCGCCGGTTTTACCAGCGGGAGGTCAAGATTGACCTGAGAAATTCTGTCCCTTAAGTGCAGCCCTCGTTTATCACCTCCTCCCGCAGATTTGTCCTTATTATGCCATAAGGGCACTCCTATGCCGTGGTGGCAATCGAAAGCGGGGACGACATCAAGACCGTACAGGGCAACCTGGGACACGCTACCGCCGCTTTTACGCTGAACATCTACGCTCACACCACCCAAAAGATGCGCCAGCAGTCCGCCGACAGGATGGAGCGGTTTATTCAATCGGTTTCCGGGGCGAAGTGGCAATCAGGGCAAAACAAGGGAAAAAACAAGGGAAAAAACATGGCAAAAACCCTGTAACCATTGCGGTTACAGGGTTTTTGATGGCGGAGAAGGAGGGATTCGAACCCTCGAGACCCTTTAGGGGCCTACATGATTTCCAATCATGCGCCCTCGACCAACTAGGCGACTTCTCCATCGTTGTCGATTGCTCCGCAGATGCGAATGTAATGTCCCTCACAGAAGAACAGTGATTATTATACCAGAGCTTTTCCCAAAGTCAAGCCTTTTTTCAAATTTTCTCCGGCGGGGCCGGGAGGGGAGGATTTCCCCTCCCGACCTTATTTCCGGGCCTCCCGGATGGACCGGAGGGCCGTCACCAGGGCCGGTTCCCCCGCCGGGGACAGAATGTCCGGCATGGTGCCCGCCTCCTCGCTGCTGCTCCCGTCCGGGTTCAGGCCGTACATCATGGTAAACTGGATCAGGATGCCGCTGTTGGGCAGGCGCATCATGACGGGGTCCAGGGCCCCGATGCCGTCCCCGCCGGTTTGCGCTCCCACCAGGACGGCAAAGCCCGTGGCCTGGCAGAAGACGGAGAAGGACTCGCTGGCGGAGTAGACCGTGGGCCCCACCAGCAGCCACACCCTCCCGCGGAACGCCGCCCGCTCCGCCGCCGGCTCCACCCGGAGGGTACTCTCCACGAAGTGGGTGGCGGCCTCCAGGCCGTCCCGGTTCAGCTTGGGCAGGTCCGGGAGCTCCGCGATGGGATGGAGGTCCTCCGGCGCGAAGACATTTTCGATGTAGGGCCGGTTGTTCCCGCTGTCCGCCAGCAGGGCGTAATTCGTGCAGGACAACGGCGCGCCGATCAGCGGAGATACCAGCAGATTCTGCCAGTAGCCCTCGTTTCCCCCTCTGTTGTCCGTCAGGTCGATGATGAGGTCCGCGCAGTCTCCGGCGGCGTTGTAGAAATCCCGGATGGCCCGGGCCTCGGTTTGATAATTCGGGTCGTAGTCCGCAAGGAAGCTGTCCACCTTCAAATAGGCCGCGCCCGCCTCCGGCAGGAGGAGGGTGTGGAGGTTTTCCCCCGCCTCCCCGCCGCCTTGGGATCCGCCGCCGCCTTCGTCCCCGCCCAGGCTGTCCAGATAGGCCTTCAGCGTCTTGTACTGCTCCTCCGACGCCTCGATGAGCTCCTTCCAGCGCTCCCGGCCCGAGGTGTCCTCATGGCCGCACCAGTCCAGCATCCCGTAATAGTCCTCCGGCTCAATCATCCAGAGGTGTCCGTAGGGCCCCAGACGGTAGAGGGAGCTGTATACGGCGGAGTAGAACGCGTCGTCGCTGTCGTTTTCCTCGATCATCTCCCGATACTCCCGGAAAATGTCCTCCGCCGGGTCGTCGGGGTTCTCCCGGTCCCGGAGGCCCAGGCAGAGATAGCTGTCCTTCAGTGTCTTCACGAAATAGTCGTAGTCCTCCAGCCGCTGCGCCGGGGTCAGGCCCAGGGCGTTTTTCAGGGCGGGGTCCCAGCGGCTGTCCGGCTCCGCCGCCGGGGCGGCGCAGGCGGTCAGCAGCGTGAAGATGGCGAGGGTCAGAGCAAGCAGGCTTCGTCTCATAAGATCGTCTCCTTTTCCTTGGGGGCCTTTTGGTGTTATAACGGGACAGTGCCCCTGTTTTCCCCAGGGTAACAGGAAAATCTTACGGACGGCTTGACAAAGCCCTTAAGAATTTCTTACAATTTCCACTGCGGGAGACCCGGCGTTTTTCTGTGGGGGCGACGAAAATGCGGTTCGCGGCGCAAAACTTCTTTAATAAAAATGGGAACCGGGCGGGAAGCGTGTTATACTATGCCCCGTCTAACCATGCCAGCGGAGCCGGGAGGCGTCTGGGGCGTCCTTCCGGTTCGCCGGCTATCATTCATGGAAACGGAGTGGGCTCATGAATCGCACGGCAGTCGTACAAATTTCCGAGGATCAGCTGGACCGGATCGCCACCGGGTTCATCAAAGCGGCCAGCGGCTTCTCCAGCCAGATCACCATCACCCGGGACGGGCACTGCGTCAACGCCAAAAGCCTCCTTGGCTTCCTCTCCCTGATGCGGGACCACGGAGAGGTGGAGCTGAGCGCCGAGGGCGCCGACGCCGGGGAGGCGCTGGAGACCCTGGCGAAGCTCCTGGAGACGAAATGA
Organism: uncultured Oscillibacter sp.; assembly: GCA_910576865.1. Taxonomy (GTDB): domain Bacteria; phylum Bacillota; class Clostridia; order Oscillospirales; family Oscillospiraceae; genus Oscillibacter. The sequence goes on from CAJTKE010000027.1 coordinate 5,616, forward strand.
GCGGAGAAAAGGGGACTGCCTGACGGCGGTCCCCTTTTTCGTCTCTCACGCGCCCCGCTCCAGCACCCGGCAGAGCATGGACGCCGCCTCTCCCCGGGACGCGGCCCGGCTTCCCGCGTAGACGCCGGAGGCCAGCCCCAGGGCCTGGGCCATGGCGGCGTAACCCAGCTTCTCCGCCGGGATGGCGTCCTTGTCGGCGTAATCGCAGGTGTAGATGCCCCCAAGCCTCGCGGCGGGGCCGTACCCGGCGGCGTTCAGCAGCATGTTCACCACATCCGCCCGGGTGAGGACGGCGTTGTCGTTCCGCTCCGCCGGGCGGAGGAGGCCCATGCGGTAGGCGTCGTAATAGGCGCTTTCCCGGCCGTCTTTTTCCACGGCCTCCGGGTCCAGGGGCGCGCCCCGGAGGCTGGAGACCAGGGCCACCAGCTCCCACTGGGTGATGGTCCTGCCGGGGCGGAATTTGTCCGTCCGGAAGCCCACGCCATACTCCGCCAGCTTCTCAATGTCCGCCTTGGCGGGACTGCCTCCCAGGTCCGTGTAGCGGAGGGGCTCCCGGGAGCTCCCCCGGGAAGCCTGGATCAGCTCCCCGGTCATGGCGTCCACGCCCTCACAGGCTTCCTCCCGCTCCAGGCCGTAGGTCAGCCGGAGGGCGTAATAATACTCCATGCCCTGCTCCATGAGCCTGGCCTGGACCGGGTCCGCCTTGTTGAGCTTCCGGGGCACGTTCCGGTAGGCCAGGACGGTCTGATAGGTCCCCCTCCAGGCCGCCAGGGCCGTCTCGGCGAAAATCACGCCCTTGGGGTCCTGGAAGGTCACGTCCTCGTCCCAGGTGACGGAGAGGCCGTAGACGGACCCGTCGGCGGCGTCGATGGAAACCTCGTAGAGGTTGGCGGGGAAGAAGATCCCGTTCTCCTGCCGGGCGAAGCGGAAGCGGTAGGAGGGGTCCCGCATGTCCTTCAGGGGCACGGCCTGATCCTCCCCGGCGCGGTAGAGCGCCAAGTCCCGGTCCGGGCAGAGAATTTTCAGATAGGCCTCGGCCTTTTCTTGGGCTTGGTCCCGGGTGAGCCTGGCCCCCCGGCCATAGGGGGCGCTGGACCACACGGCCCGGACCTCGCCGGTTTTGGCGTCCACGGTGATGTTCCGCCGGAGGCGCTCCTCGCCGTCGGTCTTGGTATAGCGGAGCTCGCAGTCCACGCCGGAGCGCCCGTCGTCGTTGGACCAGGGGTTGTAGACGTAGGAGGCCAGGGCGTAGCCCTCCAGGCCGTAGGCGCTCCCGGCCCGGAGGGTTTCGTCCAGCTCCCTGTAGGGGAGGACCCCCTCCAGCTTCTGGACCCCCTCCAGCTCCGCCAGGGTGAGCCCGCTCTCCTCCTCGGCGGCGGCGTCCTCCGCGCCGGCGGCGGTGTTGGCGAATTTGGCCTCTCTGGGGGCCTCCGGGGTTCCCAGCTTTTCCTTCAGCTCCGTCAGGTCCAGGAACTCCTCCGTCTTGGCGTCCACCAGGAACTCGTGGGTCGCTTCCGGCACGTAGCGGAGGACGGCCTTGTCCCCGGCGTCATTCCAGACGTACTCCAGGTTCAGCCCCAGGGTGTTTTTCAGGTTGACCTCCGCCTTGTCCCGGGAGGCGGGGGCCTCCGGAGAGGGCACGCCGCCGACGGCGGCGGTCTCCGGCACGTCCCGGCTGAAGTGATCCACCACCCCGTTTTCCACGCTGACGGAGTAGTGCAGGGAGGAGGGCAGGCCGTTCAGGACGATGGTCCCGGACCAGCCGCCGGAGCCGCTCAGGGAGGGGATGCCGCCCTCCCCGTCCTCCAGCTCCACGGTCTCCCCCGGCCGGAGGACCCGGGAGAGGAAGTCCCCGGCCGCGGCCCGGTCCACCGCCCGGGCCTCCTCCGGGAAGGCGGGGAAGCGGGCGGCGTCGGGGCTGGGGTCGTAGGCCCAGCGGTGGAGACGGACGACAGTGCCGTCCTCCAGGGCGGAGACGGAGAGGGAGCGGTTCTCGGACTCCCAGCTCAGGTTCCACACCCGGGCCAAATCCTCGGAAAGATCGCCCCGGAAATTCTCATAGGCCTCCGTGTCCAGGTCCAGGGTCTTTTTCACCAGGGCGGTGACCTGGGCCAGGCGGGCGTCCTGGGAAAGGTCCTCCGCCGCCGAGGCGGGCAGGGCCAGCGCCCCCAGCAGGGCCGCGGCCAGGGTCAGGGAAAGCAGGCGTTTCATGGTCATCCCTCCAAATATCAGGTTGTCTGTTCAGACGGCGGGAGGCGGGAAAAAGTTCCCGCCTCCGGCAGTTTATTTCAGCTCGTCCAGCGTCAGGGAGAAGCTGTCCATGAACGTCTCCAGGAAGTAGTCCACCTCCGGCAGGCCGAAGGCCTCCAGGGCCCGCCTCGTCTGGGCGGCGGCCTCCCGGAACTCGGTGTTCCCCGCCTTCAGCTCCTCCACGCACTTGATGTAGGCCGACAGCTTGTCCGCCGCCTTCACCAGCCGCTCCGCCTCCTGGTCCACGTCGGTGAGCACCGGGGCGTAGGCCCCCCGGAGCTCCTGGGGCAGCATGTTCAGCAGCTTCCGCTCCGCCACCGCCTCCACGTCCTTGTAGGCGCTCTGGATGGCGGGGTTGTCGTATTTGATGGGGGTGGGCATGTCCCCGGTGAGAATTTCGCTGGCGTCGTGGTACAGCGCCGCCGCCGCCACGGCCCCGGGGTCCACGGTCCCGCCGAATTTTTCCTTGCGGATCACCGCCAGGGCGTGGGCCAGCACCGCCGCCTGATGGCTGTGCTCCTGGACGTTCTCCGGGGCGGTGTTCCGCATCAGCGCCCAGCGCTGGATGAACCGCATCCGGGAGATGTAGGCGAAAAAGTGGCTTCGCATATCCTCACTCCTCCAATTCCCCGAACAGGACTTCCCCGTCCGTCCGGACGATTCTCACGGGCCGGACCTGATTGTGGAGGCCCGCCCCCCTCACCAGCACCTCGGCGTAGTTGGGGGCGTGGCCCAGGAACAGGCCCTCCTCCCCCGCGGGCTGCTCGAAGAGCACCTCGTGGACCTCCCCCACGCAGCCCTCCAGGTACGTCCGGCGCATGGCCCCGGCCAGCTCCGCCGCCCGGCGGGCCCGCTCTCCCCGGAGGGCTTTGGGCACCTGCTCCATCTCCGCCGCCGGGGTGCCGGGGCGCTCCGAGTAGGGGAAGATGTGCATCCGGGCGAAGCCGCACTTCTGAATGAACTCCAGGGTCTCCCGGAACTCCTCCTCCGTCTCCCCGGGGAAGCCGGTGATCAGGTCCGTGGTGACGGCGGGGCGGCGGAAGTGCCGGTTCAAAAGCTCCACGGCCTCCAGGTACCGGGCGGTGCCGTACTTCCGGCGCATCCGCCGGAGGGTGGCGTCGCAGCCGCTCTGGAGGGACAGGTGGAACTGGGGGCACAGGTCCGGCAGCGCCGCCGCCCGCTGGCAGAACTCCTCCGTGACGGTCCGGGGCTCCAGGCTTCCCAGGCGCAGGCGCGTGCCGGGCACGGCGGAGGCGACGGTCTCCAGCAGGTCGATGAGGGTCAGCCCCTGGTGGAGGTCCCGGCCCCAGGAGGAGATCTCGATACCCGTCAGCACGATCTCCCGATAGCCCTGGCGCCGCAGCTCCAGAGCCTGGACCGCCGCCTCCCCCATGGACAGGGACCGCACCGGCCCCCGGGCGTAGGGGATGATGCAGTAGGAACAGAAGTTGGCGCAGCCGTCCTCCACCTTCAGAAGGGCCCGGGTCCGGCCCTCCAGCCCCCCGGCGGGCAGCCACTCGAAGTGCCGGCGCTCGAAGGGGTGGTCGATGGCCTCCAGGGGACCGCCCCGGTCCCGGACGGCCCGCTCCAGAAGGCCCAGGAAGCCCATCCGGTCCCCGGTGCCCGCCAGCAGGTCGGCCCCCAGGGCCCGGGCCTCGGCCGCGTGGGTCTGGGACCAGCAGCCGCAGACGGCCACCACGGCCCCCGGGTGGTCCCGGCGGACCCGGTGGACGGCCTGCCGGGACTTCTGGTCCCCGGCGGCGGTGACGGAACAGGTGTTGATGACGTAGGCGTCCGCATCCCGGCTGAAGGGCACGATCTCGTGGCCCCGGGCCCGGAGCTCCCGCTCCATGGCCTGGGTCTCGTACTGGTTCACCTTGCAGCCGAGGGTGTAGATGGCGATTTTCATGTCGGCTCAGATTCTCCTTGCGCTTTGTAAACTTGTCCAGTATAATGGCTTGGTATGCCATTATACCTTGAACACCCCCCTTTGGGCAAGCCCCAACGAAAGGAGTTTTCCATATGATCTACCTGGACCACGCCGCCACCGCCCCCGTCCCCCGGGCCGTGGCGGACGCCATGCTGGAGGTCCTGACGGAGCAGTACGGCAACCCCAGCTCTCAGTATCCCCTCGGCGCCGGGATGAAGCGCCGGGTGGAGGGCTGGCGGGAGGCCGTGGCCGCCCTGATGGACTGCCCGGCGGAGCGGCTGTTCTTCACCTCCTGCGGCACCGAGGGGGACAACTGGGCCCTCCGCGCCGCCGCCTGGCAGAACCGCCACGTTGGGAAACACATCGTCACCACGGCGGTGGAGCACAGTGCCGTGCTGGAGTGCTGCAAGTGGCTGGAGCGGGACGGGTACGAGGTTACGTACGTCGCCCCGGACCGGGACGGGAGCATCCCGGCGGAGCGGGTGCTGGAGGCCGTCCGGCCCGACACCGCCGTGGTCTCCGTCATGTTCGTCAACAACGAGCTGGGGACCCGCTACCCGGTCAAGCCCATCGCCCGGGGCCTCCCTGCCCGGAATCCGAAGACCCTCCTCCACACCGACGCGGTCCAGGGCCTGGGGGGCATGCTCTCCGCCCGGGAGCTGGGGGCGGACTTCGTCACCGTCTCCGCCCACAAGATCGGCGGGCCCAAGGGCGTGGGGGCGCTGTACATCGCCCCCCGGGTGAAGAACCCCCGGCCCCTGCTCCCCGGCGGGGGCCAGGAGCGGGGACTCCGCGCCGGCACCGAGGCCACGGCCCAGATCGCCGGCTTCGCCAGGGCGGCGGAGCTCCGCCTGGAAAGGCGCACGGAGATTCAGGGCCATCTGGCGGGCCTCCGGGCCCATGCCCTGGAGCGTCTCCTGGGCTTCCCGGACCTGACGGTTTTGGGCGGCGTCTCCTCGGACACGGCGCCCCACATCCTGGCCCTGTCTCTCGCGGGCTGGCCCAGTCAGAACATCGTCAACGACCTGGGGGCCCAGGGAATCTGTATCTCCGCCGGGTCCGCCTGCCACCAGGGGAAGCCCAGCCATGTGGTGGCCGCCCTGAAGCTGCCGAAACGGGTGGCCTCCGGGGTCATCCGCCTCAGCTTCGGCCCCGAGACCACGGAGGCGGAGATCGACGCCTGCGTCCAGGCCCTCCGCCGGCATCACGACCAGCGGATGCCCATGCTGTGATCCCGATCTGATATTGTTTGAATAAGGTGTGTCATGTTCAATTTTCTTCGCCGGGAACCCGGCTTCTACAAGCGGCTCTTCAAGCTCTCCCTGCCCATGATCCTCCAGAACCTCATCACCTTCTCCCTGGGGCTCATCGACACCTTCATGGTCTCCCGCCTGGGAAACGCCGAGATGGCGGCGGTGACCACCGCCAACGTCCCCGTCTTCCTCCTCACCAGCATCGTCTTCGGCTTCCAGAGCGGCCTTGGCATCCTGGTGAGCCAGTACTGGGGCAAGGGGGATGAGAGGAGCGTCAGCCGCGCCATGGGGGTGGCCTCCCTGCTGGGGACCGCCGTCACGCTGCCCCTGGCTCTCATTTTCTGCGCCTTCCCGGTGCCGGTGATGGACCTCCTCTCCAACAAGCACGAGCTCAGCCTCCTGGGCGGACCCTACCTCCAGGTGATCGGCTTTTCCTACGTCTTCAACATGCTCTCCTCCATCTACGTCAGCGCCCGGCGGAGCGTGGAGGACCCGGGCTTCGGCATGAAGCTCTTCGGCTTCTCCACCATCCTGAACACGGGGCTGAACTATCTCCTGATCTTCGGCAAGTGCGGCTTCCCCGCCCTGGGGGTGGCCGGCGCGGCCATCGCCACCCTGCTGGCCCGGGTCAGCGAGTTCGCCATCTGCGTGTTCTGCGCCCTGCGCAGCAAGCTCATCCCCCTGTACCTGGGGCTCTTCTTCCGCCCCGGGGCGGACATGCTGCGCCGCTTTGTCAAATACGCCTCCCCGGTGGTCCTGAACGAGACCGTCTGGGGCCTGGGGAACTCCCTGCTGACGGTGATCCTGGGCTACACCGACGACTCCGTGGAGATGCTGGCGGCCAACGCCGTCATGGGCAACCTGAACCGATTGTTCCTGGTGGTCTGTTTCGGCCTGGGGGCCGCCACCGCCGTCATCGTGGGCAAGGCCATCGGCGAGGGCCAGGGCCGGGAGAAGGTCATGGACCTGAGCCGGGCCCTCCTCTGGTTCGCCGTGCTGGTGGGGACCGTGCTGGCCCTCTTTTCCCTGGCCCTGGTGCCCCTGGTCTTCGTGCCCTTCATCTTCCCCATGTTCAAGCTCTTCGGCCTCTCCGCCGAGATCGCCGCGGCCCTGGCCGTCATGGGCTTCGCCACCATTCCCCTCCACGCCTGCGCCATCTCCGCCATCACCGGCGTCCTCCGGGCCGGGGGCGACGTGTTCTGGTCCACGGCCCTGGACATCGCCCCCCAGTGGGTGGTGTGCCTCCCCGTCACGGCCCTGGCGGCCCTGGTGTGGAAGCTGGGCGTCTGGCCCATTGCCTTCTGCATCCAGCTGGAGAGCATCGTGAAATTCCCCTTCTGCCTCTGGCGGGTCCGGGGCGGGAAGTGGATCAACGACGTGACGGGAGGAACCGGGGAATGAGCCTCTTCCGCTGCCCCCTCTGCGCCGCCCCTCTGGAGCGGGAGGCCGGGGCGTACCGCTGCCCCGGGGGCCACAGCTTCGACGTCGCCCGGGAGGGCTACGTCCACCTCCTGCCCCCCAACCAAAAGCACTCCGCCCTCCCCGGCGACGACCGGGACATGGTGCTGGCCCGGCGGGCATTCCTGTCCGGAGGGTATTATCGGCCGCTTTTGAATACGATCTGTAGTCGAATTCTGGCCCTTTCCGGCGAAGCGCCGGTCCTGCTGGACGCGGGCTGCGGGGAGGGGTATTACACTGCCGGGGTCTATCGGGCCCTGCTGGACGCCGGGAGGCGGCCCCGGATGGCGGGGACGGACATCTCGAAATTCGCCCTCCGCGCCGCCGCCCGGCGGGAGAGGGGGGTGGAGTTCGCCGTGGCGTCCTCCTACCGCCTGCCTCTGGCGGACGGGAGCGCGGACGTACTGCTGAACTGCTTCTCCCCCCTGGCCCTGGAGGAGTTCCGGCGGGTCCTGAGGCCCGGGGGAATCTTTCTCTACGTGGTGCCGGGGGCGGAGCACCTGTGGGAGATGAAGGAGATTCTCTATGAGAGGCCCTATCCCAACGAGGAGAAGGAGACCCCCTACGAGGGCTTCGCCTATCGGGAGATTGTCCCGGTGGACGGGACGGTTTTGCTGGAGCGGCGGGAGGACCTTCAAAACCTCTTCCGCATGACCCCTTATTTTTGGAAAACCCCCAGGGCCGGGGCGGAGCGCCTGGCGGCCTTGGACCGGCTGGAGGTGCGGACCTCCTTCCGGGTGCATGTGTTTGAAAAGCTGTGAAAGGAGCATTGCCATGAAACCCAATCCCACCCGTTCCGCCCTCATTCTCATCGACATGGAAAACGGCTTTGTGGACCGCCGGGGCGGCCACTGCATCCAGGGGGCCCAGGCCACCGTCCCCGCCTGCGCCCGGGCACTGGACCTGGCGAGGAGCAAGGGCATTCCCGTCTTCTTCGTCAAGCGCATCTACCGCGCCGACGGCAGCGACGTGGAGCTGACCCGCTACGCCGCCTGGAAGGCCGGGGGCCACGCCTGCCGCCCCGCCTCCACGGGGCCCAACAGCGCCCAGGCCCCGGAGGCCCTCCGCCCCCAGCCGGGGGACTACGCCATCATCAAGCCCCGGTGGAGCGCCTTCTTCCAGACGGAGCTGGACCTGATTCTCCGCCGCCTGGACGTGCGGACGGTGATCCTGGCGGGCACCACCACCCCCAACTGCGTCCGCACCACCTGCTACGACGCCATCGCCCTGGAGTACAACACGGTGGTGCTGACGGACTGCTGCTCCTCCCAGACGGAGGAGATTCAAAGAGTGAACCTGGAGGACATGGAGCGGGCCGGGGCCGTGCTGATGGACAGCGCCGCCTTCGCCTCTTACGGGCCGGAGACGGTGCCCGATCTCTCCGCCGCCATCCGGGAGGAGATGCTGGCCTCGGACGCGTTTCCGGAGCCCTTCGAGACGGAGGGGGACGCCGTGGGCTGGGCGGACCGCTGGTGAGGTCCGCGTGCAGATTGTGAACGTTTGCGTAAATTCTTCCGGCCCTTTCGTCAAAGCGTAAAAAAAGCCGGAGAACCTTTGGCAAAATCGGAAAATTTTCTGAAACATGGAGAAAAACCGTTGATTTTTCACCGGGAAAATGCTAATTTCTTTATAGCGAAATCGATTGCGGAAGCCTCCCGCTTTCGCCGGTTTTCACCTTTGACCCAGAGGCCCCACCGGGCCCCAGGACGATGAATTTTCAAGGAGGTCGTTTCCCATGTTTGATTCCAAGAACGTTTCCCTGGGCATTGCGCCCATCGGCTGGTGCAACGACGACATGCCGGAGCTGGGCGGAGAGAACACCTTCCAGCAGATCGTCAGCGAGATGGCCCTGGCGGGCTTCACCGGCTGTGAGATCGGCAACAAGTACCCCACGGACCCGGCGGAGCTGAAGAAGGCCCTGGACCTGCGGGGCATGCGCATCGCCAGCCGCTGGTATTCCTCCTTCCTCCTGACCCGCCCCTTCGAGGAGGAGGAGAAGGACTTCAAGGCCAACCTGGACTTCCTGGCCGCCGTGGGCGCCAACCGGATCAACGTCAGCGAGCAGAGCTATTCCATTCAGGGCCAGATGGACACCCCGGTCCTGACGGGAGGGCACAAGCACGTGATGAACGACGAGGAGTGGGCCCGCTTCTGCGACGGGCTGAACAAGCTGGGCAAAATCGCCGTTGACCGGGGCTTCAAGCTCTGCTTCCACCACCACATGGGCACCGTGGTCCAGACCAGCGAGGAGACGGACCGCATGATGGCCAACACCGACCCCCGGTATGTGTTCCTCTGCTATGACACCGGCCACTTCACCTTCGCCGGCGAGGACCCCCTGACCATGCTGAAGAAATATGTGGACCGGGTGGGCCACGTGCATCTGAAGGACATGCGCCTCCCCGTGGTCGAGGAGGCCCGGAAGAACAACTGGAGCTTCCTCCAGTCCGTGCGCAGCGGCGCGTTCACGGTGCCCGGCGACGGCGACGTGAACTTCGACCCCGTGTTCAAGGTTCTGGCGGACGCCGGGTATCAGGGCTGGCTCCTGGTGGAGGCCGAGCAGGATCCCGCCAAGGCGAATCCGCTGGAGTACGCCATGAAGGGGCGGAAGTACATCAAGGAGCATACCGGGCTGTAAGGCCGGGGCCTGTACTCGCCCTTCGGGCGGGGCGGATTGGCAGTCAGCGATGGCTGGTGCAATGCACCCCCCATGTCGTCGGAAGAAACTCCGCCCGCTCCGCCCCCGCCTGACGGCGAGGTCTCCGCTCTGCTCCGTTCCTTCCTCCTCTCCCCACCGCGCGGGGCGCGGCGGGGGCCCCTCTTTTGCGAAAAGAGACTGCGTCCGCAGACGCGTGTCGGAGGCCAACCGCCGCAAAGCGGCGGCTCTTAGGCCGGAGACGAATGCGCCGTGCACGGTGGAAGAGAGAAAACGGGGGGCGCGCAAGACGTGCTTCCGGTTTCACGCATGTCTTCTGTCCGCGGCGTGGTGCAAGCGGGGGTTTTGGAGGTCGAAGTAAGGCCTGTCCGGCCCTCCTCGCTGCCGCTGACTTGGCGCTTGGGGAAAGAGAACCTCCCTGTGGGGCCGGTTCCCTGACCGGCCATTTTCCAAAGAGCGCCAGGGCAGCGGCAGCGGAAAGAGAAGCAGGTCGATTCGTCAAGCACCTTCCCAGCCTGTTTCGTGCTGTTCTACCGTAAGAAAGGCAATGTCTATACAAATAGCCTGATCCGGGAATCAGCCCCACAGGATTGGCTATCGATAGAAGATCATAATTACTTCTTTTTCTCTCTTCCACCGTGCACGGCGCATTCTCTCTTTTTCTTCTGGAAGAAAAAGAGAGAATGGGGGGTGCAAAGCACCAGCCATCTTCATGGCTGAAATCCCAAGGAGATGATTCCAATGACCTATTTCAACAAAAACGCCCAACTCAAGCAGGGGTACAACCCCTACATTGACATGTCCGCGGACGACATGGGCACCCAGATGGACGTGGGCCTTCTGGTCATGGAGCCCGGCGACACGTTCACCTTTGAGGAACCCGAGAAGGAGATCGCCGTCCTGCTCTTCGCCGGAGAGGTGACCTACCAGTGGGCCGGGAAGACCGTGGAGGCCAGCCGCCCCGACTGCTTCCACCACGAGGCCTACTGCCTCCTGGCGGGCCGGGGGGAGAAGATCGTCCTCACCGCCAGGTCCCACAGCGAGCTGTACATCCAGAAGACCCTGAACGAAAAGCCCTTCGAGGCGGTCATGTACACCCCCGACACCGTCCAGACCCAGCACGCCGGATGCAACGGCGAGCTCCTGGGCTGCATGGAGCGGGAGATCAAGACCTTCTTCGACCACGACAACGCCCCCTTCTCCAACATGGTCCTGGGCGAGGTGCTGAACCACCCCGGCAAGTGGTCCTCTTATCCCCCCCATCACCATCCCCAGCCGGAGGTCTATTTCTACCGCTTCGACTATCCCCACGGCTTCGGCGCGGGCTTCGCCAACGGGGAGATCTACCAGACCGGCCACAACGGCCTGGCCGTCATCACCAGCGGCTTCCACTCCCAGACCGCCGCGCCGGGATACGCCATGTGCTACGCCTGGGGCATCCGGCACCTGGAGGGCGACCCCTGGCTGAAGACCCGCATCGACGACGAGGAGCACGCCTGGCTCTGGAAGCCCGACGCCAACGACCACATCTATCAGGGATAAGTAAGGAGGAACGATTCCAATGGACACCATTCGTTTGACCACGGCCCAGGCCATCGTGAAGTTCCTGGATAACCAGTACGTCTCCATGGACGGCGTGGAGACCAAATTCGTGGAGGGCTTCTTCACCATCTTCGGCCACGGCATCGCCGTGGGCCTGGGGGAGGCCCTGGACACCAACCCCGGCGGCCTTCGGGTCATGCAGGGCCGGAACGAGCAGGGCATGTGCCACGCGGCCATCGCCTTCGCCAAGCAGAACCGCCGCCAGCGGATCATCGCCTGCGCTTCCTCCGTGGGCCCCGGCGCGGCCAACATGGTCACCGCCTGCGCCACGGCGACGGTGAACAACATCCCCCTGCTGGTTTTCCCGGCGGACACCTTCGCCTCCCGCCAGCCGGACCCCGTGCTCCAGCAGCTGGAGCAGAGCAGCAGCCTGGCCGTCTCCACCAACGACGCGTTCAAGCCCGTGTGCAAGTATTGGGACCGGGTCACCCGCCCCGAGCAGGTCATGACCGCCCTCATCAACGCCATGCGGGTCCTGACGGACCCCGCCGAGACCGGCGCCTGCTGCATCGCCCTGCCCCAGGACGTGGAGGGCGAGAGCTACGACTTCCCCAATTATTTCTTTGAGAAGCGGGTCCACCGCATCACCCGGCCCGTGGCCGTGGAGGAGGAACTGGAGGACATCGCCGGCATCATCGCCGGGGCGAAAAAGCCCCTGGTCATCGTGGGCGGCGGCGTGCGCTACTCCGGCGCCGGCGAGACTGTCGAAAACTTCTGCCAGGAGTTCGGCATCCCCTTCGGCGAGACCCAGGCGGGCAAGAGCGCCTGCAAGTCGAGCCACCCCATGTGCCTGGGCGGCATCGGCGTCACGGGAACCTACGCCTCCAACCACATCGCCGGAGAGGCGGACGTGGTCATCGCCATCGGCTCCCGCCTCAGCGACTTCACCACCAGCTCCAAGCGCTTGTACAAGCACCCCGGGGTGAAATTTGTCACCATCAACAACTGCCGGTTCCACGCCTACAAAATGGACGCGGTGAAGGCCGTGGGCGACGCGAAGGTGACGGTCCAGGCCCTGGGGTCGAAGCTCCGGGCCAAGGGGTACAAGTCCGCCTACACCAATGAAATCACGGACGCCAAGGCCGTCTGGGCCAAGGAGATGGAGCGGCTGGGGTCCATTGAGTACACCGGGGACGACTTCGATCCCATCATCAAGGCCCGGGACCCCCGGACGGTGCCCGAGTTCGTGAAGCTGACCAACGGCAAAATCACCCAGACCGGCGCCCTGGCGGCCATCCGGCGGGTGATTGACAAGGACGCCATCATCATCACGGCGGGCGGGTCCCTGCCCAGCTGCATGCAGCGGATGTGGACCACCGACAAGCGGGGCGGCTATCACGCGGAGTACGGCTATTCCTGCATGGGCTATGAAGTCGCGGCGACTCTCGGCGTGAAGTTCGCCGAGCCCGAGAGCGAGGTCTACTGCGTGGTGGGCGACTCCAGCTTCCAGATGCTCCACAGCGAAATCATGACCATCCAGCAGGAAAAGCAGAAGGTCAACATTCTGGTCTTCGACAACTGCGGCTTCGGCTGTATCAACAACCTGGAGATGAACCACGGCATCGGAAGCCTTGCAACGGAGTTCCGCTACACCGACGGCAAGAAGCCCACCGGAGACCTGATCCCCGTGGACTACGCCAAGGTGGGCGAGGGCTACGGCCTGAAGACCTACACCTGCCGGACCATCGCCGAGCTGGAGGCCGCTCTGGAGGACGCCAAGAAGCAGACGGTGGCGTGCCTCTTCGACCTGAAGGTCATCCCCAAGACCATGACCGACGGCTATGAGTCCTGGTGGAACGTGGGTCTTGCCGACGTGTCCGTGAAGGAGAGCGTCCGGGAGGCCTGGAAGGGCGTCAAGGAAGGCCGCGACGAGGCCCGCAAGTATTGATTCCCCCCAATTTAACATAAAGGAAGGTTGATTATCATGGACAAAGTTCTGAAAATCGGTATCATCGGCTGCGGAGCCATCGGCAAGGACCACTGCCGCCGCATCATTGAGACCGTCCCCGGCGCCACCGTCGTGGCCGTCAGCGACTACGTGGCCGCCGCCGCCGACGATACCGCGGCGAAATACGGAATCAAATCCTACGGAAGCGACTGCGACGGGATGATCAAGGACCCCGACGTGGAGGCCGTGGTCATCACCTCCATCGACCCCACCCACCACGACTATGTCATGAAGACCCTGGCGGAGGAGAAGTGGTGCTTCTGCGAGAAGCCCCTGAGCCAGAACGCCAAGGACTGCGAGGAGATCATCAACCGGGAGCTGGAGATCGGCAAGCGGCTGGTCCAGGTGGGCTTCATGCGCCACTATGACCGGGGCTACGCGGAGATGAAGCGGATCATCGACTCCGGCGAGATCGGCGCGCCCCTGGTGATCAAGGCCTGCCACCGGAACGTGGCCCAGGGCCCGGGCTTCAAGACCGAAAACGGCGTCACCAACGTGGCCATCCACGAGCTGGACATCTGCCGCTGGCTGCTGGACGACGAGTATGAGGACGTCCAGTGCGTCAAGGTCCGCCAGTCCGCCAACTCCGACAAGGGCTATGACAACCCCCAGGTCATGCTGATGCGGACCAAGAAGGGCTGCTTCATCGACGTGGAGGTCCAGGTGGCCGACGGCTACGGCTATGACATCCAGTGCGAGGTGGTCTGCGAAAACGGCACCGTGAAGCTGCCCGACCCCTACGCCGTGGTCCGCCGCTCCCGCCCCGCCGGCTGGGACTCCCTGAACCCCGCCGAGTCCATGCCCATCATGACCGACTGGAAGGAGCGCTTCATCGAGGCCTACGACATCGAGTTCTGCAAGTGGGTGGAGTCCGTCCACGCCGGGAAGCTCACCGGCCCCTCCAGCTGGGACGGGTATGTCGCCTGCGTGGCCGGCGACGCGCTGAACGCCTCCCGGGGCACCTCTCAGTTCCTGAAGGTGGAGACCATGGAGAAGCCCGAGCTGTACAAGTAAACCACGCTGTAAAACGGTTTCGACAAAATGGCGGAGGACCGGCGCGAGCCGGTCCTCCGTCCCCCTATAGAAACGGCGTCAGGAACTCCACCTTCGAGACGCCGGTCCTACCTCACTTTTCCCGCCGCTGCTCCATCCGTTCGTTGGTCCAGACCACTTGGTTCCGGCCGAAGCGCTTGGCGTCGTAGAGCATGGCATCCGCCATTTTCAGGTATGTATCAAAGCTGCTCTCCGCCTTGGGCAGGACGCTGATGCCGCCGATGCTGATGGTCACCCAGGGGGAGACCTCCGGATTGTGGGCGATGTGCAGCTCCTCCACGGCCTGATGGACCCGGCACAGGTGGGCGAAGTCGTTTTCCGACCCGCCGCCCAGGATCAGGGCCACGAACTCCTCCCCGCCGTAGCGGGCGAAGAAATCCGTCCCCCGGCGGAGCATGGAGGAGGCCGTCTCCGCCACGGCCTTGATGACCTTGTCCCCGGCGGGGTGGCCGAAGGTGTCGTTGTAGACCTTGAACTTGTCGATGTCGAACATGCAGACGGAGAAGGGCACCCCCAGGCGGATGGCGTCCTGCCAGCGCTGGACGCTGACCTCGTCATACCGCCGCCGGTTGGGCACGCCGGTGAGCTGGTCCACGGTGGCCTCCCGCTCGATCTGGGTACGGTATTTGTAGAGATTGATGTGGGTGTGGACCCGGGCCCGGACGATGGCGGGATGGAAGGGCTTGGTGATGTAGTCCACGGCCCCCAGGGTCAGGCCCCGCTCCTCGTTTTGAATGTCGTTGAGACTGGTGATGAGGATCACCGGCGTGTGGCGGAGGATGACCTCCTCCTGGAGCATTTTCAGAAGCTGAAAGCCGTCCATGCCGGGCATGATGACGTCCAGAAGAATCAGGGAGTATTCCACGGCCTTCGCCTGGCCCAGCCCCTCCTCGGCGGTGTGCACCACGGTGACCTCGTAATCGGGGGAGAGGATGGAGCTGAGAAAGTTGGCCTGTACGGGGCTGTCGTCAACGATCAAAATCTTATCCATAAGAAACTCCTTACTTTCGCGTCGTGGCCAAAAGGGAGCCGGCCCGGCTGCGGGGGACGGCCATTTTCTCTCGCCAGGGTCCCATTATATCAAATCTTTCCCAAAGATGGAAGCACTAACTTCGCAATTTCAAAAATTTTTTCGCGGCGCGAAAAAGCCCGGCGGGCAGAGTCCGCCGGGCGCTGTTCACGGACGGGTGGGGTCCTTCTCGGTGGGGCTGGGAACGGGGTGTTCCTTGTGCTCCACCATGGCGCGGATCAGCTCCACGGTGCCGCTGAGGCCCAGGAAGCTGCTGTTGATGCAGAAGTCATAGCTGTCCACCGCGCCCCAGCGCTGGGAGGAGTAGTATTCATAATAAGAGGCCCGGCGCTTGTCGGTCTTGCTGATGAGGGTCCTGGCCTTCTCGGGGGGAAGGCTCTGCCGCTCCGCCACCCGGCGGATGCGGTCCTCCAGAGGGGCGTGGATGAAGATGCTCAGGTGGTTGGGGTCGTCGGCCAGGGCGTAGTCCGCGCAGCGGCCGATGATGACGCAGGGACCCTGCCGGGCGATCTGGCGGATGGTGTTGAAGGTGGCGAGATAGACCTGCTGCTCCAGGGAGTCCCCCGCGCCGGCGCCGGGGAGGGCGAACATGTAGGAGTCCATGGCGATGGAGTAGAGCAGGCTCTTGGGCCGCTCGTCGAAGTTCTCCAGGATGCGCTCGCACAGGCCGCTCTTTTTGGCGGTCTCCTGGAGGATTTCCTTATCGTAAAAGGGAATGCCCAGCTCCTTGGCTACGCGGATGCCCACTTCCTTGCCTCCGCTGCCGAACTGTCTTCCGATGGTGATGATGGTCTTCATGGCGGGACCTCCTTTCCGGTCCCTTATATTATACTCCGTTTTTTGGGAATCGTCAAATAAAAACAATATCTTATTCGACGGGGGGCTCGGAAGGCTCGGAATCATAGGATGTGTCCGAGGACGTGTCCGAATCGTCCTCGCCCTGGGTGATGTAGACTTCTTCGGCATGGTACAGGGCCTCTTTGAGAAACTCCTTTGCCGCGCCGATGTTCAGCTTGTCCAGCTCGTCCAGGGCGTCCGCCATGGCGCTGACCGCGATGAGATACATTTTCTGATAGTTGGGCATAATAGTGGTCTCCCAAAAAAGTTTGTGTTCAAAGGATATATTTTATATCCTTTTTTAACATACTAACACAAAATGGTTGTAAAGTAAATATACTTTGAAATCATTTTGAGGTTATATTATGGCTAAGAAAGGCTTAAAGAGTTACTCTGTCCGCATTGACGAACAGCTGCTGCATAAACTCCATGTTGTTTCCGCCTATGAGGGCCGCTCTACCAACAACCATATTGTAATTTTGATCCGCGACGCCGTGGAGGCCTACGAGGCCAAGCACGGCAGGATCGAGCTGGGGGAGAAAAAAGAACCTTGACTTTTCCGGCGGGGCGGGGTATAATGACAATGACCAAAAGTGGAAATGAACTCCGATGTTCACCAAAGCGGAGCGCCTGGAAGCTGCAACTTCCGGGCGCTCCTTTTCCGGCAAAAAGCGACAGCCTGGGAAAAAATTCCGGTGGGGAAAATTTTCTGAAAAAACCTCTTGACATTTCCCGCGGGCTTTGCTATTATAATCACTGTTCTGATGCGGAACACCTGACTCGGGGGTATAGCTCAGCTGGGAGAGCGCTTGAATGGCATTCAAGAGGTCAGCGGTTCGATCCCGCTTATCTCCACCAGGACAGAGAAAAGCCTTGGAACTTCGGCTTCCAAGGCCTTTTCTCTTGAGAACACAAGTTCATCAGGGTTTGGGCCTGTAGCTCAGTTGGGAGAGCGTTCGGTTCGCATCCATAGCGAGACACATCCGACCCGATTCCCCGTTCCCTGTTTTTCAGTCCGATTTGTTGGACTTTCCCCTGAAAATCGAATATTTTAGAAAACCAAAATTCGCAACTTTTTCAGCATGAAAAGTGCCGATTTGGGCCTGTAGCTCAGCTGGGAGAGCGCACGGTTCGCATCCGTGAGGTTCGAGGGTTCGATCCCCTTCAGGTCCACCAAATGGACATTGGACGAACACTTATTATTTTAAGGGCGGTTTTGCCGTGATGGTGTGGCTCTGATGTCAGCAGAATAAGAACTGAGGATTTGTCCTCAGTTCTTATTTTTTCGCATCATCTGTGTAAAATTTTGGTTGTACTCTATATTTCGCCGTATTTGTCGAAATATAGAAAATAACATCTTGACAGCAACGGGACTCCGTGGTAAAATAAGCCAAGAAAGGAGCGAAACAGATGGATAACGTGATCTTGAAATCCTTATCCGCCGAAAATTTCGCTTCGTTTGCCGAACGAATCGAGTTTTCAACGGAGACAGATTCGGGTAAAAAAGAGCACCTTGAAAATACATTCACAGTAGAGGATATGCGTTTCAACAAGGTTTCTTTTCTTTACGGAGCAAACGGATCAGGAAAAACCTTTTTTTGCAAGATTCTGAGAGAAATTCAGCGGATTTTGGCTCTGTCCCCTCTAATTACAGCAACCAATAGCGCTCAGTTCCTTGCAACACCGCAGATTAAAGGCATAGATGCCCCTGTAAAGCCTTTTGCCTTTGATACGCAGTATCAAGACAAGCCAACAACGCTTGGAATTGACATTGTCTTAGACGGAGTAAGTTACCATTATGAGTTCTCGCTTCAAGGAAAAACAGTTGTACGGGAAATTCTAACAAAAAAATTCCGTCGGACGGAGAAACTTATAGAACGCACATCTCCTTCCTTTAAAGATATTTTGCTTCGTTCTGATTTGAAAGGGTTTGAACCAACAAAGCAAACAGTAAAACCTGAAGCTCTTTGCCTTCCTGTTGCGGCAATGCTGAATAATCCTTTGGCCGCCCGACTGAATGCTGTGATTTGTGGGATTCAAGTAGTTAGTATGGCAGCAGGGCGTTTAAACCCAATCAATCCCAAAAAGACTTTTACCGAAGAACGCATAGCAAAGTATATACACATTATCCAGAAGGCTGACCCCACAATTCGAAATATCAGTGTATCAACATCAGAAGAAGAAATCGCACGGCAAAAAATTGATACGGACGATTTTGAGAACAGGGAAATCATTGCAAAGAAAATGACCGTGAGTATTGATACCAAACATGCCGTTTACAGCAATGGTGAGGAACAAGATAGTCAAGTCCCAATTACTTTTTTCGCAGAAGAATCATTAGGAACAGTGAAATTGTTTACGGCTCTCCCGTATCTCTATGATGTCTTGGAAATGGGTGGTGTCCTTATCATCGACGAGTTAGAGAATGGGTTACATCTTTCACTTGCAAAGGAAATCATTAGTCTATTTAGTAGCGAAGAGAGTAACCCTAACCACGCCCAGCTTATATGCACTTCACATCAACCATTGCTGTTAGACGGAGATTTTCGACGCGATCAAGTGTGGGTAGCGACCAAAGATTCTGTTGGAAAAAGCTCGTTACATAGATTGAGTGAATTACAGACACCACGAGCCAAAGTAAACCTTACAGCACAAATTTTGAAAGGAGCTTTTGGGTGTAATCCCCGACTGTTCTTTAGACAATAACACATAATAAGAAAAAGGAAAGACACCGAGCGGCAACTCGGTGTCCTGCGGGATGACAGAAGCACGGGACGTTGTACTTTGTCATAGATGCTTTTACATTGTACCACGCTTGATTCTCGATTGCAATATGAAATCTGTGTCCAGAAAGGAAAAAATAAACGCAGACTTTTTCCGAAAAATGTGATGACATATAACATCATATTTTAAAGGAGCGTAAAGACAATGACAATCAAATACAAATATTACATTTGCCGTTGCGGCAAGAAAATCATTCCTATGACCAATCCATCGAGATGCCCCCACTGTGGGCGTGTTACCCGGCTGAAATGAGGTATGTGTTATGGGGAAGAATCAACATGTAACTCCACACCCCGGCGGCGGCTGGCAAGTCAAGGGAGCTGGAAATTCGCGTGCGACTGTGCGTACTCCAACGCAGAAAGCCGCAATTGATGTTGCACGTCAAATTTCGCAGCATCAAGGGTCTGAATTAGTGATCCATCGCCCAAACGGTCAAATCAGAGATAAGGACTCGCATGGGAAAGACCCGTTCCCGCCGAAGGGATAACTTAATCACAATAGCCAGCGGGGATAAGGCTTTAACGCTTTATCCCCGCTACTCCTATATTCTTACTCTTTTACATCTTGTAGGATTTGCTTTTCTGTGCCTCCTGCCACTCCGCAAACTCCCGCTGGCCCTGTTCGCTATCATAGTATTTCCGTATCTCCGGGACGAGAAAACGGGCAAAGGTTTCTATAATGGCTTGTGGAAGTTCAATTTCATGGGCCGCTTTATCTGGTTGATTTTTTGGCAAAGATGTTCCCCCTTTCCAAAACGCAGGACAAGGCCCGCAGGTGGGAGAAACAAGGAAAGGGTAAGCTGTTCCTCCCTCTGGGGTCGGTTATCAGTTCACGCTGAGAATGGCGCGGATGAGCTTGTTTTCCAGACGGCTTTTCATGTACTCGTCCAGGCAGGCGCGGGGACAGCCGCTTTCATCGTAGACCATCCGGGTGCAGAGCTTGTTTATGTAGCCCTCGTAGTACCGCAAGACCTGTTCCACAGCATCGGCGTCCCCGGCGCGGGCCGCATCGCTCACCGCCAGCGGCAGCAGCTCACGGCCTTTGTAGTTACGGCGCTTCATAGTGCTAACCTCCTTTCCTCGCTGTCAGTTTTGTCCGCAGGACATTCAGCGATTTTGTTCTGCGCCGCTGGACGGCACTCCGGGACAGTCCCAAGGCCTCGCCAATCTCGCTGTCTGTCAAGTCCAGAACCAACCGCAAAATTAAAATGCTTTGCTCCTGCTCCGGCAGACTGGCAAAGGCGTCGGCAATTCGTTCGCTTCTGATCGGCAGGTCATAGCCGCAGTACGAAAACACGTAGCTGTCGCTGGGGTAATCGTCTACGGAATACAGCTTGTCCATCGCCGTTTGGGGCAGACGCTCCAAGGACGTTTCCCGGCTGGCCCGCCGTTTCATTTCCCGGATGTAGTCGATTGCCTCATGCTTCAACACGGTCTTGCAAAAGGCGTCAAACCTGCACCGTTCGCCATAGTCGCGGGGGTTGGTTTCCATCTTCTCACCCCCTTTCCTTTGGGGATGGTGGTGGTACTTTCCCTTTCCGCTAACAGAGCGTTCAGCGGCACAGGTTTTGCGCGCAAAACCGCTTTCCGCAGAGAAAAAATCAAAGAAAAATTTCCGGGCCGCAGGAAACGACAAAAACCGCCCGGCAGGTCATAGACCCACCGGGCGGTTTGCTCTGTATAGTTTGCTATATCTGCATCGTATAGTATAACTTCATAGCCGCAATTCCCCCAAGTGGGGGAT
This sequence comes from uncultured Oscillibacter sp., assembly GCA_910576865.1. Classification (GTDB taxonomy): domain Bacteria; phylum Bacillota; class Clostridia; order Oscillospirales; family Oscillospiraceae; genus Oscillibacter. Next base: position 26,160 of record CAJTKE010000027.1, read on the forward strand.
GGGCTTTTTTTGATGGTCTAAATTGAAATGATAGAAAAAAGGACATGGCGATACCTCCCGGATACCGCCGTGTCCTTAAAAATGGGCGACTTTAATACACCCTCCGTTTTCCGTTTTTTCAAAAGAAAGCGGCGGCTTGAAATTTACTGTTTCAAAACCGCCGCATGGCTACTTGTATTTTGTTCGGGCGCACAGATACCAGCCGCCGAAACAACGGTTTTTTTATTTACCGCTGGGCGACAATCACTTTTTGAATATCCCTGCAATACGCCTTTTACTTGATACGGATACTTGGTTCAATCGTTATCTTCTTGCCAGGTATTTTGCCACCAATCATCTTCCCAAGGCTTGCCCTGCCATTCGTTCTGCCACAGGTCTTTCCAGTCATCCGGGAAATTCGATGTGTCAAATGCGTCCGAAGTATAAATCCCCATAACGCCGGAGCCTTTCCGTGTTATCTGAATTACATTAGCTCCTGTGCCATCTGTGAAGGTAGTCAGATTTCCACTTTCCTTGAAATTTTTCGGCCTATATATCTCGCCCCAACTGCCGTTATCTGTAATAGTCACAGTGGTATTCTTGAAATCATCTTGGGAAATTAACTGAAAATATCCACTGTTGGCTGTAGCGTCCACCGAGCCAGCAAAGCCCTCTGGCAAGGTCAAAAAGACGGACGCCATATTGAAGTTGCCTACAATATTGCCAGACCTGATAAGGTCGCAAGTCAAATGTCCGCTGTCAGCACTCAAATTTACATTGCCATAATCAACATCAGGAATATACAGTTTAATTGTTTCATCATTGGTGTTCGTTTTGGTCTTGCAGGAGACAGAAACCCTCCAGTCGCTGCCCTGCTCGTCAATCTCAACCGTATAAACATCGCTATTGTATTCAGCCGAAATTTTGTTATCCGTTGCCGCCAGCACATTCACAGCGGCGCTGCTGACATCCAGCGACAGCGAGGGCCTGCCGGTGGTGTCCAGTGGCGTACCAGGGAGAGACGCTGCATGGGCATTCGCCGCAGCTGGCCCCAGCGAATAGACACCAACAAAGGCCGCTCCCAGAACTACACACAGTGTCAGCAGGACAGTCAATATCTTAACTGACCTCGATTGTTCCCTAAACTTCATAATTGCACCTAACCTTTCTTTCAATAGCTGTTTATTTTCGCTTAAAGTAACAGCACCGAGATTTTCTTTGTATTTCCCAACTGCGGCCATCGCGTCAAGCAAGGTTTTCCCGTAGTCCTGCGCGTTGCCGCTCCCCATTTTGGCAAGGACGGCTTCATCGCAGGAAAATTCACAAGCCTTGGTAATTTCCCGGCTCATAAGATATACAAGTGGGTTAAACCAATGCAGGCAGACTGTAATCTGTACCAGCCACTTATAGAACATATCCCGCCGTTTGTAATGCGTCAGCTCATGCAGGATGATATAGCGAAAATCTTTTTCAGGAATATCTGCGCTGGGCAGTACAATACACGGACGGAAAAAGCCAATCAGCAGAGGGGAAGAAACCAACGGATTGACGCATAATTCAATGGGCTTTTTGATGCCCGACTGCTCCGCAACAATAGAAAGTTCGTCTAACCGCTCAATGTCAGAAACCGGGGTCAATCCAGCCTTGATATACCGCATAAAGCCCTGATAGATTGTTATTTTTCGTATCAGCAAGCCCAGCGCGGCCACCAGCCACACCAGCCAGATATGATTGATTAACAACACTCCAATATCTTGAAGTGGGTGGGCAGTTGCT
>CAJTKE010000028.1 GCA_910576865.1 uncultured Oscillibacter sp.
GGACATGTCAAATAATCAAAAGAATGAGGTATCAAATTGATGAAGCAAAATCCGTTAAATATGATGCCCAACAACGAATACGAGTGACCGCCCCGGCCACTTTGGAAACACCATGGCAAGAAGAAAAGGGAGGTTCTGAATGGGTATCCTGAACGACGCCCTGATGGAGGCGCTCCAGGGCTTCCAGCGGCAATTCCCCGTCCCCGCCCTGGCGGGCATGGCGGCCTCTTGTCAGGACCTGGACGCCTTCGGCTGCCGCTCCAGCTGCAGCGGGGACTGTGACGACAGCTGCAGCGGGTCCTGTGACGGCAGCTGCGCGGGAAGCTGTGACGACAGCTGCGCCGGCTCCTGTGAGCACTCGGCCAGCTTTGAAGAGGACTGACGGGGGAGGTGAGAGTATGAGCTTGCTGAGCGAACGCCTGATGGACGCGCTTCTCGCGCTCCAGATTCCCAAACCGGCTTACGCCCTCTCCGGCCCGGGCTACGCGATGTCCGCCGGCTGCCGGAGCACCTGCTCCGGCTCCTGTGACGGCAGCTGCTCCGGAGACTGTGACAGCAGCTGCGCCGGCGAGTGCGAGGAAAGCTGCTCCGGAGGCTGCACCTACAGCTGTTACAGCGAGTGCCAGGACGGCGAATACTGAGAGAGGCGGGAGGCATTGATGAGCGTTTTGAGCACGGCCCTGATGGACAGGCTGCTGGAATTCCAGACCGCGAATCCGGCCTTCGCCGGGGAGTCCTTTTCCGACCGGGACCAATACGGCTGCCGCAACGCGTGCAGCGGCTCCTGCGAGGGAGACTGCGTGGGGTCCTGTGACTCCACCTGCCACGGCGGCTGCGAGGGGTCCTTCGGCTACGAGTGATCCATCACGGATCCAGACAGACAGGAGTTGGGAATTTGGAAGTCAAGCGCAAGAAAATCCGGTTTGTTCCCTCCATATGCGTCACCCACGACTGCAACCTGAACTGCACCTACTGCTACCAGAGACACGACCGGACCGGGAAAATGACCCTGGACACCGCCAAGGCGTGTATTGACGACATCTTTCACAGCGTACCCGATTACGCCGTGGACGGGGTGGAGGTGGGGTTCATCGGCGGCGAGCCCCTTCTGGAGTTCGAACTTTTGAAGGAGGTCTTTTCCTACACCCGCTCCAGGTATCCGGACGTCGAGACCATTTTCTACGCCACCACCAACGGCACCCTGCTGGACAGCGAAATGAAGGCGTGGTTCACGGCCCACAGGCGGGACTTCGTCCTGGGCCTGAGCCTGGACGGCGCCAGGGAGACCCACAACGCCAACCGGAGCGGCTCCTTCGACCGGATCGACATCGACTTTTTCAGGCGGAACTGGCCGGAGCAGGGCGTGAAAATGACCCTGTCGGCGTACTCCATCCCCCGTCTGGCGGAGAACTGCAGGTTCGTCCACTCCCTGGGCTTCCGGAGCATCCGGGGCGTCAATCTGGCGGAGGGGGATTTCGACTGGGACGACGATCAATACATCGAGCTGCTGATCCCCCAGCTCTCGGAGCTGGTCCGATTCTATCTCGACAGCGGCGAAACCCTGTCCAACCAGATGCTGGACCGGCGCCTCGCGGCCTGTGAGACGGAGAGAGCCGGCCGGCACAAGTGGTGCGGCATCGGCACGGGCTGTCCCTTCTACGACGTGGACGGGAAAAAATACCCCTGCTCCTTCATCACCCCCATGACCTTCTCTCCGGAGGAGATCGCGGACATCCTCCGGACGGACTTCACGAACGAGGACAATTTCATTGACGACTCCTGCCGCGAGAGCTGCTATATGTTCCCCATCTGCCCCACCTGCTCCGGGGCCAACTACCTGAAGAACAAATCCTTCAAGACCCGGGACAAGAGCCGGTGCAGGATCCAGAAGCTGGTCCTGCTGTTCGCCGCGGACCTGCAGGCCAGGAGGATCGTCCGGAACCCGGAGGCCCTGAATCCCGGCGCTCTGTACCACACCATCGAGGCCATCAAAAACATCCGCGCGCTGTACCTGGACGAGTTCCAGCGGTTCGGACTGTAACGAAATGACAGGAGGTCTCTCCATGGAACACACCCTCTCCACCACCACCCTGACCGCCGGCTTCCGGACCCTGGGCGGCGAGCTGGTCTCTCTCCGGGACGCCGCCGGAACCGAGTACCTCTGGCAGGGCGACCCCGCCTTCTGGTCCGGGCGGAACCCCATCCTCTTCCCCATCGTGGGCAGTCTGAAGGACGGCCGGGTCGATCTCAACGGCCAGACCTTCGAGATGGGCCGCCATGGCTTCGCCCGAACGAGCGAATTCACCCTGACGGACCAAGCGCCGGACTCCGTCACCCTGGAGCTCCGGGAGAGCCCGGAGACCCTGGCCCGGTTCCCCTTCCCCTTCATCCTCCGGGTCCGGCATCAGCTTTTGGAAAACGGCTTCTCCACCGCCTTCACCGTGGAGAATCCCGGCCCGGAGCCCATGCCCTTCTGCATCGGGGCCCACACCGCCATCCGCTGCCCCCTCCTGCCGGGCGAACGCTTTGAGGACTACCAGCTGGTCTTCGACCAGCCCGAGGACGCGGACACCCTCCTCCTCAGCCCCCGGGGCCTCCTCCGGCCCGGGGAGACGGAGCCCATGCTCCAAGGCGGCCGAATCGCCCTGGAGTACGAAACGTTCCGGCGCCTGGACACCTTGATCTTCCAGGGCCTCCGCTCCACCCGGGTTTCCCTGCGCCACAGGGAGACGGGCCGGGGCGTCTCCCTGGACTTCCGCCAGTTCCCCATGGTGGCCTTCTGGACCAAGCCCGGGGCTCCCTTCCTGTGCATGGAGCCCTGGCAGGGCTGCGCCGCCCTTGAGAACGAGTCCGGCCGCTTCCGGGACAAGCCCCACGTCCTCACCCTGGCCCCCGGGGAGAAAAAGGAGCTGGCCTATGCCTTCACCCTGCCGGACAATTGAACACGGAAAAAACGGCCCTCCGGCGTCTCCGCCGGGGGCCGTTCTTTTTATTCCCTTATGGGCCGTATCTCCAAGTAATAGTGTTCCCGCTCCAGATCCAGCTCCACAGACGTGACCCCGCCCTCCAGGTCAAAGCCGAAGTCCTGCCCCGTGATTTCCACGTTCCCCGTGTTCACCAGGGCGGCGCTCTGCCGGGTGAAGTCCAGGGAGGATCCCAGCCGGGTCATCAGATCATAGCCCTGGAGCCCCGCGTTCTCCGAGCCGGAGCAGGCGAAGTCAAAGCTGGGCGCCTTCCAGAAGCCGCACTCCACCTTCACGCTCCCCCCGGCGGGCACCGTCACCGGGAAGACCAGGTACAGCACCCGGTCCTGCCACAGGGTCTCCATCACCATATCGTCCAGCCGCCCGTCGGCGTAGCGGTCCATGGACGCGCCGGAGAGGAGGCCGTACCGGGTCAGCAGCTCCGCCGCGGCCCTCCGGTACATCTCGAAGGTGACGGGGCCGTCCTCCGTCACCCAGCCCTCCCCGTAGATGTCGTAGTTCTCCATGCAGTCCCGGCAGACCAGCTCCAGCATCTCGTCCAGGGTGGCCGTCCTCCGGGTGACGGTGCAGGAAACCCCCTCGATCTCCTCTCCGGGGTAACAGCCGCCGTCCTGGTAGCCCTGGAGGGTATAGTCCCCGATGTCCTCCCCCAGCACGATCAGCAGCTTCACCTTCGGCTCGTGCCGCTTCCCGTCGGGGACGAAATAACTGTACCGCCGGAAGCCCCCGTCCCACTCACAGCCGTTGAAGCCGTAGGTGAGGATTTTCGTGGCGTCCTCGTCGATCTCGAAGGACACCGTCTGGGTGGCCGCCGGGTACCGCTCGTGGGGCGCGGCGAAATCCGAGAACTCGTACACCGTCACCGGGATATCCAAAACCGGGTGCTTCCCCAGGGCCTGTTCCATGTAGCCCCCGCTCTCCAGAAGGGCCTTGTACCCCCTCCAGCTGTTCAGCTCCATGAGGTTCATGGTGTCCGGCTCCTCCGCCCCGACGGTGGACTCGAAGCCCCCGGCGTAAGCCCCGGCGTGCAAAACCGCCTCCACGGCCTCCCCGTCTATCTTCATGGCGGGCAGCTCCTCCGCCAGATCAGCGAAGCGCCCGGTGAAGGGGTACAGGGCCGTCACGGTGATGTCCGCCTCCGTGGGGTTGCTCAAAATATAGGTGTCCGTCACCCCGGCCCCCCACTGGCGGGACTCCCTGTAGCCGTTCGTCTCCCGGGCGAAATCCCAGGTGACCTCCCGCTCCGCCGTCAGCCCGGCGGCATCCTCCAGGACGGTCAGGGGCAGCACCGGCCCGGCGTAGGACAGGAAGGCGGTCCCGTCCTCCACGCCGCCGGTTTCGCCGGACGCGCCGGGGTCCATGGGCGCGCCGTCCGCCGGGGTGTCCCCGGAGGCGCCGCCGGAGTTCCCGGAGTCCGCGCCGATGGCGGCGCCGCCGTCATGGCCCCGGAGGCCCCCGGTGACCCGCCAGCCGAAGCCCAGGCCCATCACCAGCGCCAGACACGCCGCCAGGGCCCCCCAGCGCCTCCAGGCGGTTTTGTCCTTCCGCCGGACCTCCAGGGCCTCCTCCACCAACGCCGGGTCCGCAAGGCCCAGGACCCGGAACAGCCGCTCCGCTCTCATACCGCGACCCCCTCCCTCTCCAGGTATTCCCGCAGGGCCCTCCGGCTCCGGAAGAGGGAGGATTTCACCTTTCCCTCCCCGCAGCCCAGGGCCATCGCGATTTCCGCCACGCTCTCGCCGTACCAGTAGCGCCGGAGGAACATGGCCCGCCCCTCCCGGGAGAGACCCCGGAGAAACACGTTCAGCAGCTCCGCCAGCTCCAGGTCCTCCGCCGCCCGGCCCGTCCGGCCCGGGTCCGGGAGGCAGTCCTCCAGCTCTCCCAGCAGGGCCTCCGCCCCGCCGCCCCGCTTTTCCGCCTGCCGGCTTCTCCAGCGGTCCAGGGAGAGGTTTCGGGTGATCTGCCCCAGCCAGGTCCGGAGGACCCCGGGCCGGGCCGGGGGGATGGCCTCCCAGGCCCGGAGGTAGGTGTCGTTGACGCACTCCTCCGAGTCCTCCCGGCTTCGCAGCAGGTTCCACGCGATGCTGTGCAGCAGCCGCCCGTACTTCCCGTCGGTCTCCCGGATGGCCTGCTGGTCCCGGGCCCAGTACAGCTCGATGATCCGCCCGTCCTCCATGTCCTCCGCCTCCTCTCAGGTCCTTTGTACATACAGACGGAAAAACCCGCCGCCGGGTTCCGCGCCGCCGGAAAAAATCCGGTGAAAAACGAGACAGCCCCGAGGGGCTGTCCCGTCAGACGGTTTTCGCTTATTGCAGGCCGCTCTTGCCGCCGAAGTATTTCTTCGTCTCCGCGGCCACCACGCCGGACAGGGCGAACAGGCCGATGAAGTTGGGGATGGCCATCAGGCCGTTGAAGGTGTCCGCCACGTCCCACACGAAGCTGAGGGGGGACACGCAGCCCACCACCACCACGGCGATGAAGACCACCTGGAACACCCGGACGGCGGTGTGGCCGAACAGGTACTGGACGCAGCGGGTGCCGTACAGGGACCAGCCCAGAACGGTGGAGAAGGCGAACAGGGCCAGGGCCACCGCCACGAACAGCGCCGCGAACTTCCCGCCGAAGACGGTGGACAGGGCGGCGGTGATGACCTCGCTGCCGGGCCGGGTGCCGAACTCGATGGGCACCCCGCTGCAGATGATGGTCAGCGCCGTCAGGGAGCAGATGACGATGGTGTCCACGAACACCTCGAAGATGCCGTACAGGCCCTGGTTCACGGGGCCCTTGGTGTCCGCCGCCGCGTGGGCGATGGCCGCGGAGCCCAGGCCCGCCTCGTTGGAGAAGGCGCTGCGCCGCAGGCCCCAGATGATGGTCTGCTTCAGCACGATGCCGCTGGCCGCGCCGCCGACGGCCTGGGGCGTGAAGGCGGTGGAGAAGATTTTCACGAAGGCGTCGGGCACGTTGCCGATGTGGGCCCCGATGACCACCAGGGCGAAGATGATGTAGAAAACGCTCATGAAGGGGATCAGCTTCTCCGTGACGGCGCCGATGCGCTTGATGCCGCCCAGGAGGATGATGGCCACCAGCAGGGCCAGGACGATGCCCATGAACCACTTCAGCCCCGTCTCCATTCCGGCGGAGACGCTGGTGAAGGCGGCGAAGGCCCCGATGACGGACCCGGTGATGCTGTTCACCTGGGACATGTTGCCGATGCCGAAGGAGGCCAGGGTGGCGAACACGGCGAAGACCCCCGCCAGCCACTTCCAGCTCCTGCCCAGGCCGTTGGCGATGTAGTACATGGGGCCGCCGACCCAGTCGCCCTTGGCGTCCCGCTCCCGGTACTTGATGGCCAGGACGATCTCGGAATACTTGGTCACCATGCCCACCAGCGCCGCCAGCCACAGCCAGAAGATGGCCCCGTAGCCGCCCATGGCGATGGCCTGGGTGGTGCCCACGATGTTGCCCGTGCCCACGGTGGCGGACAGGGCGGTGGTGACGGCCTGCATGGGCGTGACGGCGCCCTCTCCGGCCTCCTGCTTCTGGAACATCTTGCCGACGGTGTTTTTCATGGCGTGGCCGAAGTGCACGAACTGCACGCCGCCGTTGCGGATGGTCAGGAACAGTCCCCCCGCGATGGCGCAGGGCAGGAACGTGTACATCCACGCGAAGTCGTTCAGCGGCCCCTTCAAGAAGTCCAGGATGCTGTTGATGATTCCCATATTTTCCCTCCTAAATGTGAAACGCCCGGTATAATGGTAACACCTTACCACGCGGCTCCCCGGCTGTCAATCGTACTTTTTTACAAAATGTCCGCAAAACAAGGACGAATATTCGCCAACGGCGCACCATGGGCAGGTTCGGCCAAAACAAAAGGAACCCCGGCGGGTTCCTTTCGCGGCGGTCCTTTTTTCGGCAGCTTCCGGAATATGGGCGTCCCTACAGCTCCCGCACGGAGATGACCCCGGCGGTGGAGCGAATCCCCTGCTGGAGCTGGTCCACATCCAGCCCCTTGTGGAGCCGGAGGGTGAAGATGGCGCAGGCGTTGTGCTCCTCGTTGGACTTGGAGTGGATGATGCCCATGTTGAGGATTTTCAGCCCGTGCTCCCGGAAGTCCTGGAGCAGCACGTCCATGGTCCGGTTGTCGCTGTACTCGATGTAGAGATTGACCTCCGGGGCGGTTTTCAGCATCCGGTACTCCACCCGGGAGAAGAACAGCTCGGCAATCAGGATCAGGAAGGTGGCGAAGAGGCCCCCCTCGTAGAAGCCGCCGCCCAGGGTCAATCCGATGATGGCCGCGGCCCAGAGGCCCGCCGCCGTGGTCAGGCCCTTCACCCGCTGGCGGCGGGTGACGATGATGGTGCCCGCACCGATGAAGCCGATGCCCGCCACCACCTGGGCCCCCAGGCGGGCCATGTCGGTGTACTGGCCCAGGACCAGATAGAGGTATTGGCTGGTCAGCGTGGTCATGGCCGCGCCCAGGCAGATCAGAATGTGGGTGCGGAAGCCCGCCGGGCGGCGCTTGTACTCCCGCTCGATGCCGATGATGCCGCCGCAGACCACCGCCAGGACCATGCGCAAAGCCACGGACGCGATGGTCACGTCCCGCAGTCCGTCAAAGAGAGTCAGCATATAAGGTTCCCTCCTAAAACTCAAACACAGGAAGACTTGGTTGCCGTCGCTCCGGCCCGGTCAGTCGCCAGACTGCCAGAGCGCGATAAAGTTCTTTGGATACTTTCTTTCAAGAAAGTATCAGATATCATGTACCACGTACACGTCCTCCAGCTCCGAGATGGAGGCCAGGATCTTGGCGTGGGCGCCGGGGCGGTTCATCCGCAGGGAGAAGATGGCGTTGGGGTGCTGGGAGGGGGTCTGCTTCCCGTGGTCCACCTCCACCTCGTAGATGGTCACGTCCTTGGCCTTGATCCGGTTGATGATCTCCGCCACGTTGTCCAGGGACTGAAACTCCACATAGAGGTTCATGTTCCGGGCGTTTTCCACGATGTACAGCTCCACCGTGGGAAGCAGATGGACCACCAGGAAGATCAGCAGGAACGCGAGGCCCACGCACTCGTAAAACCCCGCCCCCACGGCCAGACCCATGCAGGCCGAGGCCCAGAGGCCCGCCGCCGTGGTCAGGCCCTTCACCTTCTGCTGGCCCGTCACCAGGATGGTGCCCGCGCCCAGAAAGCCGATGCCGTTGATGACCTGGGCGCCGAAGCGGCTGACGTCGGTGCGGATGCCGATCTCCGCGGCCTTCTCCGCCCAGACGTGGTTCAGCATATAGGACTCGTACTGGCTCAAAAGCATGGTCAGCGCCGCCGCCATGCACACCAGCATGTAGGTGCGGAAGCCCGCCGGGCGGTGCTTCCTGGCCCGCTCCAGGCCGATCATGCCGCCGCAGAACATGGCCAGGGTCAGCCGCAGCAGCACGGATACGGTGTTGACCTCCCGCAGGTAATCCAATTGGTGCAGCACTGGACTCTCTCCTCTCCGAATGAACGCCCCTCCGGGCGAAAGAAAAGGGAAGGAGCGGCGGAAACCGCTTCTTCCATCACCTGTTCAAAAGACCCGCGGCAAACGCTTGCGCCAGGGGGGGCCTCCGCTGCCGGGTTGATATGTATTATAGACAGCTCCAGTGAATTTGTCAACGTTTTCTGCTTTGAAAAGTGTCTTTTTGGCGTGTTTACCAAATAGAAAACGAGGTTTCTGGCATTTTGCCGGACGGAAAACGCCGGCGGCGGAGCCTCCCGCGCGCAAACGTTGTCCCTCCGCCTCAGCGGATGGCGGTGAAGTACAGCCACAGCCCGAAGGGGAGGATGATCTGGAGGGCCAGGATGAGGGGCACGCCGAACCTGAAGGCCTTGTGGAGGGTCTTGTGGTGGAACACCCGCATCCCCAGCAGGGCCCCCACGCTGCCGCCCAGGGCGGACAGGAGGAGCAGGGTCTTCTCGGGCACCCGGCGGACGGTGTCCTTTTTCTCCTTCCGTTTGGCCTGGAGCTTGTCCGCGCCGAAGACGAAGAAGGTGATGACATTGATGAGCACCAGCCAGAGGGCCAGCAGGCCCCAGGGGGAGCCAACGACGGCCCAGATAAAATCGTTGTGAGCCTCCGGCGTATATGTGTAGGAGAGAAGGGTCATATCCATATGTTACACCTCATTTCGTATTGTAGGGGCGGGGCTCTGTCCCCGCCCGTCCTCTTGAAAGCTGCCATGTCGGGGGAAAGCGGGCCGGGGCAGAGCCCGGCCCCTACAAGAAAACAGGACGGCTGAAGCATCAGCCGTCCCATTTTAGCACAGTCCTCAGCCCTTGGCAAGCCCCGCCAGCTCCGCCGCCGTCTTGGCGGCGAGGCGCGCGTTGTTGAACACCAGCTGGATATTGCTGGCCAGGGAGTCCCCGCCGGTGAGGTCCTTGATCTTCGCCAGCAGGAAGGGGGTGGTCTCCTTGCCGTGGATGCCCTTCACCCTGGCTTCATCCACCGCGTCGTTGATGGCCTTGTTGATGACGTCCGCGTCCATGGAGTACTCCTCCGGGATGGGGTTGGCCACCAGCATGCCGCCGCCCAGGCCCATGTCCTGCTTGACATGGAACACCCTGGCCAGGTCCGCCGGGGTGTCGATGCGGTAGTCCACGGCGAAGCCGCTCTTCCGGGTGTAGAAGGCGGGGAGCTCCTCGGTGCCGTAGCCGATGACGGGCACGCCGTGGGTCTCCAGGTACTCCAGGGTCAGCCCCAGGTCCAGAATGGACTTGGCCCCGGCGCAGACCACCATGACGGGGGTCCGGGCCAGCTCCTCCAGATCGGCGGAGATGTCCATGGTGGTCTCGGCCCCCCGGTGGACGCCGCCGATGCCGCCGGTGGCGAAGACCCGGATGCCCGCCATGTGGGCGATGATCATGGTGGTGGTCACCGTGGTGGCCCCGTCCCGTCCCTGGGCCACCAGGACGGGCAGATCCCGGCGGCTGGCCTTGGTGACGCCCGCGCCGGTCTTGCCGAGATAATCAATCTCCTCGGGGGAGAGGCCCGCCTTCAGGCGGCCGCCCAGGACGGCGATGGTGGCGGGGACGGCCCCGTTCTCCCGGATGATGGACTCCACCTTCAGGGCGGTCTCCACGTTCTGGGGATAGGGCATGCCGTGGGAGATGATGGTGGACTCCAGGGCCACCACCGGCTTCCCGGCGTCCAGGGCCTCTTTGACCTCGGGGGCGATGTCCAAGTACTTGTTCATGTTCATGGTGATACCTTCCTTTACAGTTGATAATGGATAATGGACAATTGACAATGGATCATGGCTTCGGCGGCGGGGCGTGTGCTCAGGCGGGGCTCATGCGCTCCCGGAGGGCCTCCTCGCTGAGGCGGGGGTTGATGGTCTCCCGGCCCTCCATGGCGATGGAGGAGGCGGCCAGGCCCGCCCGGGCGGTCTCCTCCAGGTCCGTGCCCTGGAGATACGCCCAGGTGATGGCCGCCATGAAGGCGTCCCCGCAGCCCGTGGCGTTGACCAGCTCCCCCGGGAGGCAGGGCAGCCGGACCCGGCCGCTCCGGTCCGCGGCGAAGACGCCCTCGGCCCCCAGGGAGATGAACACCCGGTGAAGCCCGGTGGCAAGCAAAGCGTCCGCCGCCCGGTTCAGGCTCTCCCCGTCGGTGATGGGCACGCCGGAGAGGAGCTCCGCCTCCAGGCGGTTGGGCTTGAGGGTGTGGAGCCTCCCCAGGATGGGCTTCAATTTCACGGCCTTGGCGGTGGACACCGGGTCGGCGAAAATCGGGGCGGCGCAGTTCTCCGCCAGCCAGGCGGCGCTCTCGGCGGGGATGTTGGTGTCGATGACCACCACCTGGCTGGCGTCCAGGAGCTTCCGCCGCCGGGCCAGGGCCTGGGGCGTCAGGTGGTCGTAGATCTCCATGTCGCTGACGGCCAGGGCCATGTCCCCCTTCTCGTCGTTGATGAAGAGGTAGGTGGAGGTGCGCCCGCCGGGGATGACGGGGGACTGGGAGATGTCGATGCCAAGCTCGGCGCAGCTGGCCGCCAGCTTCTGGGCATTCAGATCGTCCCCGAAGGCCGTCACCAGCCGCACGTCCAGGCCCAGCAGGGCCATGTTGTGGGCGATGTTCCGCCCTACGCCTCCCAGGGACGACTGGACCGTCCCGGGGTTGGAGTCCCGGGCCACCAGAGCCGCCTCCGGCCTCCCGCCGATGTCCACGTTGACGCCCCCCACCACGGTGACATAGGGGGCCGTCTGGACGATGTAGCCCTTGCCGGTGATGTAGCCCTTTTTCATCAGGTTGGAGATGTGCACGGCGACGGAGGACCGGGTGATGCCCGCCTTGTCCGCCAGCTCCTTCTGAGAGATGAGGGGGTTCTCCTCAATCCAGTTCAAAAGCTGCCGCTCCCGCTTCGTCATGGCCCGCCTCCTCATAAGCAAAAATTTATTCTCTTAATCTAATGCTTATTATATCCAAGGCCCGCCGAAAGTCAAGGCCCGGGGCCATAGAAAAAGCCAGGAAGATTTTGGCTGTTTTGACCATCCGTCCCCCCTCCGCCGCCGATGGTCCCCGGAGGCTGGACGGCGGGGGCCCCTTCGGGTATACTGAAGGCACGAGAGGAGGCGGGGCCCATGAAAATCGACGTAACCCTGGACCCGGCGCTGGAGGAGCTGCTGGTGAAGGTGCTGTCCCCGGGGGAGACGGAGGAGCTCCGGGCCCTGCTGGCGCGGCTGGAGGAGCCCGAACGGCTGACGGGCTTCCGGGGCGGCGAGGCCGTGCCCCTGGACCCGGGGGAGCTCCTCCGGTTCTACGGGGAGGACAAGGAGGTCCGGGCCCAGACCCTGGACGGGGACGTGTACACCGTCCGCCTCCGGCTGTATGAGCTGGAGGAGCGGCTTCCCCGGCGGGAGTTTGTCCGGGTGTCCCACTCGGAGATCGTGAACTGGAAGCGGGTGACGGCCCTGGACCTGAGTTTGTCCGGGACCATCCGGGTGACGCTGGAGGGGGGCGTTGTGACCTACGTCTCCCGGCGGTACGTGAAGAAGATCAAGGAGGTGCTGGGGATATGAACGAGGACAGGAGCATCCTCCGGGAGCTGGTCCGTCAGGCGCTGATCGGGTTCCCCCTGGGAGCGGCGGCGGTATACCTCATCATCCTGCTGGGGAATCATTTCGCCTGGCCCGCCCCCACGGGGGTCAGCCTGTATGTGGTCACGGAGGCCCTGGCGGATCGCTGGGGAAATCCGGCCACGGCGGCGCTGGTCCAGTTTTTCTGGTCCGGGGTTCTGGGGGCGGCGCTGAAGACGGCGGGGGTCCCCTTCCTGCTGGAGCGGCGGACGGCCCTCTGGTCCGCCGTCCACCTCCTGGCCACGGCGGCGGTGTTCTCCCTGGCGGGCTGGCGGTGCCGCTGGTTCTCCCGGGCGGACCCCTGGGCCCTTTGGACCGGCGTGCTGCTGCTGTGCTATCTCACCACCTGGGCCGTGCGGTATGTGGGCTGGCGGCAGGACCTGCTGGCCCTGCGCCGGGCGGCGGGGCTGGCGGAGACGCCGGAGAGGACGGTGACGCAATACGTTCTTCTGGCGGCGGCGGTGGGGCTGGCCCTGCCCTGGGTTCTGCGGTGCCTGGACCCGGTGGATGTGCCGCTGCTGACGGGCATTTTTTACCCCTTCCTCATCCTGCCCCTGTTCTGCTTTTTCAGCGCCTGTTCCCTGGGGCGGCGGTGGGGCTGGCGGCGGGCCCTGCGCTACGCCGCGTGGTGCGCGGCGCTGCCGGTGCTGAACGTGGCCCTGCTCTATAACTACACGGCCCTGTTCCAGGTCCTGATGGCGGGCGTCCCCGCCCTGGCGGGGGGACTGCTGGGAGCCCTCCTCCGGCGGCTGAAAAAAAGTTGATCAATCCGGGAACCAAACCGCCTCCTCTTCCGACTAAACAGGAAAAGGAGGCGGTTTCATGAAGCTCTGGAAATTTGGACTGGCCCTGGCCCTCTGCCTGTCGCTGACGGCCTGTGGAAATATCCCGGCGGAGACCTCGGAGGACCCGGCTGGGACGGCCCCCCTCACGGCCGGGACCCCGCCCGCCCCGGCGGACAGCACGCTCTCTCTGGACCCGGACGAGGAGCCCACGGTCCTCACCTGCCGCATCGTGGACGGCGCGGAGGACGGGACTCTCCTCCTGGCGGAGCTGGACGAAGGGCTCCATGGGGGAACCGGGGTCTACCGGCTTGCCGTGAAGGACGTGCCCGTCACCCTGGACGGCGAGGCGGCGGAGCCCTCCGCCCTGGAGGACGGCATGGCGGTGGACGTGGCCTTCAACGGCACGGTGATGGAGACCTTCCCGGCTCAATTGGGGGAGGTGTATTCCGTCTCCGCCTGGACCCGGGGCAGGGGGAGAAGCCCCGCCGGGACCACGTACGACCTCTGCGGCTTGTACCTCCAGGTGCTGGACGACCTCTGGGAGAAGGACAAGGGGCTGAACGAGAACATCACCCTGGCGGGTCTGGACCTCTCCCAGGCCCCCGGTGAGCTGACCGAGAGTGAGAAGGCCGCCCTGGCCTGGCGCTTCGGGGAGCTGCACGGCGTGGAGGTGGTGACGGGGACCTTTGACGAGCTGAAGGAGCAGGGCTATTTCACCGCCTCCGCCATCAGCACCCCCGCCCCGGAGGAAGGGGAGGACTACAGCCGCCTCTGGTATCAGTGGGAGGACGGGTGCCTGTTCTCCATCACGCCCAACGAGGACCACGAGGGGGAGCTGTATTCCCTGCCGGCCGTCTTCTTCAACGCGGAGAAGTGGCGCTCTCCCCTGGGTGCCTACTTCTTCCACGACTGCTCCGCCATGTGGCCGGAGGCCGGGACCTGGAGCGGCTACCAGATCGGCAGTGAGATGATCTCCTGAACAAGACAGCGCCCCGGAGCTTTCCGAGGCGCTGTTTCTTCGCTGCCGTCGCTTCAGCCTGTTTTATCGCCAGGCCACCAGAGCGAGCTGAAGTTCTTTTGGATACTTTTCTTTCAAGAAAAGTATCAGAAGTCCGCGCTTCCCACGGTTCTGGGATGGGGCAGCACGTCCCGGATGTTGGAAACACCCGTGAGGTACATCACCAGCCGCTCGAACCCCAGGCCGAAGCCCGCGTGGCGGCAGCTTCCGTAGCGCCGCAGGTCGCAGTACCACCAGTAGTCCTCGGGCTTCATGCCCAGCTCCTTGATCCGGGCCTCCAGGACCTCCAGCCGCTCCTCACGCTGGCTTCCGCCGATGATCTCCCCGATGCCGGGGACCAGGCAGTCCGCCGCCGCCACGGTCTTCCCGTCGTCGTTGAGGCGCATGTAGAACGCCTTGATCTCCTTGGGGTAGTCCGTGACGAAGACGGGGCGCTTGAAGACCTGCTCGGTGAGATAGCGCTCGTGCTCCGTCTGGAGGTCGCAGCCCCAGTAGACCTTGTAATCGAACTTGTCGTTGTTCTTCTCCAGAATCTCCACGGCCTCCGTGTAGCTCACCCGGCCGAAGTCGGAGGAGGCCACGTGTTCCAGCCGCTCCTTCAGGCCCTTGTCCACGAAGCTGTTGAAGAAGCTGATCTCATCCGGGCAGCGCTCCATCACCTTTTGGATGGCGTACTTGATCATGGCCTCCGCCACGTCCATGTCCCCGGCGAGGTCGCAGAACGCCATCTCCGGCTCGATCATCCAGAACTCGGCGGCGTGGCGCTGGGTGTTGGAGTTCTCCGCCCGGAAGGTGGGGCCGAAGGTGTACACGTCCCCGAAGGCCATGGCGAAGTTCTCCGCGTTCAGCTGGCCGGAAACCGTCAGGTTGGCGGGCTTGCCGAAGAAGTCCCGGGTGAAGTCCACCTTCCCGTCCTCCGTCCGGGGCGGGTTCTCCGGGTCCAGGGTGGTGACCCGGAACATCTCCCCCGCGCCCTCGCAGTCGCTGGCGGTGATGATGGGGGTGTGGACGTAGACGAAGCCCCGGCTCTGGAAGAACTCGTGAATGGCGAAGGCGGCGGCGCTCCGCACCCGGAAGGCGGCGGAGAACAGGTTCGTCCTGGGCCGCAGGTGCTGGATGGTCCGGAGGTACTCCACGGTGTGGCGCTTCTTCTGGAGGGGATAGTCCGGGGTGGAGGGGCCCTCCACCTCGATCCGCGTGGCCTTCAGCTCCAGGGGCTGCTTCGCCTCCGGCGTGAGGACCACGGTGCCCGTGACGATGAGGGCGGCGCCCACGTTCTGGGCGGCGATGTCCTTGTAATTCGGAAGCGAACCGGCCTCCATGACCACCTGGAGGTTCTTGAGGCAGGAGCCGTCATTCAGCTCCACAAAGCCGAAATTCTTCATGTCCCGGATGGTCCGGGCCCAGCCGCCCACGGTGACGGTCCGCCCGCCCAGGGAATCCTTGTCGGCGAAGACCGCCGCGATTTTCGTGTAGGTCATGTTGTTCACCTGATTTCTGTTATTTCATTGGATGATACATTATACCATACTTTTTCTCTTTTGCAAGGGGGCGGACACACAGGTCCGCCCCTACTTGTGATACTTCGTCCCGGCGTTGATCTGGTACGCCCGGTAGATCTGCTCCAGCAGCATCACCCGGGCCAGATGGTGGGGGAAGGTCATGGGGGACATGGACAGCCTCTCCGCGGCCTCCCTCTTGACGGACGCATGGAGTCCGTGGGACCCCCCGATGAGGAACGCCACCCGGCTCTCCCCCCGGCCGGCCCACCGGGCCATGAGCTCCGCCAGCTCCTCGCTGGACCGCTCCCGGCCCTCCACGCACAGGGCCGCGAGAACGGCCCCCGGCGGCAGCTTTCCCCGGAGGGCCTCCGCCTCCCTGGCCAGGGCCGCCTCAATCTGTGCCGGGGCCGGGTCCTCCGGCAGGCGCTCCTCGGGAAGCTCGATAATGTCCAATTTACAGTACCGGCTCAATCGCTTCTGATACTCCGCCGCCGCGTCGGCGTAGAATTTCTCCTTCAGCTTCCCGACGCAGAGAAGGGTGATCCGCTGCATACCGTCCCTCCTTCCAGCACACAGGCCCCGCTGAGGCGGTCCCGGGGCGCGGCGGAGAGGCGGGGGCTCAGCCCCGCGGCGCTCAGCGCCGTCTCCACCGCCCGGAGGGCCATGGCGGGGGTGTTGTTCTCCAGGCTTAAATGGGCCAGGACGATCTCCCGGGCCCCGGCTCTCGCCAGGGCCACGGCGAAGGCGGCGGCGTCCTCGTTTTTGAGGTGCCCGGCCGGGCCCAGGATGCGCTCCTTTAAAAAATACGGGTAGGGCCCGCTTCGGACGGCCTCCACGTCGTGGTTGGCCTCCAGCACCGCCAGGGCCACACCGGGGAGGACCGCCTCCGCCTCCGGCGTGACGAAGCCGCTGTCCGTCAGCAGGCCGAAGCCCCCGTCGGGGGTGTCGAAGCGGTAGCCCAGGGAACCGGGGGCGTCATGGGAGGTGGGGAAGGGGGTGACGGCGCAGTCCCTCACGAAAAGGGGGCCCTCCGCCTCCCGCAGCCGGTCCTCCAGAAGGACCATCCGCCGCAGCAGGTCCCGGCCCGCCGCCGCCGAGGCGTAGACGGGGCAGTCCGTGCGCTTCAGGAGGGTCTGGAGGCCGGAGATGTGGTCGCTGTGGGTGTGGGTGATGAAGATGCCGTCCAGGTCCGGAAGGTCCAGGCCCAGGCTCAGCAGCCCCTGGCGGACCCGGCGGCAGGAGATGCCCGCGTCCACCAGAATATTTCCGCCCTCCCAGGACAGAACCAGCGCGTTCCCGGAGGAACCGCTGGCCAGGGTGTGTACGGTGGTCAAGGGGTGGGGCCTCCTTTGCCTTTCAAATCATCGTTGAACGCCCGCAGGTCCTCCCGGACCTCCTCGGGGAGGCGGTTGCAGTCCACGTCCCGGATGGCGCCCTCCAGCGCGTGGAGGTGCACCAGACAGACATTGGGATACAGGGTTTTCAGGCGGAAAAAGGCGTCCCTGGCCCCGGCCTCCCTCAGCTTTTCCGGGGAGTCCAGGCCCACGGCCGTCAGCTTCCGGCCAAGGCCCTTCCCCCGCTCCTCCGGGGAGAGGAACAGCATCTCCAGCCGCCGCCCGTCGATTCCCATGAATCCAACGGGGAATCCCGCCGCCTCCGCGGTCACCAGATGCGGAACCTCCCTCAGCGCCTGGGGAACATATACCTTGACGGCCTCGATCCCGCCGGGGGACAGAAACAGATGGGTCGCCCGGACGGACGCCTCCCAGACCTCCAGCAGCCGGGCCAGCAGCTTCGGCGTCCTGGACTCGATTTCCACGATGTTCATACGCGCTCCCAAACATTCAAAACCGGGAGACGGAAGAACCCCTTCCATCTCCCGGAACCTTTCCAATGTCAGCCCAGATTCAGGCGGCGGCCCTCCTCCAGTTCCTCCACGGCCCGGATATTCGCCCCCAGGCCCCGGAGCTTTTCCACCAGGTTCTCATAGCCCCGCTCAATGTAATGCACGCAGGAGATCTCGCTCTGCCCCCTGGCGGCCAGGGCGGCGATGACCAGAGCGGCCCCCGCCCGGAGGTCCGAGGCCTGAATGGGCGCGCCCACCAGATGGTCCACGCCCTCCACCACGGCGGTCTTGTCGTCCACCTGGATGCTGGCCCCCATGCGGCGGAGCTCGTCCACATAGCGGTAGCGGCTGGACCACACGCTCTCCGTCACCAGGGAGATGCCCTTGGCCAGGGAGAGGACCGTGGTGATCTGGGGCTGCATGTCCGTGGGGAAGCCGGGATAGGGCAGGGTCTTGATGTTGGCCCGGCGCAGGGGCCCGTTCCGGCGGACCAGGAGGGTGTCCTCGTGCTCCTCCACCTCCACGCCGCACTCCAGGAGCTTGGCGGTGATGCAGTCCATGTGTTTCGGAATGATGTTCTTGACCAGGATCTGGCCCCCCGCGGCGGCGGCGGCGGCCATGTAGGTGCCCGCCTCGATCTGGTCGGGGATGATGGCGTAGCTGCCGCCCCGGAGGCGGTCCACGCCGCGGATCTTGATGGTGTCCGTGCCGGCGCCCCGGATGTTGGCCCCCATGGAGTTGAGGAAGTTGGCAAGGTCCACGATGTGGGGCTCCTTCGCCGCGTTTTCAATGACCGTCCGGCCCTCCGCCATGACGGCGGCCATCATGATGTTCATGGTGGCCCCCACGGACACCACGTCCAGGTAGATGCTGGCGCCCTTCAGCCGCTCCTCCCCGGCGGTGGCCCGGATGAAGCCCCCTTCCACCGCCACGGTGGCCCCCAGGGCGTTGAAGCCCTTCATGTGCTGGTCGATGGGCCGGACGCCGCCGAAGTTGCACCCTCCCGGCAGGGCCACCTCCGCCTGGCCGAAGCGGCCAAGCAGGGCCCCGATGAAATAGGTGGAGGCCCGGATGCGCCGGGCCAGGTCGTAGGGGGTGCGGGTGGAGCGGATATGCCGGCAGTCCAGCTCCACAGTGTGGCGGTCCACGCTGCGGACCCCGGCGCCCAGCTGCTCCAGAATGCTGAGGCACAGCGACACGTCGGAAATCTGGGGGATGTTTTCAATGCGGCAGACCCCGTCCACCAGCAGCGCGGCGGGGATGATGGCCACGGCGGCGTTCTTGGCGCCGCTGATCTCCACCTCGCCGAACAGGGGCGTTCCGCCCTGTATGATATATTTCGTCAAAATATTGACCCTCTTTTCAAGCAACAAGTTTGCCACGCCGGGGGGGTCCAAAAGGCGCGGAAGGCACAGGAACCAGTTTGCCCGGCTGGCGGCGCTTCATACCCGCCGAAGGGGCGGGGAGGTAAATTCTTCTTTACAGACTTGTACATCATAGCACAAGAGACGGAAAAATGCAAACCTTTCCTTTTGTCGGTTTCCATAATGTTTTGCCGGAAACCGGGCGGCGCTTCCACGGCGTCTGAGAAAACGCCGGCCTCACGCCTCCCCCGTCCGGGCGCCCCCGGCGGTGACCGCGCCGGTGCGGCAGTTCACGAAATAGTCCTCCGTGTCGGTGACGATCCGCCACACCGGGGCCAGGGACATGGCCGCCCCGGCGGTCTGCAGCTCATAGCAGAGCCGCGTGTCCGCCACCGTGGAGGCCACCACCCCGCTCTCCCGCCGCATCCGCTGGAAGGCCACCAGGGCCCCGGCGGCGGAGAGGGGCTCCTCCTCCGGCGGCGACGCCGTCCCGCCCTCGGGCAGCAGCGTGCCCGCCACGGCGGTGAGGACCCCGCCCTCCACGGTGAAGGACACGGAGCAGTTGAACACCGGCAGCCTGTTGAAGACGGCGGGGGCGGTGAAGACGCCGTCCCCCTCCATCCTCTCCGGCGCGTCATAGGAAAAGGTCCGGCAGAAGTCCCGGCAGAAGTCCTCCACGTCCTCCCCCGCCAGGGTCCCGCTGGCCTCAAAGACGCCGCCGGTGCGGAACAGGGCCTCCCCCGCCGGGCCGGCGTAGTGGTAGATGCCGCCCCCCTGGTCGGAGGCGGCCAGGGCCTCCCCCAGGAGGAAGGACGCGGCCCGCTCCTCCAGCGCGGTGTCCCGGGCCAGGGCCACGCCCGGCGGCGGGTCGTCCCGGGAGATGGCGTCCACGTCCAGGGCCATGCCGTCCTCCTCAAAGAGGGACACCAGCTGCTCCGCCGTGCGGCGGAAGGCGTCCCGCTGGGCCTCCCGGCGCTGGGCCAGGGAGAACAGCAGAAAGCCGTTCAGCAGCAGCAGGATGAAGATCATGATGTTTTTCAGGCGGAACCGGTCCATAGGTTCTCCTTTTCAGCTTCTCAATCTGTGGTCCAGCAGGCCCGGCACTCCCCGTTACGCTCCACGTAGCCGATGGAAAGCTCCTTCCCCCGCCCGGCGGAGACCGCCACGGCCAGGGCCTGGGGCAGGGGCAGCAGCAGCGACGGCTCCTCCGCCGCGGCGTACTGCCGGAAGCGCAGGGTCAGCCCGGTGACGGCGGTGCCGGTGAGGGTGACCTCCGCGGCGAAGCCGCCGTCCTGGAAGCGGACGGGGACCCCTCCGATCTGATAGCCGAAGTGGAGCACGGTGACGTTCCCCATCTGACGCAGGCTCTGCAGCCAGGGGCGGGCCTCCCCCGCCGCGGGGGACAGCAGCCCCTCCAGCAATGACCCCGCGCCCAGGACCGCCTCCCGGGCGGTGGGCCGCTCCCCGGCGGCGCGGACGCTGAGGCTGGGGTCGTTCCCGCTCTGATAGCGGACGCTGTTGTCCGGCCGGATGCGGAGGGTCCGGTCCCCGTCCATGATGAGCTCCGTGCCGTTGGACTCGGTGTGCCGGGTCCGGCTCCTGGGGTTGAAGCCCAGGGCGGACAGCAGCCAGTCCGTCCCCCCCGCCAGGGGATCCCCCACGGTGAAGGCGGGCAGCGCCGGCGGCTGGCCCGGCAGAAGGGAGCAGGGGTCCAGCTCCCGCTCCAGCCCCCCGCCGTCCATGGCGAAGGAGGCGTCCCCCAGCTCATAGCGGCTGATGACCTGCTCCAGGCTGTCGGCGGAGACGGCGGTGGAGGCCCGGAAACAGTTCTCCCCCCCGTCCCAGAGGTAGAGGACCGCCCCGTCCCCCTGGGGGGCGATGAGCAGGCGCCGGGCGGAGAGGTCCTCCCGGGGGGAGACCTCCTCCCCGCCTCCCAGCAGCCCCGCCAGCACGGACAGGGGCAGGGGTTCGAGAAAATCGTAGTACAGAGACGGCCCCCGCAGGGCCCGGAGGAACTCCGCCCCGGCGCAGGGGGTGTAGTCCCGGGCGGAGCCCAGGGCCTCCAGCAGCCGGCGGCCCAGCGGGTCGTCGAAGCCGGCGTCGGCGGTGGTGAGGGCCACGGCGGCGTGGCGGCCGTAGTCCCCCGTCACCGCCGCCCGGACGGGGGCGGTGAGCTCCGCCGCCGGGGAGGCGGACTGGCTGGGCCCCGCCGCCTCCCGCTCCCCGCCGGTCAGGTCCAGGCTGTACAGCTGGGTTTGGGCGAAGAGGGCCACCGCCGACAGGGACAGCAGGGTGATGAGGATGTTCTGGACCAGATTGCGGCGCTTCCGGCGCTGTTCCTCCATGGCTCAGCCCTCCGTCCTGCCGCCCCGGCCCTGGGCGATGGGCAGGGTCATGCGGATGGTGGTGCCCGGCCCCTGGTGGGGGGCCAGGGCGATGACGCCGTGGTGCCGCTGGACGATCTCCCGGGCGATGGAGAGGCCCAGGCCCGTGCCGCCGGACTCCCGGGACCGGGCCTTGTCCACCCGGTAGAACCGGTCGAAGATCCGCTCGGCGTCCTTCTCCGGGATGCCGATGCCGTCGTCCCAGACCTCCATCCAGACGGTGTCCTCCTCCCCGCAGCCGGCGGAGACTTGGATGTGCCCCCCGTCGGGGGTGTATTTGATGGCGTTTCCGATGATGTTCATCATCACCTGCTCCAGCCGGCTCCGGTCCCCCACGATCAGGGGCAGGTGCCCCAGGTCCCCGCAGGTCAGCTCGTGGCCCCGCTGCTGCGCGTTCAGGGCGCTGGAGCGGACCACGCTCCGGATGGCCTCGGCGAAGGGGAAGCGGGAGAGGACCAGCTCCGCGTCCCCCCGGTCCAGGCGGGAGAGGGTCAGAAGGTCCTGGACGATGTGGGTCATCCGGTCCGTCTCCGTGATGATGATGTCCAAAAAGCCGTTGGCCGTGGGCAGGGGGATGTCCCCCTCCGCGTCCCGGAGGGTCTCGGCGTAGGTGCGGACGTTGGTCAGGGGGGTGCGGAGCTCGTGGGACACGTTGGCCACGAATTCCTTCCGCCGCTCCTCGTTGCGGTGCTGCTCCGTCACGTCGTGGAGGACGATCAGCACGCCGCCCCGCTCCCGGTCGGAGAAGGGGGCGAGATAGACCTCCAAAGTCTTCTCCCCGGCGTCCAGCTCCGCC
Organism: uncultured Oscillibacter sp.; assembly: GCA_910576865.1. GTDB lineage: Bacteria > Bacillota > Clostridia > Oscillospirales > Oscillospiraceae > Oscillibacter. The sequence continues at coordinate 21,781 of CAJTKE010000028.1, forward strand.
TCGGCGAAGTTGGGCCGCTGGAGGGCCAGCATCTCCCCGAAGGGGTAGAGCCTGCCGAAGAGCTCGTCATAGGAGCAGTCGGGCCCCACGGGGCGCTGGAGCATGTCGTTGGCGGCGGGGTTGCAGTGGATCAGCCGCCCCCCGTGGTCGAAGGCCACCACGCCGTCGGTCATGTGAAGGAAGAGGGTGTCCAGCTTGTTCCGCTCGTTCTCCACGGCGGCCAGCGTGGACTGGAGGACCCCGGCCATCTCGTTGAAGGTGCCGGTGAGGATGCCGATCTCGTCGGTGGACTCCACGGGCAGGGCCGCGCCGAAGTCCCCCGCCGCCATCTTCTCCGCCCCGGCGGTGAGCTTCTCGATGGGGCCCACCATGGTCTTGGAGAGGAGGAAGCTCAAAAGCACGGAGATCAGAAGGCCGATGACCAGGGCCTGCATGATGATCTGGAAGAGCTGGGCGTTCAGGCCGGAGACGGTGTCCCGGGTGTCCAGGATATAGATGATGAAGGCGTTGTCCCCCCCGAAGATGGGGATGGCCGCGTCCATATAGTCCGCCGTGATGTCGCTGACGTCCCCGATGCCCGCCTCGTCATGGCGCAGCACCGCGTTCCGGGCGGTCAGCAGGTTGGGGCTCTGCTCCCGGGGCATGGAGCCCTCGGCGGCGGAGCCGTTGAGCCAGGTCCCGGTCTCCCCGTCCAGGACGAAGTAGTTCCGGGTGCGGTAGTCGATGCCCAGCTTCCCGGCGGTGAGCTCCATCATGTCGTGGACCCGGTCCGCGCCGTCCTCCTGGGAGGCCTCCCCCCGGAGGGAGGCCACGAACTCCCGCTGATCCGCGCCGAAGACGCTGTCGATCTGCTCATAAAAGGTGTTGGTGAAGAAGTTGGAGACGTTGATGGTGAGAAACGCCCCCACCACCGCCATGAGGGAGGTGATCAGAAGCAGCAGGATCAGCGTCAGCTTCATGTGCAGGCTGCGGAACACGGCGGGGCCTCCTCTCTTCCTGAAGTTTCGGTCTTGCGCTCAGTTCACCGCGAAGTAGTACCCCGCGCCCCGGCGGGTGAGGATATACTGGGGGCTGGCGGGGTTCTCCTCGATCTTCTCCCGGAGGCGCCGGACCGTCACGTCCACGGTCCGCACGTCGTCCCCCACGTAGCCGTAGTTCCACACCTGCTCCATCAGGTCCACCCGGGAATACACCTTGTTGGGGTGGCTGGCCAGGAAGGTGAGGAGCTCATACTCCCGCTGGGTCAGGTCGATGGCCCTCCCGGCCCGGAAGACCTGGTGGCTGTCGGTGTTGATGGCCAGATCCCCGGCCACGGGCATGGCGCTCTCCGCCGCCGCGCCGGCGGCGGGGGCCGCCATGGAGGTCCGGCGGATATTGGCCTCCACCCGGGCGATGACCTCCCGCATGGAAAAGGGCTTGGTGATATAGTCGTCCGCCCCGGTCTCGAGACCCCGGACCTTGTCGTCCTCCTCCTCCCGGGCGGTGAGGAGCAGAATGGGCACGTTGTCCCCGTCCTTCCGCAGCGCCTCGCACACGTCGAAGCCGATCATCCTGGGCAGCATGATGTCCAGGATGATCAGGTCCGGCTTCTCCGTCCGGGCCTTCCGCAGGCCCTCCTCCCCGTCATAGGCCTCCAGGATGCGGTAGCCCTTCCGCTCCAGGTTGAAGCGCAGGATGTCCACAATGTTCTTCTCGTCCTCCACAATGAGGACGGTCTTTTCCTCCGTCATGTTCGACCTCCAAAACTCCACGCCGCCCCGCCGGGGCGGCCCGTCTCCGGCGTCACAGGTTCAGCAGAATCTTCCCCTTCAGCACCGCCGCCACGGTCTTGGCGTCCTCGATCTCCCCCGAGAGGCACCGGCGGACCATCTCGGCGAAGGGAATCCGCTCCACGTTCAAAAACTCGTCCTCGTCCAGGTGCTGGGCCGCCATGCGCAGGTCCCGGGCCAGATACAGGTGCAGGATCTCCCCGTAGCACCCCGGGGAGGGCAGAATGCGGCCCAGGGACTCGTACCGCCCCGGCACCGCGCCGGTCTCCTCCTCCAGCTCCCGGAGGCCCGCGGCGTACGGGTCCTCCCCCGGGTGGTCCAGCTTCCCGGCGGGAATCTCCAGCGTCGTCCGGCCGAAGGGATAGCGGTACTGGGTCACCGCCAGCACGTTGTTGTCGTCGTCCAGGGCCAGCACGGCAACGCCGCCGGGGTGGTCCACCACCTCCCGGGTGGCGGTGCGGCCACCCGGCAGCTCCACCGTGTCCACGTGGACGGTGACGATCCGCCCGGCGAATTTGTCCTCCCGGCCCAGCTTCCGCTCGGTCAGGTCCATCTGTTCGCGCATAGTCTCCGCGTCCTTTCCGATTTGATCGCGTTTTCCGGCCTTCCGGGCCGCTTACGGAAGGAATTATACCACGGGGAAGCCGAAATGAAAAGAGAAACTGTCCCCCGCTCCGCCGTTCCCCCTGAAAACTTGTCCCGCCGTTCATAAAATACCACTTGTTTTTGCCGGGGGAAAGGCGTATGATGGAGACAACAAACACCAGATATGGTATTGGAAAGGAACAGCGACATCATGAAATGGACAAAACGGACGGCGGCGCTTCTTCTGTCGGTGCTGCTGCTTCTGACGGCCGCCCAGGCCTGGGCCGGCACGAAAATGCCCGCCCAGCGGGGCCTGGCGGAGCTGGACATCCGGCTGATCTTCCCCAAGGCGGAGGAGCAGACCCACAAGGTCCCGGTATTGAAGGTCCTGCCCCCGGAGGAGCCCGGCCGGGAGGAGGCGGAGGAAGAGGAGCCGCCCCGGACCGTCGTCATCCCCGATCCCTCCCCCGCGGAGGAGGAGCCGGAGCGGACGGTGGTGATCCCGGACCCCGCGCCTGCGGAGGCGCCGGATAAGGCCCCGGCCATCCCCGCCCCGGAACCGGAAACCGAGGATACCGCCGCCGCGGGCCTGCCCGCCTCCCAAACTCCCAGCTTCCCGGAGGCGGAGGACTGGCAGCTCCTCCTGGTGAACCCCTGGAACGAGATGCCGGAGGACTACGAGGTGAACCTGAAGACCCTGCCCGACGGGAACCGGGTGGACGAGAAGGCCTTCGACGATCTGACCGCCATGCTGGAGGCCTGCCGGGAGGCGGGGCTTCGGCCCAAGATCTGTTCCTCCTACCGGACCATGTCCAAGCAGACCTATCTCTACAACAACAAGATCACACGCCTGCGGAACGCGGGCTACAGCAAGGCCGCCGCCGAGGCGGAGGCGGGCCGCTGGGTGGCCCGGCCCGGCACCAGCGAGCATCAGCTGGGTCTGGCGGTGGACATCGTGTCCACGTCCTATCAGGCCCTGACGAAGAAGCAGGAGAAGACCCAGGAGCAGAAGTGGCTGATGGAGCACTGCTGGGAATACGGCTTCATCCTCCGCTACCCCAACGAGAAGAGCGAAATCACCGGCATCGGCTACGAGCCCTGGCACTACCGGTACGTGGGCCGGGACGTGGCCCTGGACATCCGGGACAGCGGCCTCTGCATGGAGGAGTACATGGCCCTGCGGGAGGAGTCTCCTGCGGGAACCCGGGCATGAACAACGCGGAGACGGCGTAAGCCGTCTCCTTTTTTTGTCCAACTTGTCCAAACTGTATTGGATACCCTGTACAAAAGTCCCGAAAAATGTGGATTCTTCCGTTGAAAAGCGGCGGGGAGTGGCATATAATAAGAGACCGTGAAATTTTGTCTTTCATTTTACGGCGGCAATCCCGCCCTTCAAAGGAGCCTGTGAGCTTATGCAGAATGAACATTTGAGGAATATCGCCATTATCGCCCACGTCGACCACGGCAAGACCACGCTGGTGGACGAGATGCTGAAGCAGGGCGGCGTCTACCGGGAGAACCAGGAGGTCGTCGAGCGGGTCATGGACTCCGGCGACCTGGAGCGGGAGCGGGGCATCACCATTCTGGCCAAAAACACCGCCATCCAGTACGGCGACACCAAGA
>CAJTKE010000029.1 GCA_910576865.1 uncultured Oscillibacter sp.
TCATACTCCGCGCCCCCTTTCCTTTATTTTATCACATCTTTTATCATTTCGGGGGATTAAATCAGCGTTTCCTTAAATCCAAAGGGGCGGACTTGATTAGTATGGGAGCCTGTCGGCTCGGTCATTCACGCGGGCGCCGCGCGGTGGAGCCGCGGATGACCAGCTCCGGTTTGATTTCCAGACTGCGGCGCATGGACGTCCCCTCCATCTGCGCGATCAGCGCCTGCGTGGCCCTCCGGCCCTTCTTGTAGGCGAACTGGTCCACCGTGGTCAGCGCGGGGCTGAGGTGGCCGCTCATGGGGATGTTGTCGTAGCCGACGATGGAGATATCCTCCGGAACCCGGAGGCCGCTGTCGCGGATCGCCTCGATGGCGCCGATCGCCATCAGGTCGCAGCAGATGAACGCCGCCGTGAAGGTCTGCTCTCCCAGGAGCTTCTTCATCGCGAGATGGCCGTTTTCAACCGAGATTTCCCGCTCCAGGACGAGCTCCTCCCGGTAGGGGATGCCATGGCTCTCCAGTACCGCGCGGTAGCCCTTGATGCGTTCCGCGTGGCCCACCAGCGTCTGGGGGCCGTTGATCACCGCGATATCCCTGTGACCCTGCTCGATCAGATGGGACACCGCTTTTTTCGCCCCGTCGAAGTCGTCCACGGAGACGGTGGGAACCGTGGAGAAGCCGGGGACCTTCGCCAGGGAGATCATGGGAATGTCCGTCTCCAGCAGCTCCTGGAGCAGCTTGATGTGCTGGGTGCCGAAGCTGATGAGCAGGAGCCCGTCGATCCGTTTTTCCCGGACCGTTTTCAGATACGAGTCCTTCTGGGAATACATCAGCAGCGTATAGTAGTCGTTGAGATCGGCCTCCACGGTGATGCCCCGGATCACGTCATAATAAAACGGATTCGACAGGACATAGTCCGCCTGATAGGGAATCAGCAGGCCGATCGTCCGGGTGGACCGGTTATTGATGGTCCTGGCCGCGCTGTTGGGACGGTAGTTGTTCTCCCGGATGACCTGGAGGATCCGCTCCCTCGTCTCCCCTTTGATGTCGTCCTTGTTGTTGAGGACCCTGGAGACCGTCGTCTTGGAGACACCGGCCAATTCGGCGATCTGCGAGATTGTCAAGTTTTTCATAACCTCCCCCATATAATTATCATTTTTATTATTTTTGGTCCCGGAACCGGTACCGGAACCGGTTCCAAGTTCCTTTATTGTGATTATATTGGGGAATACAGAAATTGTCAATACGTTGAGCCGCTTTTCGACGTTTTGCTGTTTTTCAGCCCCCGCTTTGCACGATTCCAACAAGATCCCCCTGCCTCCACGCGGGTTCTTATGGCAGATCCGGCAGTCTCCCCCTTCGCCCCCGCGCAATGGAGGAAGCCGTTTTCCCCTTTCACAGGCAAAACCCGTGTATGGCTCAAGCCATACACGGGTTTCATTCAAGCCGGTATCCCGCCAGGATGCTCCTCTCTCATTTCTCCGCCGCCCGCTCCGTCACGGCCGTCAGCTCGCTCAGCTCCACACGGGTGCCGCCCAGGTCCACCGCCGTCACCGTGGCGGGGTCGATGGGGTGGGGGTAGCGGACGCTCACGTCACCTTCGCAGTCTCCTTCCAGAGACGTGGTCATGCCGCTCCCGCCGCCCCGCTGGGAGAGGTCCACGTAGCCGCCGTCCTCGGTCCACAGGCCGTGGATCACCCTGTGGATCGCCTTGTTCACGTCCTCGTCGTACAGCATGTCCGGGTTCTGCTGTTTCAGCTCGTCGTATTCCTCGGGGCGGGTGGACTCCACCGGAGCCAGGACCTCAAAGTCGACGTCCACGTCAAAGACGGCTGTCTTGAGCCCGGTGAAGCGGAAGGGGATGTCCTCCGCCGTGACCTCCACGTCTCCCTTGTATCGGATGGGCAGAATGGGCTCCTCCAGGGTGAAGGTGAAGTCAAAGGGGCCCCGCAGGACCGGGATCTCCGGCTCCGGGCCGGAGCGCACCCCGTCCTGCCACCGCACGGTCCGGTCCGCGGCCTCCTCGACGTACTCGTAAATGGCGATGTTCTCCACGTGCAGCGTCAGCTCCGGCTGTTCCACATACGCGTTCAGGGGCATCCCGATGTCAAAGGTCAGCGTATCGCCCTCCCGGCCGCGCAGGTCGAAGCCTGGGTAGAGGAACGGGGGCTCCAGGTCCATGTAGAACCGGATGTGCTCCTCCACCTTCTCCGGGGTGGGCGTCTCTCCACGCCGTTCAAACTGCGTCAGGGCGTCCCCTCTGAGGTACTCCCTCAGCTGCTCCTCCGGCAGCTTCAGGCTGCACTCCTCACAGTAAATATGGGAATCCTTCGTGAGCTCCTCGGGAAAGTCCGGGCTCTCCAGCACCAGGGACAGCTGGACATACTCCCCGTCCCAGATGGCGGCGTTCAAGGTGGCCGTCTCATTGCCCACGGTCTGGCTCTGCTCAATGGCCGTGCCCGTGCGGCTCAGGACCTCCTCCGAGACCTCCGGGTCTTTGGGGTCCACCCCCATCCTGGGGAACCACTGGGAGAACTGCCCGGTCACCAAGGCGTAGCCGCAGGCGGAGAGCAGCAGCAGCGCCGCCGCCACGGCGATCAGCCGCCAGTTCAGCCGCGCCCGATGACCGCCCTGAGTCCGGCGCCGCTCCCAGGTCCGGGGGTCCGCCAGCAGGCGCGTCCGCTCCCGGAGGTAGCGGGGGGAGACCTCCAGTTCCCCGGCCTCCGCGTTCCGGAGGGCCCGTTCATACTGCGCCAGATTCGCGTCCATCAGCGCCTGGCGCAAAAGAGCGTCAAACTGCGTCATGATGATATCCCTCCTTTTCCAGGCGTTCCCTCAGCATGGTCCGGCCCCGCAGAATCCGGACGGCCACATTGGACTCGCTGAGCCCCAGCCGCCGGGCGATCTCCTGGTTGGACTCCTCCTCCACCAGCTTGAGCTCCAGAACCAGGCGGTAGTTCTCCGGCAGGGAGCGGATGAGGGACACGAGGTAGTTGTACTCCTCCTGGTTGTCCTCCTGGGCGGGCGGGTCCCAGTCCTCGGGGAAGGCGACGGTCCGCCCCTCCGCCCGGAGAATGTCCAGGGCGCAGTTCTTGGAAACCGTGACCACATAGCCCGCCGTCTCCTTCCAGGGCAGGGCGGACACCCGGTCCCAGTTTTTCAGAAGCTGGAGCCAGGTCTGCTGGGCGGCGTCCTCCGCCTTGTCCGGGTCTCCCAGGACCCGGAGGGCCACCGCGTGGATTTTCTTCTCGTGAGCCTCGAACAGCCGCGTGAACTGCCGCTGGTCCTGCTCGGTCTCCAGCATGGCGAGGTAAATCGCAAGCATGAAGGACTTCCTCCTTTGTGTTGAATTGGCGCCGATTCACTTTGTAAACGGCGGGGGAGGGGGAAATATTACAAGGGGAAGAATATTTTTTATGGGGGCGCTCCACTCCCGGACCGCCATGGATAAAGAATACGCCCGGGGCCGGCTCATTGCAAGCCGGTCCCGGGCTTTTTGTCCATGGATGTGTTTGTTTTGACTTCAGCCGCCGGGCGGCTGACATGAGCGGAGCGGCGGCGGCCGTCGTCTGCGGCCCCGGTCATGTTACCGGCCGGTCTGAGTGCGCGGACGGACCAGCAGGACCACGGACAGGAGGATCAGCCCCGCTCCGGCCAGGGACCGGGGGGTCACCGCCTCGTGAAACACCAGGACGCCCAGAACCGTTCCCGTCAGGGGCTCAAAGGTGCTCAGAAGGGAGGCCTTCACCTCCCCGCACAAAAACACCCCGGCTTGAAACAGGGCCACGGCCAGAGTGGTGCTGAGCACCCCCAGGCCCGCCACAGCCGCCCAGGCCGCCGGACCCTGCGGGACGGTGAGAGAGCCCGTCAGAGCGGAGAGCAGCCCGATCTCCCCGGCGGAGAACAGGGACAGCCAGAAGGTGATGACCGTCACCGGGACCCGCCGCAGCCCGCTCTTTCCAAGGAGGAGGATGTAGACCGCGTAGCTGACGCCGGAGAGCGCCGCCAGGGCGGCGCCCCGGGGGCCTCCGCCCTCCCCGGGGCCGCAGAGGCACAGCAGGCCCGCGGCACAGACGCAGAGGCACAGCACGAACCGCCTGTCCGCCCGGGCGTGAAAGAGCCGGATGTCCAGCAGCATGACGGTCACAGGGTATGTAAAGTGCAGCGTGGTGGCGAGGCCGGTGCCGATGTGCCGGTAGGAGCCGTAGAGCAGTACGGGGGTGGCCGCATACAGGGCGGAGAGGACCAGGAGCCGCCGGAGCTCCCGGGCCGAAAGATCAAACAGGCGGTGGCCGCCCAGCGCCGCCGCCAGGGCCGAGGCCGCCGCGCCGAAGGCGAAGCGGCCGAAAACAACGGTACAGGTGCCGCAGCCCCCGGCGTAGGCGATTTTCGTCAGCAGGGGCATCAGGCCGAACAGCACGGCGGACGCGATGACCATCGCCGTCCCCCGGCTTTCAGAGGGGCTGTTCATTTCACAATCACTTCCATCAGTTCCTCCGGCCCCGAGGCGGTCAGAAGCGCCTCCAAAAAGGCGGGGCGACGTATTTTCCGCATGAGGGCCAAAAGCGCCGCCGTGTAGGCGGGTTTGTCCGGCATGGCACAGGCGAACACCGCCTGAATCGGGTCGTTGTCCCGGTGGCCGAAGGGCACGGGCTTCACCAGGCGGGCCAGGGAGATGCCCGGCTGGAGCATCCCGTCCTCCGGCGCGGCGTGGGCCAGGGCGACGCCCTTGGCCAGGACGATATAGGGCCCGTAGCGGTGGACCAGGCTGACCATGGTGTTCAGGTAGTTCACGGAGATGCAGCCCTGCCAGAGCAGGGGTTCCCCGGCGGCGATGATGGCCTCCTCCCAGCTGAGGGCCTCCACGTCCGGCAGAATCCGGGAGGGGCTGATCAGGTCCTCCAGGGAGGCGGGCGGCACGGCGTCGGGAATCCCGGCGCCGGGGGAGGAGTGCCGGAGAACCGGGGTCAGGCGCATTTTCGCGTCCCGTATCTCCGTCAGCTTCACCCGGAGCTCCTGGAGGTTTTTGTCCGTTGGAATGGCGTTCACCGTGATGGCGGGCACCGTGTCGGACCGGATGGGAATGGTGGAGACGATGAGATCCACCGGCGTGTTCCGGATGACTCCGTCCATCTGGTGGACCGGGCAGACGGAGGCGATTTTCACGTCGAAGTGCTTTTGAATCAGGGCGGCCAGCAGGTTCCCGGTGCCGATTCCCGCGTTGCAGACCACCGCCAGCTTGGGCTTGAAGGCCTTCAGGTTTCTCCGCTCCACGCTGGTGAGGATGTGCATCAGGATGTAGGCGATTTCGTCGTCTCCCAGGGAGAGGTTCAGGCCGTGCTCCAGGATATAGATGTGGTCCTTCAGCACCCGCAGGTCCGCCGGGTACTGCTGTAAAATGTCCTGGAGGAGGGAGTTTTCCAGGGGGACGCCGCTCTGCACCCGGTGGATGCAGCTGCGGAGATGGGCCGTCAGGTACTCCCGCAGAATCCTGTCGGAGAGGAAGTCCACGTCATAACAGAAGGACAGCGCGTACAGCAGGGAGTCCGTGAGAAACTCGATATAAGACCGGCTCTTTTGCGGCAGGTCCTCCTGGCCGGTGATGCCCAGGCCGGAGAGCTTCTCCGCCAGATAGTCCGTCTCGCCGCCATTTTGGGGGAGGCCCTCCATGCCGGCCAGCAGCTCCGCCGCCAGAGTCCGGGCGGGGCCGGAGGCGGCGTCCCGAGGGGCGTCGATGGTCCTTCCGGCGGACATGGCCCCGGCGCAGAGGCACAGCAGGAAGAACAGTCTGTAGTACTGCCGGTCCGAGAGGCGGAGCAGCCCCCGCCGCTCGCATCGGGCGATGGTGTTTTTGACCTGCTCCTCCCGGCCGGGATTGGAGAAGAGCTCCCGGAAGAACCGGGGGAAGGGGCTGAAGGCGAAGTCAGGGTCGCGAAAGCCCCGCACGATATCCAGGGAGTGGGCGATTTCCAGAATCAGCTCCCGCCGCTGGTACTCCCCGCACCGCATTTGGATGCCCGTTCGTTTGTTCTCACAAAAGGAGATGCCCCGCTTTTCCAGAATGATCCGCAGGTTCCGGATGTCGTTGCTCACCGTGGTGCGGCTGGCGCTGAGGAGGTCCTGGAACTCCTCTATTTTCATGGGGTGCTCCGCCGCGCAGAGACAGGCGGAGATGAGCCAGATGCGCTCCTCGCTGTTGAGCCGGTAGTCGTAAAAGTCCATATGGCCGATGGCCTGGCCCAGGCGCTGGCGGTCCTCGCTGCCGCCGGAGAAGACAAACCGCCCCCCGTCGAAGGAGACGGCCCGCTCCAGCCCCTCCCGGGCCAGGTACTCCCCGATCTCCTTCCAATAGTTCAGAACCGTCCTGCCGCTGACGGAAAATTCCCGGGCGAGGTCGCCGGCCGTCAGCGCCTTCCGGCAGGAGAAAACGATCCGCTTCAGCATGGTGCAGGTCTGCTGGTTCATCCGCCGCCCCCCTTCAACGTTCCTCCGGGTCTTCTTTGACTTGATTATTGTACCAAACCGGCGAATAAATAAACAGTACAAATGCTTTCCCTCTCCGGAAGGATTTTGGACTTTTCTCCCGGCCGCGCCCTTTGTATACTGTAGCCAGCTGGACCACCTGAAACCGGCAGAGAAAGGAGCAGAATGATGAAAACAGTACGCGCACTGGTCGCCTGCGGCGGCGGCATCGCCACATCCACCTTCGCCGCCTCGGAGATCGCAAAGATTGCCAAGGACGCGGGGCTCCCGGTGGAGATCACCAAGTCCCCCCTGTCCGACGTCCCGGCCCTGGCCAAGGATTATGACGTGTGCTTCACCACCGCCAAATACAACCAGGACGTGGGAACGGTGGTGGTGCCCGTCGGCGGGCTGATCACCGGCATCGGAGAGGACGAGGTCATCGAGGCGATCCAAAAGATCCTGACCGAGCTTGCCGACAGCTGAGAGAAAAACGGCGGAGAAAGACCAAACAGGAAAGAGAGGCTAATGTAAATGGAAATCATCAATGCAATCGTCCAATTCGTGATGGACCTGGGCGGAGGCGTGTTCCTGCCCTTTACCATCGTCATCATGGGACTGCTGTTCAAGATGAACGTCTTCGAGTCCCTGCGCAACGGCCTGCGGGTCAGCGCCGGCTTCCTGGGCATCAACGTGGTGCTGAACATGCTGATCGCGGGACTTCAGCCGGCCATTGACTACTATGCCCAGTATGGACAGGGCAGCGGCTTCACCATCGTGGACATCGGCTGGGAGGGCATGTCCGCCATCGCCTGGTCCACCTCCTTCTCCCTGATCATCGTGCCCCTGGGCATGGTTTTGAACTTCGTGCTCATCAAGTTCCGGGTCACCCGGACCATGGACATCGACGTGTGGAACTATTTCCACATGATCATCGGCGGTTCCATGCTCTACTACGTGCTGACTCTGGCGGGCATGCCGGTGGTTCCGGCCTACGTGCTGGCCGTGGTGTTCGCCCTGGCCACCGTCGTTGTGGTGCTTCTGTTCGCGGACCGCATCGCCCCCACCTGGCAGGAGCACTATGGCCTGCCCGGCACCACCTGCTGCAACCACGACATGATCTACCTCCTGGGAATCGACTGGGTGGTCTGCAAAATTCTGAACAAAATCCCCGGCGTCAGCAAGATCAAAATTGACGTGCAGTGGTTCTCCGACCGGCTGGGCGCCTTCGGCGAGTCCTCCGTCCTCACCTTCTTTGTGGGCATCCTCCTCTCCGTGCTGACCCGGCAGTCCCTGTCCGGCACGCTGACCCTCTCCGTCACGCTGGCCGCCGCGGTCATCCTCATGCCCAAGGTGGTCTCCCTGCTGATGGAGGGCATGCTCCCCGTCTCCAAGGCCGCCCGGGCCTATTTCAAGAAAAAGCTGGGCGACGACTATGAGATTCTCATCGGCATGGACGAGGCCCTGGCCCTGGGCGACCAGACCGGCATCCAGCTGGTGGGCATCATGATCCCCATTGCCATCGCCATCGCGTTCCTCCCCGGCGTGCACATGTTCCCCCTGTCCACCCTGGGCTCCATGATCTACATCACCTGCGCCTGCTCCATGTATGCCAAGGGCGACATGTTCAAGACCATGGTGGCCTCCGCGGCGGTCCTGGTCTACAAGACCTACATCAACAGCTGGATGGCCCCCATTGCAACCCAGCTGGCCTTCAGCTCCGGCTTCATCGCCAGCACGGCGACCATGGTCTCCGGCAGCACCACAGCCGAGTTCAACTGCGTGGCCGTCGGCATCCTGGGCAAGCTGCTCCACGTGTGGTGAAATCGTACACAGGCAGACTTCGCGAACAAATTGGAAAGGAGGCGGCGGGCGGCATGAAAACCTATACCATCCGGCCCGAGGTCAGGCGGAGATACCGCGTTTCCGGCATGTTCTTTCTCCTGGTGGCCGCGGCGGTCCTGATCGTCCACCCCGCACACTATGCCCTGGACTATCAGAACATCCTGGTCTATGTGTTTGTCCTGATGCTCGCCGTCCTCAGCCTGCTGCGCCCTGAAACCTGCCGTCTGACTCTGGACACGGAGCGCCTTTGCTTCCACGACGGCCTGCTGGGCCGCGTCACGGTGGCGCTGGGGCGGATCAGCAAGATCGAGTGGAGCCCCAAGCTCCGAATCCGCATCCATACCGGCGGGAAGCGCGCCGTGAAAATCCCCAATGTCTTTTCACCGGAGGACACGGAGGAGATCTTCCGCGCCATTCAGAAACGAAGGCCCTCCGTTGAAATCATCCGCCTGGAACCGCCGGGCGGGAAAAGCGGGGGAACAGAGCCGGAACATAAGGAATCGAAGGAGCATTCGGAACATGACTGAGTTGTTTGTATTGGAAGGAAAGGCCGCCGACTGGAAGGAGGCCCTGGCCCTCACCGCCGGAAAGCTGCTGGAGGAGGGCTGCGTCTGCGAGGACTTCTACGACTGCTGCGTGAAGCGGGAGCAGGAGTACCCCACCGGCCTGACGGAATCCTGTCCCGTGGCGATCCCCCACACCTCCAGCGACCATGTGAAGCGGCAGTCCATCTGTGCCCTTCGCCTGGAGGAGCCGGTGGCCTTCCGCCAAATTGACGACGACGAGGCGGAGATGCAGGCCAGGTTCGTGCTGAATCTGGCGCTGCTGAACGACCATGAGCACATAGACATCATGATGAACCTGATCCACTTCCTCAAGGACCGGAAGACCGTGGAGGAAATGGAACAGGCGGACCTGGACGGCCTCAGCGAGCTGCTGCGGAAAAACATTTTGCTGCAATGAAGGAGGACCCCGCGAAATGTGGATGAAAGACCTGTTCGGAACAGACAAGCCCGTAATCGGCTTGGTACATATGCACGCCATGCCCACCGACCCGAAGTATGACGCCGCCTCCGGCGTCCGGGGCGTGCTGGAGGCGGCGAGGAAGGACCTCCACGCCCTCCAGGACGGCGGAATCGACGGCGTGCTGTTCTGCAATGAATTCAGCATCCCCTATACAGACGACGTAAAAACCGTGACAATTGCCACCATGGCCCGGGTGATCGGCCAGCTGAAGCCGGAGATCACCGTTCCCCTGGGGGTCTGCGTGGCCAGCGACGCCCGGAAGGGCTTCGACCTGGCCGCGGCGGTGGAGGCGGATTTCATCCGGGAGGTTCTCCACGGAGCCGCCGCCGGCGTATACGGCATCGGCAACGTGCAGCCGGGCCGGGTGGAGCGCCACCGGGCCGCCCTGGGCCTCATGGGCTGCAGGACCATGACGGCCGTCATCCCCGAGGGGACCCGGCAGCTGGCGGAGCGCCCGCTGAAGGAGGTGGTCAAAACCCTGGCCTTCAACCTGAACCCGGACACCATGCTGGTCTACAGCACCAACCCGGGCTCCGCCATCGACATGGAGCAGGTGAAAACCATCAAGGAAGTAACCGACACCCCGGTCATGGCGGCAAACGGCGTGACCATCGAGTCCGTCCGGGAAATCCTCAGCGTGACGGACGGGGCCATCGTGGCCACGGGCATCAAGGTGGACGGAAAGTTCTACAACCCCGTGGACCCGGAGCGGGTGAAAAAGCTCATGGCCGAGGCCCGCGCCGCCCGGGGCGGAGCGTGAGAAGCGCCATGATGCTGATCAGCCCGTCCATCGCCTCCTCAAACCTGCTGTGCCTGCAGGAGGAGGTGGAGTTTGCCCACCGTCACTTCCGCCAGCTCCACATTGATGTGGAGGACGGCGTGGCGGTGCCCAACATCACCCTGGGCATGGGGGTGTGCCGGGAGATCTGCCGCCGCTGGCGGGAGAGCCGCCGCTCTCTCCACCTGTCCGTGCTCAATCCCATGGCTTACCTGGAGCGGGTGCGGGACTGCCAGGCGGACATCGTGTTCCTCCAGGTCAGCCACCTGCCCGACCCGCGGGAGGTGCTGGCGGCCTATCGCGAGGCCGGCGTCCCTCTGGGCCTGGCGGTCTCCAACCGGGACGAGCCCGGCCGGTGGGAGCCGCTGCTGGACGAGGTGGAGCAGGCCCTGGTGGTCACCAACTTCGTGGGAGACCCCCGGCGGGCTTTCCAGCCCGCCATGCTGGATATTGCCCTGGACATCGCCCGCACCCGGGGCATGAAGACCTGGATTGACGGAAATGTCACGTTCCCCATCTGGCGGGAGCTTCGGGACACCCCGCTCTACGCGGCGGTCATGGGCGGCGGTGTATACCGGGACAAGGAGGAGGCCCTGCGCCAGCTTGAGCTTGCGGGCGTGAATCAGAGCTCCTCCGGGAGGGAACCGTTATGAAGCAGTTTACATATACGATTACCGAGCCCATCGGCATCCACGCCCGGCCCGCCGGCCTGCTGGCCCGGGCCGCCAAGGCGCTGGACAGCGTGGTCACCCTGGAAAAGGCCGGGGCGGAGCCTGTCATGGCCAACCGGCTGATGGCCCTCATGGGCCTGGGCGTGAAGTGCGGGGACGTGGTGACCGTCACGGTCTCCGGCGGGGACGAGGCGGGAAACCTCCGGACCCTGGAGCGCTTCTTCGAGGAAAACCTGTGAGGCCGGAGGCGGAAGAAATGACACCCCTGAAGCTGAAGGACGCGATCTTCGACATGGACGGCACGCTGCTGGACTCCATGGGCATGTGGCGGAACCTGGGCAGGGACCTGTTTCTCCGCCGGAACCTCCGCCCCCCGGAGGACGCGGAGGGCTGGCGGCTGGAGCTGCCGGAGCTGGCGGCGCGCTGTGCCTCCCTGGGCGTCCCCGGAAAGCCCGGGGCGCTGGAGGAGGAATTGCGGGCTCAGATCGAGGACTTCTACCGCCGCCGGGTCCATGCCAAGCCCGGAGTGTCCGCCTTCCTGGCCCGGCTGGCGGAGAGGGGCGTCCCCATGTATGTGGCAACCGCCACAGACCGCCCCCTGGCGGAGGCCGCGCTGATCCGCACGGGCCTGATAGAGCGGTTCCAGGGCATTGTCACCTGCCGGGAGGCGGGCCAGGGAAAGCGGGAGGGCCCGGCGGTTTACGAGGCGGCCCTGGCCGCCCTCCGGTGCGCGAGGGAGGACGCCCTGGTGTTTGAAGACGTGCTCTATGCCGTCCGCACCGCCAAGGCGGCGGGCTTCCGGACGGCGGCGGTCTACGATCCCTGGGAAGCGGCCCAGGAGGAGCTGCGGCGGACGGCGGATTATTATGTGATGTCTTATGAAGCCGCAATGTGCAGCCCGTCATCGTAGACCACCGTTCGCACTTCCTTCGAGGAGGCGCGGTGGAGATGCTGTCAAGGTTCTCAAAAGCATGGGAGCGGAAGGACGAGTACGTTTTCCCCTCCGGGTTCCGGCATGGGTCACGGCTTGGGTCAAACCGGAACAGCAAAATCAAACCACCCGAAAAAAGTGCGGAAGGCAAGAACAAAGCCACGGAAATTCATCGAGTTTCCGTGGCTTTGGCACGCCCATTCCACTGTTTCCGCAGAGAGATTTTCGGTTCCGGGTCAAGTCATGGGCCAATATCCATACGCCAATCCGTCTTGCTTTTCCGGCCTCTGAATGATAGGATGGACATGAATCAAATTCTGCGATTGAGGAGTGTGTGCCATGCTCACAGGTGAACTGAAAAACAAGATCAACGCCCTCTGGGAGGTCTTCTGGACCGGAGGCATCACGAACCCTCTGGACGTGGTGGAGCAGATGACCTATCTGATGTTCATCCACGATCTGGACGCGACGGATAACCGCCGCTCCACGGAGAGCGCCATGCTGGGCCTGCCTTATGAGAGCATTTTCGGCGAGGAGGTCCGGATCGGCGAACGGACCGTTCCCGGCGGCCAGCTCAAGTGGTCCACGTTCCACGACTTCCCCGCCGGGCGGATGTACTCGGTCATGCAGGAATGGGTCTTCCCCTTCATCAAGACCCTCCACGGGGATAAAGACAGCGCCTACGCCAGATACATGGATGACGCCATCTTCAAAATCCCCACCCCCCTGATGCTGGACAAGGTGGTCACGGCCCTGGACGGCATCTATGACCAGATGTCCCAGGTCCATGACGGCGACGTCCGGGGCGACGTCTACGAATACCTGCTGTCCAAGCTGTCCACCGCCGGGGTCAACGGCCAGTTCCGCACGCCCCGGCACATCATCCGGATGATGGTGGAGCTGACGGCCCCCGGCCCGGAGGACGTGATCTGCGACCCGGCCTGCGGCACGGCGGGCTTCCTGGTGGCGGCGGGGGAATACCTCCGGGAAAACCACAAGGAAGAAGTCTTCTTCAACCGGGAAAACAAGGACCACTACATGAACCGCATGTTCCACGGCTTCGACATGGACCGGACCATGCTGCGCATCGGGGCCATGAACATGATGACCCACGGGGTGGACAACCCGGCCATTGCGTACCGGGACAGCCTCAGCGACCAGAACCCGGACCGGGAGCGATACTCCCTCATCCTGGCCAATCCCCCCTTCAAGGGCAGCCTGGACGCGGACATCGTGTCCGCCGACCTGCTGAAAACCTGCAAGACCAAGAAGACGGAGCTGCTGTTCCTGGCCCTGTTTCTGAAGATGCTGCGGGTGGGCGGGCGCTGCGCCTGCATCGTGCCCGACGGGGTGCTGTTCGGGTCCTCCAAGGCCCACAAGGACATCCGGAAGGAGCTGGTGGAGAACCACCGGCTGGAGGCCGTCATCTCCATGCCCAGCGGCGTGTTCAAGCCCTACGCCGGGGTGTCCACCGGCGTGCTGATCTTCACCAAGACCGGCCACGGCGGAACGGACAAGGTGTGGTTCTACGACATGCGGGCCGACGGGTTCAGCCTGGACGACAAGCGGTCCCCCGTGGCGGAGAACAACATTCCGGACATCGTGGCCCGGTTCCGGGATTTGGCGGCGGAGGAGTGCCGGGAGCGGACGGAACAGTCCTTCCTGGTGCCCAGGGCGGAGATCGCGGAGAACGGGTATGACCTGTCCATCAACAAGTATAAAAAGACGGAGTATGTCCCGGTGGAGTATCCGCCCACCAGCGAGATTTTTGCCGAGCTGCGGGAGCTGGAGGCGCAGATTCAGAAGGGGCTGGAGGAACTGGAGGGGATGGTTTGATGGGGAGATTCTCTGACGTTTTGACTATCATAAACGGAAAGAATCAAAAAGGTGTCGAAAATCCCCACGGGAAATATCCCATATATGGAAGCGGTGGAATTATGGGATATGCAGATGACTTTATCTGCAATGGCCAAACTGTGATAATCGGCCGTAAAGGGAGTATAAACAAGCCCATTTTTGTAGACGGCCCATTTTGGAATGTCGATACAGCTTTCGGACTCAGCGCGCAAACAGATATTTTATTACCTAAATATCTCTACTACTTTTGTGAAAAGTTTGATTTTGAACAGCTTAACACAACGGTTACGATACCAAGCCTTACAAAAGCGAACCTTCTTAATATTGAAATTAAATTGCCGTCCTTGTCAGAACAAGAGATTATTGTAAGGCGACTGGACAAAATCAATAGTTTGACAGAGTTGCGCAAACAGCAGCTTGCCAAGCTGGACGAGCTGGTCAAGGCGCAGTTTGTGGAGATGTTTGGAGACCCGGTTCAAAATAACAAATGTTTTCCTTTGAGGTATGGGGAGAACATTTTTAAACTCTCAAACGGGAAAGCAGTTCCAGAAGAAAAGCGCAGAGAAAGGGGATTCCCCGCTTATGGTGGGAATGGGATTTCCTGGTATACAGACAAAGCGCTTTTTTTCAAAGATACATTGGTAATTGGACGCGTCGGATTTCAAAGCGGAAATGTACATTTGGCAAAAGGCCCCTTATGGGTGACCGATAACGCTATGTATATAACCGAATATAATGACAAAGAGATAGATCTAGTTTTTTTACACGCCCAAATGGAACATATTGATTTTACACGTTTTCAAGATGCGGGAGATTTAAAAAAAGTTACGCAGAAACCATTTATGCAAATGGAGTTTATTCTCCCGCCAATCCTTCTTCAAAAAAATTTTACATATTTTGTCGATCAAATTGCAAATGCACAATTGACAATTCTGCAGAGCTTGGATAAACTGGAAATGTTGAGGAAATCGCTGATGCAGGAATATTTTGGGTGAGGAGGTCCTGAAGCTTTTATGAGTTGTAACTTTATTGACGGAATTGCAGCTCTTGGCAAATTGAGCGTCGAAAGCAGCAACCGCACACACGACGAAAAAGAATGGGCAAAAACCGTTATTGACAGTGTGTCATCTTTTTCCAAACTAATGTCCACGCAATGCAAACAAAACATCACGGTTATGGGTGTTCCCATTGAAAAGATTCCGGAAATAAAAAACTTGGCAAAACAGTGCTCTGTAAACCGAGTTGAAATATTCCCTTGCCCAAGTAGGGAAAAGATAGTCCCTCTCATAACGGTGCAGGGCGGCAATAAGGAGCTCTTTTTCCAACTTTTGGGCGCCAACATTATCAAAACAAATGAATCTATGGGGTTTGCCTCAGAATTGGACAGCTTGAGAAAACAATATGGCGTAATCCTATATGAAAATATCTAGAAGGTGACACCATGACCAACTTCGACCACCTCCTCCCGGACCCGGACTTCGCCTCCTTCGCCCCGGCGGCGGTGGCGGCGGAAAAAATCTATCAGATCTCCCCCGCCGACTGCATCCTCACCTGCCGCCGCTGCCTGGAGGCCGCCGTGAAATGGATGTACTCCGTGGACACGGGCCTCACCCTGCCCTGCGACACCCGTCTGGCGGCGCTGATGGACGGCGGGGACTTCCGGGACATCGTGGGGCCGGATCTCTGGAAGCGGTTGAAGCTGATCCGCACCTTTGGCAACCAGGCCGCCCACAACAACAGCAAAAAGCTCAAAGCGCCCGAGGCCGCCCTGTGCCTGGAAAACCTCTACCTGTTCCTGGACTTCGTGGCCTACTGCTACGGCAGAGGGGAGTACATGGAGCGGCCCTTCGACCCCTCTCTTCTGGACGCGAAGCCGGAGCCGGTCCCCGTTCCTCCCGTGCCGGAGGTGGACCTGGAGGCCCTCATCGAGGAGAACAAAGCCCTCAAGGCCCAACTCACCGCCCGGCGGGAGGAACAGCTGCCCACCTACGTCCCCAAGCCCCTGGACCTCTCCGAGTACGAGACCCGGAAGATTTACATCGACGCCATGCTCCTGGACGCGGGCTGGACCGAGGGCCGGGACTGGCTGAACGAGGTCCCGCTGTCCGGCATGCCCTCCAAGAGCGGCGAGGGCCGGGCGGACTATGTGCTCTACGGCGACGACGGGAAGCCCCTGGCGGTGCTGGAGGCCAAGCGGGTCTGCGCCGACGCGGTCCAGGGCCGCCAGCAGGCCAGGCTCTACGCCGACTGCCTGGAGCGGCAGTACGGCCGCCGCCCTGTCGTCTTCCTCTCCAACGGCTTCGAGACCCGGATCGTCGACGGGCGCCATCCCGAGCGGAAGGTGGCCGGGGTCTTCTCCAAGCGGGACCTGGAGAAGCTGATGAACCTGCGCTCCATGCGGCGGAGCCTCTCCGGCGCGGAGGTGGACAAGTCCATCGCCGGGCGCTACTATCAGGAGGGGGCCGTCAAAGCCGTCTGCGAGGCCTTCGACGGACAGAACCGCCGGAAGGCCCTGCTGGTCATGGCCACGGGCTCCGGCAAGACCCGGACGGTCATCGCCCTGTGCGACGTGCTGCTCCGGCACGGGTGGGTGAAGAACATCCTCTTCCTGGCGGACCGGAACTCCCTGGTCACCCAGGCGAAGCGGAATTTCGTGAAGCTGTTGCCGGACCTGTCCGTCACCAACCTCTGCGAGGAAAAGGACAACTACGCCGCCCACTGCGTCCTGTCCACCTACCAGACCATGATGAACTGCATCGACGGGCTGGCGGACGAAAAGGGGAAAATCTTCACCTGCGGGCACTTCGATCTGGTGATCTGCGACGAGGCCCACCGGTCCATTTACAACAAATACAGAGATATTTTCACTTGGTTTGACGCGCCCCTGGTGGGCCTCACCGCCACGCCCAAGGACGAGATCGACAAAAACACCTACGAGGTTTTCGAGCTGGAGAGCGGCGTGCCTACCTACGGCTACGACCTGGCCCAGGCGGTGAAGGACGGCTTCCTGGTGGACTTCCTCTCCGTGGAAACCACGCTGAAATTCCCGTCGGAGGGCATTGTGTATGACCAGCTTTCCGACGAGGACAAGGCCGCGTACGAGGAAACCTTCAGCCGGGACAGCAACATGCCGGACAGCATTCCCTCCGCCGCCCTGAACGAGTGGGTCTTCAACGAGGACACCATCCGCCAAGCCCTCCACATCCTCATGACCAACGGGCTGAAAGTGGACTACGGCGGGAAGCTGGGCAAGACCATCATCTTCGCGAAAAACCACGACCACGCCGAAAAAATCCTGGAGGTCTTCGGGAAGGCCTACCCGGAGCTGCCGGGCTTCGCGGCCGTCATCGACAACCGGACGGAGTACGCCCAGGCCGCCATCGACGAATTTTCCGAGGCTCAAAAGTCGCCCCGGATCGCCATCTCCGTGGACATGCTGGACACGGGCATCGACGTGCCGGAGATCCTGAACCTGGTCTTTTTCAAGAAGGTCATGAGCCGGGCCAAGTTCTGGCAGATGATCGGCCGGGGGACCCGGCTGTGCCCGGGCCTCATCGACGGGGCGGACAAGGAGAAATTTTATATTTTCGACTTCTGCGGAAACTTCGAGTTTTTCCGCATGAGCAAGGGCAAGGCCTCCCCCGGCCAGATGGCCCTCCCCGGGGCGCTGTTCCGGCTGAAGGCCCAGATCGCCCTGCAATTGCAGGAGCCGGAGTTTCAGACGGAGGAACTGACGGCCTTCCGGGCATCGCTGGTGGCGGACCTGGTCCGCAAGGTAAGCGAGCTGAACCGGGAGAACTTCGCCGTCCGGCAGCACCTGAAATGCGTGGAGCGGTTCGCAAGGCCGGAGGGGTACGCCGCCCTCACCTATGAGGACACGCTGCGCATGGAGGAAGAGCTGTCCCCGCTGATTCAGCCGGACCCGGAGGACCCCAGGGCCCTGCGGTTCGACGCGCTGCTCTGCGGCCTGGAGCTGGCCCTCCTGGCGAAGAAACCCCGGACCCGGGCCCGGAGGGACCTGCTGGGCAAGGTCCGCGCCCTGACAAAGCTGTCCAACATCCCGGAGGTGGCGGACCGGTCGGAGCTGATGGACAAGCTGCTGCACACGGATTATCTGGAAACCGCCGGCGTCCGGGAGCTGGAGCGCGTCCGGGAGGAACTGCGGGACCTGATGAAATACATCCCCGTGGAGCGTCTGCGCTACGACACGAATTTCGACGACGAAATCCTGTCCATGGAGTGGCGGGAATCGGAGCTGGAAAACGACGATCTGAAAAACTACAAGGCCAAAGCGGAGTTCTACGTCCGCCGGCACCAGGACGAGGCCGCCATCGCCAAGCTGAAAGGCAACGTTCCCCCGACGGAGGAGGATGTCGCCGCCCTGGAGCGCATCCTCTGGAGCGAGGTGGGCACGAAACAGGAGTACGAGGCGGAGCTGGGAGCCAAGCCCCTGGGGGAGTTCGTCCGGGAGATCGTGGGGCTGGACATGGGGGCGGCCAAGGCGGCGTTTGCGGAGTACCTGGACGGCGCCGGGCTGGACAGCCGCCAGATTTACTTTGTAAACCAGATTGTGGAGTACATTGTCCGCAACGGGCTGATGAAGGACCTGTCGGTCCTCCAGGGCCCGCCGTTCACGGACAAGGGCAGCGTGGTGGAGGTGTTCACGGACCTCTCCGTCTGGCTGGGCATCCGGAAGGTGATCGAGGGGATCAACCAAAACGCTCTGGCGGTTTTTTGACGGGAACGTCCCGCACTGACCGCGGCTCAAAAGCTGCGCCGTTACAAACAAGGAACAGGCCCTTCCGCTCCAGGTTCCCGTATGGGTCACGGCTTGGGTCAGACAGACACCGCAAAATAAAACCACCAGAAAACAAGAACAAAGCCGCTGAAATTCCTTGAATTTCAGCGGCTTTGGTAC
This sequence comes from uncultured Oscillibacter sp., assembly GCA_910576865.1. Taxonomy (GTDB): domain Bacteria; phylum Bacillota; class Clostridia; order Oscillospirales; family Oscillospiraceae; genus Oscillibacter. Next base: position 18,488 of record CAJTKE010000029.1, read on the forward strand.
GCTTCAAAGGATCAGGCCAGAACTCCGGAGAGAATGCCGGCTTCTTACGCCGTTGCGGCCGTCAGCTTTCCCAGCTCCACCCGGGTCCCGCCAATGTTCACCGCCGTCACCGCGGCGGGGTCGATGGGATAGGGGAAATCATGGCCGAAACTGATCATGAAGGACTCTCCCTCTTGGCCGCCGCCTCCGCCGCCGCCCATCTGCGTGACGTCCACATAGTCCCCGTCCTTCAGCCAGAGGCCCCAGGAGCTCTCAATATTGGCGTGGTTCAGGTCTCCAAGGTACAGCTTGTTCGGGTCCTCCTTCTCTCCGGCTTTCGGAAAATCGTTTATCGGGGCCAGGACCTCGCCCCTGGCGGACAGGCCCGTGGCGGAAATCTGGAGCTCCGTGAAGCGCATGGGAACCTTTTTGGTCTCCCCCAGGGTGATCTTCGCGTCGGCCCCCGTGTATTGGATGGGCGGGACCTGCTTTTTCACCGTGAAGGTGAAGTCAAAGGGGCCCTTCAAAAAGACCTTGTCCGGGCTGTCGCTGGGGGCGAGGTTCTCCAGGTGCAGCGTCAGCACCGGCTGCCGGGTTTTCGTGAACAAGCGGGAGTCCAGCCAGCCCATGTTGGTCTGGAAGTTCAGGGTGTTTCCCTCCCGCCCCTCCGGCGAGAACCAGAAGGAGCCCGTCTGCCCCTTGGCCAGCTCGGCCTGGATTTTCTTCTCCGCCTCCTCCGGAGTCACCTCCGGATCGTTGGCGTAGAACTCCTCCAGATTGTTCCGTGTGTACTCCTTCCACTGGTCATCCCGCAGCTTGAGGCTGCACTTCTCCGTGGTAAGGGATGTGTACTGCTGGACCTCCTCCGGGATGTCGGGGCTCTTGACGTCAAAGGACAGCCACAGGTCCTCTCCGTTCCAGATGGCGGCGTTGAGAGTCACCGTCGTCTTCCCCACGGTTTTGCTCTGCTTGATGGCGGTGCCCATGCGGGAGAGGACCTCCTCCGAGGCCTTCGGCGTTTTGGGGTTGATCCCCAGGCTGGAGAACCACCGGGAGAACTGCCCGGCGGGCTTCGGGGCCTCCTCCGTCTTCTTGGGCTCCGCTGTCTCCTTGGGCTCCGCCGCCAGGGCGGCGCAGCTCAGGGACGCCAGCAGGGCCAGGGCCAGCAGCCCGGACGCCAATCGTTTCCATGTCTTCATTATGATACCTTCCTTTCTTTTCCGGCGGGAAGGGAAAAGCCCTCCCGTTCCGTTCTGCTTATTAAACGGATTGGGAGGGCTTCGCGTCACATGATTTTCAAAATTATTTGAAAATTTTTCAGTTCATCAACTCCGGCATCTGCTCCAGCCCGCTCAGCTCTATCCGGGTCCCGCCGATGTTCAACGCCGTCACCGTGGCGGGGTCGATGGGATAGGTGTAGTCGCGGCGGAAGTCTATCACGAAAGTCCCATCGGAGTCGCCGCCGCCGCCGCCGCTGCTCATCTGCGTGATGTCCACATAGCTTCCGTCCTCCAGCCAGAGGCCCCAGGAGCTCTCAATATTGGCGTGGTTCAGGTCCCCAAGGTGCAGTTTGTCCGGGTCCTCCTTCTCTCCAGCCTTGGGCTGGTCTATCGGGGCCAGGACCTCGCCTCTGGCGGTCAGACTCAGGGCGGAGAGCTCAAAATCCGTGAAGCGCATGGGGACCTCCCGGGTCTCTCCCAGGGTGATCTCCTCATCCGCGCCCCCGTAGTGGATGGGGAGGATGGGCTCCTCCAGCGTGAAGGTAAGGTCAAAGGGTCCCTCGGCAAAGATCTCGCCCGGTGCGTTCAGGTCCCCATTGTCCGGAAGGGCGGCAAGGTTTTCGATATGCAGGGTCAGCTCCGGGCGCGTCGTCTCCGTGAAGGAACTGGCGGGCAGTGGATCTGCTACCTGGAAGAAGAGGGTGTTCCCCTCCCGCTGTTCCGGCATCAGAAAGTGAAGACTGTCCAACGGTCCCTCGGCCAGCCGCTCCTGAACGGTGTTCTCCGTTTCCTCCGGGGTCATGCCATCAAGAGCGCAGGTCTGCCTCGTCGAGTATGTCGTGGATTCCACCCACTGGTCCTCCCGCAGGATCAGGCGGCAGTCCTCTGCGTAGAGGTGGCTGTACTGTTCGATCTCCTCCGGGATGTTCGGACTCTCCACCGTAAAGGACAGCCACACGTTGTTTCCGTCCCACACGGCGGCGTTCAGGGTCACCGTCGAGTCCCCCACGGTCTGGCTCTGCTGGATGGCCGTGCCCGTGCGGGTCAGTACCTCCTCGGAGGTCTCCGGGGCCTGGGGGTTCACCCCCAGGCTGGAGAACCACTGGGAGAACTGCCCGGTCACCAGGGCGTAGCCGCAGGCGGAGAGGAGCAGCAGCGCCGCCACAACGGCGATCAGCCGCCAGCTCAGGTATTTTCCGCGCGTCCCGGCCCGCTGGTTCGCCCAGCTCCGGGGGTCCGCCAGCAGACGTGTTCGCTCCCGGCGGTATTGGGGGGAGACGTCCAGCTCCCGGGCCTCCATCCTCTGGATGACGCGCCCATACTGCGCCACGTTGGCGTCCATCATTCCCCGGCGGAGACAATCCTCAAACCGCGTCATGGAAATATCCCTCCTTTTCCAGCTGCTCCCGGAGCATTTTCCGCCCCCGCAGCACCCGCATGGATACGGCGGACTCCTTCAGGTCCATCCGCCGGGCGATCTCCTGATTGCTCTCCTCCTCCACGCATTTCAGTTCCAGGATCCGCCGGTAGCTCTCCGGCAGGGCCCGGATCAGGGAGACCAGATAGTCGTATTCGTCCTGATGGTCCTCCGGGGCCGGCGGGTCCCAATCCTCCGGGAAGGCGACGGTCCGCCGCTCCGTCCGGAGAATGTCCATGGCGCAGTTCTTGGCCACGGTGACTGTGTAGCCCTCCGTCTCCTCCCAGGGCAGGGCGGACACCCGGTCCCAGTTCTGCACCAGCTTGAGCCAGGTCTGCTGGGCGGCGTCCTCCGCCTGGGTGGGGTCCCCCAGGATGCGGAGGACCACCGCGTAGATTTTTTTCTCGTGAGCCTCAAAGAGCCGCGTGAACCGCCGCTGGTCCTGTTCGGTCTCCAGCATGGCGAGGCAGATCGCAAGCATAGAGCTCTCCTCCTTTTCGGTTGAATTGGCGCCGATTCACCCTTTAAACGGTTGGGGAGGGAGAAATACCACAAAATCTTGAGAAATTTTTCAGGCCACAAGGGCGCACATTCTTGGTCCTGACTCTGCAAAACGGCGCATCCCGGTGCGTAATCCTGTGCAGTGGCGCAAGGGTCCTCTTCCGCGGCTGCCTTCCGCCCTGCCAGCGGAGTGCTCCTGCCCAGCTGACACACGATCTCATCCGCCATGGGCCGAAACAGGATGCGTATCTGCGCCATATCATAGCACCGCCTCCCATCGTTGTCTACCTGGCGGTGCGGGATGATCCGGCCCAAAAGATAACCGGTCCGCGCGTCCTCCGCCATCAGGAAGGAGACCGGCAAGCGCAGACCGGTTGAGGAAATCCTGGCGGTCAATGCCTGGATGGACAGGTCGCCCCAGGCCGGGCAGTCCATCCCGTCGCCGTGTCCGTCGGCGATCGCCAGTATCAAGGCGCTGTCATCAAAACCCACTCGGATAGATTGAGGCAGCTTCGCCCGCAGAGAGGTGTGTCTGCCATTTTCAAACAGGCAAAATGTCAAGACTAAATTACAAAAAATTATAAAAAGTTTTTAATAGCCCTAAAAACGGGGGTCCCGCTCCAGGTGGGATCCCCGTTTTCCTCGCCTCCACGGCGCTGGCGGTGCAAAAATGGCGCAAAGAATTGGCCGGCTCCCTTGGGCGTTTCCGGCCTGGTCGTTTTCCCGTGTTCAGCTGGTCAGGCCGCCACGGTCATGTATTCGTCATAAAGCATTTTCGGCGTTTTCCACCCCAGGATCCGGCGCGGATAGTTTGCCAGCCACTCCTCCACCTCCGCCACCTCCGCCGCGCTCACATTGTCGAAGTTGGTCCCCTTTGGAAAAAAACGCCTTATGATCCGGTTCATGTTTTCGTTGCTGCCCCGCTCATAGGCAGAATATGGGTGGCAATAAAAAATCTTTGTGCGCGGTTTCCTGGCCCGCTTGGATCGCTCCATCCCCTCGCAGTCCTGGAACTCGCACCCATTATCCACGGTGATGGAGCGGAAAACCTCCCGGAACTTTGCCCCCATGCGGCGCTCCATGCGGTCCAGCGCCCGGACCACGCTTTCCATGGTATGATCAGGCACCCGGACGATCACGGGGTAACGGGTCAGCCGCTCGGTCAGCACCACCAGGGCCGCCTTGCTACCCTTGCACCCCATAACGCTGTCCATTTCCCAGTTTCCGAAAGTTTCCCTGCTGTTGATCTCCTCCGGGCGCTGTTCGATGGTGTCCCCCTTTGCCGGCCTGGCCCGGTTATTGTCGCCCGCTTTCCGCCCCTCGTTCCGCCGCTCCCCTTTATACAGCAGATCCGCCTCGGTCAAGTTCAGGAAAATGTCCCCCCGATAAATCCAGTTGTAAAGGGTGGTTTCACAGATTTCTGTATCAAACTTTTTCCCGTCGATCTGGATCTGTGCCAGGGCCGCACCTGGGGATCGCCTTTTATTTATGATCTGGTCCTCGATGTACTCCACAAAAGCAAAATCTTTCCCCAGCTTAATGTCCGGCCCTTTTGCCCTCAAATTCTCCTGGTATTTCCGCTCCGCCACGTCCGCGCAGTATCTTTCCACAAATTCGTATTCGCTGGTTTGCTGAACGCACATTCCCCGCGCAATCTCATTATAGATCGTTTTCTTGCATACCCCTAATTCCTGCGCAATCGCCGCCGGTTTCGCCCCGGTCCGCAGGGCGCCCTCTATTTTCAGCCGTTGCTCCCACCTGATATGTTTATATCCCTTGTAATTCATAGCGGCCTCCTTTTGGCATGACAAAACCGGCGCGGTGCAATACCACGCCGGTTTCACTCTCTCCCCAGCAGCCACAACACGGAAACCTCCAAAATATCCGCTATGGTGGTCACTTCATAATCTGCCACATACCTGCTGCCGCTCTCGATCCTGCTTATGCTGTCCCGCTCCATCGGGATCCCGATCAGTTGTAATTGTCTGCATAAATCAGACTGTGAAAAGCGTTTCGCCAGGCGGGCCAGTCTTATGCGATCACCACAAATATTCCTTTTCCCGTGAAATGTGTATGCCCTCATGGTATCCTCCAGCCGCCGAAATAACCAACACTTTTCTTGATATTACCACGGATTTTTCAATAAACCCGCTGAAATATCCAGCATTTGAAAAAATAGTTGTTTCGGGTTATGGAGGAGGGCCGAAAGTGTCCCGGCCCCTCCCGTTTATTCCTCTGTCATTTCCTCCCCCAGCACCTCCGCCGCCAGTTTGTCCATGGCCTGCTCCATAAATCTGTTTAAGCTGCACCCCATGGCGTCCGCCGCCGCCTTGTACCGGCTTTTCTTCCCTTGCTTTACATATCCGTTTATCCGATCATAGGCTTTTTCGTTAAATTCGCGCTTGTAGTCCGTGGCGCTCATACCGTTTTCCTTTTTGGGTCTACCCATTTTAATCACCTCACCGTCATTTTACCACATTCCTTTGTTTTTATCTACTGTTAGATTTTAATAAAAATCTAACGTTAGATTTGTTTACTTTGCCGCTTGTTTTCATCTAACGTTAGATGTATAATGTAGACAGTTCAAGGGAAACACAGCCGCCCGGCTGCCGGGGCGTAGAGTACGGCAGCGGTCAACCTCCCGAACCAATACGGAAAGGGCACCGACACGGACCACACCACACACCACCCGTCATTTTATGGAGGTTTTGAATATGTTTACTTTTGAAATCGGCAAGAAATACTTTGACACCAGCGCCTGCGATCATAATTGTGTTTTCGTCATTGAAATCACGAAACGCACGGCCAAAACCGTTACTTTCCTGCGGGACGGGA
>CAJTKE010000030.1 GCA_910576865.1 uncultured Oscillibacter sp.
GTGTGCGACTACCTGAAATCCGTCTACTGCGCCGGCGGTCAGCAGGAGTTCGACTGGGATTATATGGCCAACGTCTTCGAGCATCCCTTCGAGGTGGTCCTGGTGGACGAGATTCCCGCCGCCAAGGACGACCCCAAGGCCATCGGCGGCCACATGGAGGGCTGCCGCATCGGCTTCGACGCCGGCGGGTCCGACCGGAAGGTCTCCGCCGTCATCGACGGAGAGACCGTCTACTCCGAGGAGGTGGTCTGGTTCCCCAAGATCACCCCCGATCCGGACTATCACTATGACGGCATCGTCTCCGCCCTGAAATCCGCCGCGGAGCACATGCCCCGGGTGGACGCCGTGGGCGTCAGCTCCGCCGGCGTGTTCATCAACAACCGGACTATGAACGCCTCGTTGTTCCTCAAGGTCCCCAAGGAAATCTACGACGAAAAGGTCAAGGACATCTACATTCGCGCCATCCACGACACCTTCGGGGACGTGCCCTACTGCGTCATCAACGACGGAGACGTGTCCGCCCTGGCGGGAGCCATGAGCCTGAACGACAACAGCGTCCTGGGGATCGCCATGGGCACCAGCGAGGCCGTTGGGTATGTGGACGAGGAGGGCCGGATCACCGGCTGGCTCAACGAGCTGGCCTTCGTCCCCGTGGACGCCCAGCCCGACGCCATGCGGGACGAGTGGAGCGGAGACATCGGCTGCGGCGTGAAATACTTCTCCCAGGACGGCGTCATCAAGCTGGCCCCCCGGGCGGGCATCCAGCTGGACGAGAGCGCCTCTCCCGCCGAGAAGCTGAAGGCCGTCCAGGCCCTCATGGCCCAGGACGACCCCCGGGCCGCCAAGATTTACGAATCCATCGGCGTGTATCTGGGCCACACCCTGGCCTATTACTTCGACCTGTACGGCTGCCGCCACGTGCTGCTGCTGGGCCGGGTCATGAGCGGCAAGGGCGGCGACCTCATCCTGGACACCGCCAAGAAGGTGCTGGCCGACGAGTACCCGGAACTGACGGGAAAGATCGTCCCCGAGCTGCCGGATGAGAAGTTCCGCCGGGTGGGCCAGTCCATGGCCGCCGCCAGCCTGCCGGAGATCAAATGACCTGTAGGGGGCGGCCTCTGCGCCGCCCCGCTCGCCTGGCCATATAAATTTCAAACGGGGCGGCTCAGAGGCCGCCCCCTACAAAATGAGAAAAGAGGCCGAATATGGACCGCAAAAAATTACAGGAAGCCCAGGCTTGGACAAAGGCGGAACTGGAGCGCTCCGCCAATTTCTGGCTGGAGCACGGCATGGATCAAGAACACGGCGGCGTGTACACCTGCCTGGACCGGAAGGGCGAGATCTACTCCACCGACAAGAGCGTCTGGATGCAGGGCCGCTGCGGCTGGATTTTCGCGTTCCTGTGCCACAACTACGGGGTCAAGCAGGAGTGGTTGGACGCGTCCAAAAGCTGCCTGGACTTCATGGAGGCCCACTGCTTCAACCGCGAGCGCGGCGACCGGATGTATTTCACCGTCACGGCGGAGGGGAAGCCCCTGCGCCAGCGGCGCTACTACTTCTCCGAGGCCTTCTGCGCCATCGCCAACGCCGAGTACTACGGCGTGACGGGGGACAAGTCCCGCCTGGAGCGGGCCCGGCAGTGCTATGACCTCTACTGGGACCTGAGCCGGGGAAAACCGGACCCCGTGGGCATGGGCCCCAAGACCATCCCCGAGACTCGGACGGGCCGGGCCTTCGGCACGCCCATGATCATTTTGAACGTCACCGGCGTGCTGCTGCGGACGGACCCGGAGCGGAAGGCCCTCTACGAGGAGCGGGCTCAGCAGTGCGTGGACGACATCTTCAAATACCACGTGAAGCCCGAGCTGAAATGCACCCTGGAGAACGTGGACGTGGACGGAACGCCCCGGCTCTGGTACACCGAGGGACGCACGGTCAACCCCGGCCACGACATCGAGGGCGTGTGGTTCCTGCTGGAGCACGCCCAGAGGACGGGGGACAAGGCCCTGGTCCAAAAGGCGGCGGAGATGTTCGACTGGGCCATCGCCGCCGGGTGGGACCAGGAGTACGGCGGGCTGCTGTACTTCACGGACTGCCTGGGCAAGCCCCCGGAGGCCTACGAGCACGACATGAAGCTCTGGTGGCCTCACAACGAGATCCTGATCTCCTCCGTCATGCTCTACCGGGACACCGGGGAGGAGAAGTATCTGGACTGGTTCTACAAAACCCTGGACTACTGCAAGGCCCACTTCGCCGACCCCGAGTACGGCGAGTGGTACGGCTATCTCCGCCGGGACGGCCTGCCGACGCAGCCCTCCACCAAGGGCAGCACCTTCAAGGGCCCCTTCCATCTGCCCCGGAGCATGATCCTGGTGGACAAGCTGATCGGAGAAATCCTGGGAGAGTGAACGGCAAAAGGAGGCGCGGATGGGCAAGGACATTATCGCGCTGATGCTCCAGGAGTACGAGCGCTTCACCCGCGCGGAGCGGAAGATCGCCGACTACGTGCTGGAGCACCAGGAGGAGACCCAGTATATCAGCATCACCGACCTCAGCGCCCGGTGCGGCGTGGCGGTGTCCACCGTGTCTCTGTTCTGCCGGAAGCTGAAGCTGGCGGGCTTCAATGATTTCAAGCTGGAGCTGGCCCGGGCGGCGCTGCCCGCCCGGGCGGTCCTCAGCGGCCCGGGAAGCCAGATCACGGAGGAGGATTCCACCGCCGCCGTCATGGGCAAGGTGCTCCACGCCCTCCAGGACGAGCTGAACAACGCCTACCACATGCTCTCCGAGGCCGCCGTGACCAGGGCGGTGGACCTGCTGCGGGGGGCGGGGCAGGTGATCTGCCTGGGCCAGGGGAACCACTCGGTGGTGGCCCTGGCGGCCTGGGGCCAGTTCTCCACCACCTCCCCCAAGTTCAAGACCATCCAGGACTCCCACATGCAGACGGTGGTCCTGTCCACCCTGTCCAGGGAGGACGTGGTCCTCTACTTCTCCCACTCCGGCGCCACCCACGAGCTGCTGGACGCGGTGGAGGTCATCCGGGCCCGGGGGGCGAAGCTGATCCTGGTGACCCGCTACCCCAACTCCCCCGCCAGCGCCTACGCCGACACGGTGCTCCTCTGCGGGCCCAACGAGCAGCCCTTCCAGTTCGGCTCCTCCTCCGCCTTCGTCGCCCAGCTCTACGCGGTGGAGGTGCTCCTCAGCGAGTTCGTCCGCCGGGACCCGGAGGAGGCGGAGCGGAACCGCCAGTCCGTGGGCAAGGCGCTGACGCAGAAATGTGTATAGGAGGCGGACGTGGGCGAGTTTTTCAACCCTGAAAAGGGCATCTGGGTCTGGCTGAGTACCCTGGTGGACGTCCTGGGGCTGTCCATCTTCTGGGCGTGCCTCTGCCTGCCCGTGGTCACCATCGGCCCGGCCACGGCGGCGCTGTACTACACGGTGGTCAAGTGCGTCCGGGGCCGGGAGAGCGGGACCTTCGGGTATTTCTTCCGCTCCTTCCTCCGGAATTTCAAGGTGGGATTGCTGGCGGGGCTGGTCGCCATCCCCCTGGCCCTGCTGCTCTTCGGGGGACACTACGTCGTCCGATGGTACGGCACCCGCTGGGGAGGCGGGGCCTATGTGCTCTACGTGGCCTACCACTTCGCCCTCATCCTCCCGGCGGGAGTGCTGTGCTGGCTGTTCCCCATGCTGGGGCGCTTCGAGTACGGCGTGGGCGGGCTGTTCCGCACGGCCCTTCAGCTGACCGTGGCCCACCTGCCCAGCACCGTGGTGGTGGTGCTGCTGACGGCCCAGACCGCCGTGTTCTGCATTGAGAAGTGGTGGCCCGTGGTGTTCATGCCGGTGGCCGCCATGCTGCTGGTCTCCCTGTTCTTCGAGCGCATTTTTCAGAAGCACTCCCCGGAGCCGGCGAATCAGGACGAATAAAGAGGACCGGAGGGGTTCCCCGTCCGGTCCTCTTTTTCTCTTGTCTCGTCCGGTCAGCCCGGCAGCAGGCCCGGCACCGCCTCCGCCAGCATCGCCGCCAGCTGAGCGTGGCCCCGCTTCGTCAGGTGCATGCCGTCCACGGCGTTGAATTCGCAGTCCCTGGCGTCCAGGTAGTGGGCGCCCACCAGCCTGGCGGTTTTCTCCAGGTAGCCCGGCAGCTCCCGGGATTTCTCCAGACAGCCCTTTCCCATGGGCTGGCCGCACTCCGCCAGTTCCATCTCCGGGCGGATGGGGGGCGGGCAGACAATCAGGATGTTGGGGGCGTGGTCCCCCCAGCAGTCCACGCTCCGGGCCTTGCGGACCAGGCGCTCCATGCCGATGGCGATGCAGGAGGCGTTGGCCCCCAGGCGCTCCTTGGTGTCGTTGGTCCCCAGCATGATGATGAGCAGGTCGATCACCTCGTGGCTTTTCAGCAGGGCGTAGAGGACCGTCAGGGCGTCCATGGTCTCGTGGAGGGGGTCCTGGAACACGGTGGTCCGGCCGCTGAGGCCCTCCTCGGTCACCAGGACCTCGGAGCCCAGAGCCTTCTGGAGGAGGCAGGTCCAGCGCTCGTCCTCGTTGAAGCGGATGCCGCCGTCGGCGCAGTCGGCGGGGTCGGCGCAGTAGCCGTGGGTATTGGAGTCGCCCAAGCATAAAATGTGCTTTTTCATATCCGTCTCCCTTTCTGTCCGTCATGGGCCGGTGGTTCTCCATGAGTAATACGTTAACAGTTTTTTTCGGTTTGTCAAGACAGACGGCCCCTGTTTGATTTCGAATTATGGTGGTAATTTTACCAAAAATCGAAATTATTTTTGAAAATTCCGACGATTATGCAAATTTTGCGAAAATCCTTTTGATTTCAATTGACAAAAGCAGGAAGTCCTTGTATAATTTATACAGCAGCCGGTGGCATGCCGGCTCATTTTTTGTGAAGATAAAAGGAGGATTTGCGATGAAGAAACTGCTTGCGCTTCTGCTGGCCATGGTTATGGTCCTGGGTCTCGCCGCCTGCGGAAAGAAGGCCGACACGACGCCCCCCGCCGACGACCAGACGCAGACCGACACCCAGACTCCCGAGACCCCGGAGGAGCCCGCCGCCGGCGGTGAGATCACTCTGTGGACCTATCCCATCGGCGACTGGGGCAAGGAAGACAAGGTCAAGGCGATCACCGACGCTTTCACCGCCGACACCGGAATTTCCGTGAAAGTGGAGTATCTGGCCTATGCCGACGGCGATGACAAAGTCAACTCCGCCATCACGGCCAAAAACGCCCCCGACCTGATCATGGAAGGTCCCGAGCGCCTGGTCACCAACTGGGGCGACAAGGGCTATCTGGTGGACCTGAGCGACATGTTCGACGACACGGACAAATCCGAAATCAACGAGGCGGCCATGGCGGCCTGCACGCACTCCAACGGCTCTGTCTATGAGTATCCCCTGGTCATCACGGCCCACTGCATGGCCATCAACCTGGACGCTTTCAAGGAGGCCGGGGCCGATGGATTCCTGAACCTGGAAAAGCACACCTGGACCACCCGCGACTTCATCAACGCCGTGGAGGCGCTGTATGACCACTTCCAGGCCCCCGTGGGCGCCGTGTACTGCAAGGGACAGGGCGGCGACCAGGGCACCCGCGCCCTCGTCAACAACCTGTACGGAGGCACCTTCGCCACCGCTGAGCACGACAAGTACACCTGGGACGACCCCAACAACATCAAGGCCCTGGAGCAGCTCAAGAGCATGCCCGGCATCTCCTTCGACGCCTCTCTGGAGGGCGGCGACGAGATCAAGGTCTTCTATCAGGGCATTCTGAAGATGGCCTTCTGCTGGAACATCGCCCAGCAGCTGAACCCCAACCAGGCCGACACCGGCGCGGGCAAGACCGCCAACGGTGAAGAGATCGTCTTCATGGGCTTCCCCGCTGACGGCGGTTCCCCCGCTCTCCAGGGCGGCATCTGGGGCTTCGGCATCTTCGACAACGGGGATCAGGCCAGAATTGACGACGCCAAGACCTTCATCAAATGGATGTGCGACTCCGAGCACACCGTGGACGCGGTGAAAACCGCCAACTACTTCGCCGCCCGCTCCTCCGCCGAGGGGACCGACCTCTCCGGCATCTGGGCGGACAATGAGATCATGAACGAGTATCAGGTCCTCATGCCTTACCTGGGTGACTACTATCAGGTCACCAAGGGCTGGGCCGGCGCTCGTACCGAGTGGTGGACCATGCTCCAGAAGGTGGGCGAGGGCGCCGACATCGCCGAAACCGTGGCGACTTACGCGCAGAACGCCAACAACGCCGCCGCCGGCTGAGCAGCCCCATACACAGGCAAAGAGATAAGGGTTTTTACGCCCCTCTCCCGCGAAGGGCGGGAGAGGGGCGCGCCTGTACCCTGAGAGGAGTGCAATCTTCCTTACGAGAGGAGTGTTGATTTTGGCAAGACAGTCCAAGCCCACCATGAGCCGGGCGCTCCAGAGGCGTGAAAACATCTCCGGCTACCTCTTCCTGCTGCCCAGCCTGATCTTCTTCATCGGCTTCGTGGTGATCCCCATGGTCATCTGCATCGTCACAAGCCTGACGGACGCCAATATGCACGACAAGGGCATGTTCGGCAATTTCATCGGACTTTCCAACTTTACAAACCTGCTGAGCGACGAGACCTTCCTGGAGGCGCTGAAAAACACCTTCATCATCGTCATCGTCAGCGTACCCACGGTGTGCGCCTTCTCCCTGTGGGTCTCCTCCGCCATCTACAAGCTCAGCGGACCCGTGCTGTCCGCTTTCCGCTGCATCTTCTACCTTCCCGTGGTCACCGGCTCCGTGGCCGTCACCGTGGTGTGGAAGTGGATGTACGACAACTACACCGGAATTTTCAACCACGTCCTCAAGGGCGTGGGGCTCATCGATCAGAACATCAACTGGCTGGGCGACTCCAAATACGCCCTCTGGTGCATCATCCTGATTCTCTTCACCACCTCCGTGGGCCAGCCCATCGTGCTGTATGTCTCCGCCCTGGGCAACGTGGACCAGACCCTCATCGAGGCCGCCGAGGTGGACGGGGCCAACAGCTTCCAGGTCTTCTGGAAGGTCAAGTGGGCCCAGATGATGCCGACGACCCTGTATATCCTGGTCATCACCACCATCAACTCCTTCCAGTGCTTCGCCCTGATTCAGCTCCTGACCAAGGGCGGCGCGGGGACCAACACGGTGATGTACCATATCTATTGGACCGCCTTCAAGCTGACGGAGCAGGCGGGACACTTCGGCTACGCCAACGCCATGGGCGTGGTGCTGGCCATCTTCATCGGACTGCTGTCCGCCCTCCAGTTCAAGCTGGCGAAAGAGAAGTAAGGGGGTGCCGGTATGAAAATTCAAAGTGGAAAAGACCGCGCGTATAAAATCGTCTCCGTCATCGTTCTGGTCATCCTGGCCTTCCTCTTCACCTTCCCGCTGTATTGGATCGTCACCGGCGCCTTCAAAAATGGCGCGGACATCAACGCCACCAAGCCCATCTGGGTCCCCAGCGAATGGGTGATGAACAACTTCGACAAGCTGATGAAGCAGCGCAGCGTCCCCCTGTGGGAGGTCTACCTGCCCTTCGGCAGCTTCTTCAACGGCGGGAAGAAGGTCCTCCTCACCGCCGGGCCCGACGCCCCCGCGGCCATCCGCTGGCTGATCAATGCGGTGCTGATGTGCGTGCTGGCCATGCTCCTCACCTGCCTGACCGCCGCCATGGCGGGCTACGCCCTGGCGAAGAAGCGCTTCAACGGCCGGGCCATCCTCTTTTCCCTCATCGTCTGCGCCATGGCCCTGCCCAAGCAGGTCATCCTGATTCCCCTGCTGAAGGAGATGTCCACCCTGCGCCTGTACGACAGCCTCTGGGCGGTGATCTTCCCCACGGTGGGCTGGCCCTTCGGCGTGTTTTTGATGAAGCAGTTCTCGGAGAGCATACCCGGAGAAATCCTGGAGGCTGCCAGAATTGACGGCTCCAGTGAGTGGAACACCTTCTCCACGGTGGTCATGCCCATGATCAAGCCGGGCATCGGCGCCCTGGCCATCTTCACCTTCATCAACTGCTGGAACGACTACTTCATGCAGCTGGTCATGCTGGCCAGCGGCAGCAACTTCACCATCCCCCTGGGCATCGCCACCCTCCAGGCGGAGACCTCGGTGGACAACGGCTTGCTGATGGCCGGCGCCACCCTGGCGGCGGCTCCCATCATCATCGTCTTCCTGATCTTCCAGAAGTATTTCACCCAGGGCATCACCATGGGCGCGGTGAAAGGCTGACCTACTTTTCTTGAAAGAAAAGTAGGCAAAAGAACTTTAGCTCGCTCTGGTTGTCTGGTGATAATCCAGGCTGGAGCGATGGCAACCAAGAGCTGCTGAATGGGAGGACACGATGATTTACGCCAAACACAAGGACGCCCCGGCCTACCGGGGCATCCATCCCAATCTGGACTTGGCCCTGGAGCATATCACGCCGGAGTTCCTGGCGTCCGTGGGTCCGGAGCGGGTGGAGCTCAAGGGCGGCGACGTGTACGCCACCCGGTTCACCTATGAGACCGTCCCGGCGGAGGAGAGTTTCTTCGAGGCCCACAAAAAGTACCTGGACATCCACATCATGGTTCAGGGCTCCGAGGGCGTGGAGATCACCCCGCCGGAGGCCCTGGCCGAGTTTGACCGGGCGGAGGCCAACGACTTTTACGCCTACCGGGGTGAGGGGGACTACAAGCTGGTTCTCTCTCCCGGGGACTTCCTGGTGGTCTTCCCCGGGGACGCCCACCGCATCAAGATGCGGACGGGCGGGCCGGAGACCGTGAGCAAGGTGGTCTTCAAGGTGAAAATTTATGACTAGGAGTGACAATATGAGAGACCTTTCCAGATACCAGGGCATTTTCCCCGCGTTCTACGCCTGCTATGACAAGGACGGCAGGGTCAGCGCCCCGGCCATTCGGGCCCTGGCGAAGTTTCTGCTGGACAAGGGCGTGCAGGGTCTGTACGTGGGCGGCTCCTCCGGTGAGTGCATCTACCAGAGCGTGGCGGAGCGGAAGGAGACCCTGGAGAACGTCATGGCGGAGGTGGGCGGCAAACTGACCATCATCGCCCACGTGGCCTGCAACAACACGGCGGACAGCCGGGAGCTGGCGGCCCACGCCGAGAGCCTGGGGGTGGACGCCATCGCCTCCATCCCGCCCATCTACTTCCACCTGCCTCCCAAGGGCATCGCGAAATACTGGAACGACATCTCCGACGCGGCCCCCAACACGGACTTCGTCATCTACAACATTCCCCAGCTGGCGGGTGTGGCCCTGTCCGTACCCCTGCTCCAGGAGATGCTGAAAAATCCCCGGGTCATCGGGGTGAAGAACTCCTCCATGCCTGTCCAGGACATCCAGATGTGGCACGACGAGGGGGCTCTGGTCTTCAACGGCCCGGACGAGCAGCTCCTCAGCGGCTTGGCCGCCGGGGCCGCCGGGGGCATCGGCGGAACCTACGCCGCCATGCCGGAGCTGTACCTGGAAATCTTCCGCTGCTTCCAGGCCGGGGAGCTGGCCAAGGGCCGGGAGGTCCAGAATGAGTGCTGCCGGATCATCTACAAGATGTGTTCCGCCCAGGGGAACATGTACGCCGTCATCAAGGAAATCCTCCGCCTCCAGGGCGGGCCCGACGTGGGAAGCGTCCGGGCGCCTCTGCTGGAGCTGGAGCCCGGCGACCGGGACGCCGTGGTCCGGGCCCACGAGATGATTCAGGCCGCGATTGCCAAATATTGTTGAGAAAAGGGGCCGCTTTTCGGCGAAAAGCTCGAAAAGCGGCCCCTCATTCTGGGTATATTCGGCTTGCGCGGACAGAGAATATCTGCTATACTGAAAAATGTGGCAAAAGCATCAACATCAAGAAGGAGGAAACACATTTCTATGAGATCATTCCAAAAGCTGACGGCGGTCCTGCTGGCTCTGTGCCTGACCGTCGCGGTGCTTCCCCCTGTCTGTCTCGCGGCCGGACAGACGTATACGCTTCCGGATCTGGGAGATCTGGAGGGTTTGATTGACAGTAATCAAGTATCCGACGGCGATACCATTATTCTTGAAGGTTTTGGGCACATCAATCACGGAGATGATGGTGCCCCCTGGGTGATTCGGAAGGATGTCACCATTCAGGGAGGCAGTGTAGTACTCCGTGCCAGCGGCATTGTGCTGGACGCGAATGTCACGTTTCGCGATACGATTTTATCATTCGAGTCGATTACCCGAAACGGGATTTTCGCGAACGGACATGAGTTGACCCTGGAGAATGTGAAACCCAGCAACACCTTGCCCTACAATTTGTTCTGCGGCCAGCTGATTGACAGCTACGCGGAGGGATTTCCAAACCCGGCCCCCGGAAACAGAGGAGTCATCAACATCCGGGGAACGACTCAGCTGGGCTTGAATCAAGGCAATCAAGGCCATATTTTCGCGGGCAGCTTCTGCGCGGGAAATGTTGGCGATACAATCAGCCCGAATGTCTTCGCGGGAGACGCCGTCATCAACCTGGAGGGCTCCTCCAGCGACTCCTGGGCCCTGGGCAATGTCTACGCCTGCGGCGCGAAGCAGCTGCGTACTCCTGTGTCGGCGAACGATGGGCTCACCCAGCCGGTGGAGCCTGACGAGAATATCTGCAAGGTTTCCGGCACCGTGTCCGTCAACGGCCGGGTCAAAAATGTCCTGGGCGGCGGCGCCTCCCGCGTGGACGTGACCTGCCGGAGCGGCGGCAGCCGGCAGGATGTGAACCTGATTGACATCTCCAGCCTGACCGTGGGCGCGGGGCATGTGTATGTGATGAATGGCAGCTACTTCAAGGACAGCGGAGGGGCGGTTTCCGTTCCCGCCGGTTCGACGCTGGATATTACCGAGCTGGAGGACATCATCACCATCGGCCGGTTCAGCGGCGGCGGCTCTTTGGCGATGGAGAATGCCCAGACCCTGAATATCACGGGGGCCGTCTCCGGTACGACCTCCGTCGGCATCGGGGGATTCACGGCCAGCGGCGCTTCGAGCAGCGTGCCCGACACGCGGGGCCACGCATACATAAAGGCCCCGGCTTCCGAAGAAAACTCCTTCCAGCTCTCGCCGCACGCAAATAACCCCGGACACAAATTTGTCCGGGACGCGGCGGGCGACTGGACGGTCTCGGGCGGTTCGACGGAGGAGTTTGACAAGGTGAGCTCCTTCTCCTTCGATACGAAATCCGTGAGCGCAAAGCTGAATGAAGAAGCGGAGGTTCCCATGACCGTAAACAACGGTCAGGCCCCCGTTGTTTATATGGACTTCATTCCCCTGGAAATCTATGTAGACGGCAGCACGAAGCCCGCGTACGTCAAAGAGGTGGAGGGAACCTACACATATACTACCAACTCCCCCGTGATGGAAATGGAGGTAAACGCAAATTCCTTCTATGTCACCCCCTGGGAGGCGGGTACGTTTTCGATCCGCGTGGTGGTACCCGCCAAATACTCCTCTACCGGGAGCGCGATTGAGGACACCGTCACCCTGACGGTCACGGACGGAACCACTCCGCCGCCGGTCACGGTGGCCTCCATCTCCGTCAGCAGCACGACGCACAAGACCGAATACGCCGTGGGGGACAGCCTGGACGTGACCGGCCTCGCCATTGAGGCCCGGCTCTCCGACGGGACCACGCGGACCGTCCCCGTCACCGCGGACATGGTCACCGGCTTCGACTCCTCCACGGCGGGGCAGAAGACCCTCACCATCACCTACCAGGGGCGGACCGCCAGCTATACGGTCACCGTCCGGGACAGCGGCGTCACGCCGCCGCCGGAGGGTCAGACCTGGGAGGTGACGGTCGGCAACAGCCACGCCCAGACCACCGGCGCGGGCTCCTACCGGGCGGGGGAGACCGTCACGGTCCACGCGGGCACGTACGGCGGCCACGCCTTCGCCTCCTGGAGCGCCACCGGCGTGACGCTGGCGGACCGCACCCGGCCGGACGTCAGCTTCACCATGCCCGCCAATGACGTCTCCCTGCTGGCGGTCTGGCGCATTGAGGAGACACCCGTTCCCCCCGGCCACACCCACACCTGGAGCGCCGGGTGGACCAGCGGCCCGACCCATCACTGGCACGCCTGCGGCGGGGCGGACTGCCCTGTCACGGAGGACAGCGGGAAGGACGGCTATGCGGCCCACACGCCCGGGGACTGGGTGGTGGATCAGGCGGCGACCTCCAGCCAGACCGGAAGCCGCCACAGGGCCTGTACGGTCTGCGGCTACGTGACGGAGCGGGAGACGATCCCCGCCACAGGCGGCGGTTCCTCCTCCGGCGGCGGGTCCGGCTCCGGGTCCGGCGGCGGGTCCTCCTCCGGCGGAAGCTCCGGCGGCGGGTCCTCCTCCAGTTCCGACAGGGACTCCTCCGACGGCTCCTCCAAGCCCGCCAATATCACGAACACAACGGTGAAGAATTCCGACGGCTCCACCACGGCCGTCAGCACAAACCACAGCACGGGAGCGGTGACGGAAACCACCAGATGGCCCGACGGGACCACCGCCGCCGTCACCACAAGCCCCTCCGGCCAGACCACGGCGGAGATCCGGCTTCCCTCCAAGACCGTTCAGGAGGCCCAGGACCGGGCGGATTCCGTCCCCCTGCCGATCCCCGCCCTGTCCGTCACGGAAGGGGCCACTCTCACCCTGCGGACCGGCAGCGTCCGGCTGCTGCGGGTGGAGATTCCCCTCCAGGACCCCACGCCGGGAACGGTGGCCGTCCTCGTGTCGCCCGGCGGAAAGGAAACCATCCTGAAAACCGCGGTCCCCACAGGGGACTCCATCACCATCTCCGCCGCCGACGGCGCCGTGGTGAAGCTGCTGGACAACCGCAAGGCCTTCACCGACACCGGGGGCCACTGGGCGGGGGATTCCATCGACTTCGTCACCGCCCGGGACCTGTTCTCCGGCAGGAGCTCCGGGACCTTCGCCCCGGACGCGCCCATGACCCGGGAGATGCTGACGGCGGTTCTGGCGCGGCTGGACGGCGTGGAGGCCTCCGGCGGCGCGGCCTACGACGCGGGAATGCGCTGGGCGGTGGCCCAGGGCATCAGCGACGGGAGGAACCCGGCGGGCCGGGTCACCCGGGAGCAGATTGCCGCCATGCTCTACCGCTACGCCGGGGAACCGGCGGTTGGGGGAGGGCTGTCCTTCACCGACGCGGCCTCCGTCAGCGGCTACGCCCAAAAAGCGGTGCGCTGGGCGGTGGAACAGGGCATTTTGACCGGTTATCAGGACCGGACGCTGGCCCCCCAGCGGACGGCCACCCGGGCTCAGGTGGCCGCGATGCTGACGCGCTACATCCGCACGCAGGCGGACAATTGAGAACGACCCCGCCCGATCCGGACAGGCTGAAAAGGCCCGCCGGACCGGGCGGGGTTTTTCCGTCTGTTACCGAACTGTAACTTGCTTTTTAACTATACAATTGTATAATGATATATGGTTATACAATTGTATAAGGAGGGAACGCCATGAGACGATTGGGTGACGCGGAGCTGGAGATCATGCAGGCCGTCTGGGCGGCGGGGGAGGCGGTGTCGGCCTCCTATGTGCGGCAGAAGCTGATCGGGAGACGGGACTGGACGCTCCCGGCGGTGCTCACCGCGCTGAACCGGCTGGTGGAGAAGGGGTTTCTGACCCGGGACAAGCGGGGCCGGGGCAACTGGTACCGCCCCCTGGTGTCGGAGAGCGACTACAAGGCCGCCGAGGGCCGGGGGATCATCGACCGGCTCTACGGCAGCAGCTTCACCGGCATGGTCGCCGCCCTGTACGACCGGCGGGCCATCGGCCCGGACGATCTGGAGGAGCTGCGCCGGTATCTGGACTCATTGGAGGATTCGTGATGGAACTGCTGTTGGATACGTTGAAGTGGAGCGCCGCCGTGGGGGCGGCGGCACTGGTCCTGACGCTGCTGAAGCCCCTGCTGGACAGGCGGTACAGCGCCAACTGGCGCTATGGCGTGTGGCTGGCCCTGTCGGTGATGCTGCTGCTGGCCCCGATGCGGTGGGAGGCGCTGCTGCCCCGGACTCCGGTGGAGCCGCCGGTGGTGGTCGATGTGCCCCGGGTCTCTGTGGACCTCCAGCTCCGGGACGGCGTGGCCGTGACCGTACTGCCCGCCGGCGCTCCGTCCCTCCCCGCCGGGACCGGGGGAGGAGGGACCAGGGAGCCTCTGCCCCTGGAGGCCGTTCTGGGGACCCTGTGGCTGGCGGGGGCGGGGCTGTTCCTGCTCTACCATCTGGCGGGAACCCGGCGCTTTCTCCGCCGGGCCCGGCGCTGGAGCCGCCCCGCCGGGGAGGAGGCCTCCCGGGTCTATGAGGCGGTGTGCCGGGAGATGGGGCTGGAGAAGGCTCCGCCCCTGTCCGTCAGCGCCGCCGTGGAGTCCCCCATGGCGGCGGGGCTGTTCCGACCCGGACTGCTGCTGCCGGAGGAGGAGTTCCCGCCCCGGCAGCTGGTGTTCATCCTCCGCCACGAGCTGACCCACTGCCGCCGCCGGGACCTGTGGTACAAGCTGGTGCTGCTGCTGGCCAACGCCCTCCACTGGTTCAACCCCCTGGTGTGGCTGCTGCGCCGGGAGGCGGAGCGGGACCTGGAGCTGACCTGTGACGGCGCGGTGATGGCGGGGGCGGACGCCCAGACCCGCCGGGCCTACAGCGAGGCCCTGCTGGCCGCCATCCGCCCCCGGCGTCAGCGGGCCGTTCTGTCCACCCACTTTTACGGCGGCCGGCGGGCCATGAAGGAGCGCTTCCGGAATATCCTGGGCAAACGGGGCCGGCGGCGGGGCGGCGTGATCCTGGCGGCGGCGCTGATCGCCACCGTGGCCGGGGCCTGCGCCTTCGGCGTGCGGACCAGCGGGGCCCTGAGCCCGGAGGAGCTGGCCCGGTGGCAGGAAAAGGTGGACGCCCCCGAGTTCCAGCCCTGGATATCCCGCATGTACACGGACCCGGCCCTCCTGCCGCCGGAGGAGCTGCGGGACGATACGGAGGTCCGGGCCCGAGTGATCTCCGGCAGCCGGGAGGGAGACATGGTCACCCTGGAGCTGGAGGGGAATTTCCCCAACGGCCTGACCCAGGGTTCCCTGATCCTGAGAGACGGACAGCCCATTTATTTCGCCCCGCCCTTCTATGTCGTGGTGGAGGGTGAGGCCCGGAAGCTGATGAACACCCGCGCCAGCCTCCACATCGCCGAGGCGGCGGAGAACGATTTCATCACCGGGGCCCTGGAGTTCCCGGAGATGTACATCACCGACCTCACCTGCCGGGAGAGTATGGCCTTCGACGGCGTGACCTACTACGTCTGGACCCTCCGGTACCGCCTGCGGCCTAACGACATGGGGAACGTCCAGCTCTCCGGCGGTATGAACGCGGAAAACGGCTGGGTGACGGAGGAGAGCTCCATGGGCCGGCCCCTGCTGATCTTCTCCCTGGACCAGCGGGGGACCCCCGCGCTGGAGGAGCAGACCTGGGACACCTTCAACGGCGCCCGGCCCATGGGCGGCTGGACCTGGGAGGAGTACCTGTACTGCAAGACCCGCCTGGGCCTGTCGGGCCTGGAGAACGGCGTCGCGGGGGGCTGGCCCGCCTTGAACGAGGAGCTGCTGGACTCCCTCCGGAACGGCCATGATACCTGGGCCACGGACCCGGAGGACACGGCCCGCACCTACCTCCACCGGGCCTATGGCGTGGAGGATTACAAAAGCGTGGAGACCCTGCGGACGTTCCAGGCGGACGGGGCGGAGTACGGCCACGACCAGTCCGTCCTGCTCCGGTACGATCTGGGAGACGCCCGGGGCGGCGTCACGCTGCTGCTGACCCGGGTGGCCGGGACCCCGGAGGACGGGTCTCCGGAGATTCGGTTCTGGCAGGTCAGCGGCCAGCTCTGGGAGCGGACGCCCCCGGTTCCCGTGCCGGAGCCCGACCCGGCGGAGACGCCGGACGCCGCCGTTCCCCAGCCTCCCGCCGACACGCCCACGCCCCGGCCGGACCCCCGGCCTGAGCCCGACGGCGGAACGGCGGTTCCGCCCGCTGACCCCAACATCGGCCCCACGGGCGTCATCGGCGACTTCGACGGGGACGGGAGGCCGGACCCGGACTTCCTGGGGGGATATACGAGGGTGGACGATCCGGCCCTGGGCTACCCTGTCTACCTGCCCAAGAACCCGGAGGACACCCCCTTCCTCATCGACCCGTCCACCGGCGTGCCCATCTACATCTTCGGGAGCCTTCCCACCGGCGTCACGGCGGCGCCGGAGCCGGACCCGGAGATCCGGACCTCCACCGGGACCATCGGGGACTTTGACGGCGACGGCGTGCCGGACGAGGACCCCTCCGGCGGTTTGGCCATTCCGGACCCGGAGATCCGGACCTCCACCGGAGTGATCGGGGAGGGACTGGAGCCGTGACCGGCGCGGAAAAGCCCGGCGCCTTTCCCACATGAAAGAACCCCGCTCATCCGGCGGCCCCGAGGAGGGCTGCCCGGCATGGGCGGGGTTCTTCAGAGAGAGTGTATCCGACTCAGGCGCCGCCGGAAGGGGCGGGCCCGTCAGCGGATCTGGTCCAGAGGCGTGGGCTCGAACAGGCTGGCGTTCATCTTCGTGCGCACCCAGATCACGGAATATAGGAAGCACTGATTAAAGCCGGTAAAAGCCAGGCAAACAGACAAAGGTAAAGGAAACGACCAATAAAGGGCCATATT
>CAJTKE010000031.1:0-347 GCA_910576865.1 uncultured Oscillibacter sp.
CCGGAAAATTTACGGAGCAGCTTGAGGTGGGAGAGACCTATGTCTTTGAGATTGAGACAAGAGAGAATATAGAAATCCCCGCGTCAGAATACGCCTCCGGCTATCCCGACCCGGTTGATATTGCGTGGTACAATCTCCAGGCGGCGGATGTTCGTTTGGCTGAGGAGGCCGACTGCGGATTGGATTCGTGCCACCTTGTGTATGAGAGCTGATTTAAGGAAAGGCTGGGTAACAGCAGATGAGTAAGAAACCCCAATACGACCCCGAGGAAATCCGCTTCCCGGACCAGAAAATCGTCGAGTCCCCCCTGGTTCCGGAGATGGAAAAATCCTATATCGACTACGCCA
>CAJTKE010000031.1:357-13223 GCA_910576865.1 uncultured Oscillibacter sp.
CCATGGACGAGGACAACCTGACCCACGACAAGCCCTTCCGGAAGTGCGCCACCGCCGTGGGCGACGTGCTGGGCCGCTACCACCCCCACGGGGACCAGTCGGTCTACGACGCCCTGGTCCGCCTGGCCCAGGACTTCTCCATGCGCTATATGCTCATCGACGGCCACGGAAACTTCGGCTCCGTGGACGGCGACCCCCCGGCGGCCTACCGGTACACGGAGGCGCGGCTGGCCAGAATCTCCGAGGAGATGCTCCGGGAGATCGAGAAGGACACCGTGGACTGGGACCCCAACTTCGACGAGACGAGAAAAGAGCCCAAGGTCCTGCCCTCCCGGTTCCCGAACCTGCTGGTGAACGGCTCCTCCGGCATCGCCGTGGGCATGGCCACCAACATCCCGCCCCACAACCTCCGGGAGGTCATCGGGGCGGTGGTCCGGGTGCTGGACGACCCGGAGGCCACGCTGACGGACCTGATGGAGCACATGGAGGGCCCGGACTTCCCCACCCGGGGCATCATCATGGGCCGGGCGGGCATCCGGGCGGCCTACGCCACCGGCCGGGGCCGGGTCACCATCCGGGCAAGGCACGAGTTCGAGGAGTTCGGCAAGGACCGGACCCGGATCATCATCACGGAAATCCCCTACCAGGTCAACAAGCGGATGCTCATCAAGAACATGGCGGACCAGGTGGAGGACAAGCGGCTGGAGGGCATCAGCAACATCCAGGACGAGTCCGACCGGAACGGCATGCGCATCGTCATTGAACTGAAGCGGGACGCCAACCCTCAGGTGGTGCTGAACCGCCTCTTCGCCCAGACCCAGCTCCAGACCACCTTTGCCATCAACATGCTGGCCCTGGTGGAGGTGAACGGCAAGCTCCAGCCCAAGATTTTGTCCCTGCGGCACATCCTGGACGAGTACATCCAGCACCAGGAGCAGGTCATCATCCGCCGGACGCGCTTCGACCTCAAGAAGGCCCAGGAGCGGGCCCATCTGCTGGAGGGCCTGCTGATCGCCCAGGACCACATTGACGAGGTCATCAAGGTCATCCGCAGCAGCTATGACAACGCCAAGGAAAACCTCATGGCCCGCTTCGGCCTGGACGACGTGCAGGCCCAGGCGATTTGTGACATGCGGATGATCTCCCTCCAGGGCCTGAACCGGGAGAAGCTGGAGAACGAGTACAAGGAGCTGGAGGAGCGCATCGCGTATTTCAACCGGATTCTCTCCGACGAGACCCTGGTCCGCCAGATTCTGAAAGAAGAGCTGACCGCCATCGCCGAGAAATACGGCGACGAGCGCATGACGGAAATCCAGGACGTGGAGGACGAAATCGACATCGAGGACCTGATTGAAGAGGAGCAGTGCGTCTTCACCCTGACCCAGGCGGGCTATATCAAGCGGACCCCCGTCAGCGAGTACGCCGCCCAGTCCAAGGGCGGCATGGGGAAGAAGGGCATCACCACCCGGGAGGAGGACGCGGTGGCGGACGTGTTCACCGCCTCCACCCACGACTATATCCTCTTCTTCACGGACACCGGAAAGGTCTACCGGAAGAAGGGCTATCAGATCCCCGTCTCCGGGAAGACCGCCAAGGGGACCAACATCGTCAACATCCTCCAGGTGGAGCAGGGGGAGAAGGTCCAGGCCATGGTCCACACCCGGTCCCTGGAGGACGACGGCCGCTTCCTCTTCATGGTGACCAGGAACGGCGTGGTGAAGCGCCTGCCGGCGGGCAGCCTGAAGAACCTCCGGAACAACGGCATCCGGGCCCTGACCATGACGGAGGACGACCGGCTCATCACCGTCCGGGAGACCGACGGGGAGCAGAACATCCTCATCGCCACTCACGACGGCTGCGCCGTCTGCTTCCCGGAGGAGGAGGTCCGCCCCATGGGCCGGACCGCCGTGGGCGTCCTTGGCATCAAGCTCCGGGAGGGGGACTATGTCGTCGGCGCCGCCCGGGCCCGGCCCGGCAGGGCCGTCCTCACCATCACGGAAAAGGGCTACGGCAAGCGGACCCCCGTGGAGGAGTACCGGGTCACGAAGCGGAACGCCTACGGTATCCGGAACTACCTGCTGACGGAGAAGACCGGGCAGGTGGTCGGCATCAAGGTGGTGGACGGGTCCGAGGACCTGCTGCTGGTGACGGAGGCGGGCATTCTGATCCGGACTCCGGTGGACGCCATCAAGCAGTGCGGCCGGGCCACCCAGGGCGTCATCGTCATGCGGTTCAAGGAGGAAGGGGACCGGGTGATCTCCATGGCTCTGGCGGAGCGGGAGGAGACGGAGACCGGGGAGACGGTGGAATGAAAACCGTCACCATCTATACCGACGGGGCCTGCTCGGGAAACCCCGGGCCCGGGGGCTGGGGGGCCATCCTGATGTACGGGGAGCACAAAAAGGAGCTCTCCGGCGGCGAGGCCCAAACCACCAACAACCGCATGGAGCTCACCGCCGTCATCGAGGCCTTGAGCTGCCTGAAGGAGCCCTGCGCCGTGGAGCTGTGGTCCGATTCCAAATATATCATTGACGCCCTGGAAAAGGGCTGGGCCAAGGGCTGGCGGGCCCGGGGCTGGGTGAAGAGCGACAAAAAGCCCGCCCTGAACCCGGACCTGTGGGAACAGCTCCTGGACCTGCTGGAGGTCCACGACCTCCGCTGCCACTGGGTGAAGGGCCACGCCGAAAACGAGTTCAACAACCGCTGCGACGAAATGGCCGTGGCGGAGAGCCGGAGGTTCAAATGAGGCCCAACATTCATAAACTGTTTACACGGACCTCATAATTTTGCAAAAAGTTTCGGGTACAGTAAGAATCAGCAAAGGGTACTCCCAGCCCGATGCGTTTTCTCCCTCCTAAAATAAACACACACGGAAGACGGACCGCCAAGCGGTCCGTTTTTCGTTGTCCCCTTATCATTTCCAAAAACCGGCCGATATGGTAATTGTAAAGGAATACAAATTTGAGAAGTAAAGGAGTACGAAAAAAGGAGTTGCCCTGAAATGAGATTGGGAAGATTCGAATCGGCCGCGGCAAGCCGGGAAAGCGGCCTGCCGTTTCAGACCGCGGCCGGGACAGGGAGGGCCGGGCAGGCGCCGGCCTTCGCCGAGTACCTGGACGCGGATCTCCAGCGGCGGAAAATGCGGGAGCTGCCGCCGGACCGGGGCCTGTCCTCTGTCTACATGCAGTTCATGGACGATTACCGGGCCTGGAAGGCCGGACAGCCGGAGGCGGTCCTGCCGGATTCCCGGGGCTGGACGGAGGAGAACCTGGACTTTCTGCGGGAGCGCTATGCCGGGGACCTGTCCGCCTATGAGATTTACGACGCGCTGGAGACCATGGAGAAGCTGGACCTTCTCAGTGAGAAAGGAATGTCCTGCGCGGTTGGAGGACATGACATCCGGGTGGAGCTGAAGGGCGGAGTCCGCAGGGCAGACGCGGACCCGAATTCTGATGCCGCCTGGCTCCGCGGCTTTGACGAGGCCCCCATGGTGGGGTTCCGCGGCCTGGAGGATATCCTCTCCTGGGCAAAGGACTTCCGGGAGGACGATTGGCCGGATTTCATCACCCACGCCGAGGCCATGGCCCGGGGCTGGATTTGAGATGGACAGGGGGAAACTTCAAATGACGAACGACGTTCAATATATTGTCAACAACACGGGTATCCCCACCTCGGAATGGGGCAAGTACAAGCCGGCGGGGGTGAACCCGGACGGGCCCTCGGTGGACTTTACGGACCTTCTTTCCGGCGAAAACCAGAAGATCGCCTCCAAGCTCACCGACGGGGCGAGGAAGACCTTGCAGCGGCTGAAAAGCAATCCCAATTCCATTTCCAAGATGGAGTGGATGGACCTGATGCACGAGCTGAACGCCATGGGGGCCGTCAGCGACACGGATTATACCTGGACGCGGGTAGATTTCCATTTTGTGCCTTTGGGGGATAAAGAGAATCCGTTTCCGCTGTCGAAGGACATGCGGGAGACGCTGCTGAGCGGCGGCAGCCAGTGGTCGGGAAACCCCTTGAACCACCTGGATCAGTGGGCCTTTTCCCTGAAAAAATGGGGCACGGAGCTGTCCTGGGAGCGGAATTTCGACGGGAGTCCCAAATACAAGGACCTCTCCCCGATTTACGATCAGGCCTCCGCCTGCGGGCGGGTGTCCAACCTGATCAAGGGCCTGCTGGCGGCGGATATCTTTGCCTCCCGGTGAGGGGGGGCGGCTTTGCTTTCATAAACAGCGGGACGGCGCAAGGCCGTCCCGCTTTTTCGTCCCCCCCTTGCTAAACCCGGACAAACAGTATAAAATAGATCCGTCAACAATTCCATACGGGAGGTTCAAAGTATGAAGGACGGATTCATCTCCGTGGCCTGCGGCGCGCCCAAGCTGCGCCTGGCGGACTGCGCCTACAACGCCGAACAGAGCTTTCAAATGATGCGCTCCGCCGAGAAGGCGGGGGCCCGTGTCCTGGTCCTGCCGGAGCTGGGCCTGACGGGCTACACCTGCGGCGACCTCTTCCACCAGGACGCCCTGCTCCGGGAGGCGGAGGAGGCCCTGAACACCGTCCTGGCCGCGACACGGAACCTGGAGGTGGTCACCGCCCTGGGCATGCCCCTGCGGGTTCACAACGAACTGTATAATTGCGCTGTGATTATACAAAAGGGAAAGATTCTCGGCGTGGTGCCCAAGACCCACCTGCCCAACTACGGCGAGTTTTACGAGAAGCGCTGGTTCGCCCCGGCGCCGCCGGAGCCGGAGAGCCTGCCCCTGCTGGGGCGGGAGTTCGTCACCTTCGGGGCGGGGCAGGTGTTCCGGTGCGAGAACGTCCCCGGGCTGGTTTTGGGCTTTGAGATCTGCGAGGACCTGTGGTCCCCGGACTCTCCTTCCCTCCAGATGGCGAAGGACGGGGCGGTCATCATCGGCAACCTCTCCGCCAGCAACGACGTGGTGGGCAAGGACGCCTACCGCCGCCAGCTGGTGACCATGCAGAGCGCCAAGCTCCTCTGCGGCTATGTCTACGCCAGCGCCGGGGCGGGGGAGTCCAGCGCCGACCTGGTCTTCGGGGCCCACCAGCTCATCGCCGAGAACGGGACCCTGCTGGCGGAGCGCCGTTTCGAGGGGGGCCTGCTGGTCTCCGAGATCGACATCCAGCGCCTCGCCTGTGAGCGCCGCCGGACCCAGGCCCTGGGGGCGGGGTCCGGAAACGGGGGCTGCGAGGAGACCTTCACCCTGACGGAGGGCATCACAAAGCTGACCCGCCACGTGTCCCCCATGCCCTTCGTCCCCGAGGGGAAGGAGGACCGGGACGAGCGCTGCCGGGAGATTCTGCTGCTGGCCTCCCTGGGCCTCAAGCGGCGGCTGGAGCACACCGGGGCGAGGACCGCCGTGGTGGGCCTCTCCGGCGGGCTGGACTCCACCCTGGCGGTGCTGATCACGGGCCTCGCCATGAAGCTGCTGGACCGGCCCCTGACCGACATCATCGCCGTCACCATGCCCTGCTTCGGCACCACGGACCGGACCCGGAACAACGCCGTGGTCCTGGCGGAGCGGATGGGGGCCACCCTCCGGACGGTGGACATCGCCCAGTCCGTCCGCAGCCACTTCCGGGACATCGGCCACGACCCGGAGGACCATTCCGTCACCTATGAGAACGCCCAGGCCCGGGAGCGGACCCAGGTGCTCATGGACATCGCCAACGCCTCCGGCGGGCTGGTCATCGGCACCGGGGACCTCAGCGAGCTGGCCCTGGGCTGGTGTACCTACAACGGGGACCACATGAGCATGTACGGCGTCAACGCCTCCATCCCCAAGACCCTGGTCCGGCATCTGGTGGGCTACCTCTCCCGGGACGGGGAGGAGCCGGAGCTCCACGACGTGCTGGAGGACATCCTGGACACCCCCGTGTCCCCGGAGCTGCTGCCCGCCGTCCAGGGGGAGATCAGCCAGCGGACCGAGGACCTGGTGGGCCCCTACGAGCTCCATGACTTCTTCCTGTACCATATCATCCGCTGGGGCTTCGCCCCGGGGAAGGTCTTCCGTCTGGCCCAGCAGGCCCTGGGGCGGAAGTACAGCCGGGAGGTCATTCTGAAGTGGCTGAAATCCTTCTACCGCCGCTTCTTCTCCCAGCAGTTCAAACGGGACTGCGTCCCCGACGGGCCCAAGATCGGCACCGTGTCCCTGTCCCCCCGGGGCGACTGGCGGATGCCGTCGGACGCCCAGGCCGCGTTGTGGCTTGCGGAAGTGGAGAGTTTGTCATGAAGAGAACGCTGTTCGCGGCCCTGCTGCTGTGCCTTCTCCTCAGCGCCTGCGGCGGGGAGACGGTGCCCCCCGCGCCGGAGGAGGAGAATCCTCCCTCCGCCGCCCCCGAGGCCCCGCCGGAGCCCGAGCCCACGCTGGAGGAGCTGGAGGAGGCGGCCCTCCGGGCCCTTATGGAGAGCATGGGCCTGGAGAAGAAGGTGGGCCAGCTCTTCTTCGTCAAGGTCCCCCTGGAGAACGCCCTGGAGGACGTGGCCACCTATCACCTGGGGGGCTATCTCCTCTTCGGGAAGGACACCCGGGACAAGACGGCCAATGAGCTCATCCAGAATATCGCCTCCTGGCAGACCCAGGCGGTGGAGTACGACACCGGCGTCCCTCTGCTCATCGGCGTGGACGAGGAGGGCGGGTCCGTGGTCCGGGTCAGCTCCAACTCCCGCATCCGGAGCGAGAAGTTCTCCAGCCCCCAGAGGCTGCTGAAAAAGGCGGAGGGCGAGCTCACCGCCGTGAAGGAGCAGACCCGGGAGAAGTCCATTCTTCTCAAGGCCCTGGGCTTCAACGTGAACCTGAACCCGGTGGCGGACGTGTCCACGAATCCGGGGGACTTCATGTATGACCGGACCACCGGCGGGGACGAGTCGAAGGCCGCCGCCTACGTCTACGCCGTGCTGGAGGTCCAGTTTCGGTACGGCCTGGGCAGCGTCATGAAGCACTTCCCCGGCTACGGGAACAACCGGGACACCCACAACGGCGCCGCCGTGGACGAGCGCCCCATGGATACCTTCTGGAACCAGGATTTCGTCCCCTTCCAGTCCGGCATTGATTTTGGAAAGCGCCACCCCCTGGGGCCCGCCGTGCTGGTGTGCCACAATATTGTCAACTGCATGGACCCGGAGCTCCCGGCGTCGCTGTCCCCGGAGGTCCACCGCATCCTCCGGGAGGACCTGGGCTTTGACGGCGTGGTGATGACGGACGATCTGGACATGGGGGCGGTGAAGACCTACGCCGCCGGCGGGAACGCGGCGGTGCTGGCCCTCCAGGCCGGGAACGATCTGGTGGTGACCACGGACTACCGGACCCAGATTCCCCGGGTCATCCAGGCCGTGAAGGACGGGGAGCTGGCGGAGTCCATCGTTGACGACGCCTGCCTCCGGGTGCTCCGCTGGAAGCTGGAGCTGGGCCTCCTGGAGCGGACGGAGGAGGGGAAGCTGGTGTCCGCGCTGGTTCCCTGAGGAATGAAGGAGGAACGCATGGGCAGATTTGCGGGAGATTTCCGCACGGCCATCCGGGGCCCGGCCTGGGAGATCCAGAAGCTGAAAAGACTCCCCAAGCGCTGGTTTTCCAGTCTCCCGCCCCAACGGCAGACGCCGGAGGTCCTCCGTTTGAGGAACCTCCTTGTGGACGGAATGAAGGACGCGGCGGACATCTGCGGCCGCTGGTTTGGAATGGGGGATACGAGCCAGAGTGACCGGACCGCCTGCCCCCTGGAATACCTGGACTTTTTAGAGTACATCGCCCGGTCCCTGCCCGCCCTGGAGATCGCGGTGGTGGTCCGGGTCATGGAGGAGGGCAGGCCGGACCACTACAGCTCCTACTATTCCCGGGCCGGGGAGGCGACCCTCCACCCCGACGGCCTGAAAAACTGCCGCTGGACCGGCCCGGCGGACCAGGAGCCCGAAAATCCGGACTGGGGCTTCCCGCCGGAGGCGGCGGAGTGGGTCCGCTTTCAATGAACATGGAAAGGATACCCGTATGAAAACCGAGAAATTGTATTACCAGGATGCCTGCCTCCGGGAGTTCCCCGCCGAGGTCCTCTCCTGCGAAAGCGCCGGGGAGGCCTGGAAGATCGTCCTGGACCAGACGGCCTTCTATCCCGAGGGGGGAGGCCAGCCGGCGGACCACGGCGTTTTGAAAACCGGGGGCCGGGAGGTCCCCGTCACCGACGTCCACGAGAAAAACGGCCAAGTGGTCCACACCTGCCCCGCCCCCCTGGAGCCCGGGACCATGGTCACCGGCCTTCTGGACTGGGCCCGCCGCTTTGACCACATGCAGCAGCACTCCGGGGAGCACATCATCAGCGGCATCCTCTGCCGCCTGCACCACTGCGACAACGTGGGTTTCCACCTGGGGGCGGAGACCGTCACCATCGACTACAACGCCGATATCTCCTGGGAGCAGGCCCTGGAGGCGGAGCGGCTGGCCAACGAAGCCGTTTGGGCGGACCGGGAGGCGGAGATCTCCTATCCCCTGCCGGAGGAGCTGGCGGCTCTGGAGTACCGGAGCAAGAAGGAGCTGACGGGCCGGGTCCGCATCGTGGAGTTTCCGGAGGCGGACCGCTGCGCCTGCTGCGGCACCCATGTGGAGCGGGCGGGGCAGGTGGGCCTCGTGAAAGTCCTCTCCTGCCAGAAGTTCCGGGAGGGGGTCCGGATCGAGCTCCTCTGCGGGGCCCGGGCCCTGCGGTATCTGGGCGGGACCTATGACCAGGCCAAGGCCATCGGCCAGAGGCTCAGCGTGAAGCCCCTGGAGGTCCTGGGGGCGGTGGAGCGTCTGGAGGCGGAGCTGGCGGCGGACAAGGCCCGGATCGCGGACCTGGAGCGGACCGCCTTCGCCGCCATCGCCGCCGAGCAGGCGGGCCGGGGGGACGTGCTCCTCTTCCAGGCCCCCATGCGGCCCGACAGCCTCCGCCGCCTTGCCGACGCGGCGGCGAAGAGCTGCGGCGGCCTCGCGGCGGTGTTCTCCGGAGAGGAGGAGCGTTGGAGCTATGCCCTGGTTCGGGCGGACGGGGCGGACATCGCCCCCCTGGTGAGGGCGCTGAACCAGACCCTCCGCGGCCGGGGCGGAGGCCGGAACGGCTTCGCCCAGGGCGGCGTGTCGGCGGCCCGGGAGGACATCGAGAAATTCTTTCAGGAGGTGAAGCGGTGAGATACGTGCTGGCGGAGTGGGACCACGACCTGGACGACGAGCCCCATCTGATTTACTCCGAGCTGGACGACGCCCGCCGGGAGAGGCGCCGGGTGGAGTTCTACCGGAACGGGATCACCTTCTCCTACGGGGCTGAGCGGGGCAGCGAGGGGGCCCTGACCCCGGAGCCCTTCCCGGAGGACCTCCGGGACCTGAGAGCCCCGGAGGGGGAGGAGGGGGAGTTCTCCGCCCATGAGATTCCCCCGGAGCTGTTTTACGAGATCTGGAATCAGGCTCAGGAGCGGCCGGACGGATTCATGGGCATGTTTTTTTGAGCGTGCGGAGGGCGAGAAAAAGGGGCGGACACACAGGTCCGCCCTTTTCCGTTGCCCTCACGCCTCCGGGGGCAGGTTCATCTGGTCCGTGACATACCGCTTCCCATACACCGCGTCGTAGACCACCGCGTCCCGGAGCTCCAGCAGCTCCAGGGCCTCGGGGGAGAGGCCCGCCTCCTCCCGGGTGAAGCTGGCGTTCCCGTCCCCGTCCACGAAGTAAAGGTCCGTCTGGGTCAAGCAGACCTCACTGACCTTCTCCAGCAGCCCCCAGTACCGGCTGACGGGCCTCCCGGTCAGCTCCAGCAGCTGGGGGCCCAGGGCGGTGATGCTGCTGTCCCGCCGGGTGCCCGCCAGGCCCTTCAGCAGCTCCGGGTCGTTGGCCCAGATGAGATAGTCCGTGGAGTACAGGTCGTTGATCTGCTCCTCTGTCCAGCTTTGGGTGTCGTTCTCCGGGCAGAGGCCCAGCAGCGTGTACACCGTGTCCCCGCCGGGCATGAAGAGGTTGGGCCGGTGGTCCCCGAAGAAGACCACGATGGTGGGCTCGCCGCAGTCCCGGAGGTAGTCCGTCAGCTCCCCCAGGGCCTGATCCGCCCGGGTGACGCCCTCCAGCATGACCCGGATGATGTCCCGCTGGGCGGGGGTGAAGTCCGGGGCCACCAGGGGAATCTGGCACTCATAGTTGAACTTCTGGG
This sequence comes from uncultured Oscillibacter sp., assembly GCA_910576865.1. Lineage (GTDB taxonomy): Bacteria > Bacillota > Clostridia > Oscillospirales > Oscillospiraceae > Oscillibacter. The sequence continues at coordinate 10,537 of CAJTKE010000031.1, forward strand.
GCTCGAAGGGCTGGTGGTTCTCCATGGTGATGCCGAAGAGGAAGGCCCGCTTCCCGCTCTCGTTCACCGCCTCCATCCGCTTCAGCATCCCCTGGAAGAAGTAGCCGTCCCGCATGTAGAACCCGCCGTAGGCCCCGTCCGCCCGTTCGATTCCCATTTGTTGAATATCATCGGAAAAATACAAATTGTTGAAGCCCAGAAGGGGATAGGTGACGGTTCGGTTATACAAAGTGTTATCATAGGCGTGTAGCATTTCAGCGTCGTAATCACCGGACTTGGTGAACTGCTCCGCCAGGGCGTCGAAGCGCTCATAGACCTCCGGGTCCTGGAAGCAGATATTCGTTCCCGGGGGGAGATCCAGGGCGTTCAGCCCGTAGAGCATGGGGATCTCCAGATAGCCGGTGCCGTAGCCCAGGTAGTGGCTGTGGAAGGTGCCGCTGACGCTCTCGGCCTCCAGGGCGTGGAAGTGCTCCAGGGGGTCCCCCTCGTATTGGAGCACCGGCAGGCGGGTCAGGTCGTAGAAGGACTCGGAGAGGATGAAGAGGACGTTGGGCCGCGCCTCCGGCTCCTCCCGGGCGGGGCCCAGGAGCCGGTCCACCCGGCTGAGGACGTCCAGCATGAAGTCTGCGTCATAGCCCTCCGGCGGGGCTTTCGGCTGGGGAAAGGCGTCCCGCCAGAGGCTGAGGGTCAGGCCGTGGAGGCTGTGGTTCTCCGCCGGGTCCATCCGGGTGTAGAAGTCCACCCCCAGGGCCCCGCCCACGGCCCGGGTCCCGGCGCCCGTCAGAAGGATGCCCGCCAGGGTCAGGGAGAACAGGCAGCCCCGTCCCCGGGCGGTCCCCTCCAGGGCGGTGAGCCGCCGGGTGAGGAACAGGACCAGGACGCAGAAGAGAAGCCCCGCCGCCGCCAGCCAGAAATCCTCGGTTGGCGTCAGGTCCCCCGCGAGGCCCGCCACGTCCCCCGCCGCCCCGGCGAGGCCGAAGTCCGCCAGCTCCAGGGGGGTGCCGTTGATGGCGTTTTTGAAGTAGTCCACCAGGGCCAGGATCAGCCCCGCGGCCCCCACGGGCAGCGCGGCGATCCACAGCCGCCCCGTCAGCGTCCCCAGGACGCCCACGGGCACGGCCCACAGCAGGGCGGTCATGGCCAGATGGCCGGGGTAGTCCCGGGCCCACTCCAGAACGCCCGGCAGGGTGCCGATGGCGATCCACTGCATGGCGGCGGTGACCGCCAGCCCCATGCAGAGGGCGGCGGCGGTGAAGAGGCAGAGCCGGAGCCAGGGGGGGCCGAGGGTACGTTTTTTCAAAGCAAACGTTTTTTTCATGTTTCACAAATGGGCAGGGGCCGTGGGGTTTCCCCACGGCCCGGATGGTTTGATCAGTACGCCAGTTTCTCGGTGAGGTAGGCCTTCAGCTCGCTGATGGGGATCCGGACCTGGGCCATGGAGTCCCGCTCCCGGACGGTGACGCAGTTGTCCCCGGCCTTCTCGGCGTCGCCCACGGTGTCGAAGTCCACGGTGACGCAGTAGGGGGTTCCGATTTCGTCCTCCCGGCGGTAGCGCTTGCCGATGGACCCGGTCTCGTCGAAGTCCACCATCCAGTCCTTGGAAAGCTCCTGCTGAATCTCCCGGGCCTTGTCGCTGAGCTTCTTGGAAAGGGGCAGCACCGCCGCCTTGAAGGGGGCGATGGCGGGGTGGAAGCGCATGACGACCCGGACGTCGTTCTTGGCCTCGTCCACGACCTCCTCGTCATAGGCCTCCACCAGCAGGGCCAGGGTCATCCGGTCCGCGCCCAGGGAGGGCTCGATAACATAGGGTATATAATGCTCATTTTTATCCTGATCGTAATAGGTCAGGTCCTGGCCGGAGTGCTTCTGGTGCTGGCTCAGGTCGTAGTCCGTCCGGTCCGCCACGCCCCAGAGCTCGCCCCAGCCGAAGGGGAAGAGATACTCGAAGTCCGTGGTGGCCTTGGAGTAGAACGCCAGCTCCTCGGGCTCGTGGTCCCGGAGGCGGAGGTTCTCCTCCTTCACGTTGAGGCCGATCAGCCAGTCGTGGCAGTAGGTCCGCCAGTACTGGAACCACTCCAGGTCCGTGTCCGGCTTGCAGAAGAATTCCAGCTCCATCTGCTCGAACTCCCGGATGCGGAAGATGAAGTTGCCGGGGGTGATCTCGTTGCGGAAGCTCTTGCCCACCTGGCACACGCCGAAGGGGAGCTTCCGCCGGGTGGTCCGCTGGATGGCGGGGAAGTTGACGAAGATGCCCTGGGCGGTCTCGGGCCGGAGATAGACCTCGTTGGCGGAGTCCTCGGTGACGCCCTGGTGGGTCTTGAACATCAGGTTGAACTTCCGGATGTCGGTGAAGTCGTGCTTGCCGCAGCCGGGGCAGGGGACCTCCTTCTCCCGGATGAAGGCGACGAGGTCCTCCTGGGTCATGGCCTCCACGTTGACGTCCAGGCCGTTCTCCTGGACATAGCCCTCGACGAGCTTGTCGGCCCGGTGGCGCATTTTGCAGGCCTTGCAGTCAATCAGGGGGTCGTTGAAGGTGGACACGTGTCCGGAGGCCACCCAGACCTGGGGGTTCATGAGGATGGCGGCGTCCAGACCCACGTTGTAGGGGTTCTCCTGGACGAACTTTTTCCACCAGGCCCGCTTCACGTTGTTTTTGAGCTCCACGCCCAGGGGGCCGTAGTCCCAGC
>CAJTKE010000032.1 GCA_910576865.1 uncultured Oscillibacter sp.
CGGATCTACACCGATATCGCCTGCGGCGTCCGGGCCGGAATCGACACCGCCTTCGTGCTCTCCGGAGAGGGCGTGCCGGAGGACGCGGAGAAGTACGGCGTTCAGCCCTCGGAGACCTACCGGGACATCGGAGAAATCCTGGAAAAATTAGGCTGACACGGATTCTTTCATGCAAATCCCATAAAAATATTGGCTATTTTGTACGAAAATTTAAAAAATCGTTCACACAATTTAGGTTTTTATTGACAAAAAGAGCCAAGAGGTATACAATTATTTTGTGTGATTCGCGACTTCTGTTTTCATTCGGTGGGAGACGTGATCGCAAACATAAATTAAAAGGAGAGATTGTACATGAAAAAGGTTTTTGCACTGCTGCTGACCATGCTGATGCTGCTGTCCCTGTGCGCTTGCGGCGGAAATGGCGGCGGCGATTCCCAGCCCTCCGACGGGGATGCCCAGCAGACCGAGGGCGATTCCCAGCCCTCCGGCGGCTCTGACGAGGATGCCGACAATTTCTATCTGGACATCAAGTTTTCAAACGTGTTCCAGCCCACCGAGTGGAACTACAAGGCCTCCGAGAAGCTGGCTGAAATGATTACCGAGCGCACCGAGGGCCATATCACCGTGACCTATTACGGCCAGAACGAACTGGACTGCTACGGCGACTCCGTCACCCAGGCCGTCAACAACGCCAACTGGATGGGCCTGGAAGAGCCCTCCCTGTTCGCCGACTACGTGGGCGACGCCGCCACCCTGATCGGACCCATGCTGTACAACAGCGACGACGAGTACAACTACGTCATGGATTCCGACCTGGTCAAGGACGTGTGCGACCGCCTGGCCGCCGAGAACATCCATATTCTGGACACCCACTACTCCTTCGGCTTCCGCAGCGTGGTCACCAACCTGGACGTCAAGACCCCGGACGACCTGAAGGGCCACCAGCTCCGGGCCACCTCCTCCGCCCTGTTCACCAAGACCCTGGAGTGCCTGGGCGCCACCCCCGTTCCCATGAGCTTCACCGAGTGCCTGTCCGCCATTTCCTCCGGCGTGGTGGAGGGCTTCGAGGGCTCCACCTCCACCCTGTCCGGCGCGGGCGCCCCCTATGAGCTGGTGAAGAAGGTCGCCCTGACCAACCACCTGATCGCCACCCGCTGGCTGTTCATGCCCGAGGACCTCTATCAGTCCATTCCCACCAAGTGGCGGGACATCCTGGACGAGTGCGCCTACGAGTGCGGCATGTGGGAGCAGACCTCCTGCCGCGAGGACGAGGACACCCAGAAGGAGATGCTGGCCGGCCAGGGCGTGACCTGGAACGAGGTGGACCTGGACGCCTTCACCGCCGCCTGCGAGCCCGTCTATGACTGGATCTGCGAGGAATACGGCGCGGATCCCGCCCTCCGCGGCAAGCTGGTGGAGCTGATCAACGAATACCGCGCCAACAACAGCTGAGAAAAAAGGAAAAGCCCTGGCCGCGGCCGCGGGCTTTAAACCCCGCGCAGGCTGCCCGGTTTCACCGGGCAGCCTGTCAGGAGCGTTTGAGGCCGTATTCACAGGCTGGAAACGGGGTTTCCCGCCTGTGAATGCCGCCGCCATATTCATGAAGGAAATGAGCGAATCATATGGAAGAGAAACGGAAAATCACACTGAAAGGCGTCATCACCAATCTGGATGCCATCATCACCGGCACCACCTTGACCTTGTGCGTCATTTTGGTCAACACGAATATCATATTCCGCCGCTTCCTCAACAGCCCCCTCCAATGGAGCGAGGAGGTCGTGACCAGCCTCTTCGTCTGGACGGTGTTCATCGGAAGCGCCTATGCCCACCGCAAGCACTCCCATCTGGGCGTGGACATCCTGGTCAACATCCTGCCCGGCAAATCCAAGCCCATCGTGCAGGACATCATGAGCGTTGTGGAGCTGCTGGTGCTCATCATGCTCACCATTGTCAGCAGCCAGTATGTCTACAGCCTGATCTTCTCCCGGGGCGCGCTGAAAATCGCCATGACGGACCTTCTGCGGGTCCCCAAATGGTGGACGGGAATCGCCGTGCCCATCGGCTTCGGCCTCTCCACCCTTTATCAGGTGTACTTCCTGCTGAAGGACCGCCTGCACATCATCAAAGACAAGGAGGCGGCAGCGGAATGAGTTTGAGCTTCACCGCCATGATCCCCATTTTCATGGTGTTCATCCTGTACTTCCTGGGTATGCCCATTGTGTACTCCCTGTTCGGCTCCACCTTCTTCTACTTCCTGTTCATCGACACCACCTCCCAGCCCTTCCTGATCCTGCAAAAGGTGATGAACTCCACCCAGTCCTTCTCCATGCTGGCTATTCCGTTCTTCATTATGTCCGGTTCGGTGATGAACTTCGGCGGTATCAGCGACAAGCTGATGGACTTCTGCGAATGCGTCACCGGCCACATGAAGGGCGGACTGGCCCAGGTGAATGTGCTGCTGTCCATGCTGATGGGCGGCTGCTCCGGCTCCGCCAACGCCGACTGCGCCATGCAGTCCAAGATGCTGGTGCCGGAGATGGAGAAGCGGGGCTATTCCAAATCCTTCTCCGCCGCCATCACGGCGGCCTCCTCGGCGGCCACCCCCGTCATTCCGCCGGGAGTCAACCTCATCGTCTTCACCCTGATCGCCCAGGCGTCCCTGGGCCGCACCTTCGCCGCGGGCTATGTCCCCGGCATCCTGATGGCGATCTCGATGATGATCACCGTGGCCATCATCGCCAAGAAGCGGAACTACCCCACCACCCGGGACAAATTCCCCCCGGCCAAGGTGATTCTGAAGCAGGCGTTCATCTCCTTCTGGGGGCTGTTCTTCCCCTTCGGTATCATCCTGGGCATGCGCTTCGGCTGGTTCACCCCCTCTGAGGGCGGCGCCTTCGCCGTGCTGTACGCCGTGGTCATCGGCAAGTTTGTGTACCGGAAGCTGAGCTTCCGGGAGCACCTGATTCCCATTTTGATGGACACCATTGCCGGAACCTCCAGCGTTGTATTAATCATGGTTTCCGCCAATGTCTTTGGCCAGTATATGAGCTGGATCAACCTGCCCAAGATCGTGGCCAGCGGCGTGCTGAACCTGACGGACAACAAGTGGGTCTTCATGCTGCTGTGCAACCTGGTGCTGCTGATCATGGGCATGTTCCTGGAGGGCGGCGCGGCTCTGATGATCATCACGCCGCTGCTGCTGCCGGTGGCCCGGACTCTGGGCATCGACGTGTACCACTTCGGCCTGGTGGCCATCGTCAACATCATGATCGGCGGTATCACGCCTCCCTTCGGCTCCATGATGTTCACCACCTGCGGCATCACGAAGTGCCCCATCAGCGACTTCCTGAAAGAGGTCTGGCCTTTCATACTCAGCCTCTTCATTGTGCTGATCATCCTGACCTTCTGCCCGGACCTCATTACCATTGTCCCGGATCTGATCTACGGCCCCGCGGCCATGTAAGCGGACAAAGACCCGAGGGGGATTTCCCCCCTCGGGCCTTTCCCATCGCCAACAACCATGGAAATGGAGCGTGAATTCATGGAATATCAGGTGGAAATGCGGCACACGGAAAAGAGCTTTGAGGCCCTGGCCCACATGCAGTATGACCTCTTCTGCGTGGGAAACCGGGTGGCCCGGTCCCTGCTGAGCCTGGGGCTGGTGGTCCTGGGAGTGGTGAACTTTTCCCAATGGTGGGGCGTGCTGGTCACGGCTTACGGCTGCTACCTGGTCACCAGCACCTACAGCGCCGCCAACCACACCGCCCACAAGCTGACAAAGCAGATCCGGGAGGGCGGGCTGGATTTCCCCGCCTCCCGCTATATTTTCAAAAAGAAAGCCATGGTGATCGTCTCCCTGCCGGAGGAAACGCCCCTGGGGAAACCCCTGACCTACACGGACGTTTTCCGCTTGGGGGAGGACCGGGAGTATTTCTATGTCTTCCGGGACCGCTACGGCGGCTATATGATCCCAAAGGCCGCCCTGGAGGAGCGGGAGGACGCGTTTCGGATCTTCCTGGAGGAAAAAACGGGCCAGACCTTCCAAGGCCGGGCCGCCCCGGTCGTCCGGCTGCTCCGCCGCCTGCGGAGGGGCCGGTGAGCCGCTCTCATACGGACCAGAGCCGCTCGCTGGTGGTGGACACCGCCACCGCTCCGGCGGAGAGGGCCGCCACCACGTCGGACTTGTCCAGCAGCAGGCCGCTGGCGATGAGGGGCTGATGAACCTCCCGCACCAGATGGCTGATGACGCTGGCGATGGCGCCGGGGAGCACATCCACCACGTCGGCGTTGGAGCTCTGCCGCAGGACGTTGGCAAAGGACATGGAATCCAGCATGAAAAACCGCTGGATGGTCAGGAGTCCCAGCTCCCGCGCCCGGCGGATCACGTTCGGGTGTGTGGAAATGATGCCGTCGGCTTCGGTGCGGGAGGCGATGTACTCGGCGGAGATATCCTTGGCGGACATGCCCTCCACCAAGTCAATGTGGATAAACGCAAGTTTTCCCGCCTCCTTGACCCGGCGGACCAGCTCCGCGATGTTCAGGATGGTCCCGTAGAGCAAAAAGACCACAGTGCTTTCGGACGTCAACGCCCGCTCCAATCCCTCGTCGTTTTTGACGGCCGCGATGACCGGCGCATCCTGCATGGCCTCCACAAACAGGCTCAGTTTCTCTGTCATGAATATCCTCCTCCGTGAATGAGGGCGGGCGCTTTGACCAGTCTCATCGGACTGTCCGAAAAGCCTGCCCTCATTTTTTCAAGAAAGTCCGATTTCATCGGGTCCTTCTTTTTTCTCTTTCTGTTACTGTACCATAAATTTCAAGGGGTTTCAAGGCATTGGGTCCCCTGAATGGAGCCCGCCCCGTGCTTATGCTCTGGACGCCGGCGTCCGCAGTGAGAAGGAACCCTTATGATCAAACGCGCCCGGAATCGCCGTAGACCACCGTGGCGCCCGGGCTTGTGACAGTAGATTTCCAGGACCCTGTCAATTGAATCAGGAGGGGTGTAAAATCCTGCAAGACTTTCCGATTGATATGGAAATCGGGCCGCGGTTATGGTATAAGTATAAGCAGTAAAACGGGAGCGGAAGAAAATGCCGAAAAACACCCGCGAGGTCCAAAATATCAAAACATTCAAGAGGTTTCAGGATATGACAAAAATCTTATTCGTATGCCACGGCAACATTTGCAGAAGCCCGATGGCCGAGTTCATCATGAAGGACCTGGTGAGCAAGGCGGAACTGGATGCCCGGTTCCAAATCGCCTCCGCCGCCACCAGCACCGAGGAGATCGGCTGTCCGGTCTATCCTCCGGCCCGCCGGAAGCTGGCGGAGCACGGCATCTCCTGCGCCGGGAAAACCGCCCGGCAGCTCACAAAGGCCGACTATGCCCGATACGACCTCCTGATCGGCATGGACCGGGCCAACATCCGGAACATGAACCGCATCTGCGGCGGAGACCCCGACAGGAAAATCAGGCCGCTGCTGGACTACACGGACCGCCCCGGCGACGTGGCCGACCCCTGGTACACAGGCGACTTCGACGCCACCTGGAGGGACGTGCTGGAGGGCTGCCGGGGGCTGCTGGAGTCCGTGAAAGAGAGGTGTCCCTGATGTTCGGCAGACGAAAAAAGCAAACCGAGGCCCCCTATGACAAGGGCGGGAAAATTCCCGTCATCCGCTCCAGCATCTGCACCGGGGAGCAGGTGGCGGGCTTCAAGGACCCGGTCAGCGGGAAGTTCGAGGAGCTGATGCTCCTCCGGGACGGCCGGGACCTTCAGGAGTTCCTGCGCCGGTATCAGGTGGTGGAAGCGGACGTCAAACGGGAGTGGTGAGGGCTCGCGCTCCCGGCTGAATACGGATTCAGGCGCCGCCGGCAGCGGTTTCAAACGCTGCCGGCGGCGCTCTTTCCGCATTCCGCGGAACCGCCCCCCGGCGGCTGGACCGGACCCGGGGCCAACTTCAAAAATATACCATTTTGGGCAGGTAAAACTTTCCAGCCGTCGGGCGCGTTTTCCATCCGTTCCGAAAACGGGCGAAAAGGCGGACGTCATAATCACCAAAATCAGGCCATGAATTGTGTCTAACCTCACGAAATTCACAATTATATATCCAAATGCGTTGTGACCTGCATGTTAAGCGTGTTGGACAACATCCTGGTATATTCGCAAAAACGCAGTCCATTTACAGCGCCGAGGGGAACGTCGTATAGTTCTCCATAAAGGCGCGGCCCAAGGGCGGCGCGGACTTGAAATGAAGCAGAGGAGTGGTGTTCATGAAAAAATTCCCCCGTATCACAGCGCTGGTCCTGGCCATGGCGCTGCTGCTGAGCCTGTGCGGCTGCGGCGCGTCGGACGGCAGGACGCATCTCAAGTTCCAGATCTGGGACATCGCCCAGCGGGACGGCATGCAGGCCATGTGCGACGCCTACACCGCCCGGCACCCCGATGTGGACATCGAGGTCCAGGTCACCAGCTGGGGCGAGTACTGGACCAAGCTGGAGGCCGCCGCTGAGTCCAACACGATGCCGGACATCTTCTGGATGCACACCGACCAGATTCTGTACTATGCCGACTTCGGCATCCTGGCCGACGTGTCCGACCTCTACAGCGCCGAGAGCCCCGATTACTATTCGGAGCACTTTTCCGACGTCTCCATCGGAAACGCCAGCGGCAGCGACGGCCGGATGTACGGCGTGCCCAAGGACAGGGACAATGTCATCCTGGTTTACAACAAAGAGATGTTCGACGCCGCCCAGGTCCCCTATCCTGATGAAAGCTGGACCTGGGACAATCTGACCGAGGCCTCTCAGAAGATCCACGACGCCACCGGGAAATACGGCTACATGGCCTATAACGACGAACAGCTTGGCTACTGGAACTTCGTCTATCAGAACGGCGGCTATATCCTGGACCCGGAGACCAACATCCACGCCGGATACACCCAGCCCGCCACCGCCGACGCCATCAAATTCTATGTGAACCTCCAGAAAAACGACTGGTGCCCCGACCAGACCTTCTTCGCCGAGACCTCCCCCGGCACCGCCTTCTTCTCCGGCATGGGCTCCATGTTCCTGGAGGGAAGCTGGAACCTCCTCAGCGAGATGAAGAACTATCCCGACATGGTGGGCAAGTGGGACATCGCCCCCCTGCCCAAGTGCCCCAGCCCCGCCTCCGGTGACGGAACCGGCACCATCTCCAACGGCCTTTGCTACTCCACCGCCGCCAAGGGAAAGAACCTGGAAGTGGTGAAGGACGTGCTGCGCTTCTTCGGCAGCGAGGAGGGCCAGCGCATCCAGGGCGAGTCCGGCGCGGCCATCCCCGCCTACCTGGGGCTGGAGGACTCCTGGACCACCGAGTTTCAGAAGTTCGACTACCTGCTGAACGTGCAGGTCTGCTATGACCAGTTTGACATCGCCGTACAGTACATCAACAACGCCACCCGCCGCAAATGGAAATCCACCGTGGCCGACCAGATGGTGAAGGTCTACAACGGAGAGGATATCGACAACTCCCTGGCCTATATGCAGCAGGTGGCGGACAGCTACGTTACGGCTGAGTGACGCGGAGAGGAGGCAAAGCGTATGAAAAACAGACTGTCCCCCGCCGCCCGGCGGGAAGAAAACTGGGCCTGGCTGATGGTGGCCCCCACCATTGTGGGCCTGATCGTCCTGAACCTCTGGCCCTTTGTCCAGACCATCTATACCAGCTTCTGCGAGCACCTGGGCTTCGGCCACTACAAGTTCATCGGCATCGGCAACTTTGTCCGCATGTTCCAGAACGCCGAGTTCTGGAAGGCCACGTGGAACACCATCCTGTTCTGTATTCTCACCGTGCCCGTGGGGTTGTTCCTGTCCCTTCTGGTGGCCATGCTGCTGAACGCCAAGATCAAGTTCAAGGGCGGCTTCCGCACCACCTTCTTCCTGCCCATGGTGTGCGCCCCCGCCGCCGTGACCATGGTGTGGCGCTTCATCTTCAACGGGGAGTACGGCATCCTGAACTCCCTGTTCGGCACCCACATCGGCTGGATCACCGACCCCAATTTCGTCATGATCTCCTGCGCCGTGGTGGCCATCTGGTCCAACATCGGCTATGACGCCGTGCTTCTCCTGGCGGGCCTCCAGAACATCCCCAAGACCCTCTACGAGGCCAACAGCATCGACGGAGCGGGAAAGGTGAAGCAGTTCTTCACCATCACCCTGCCCATGGTCTCCCCCACCCTGTTCGTGGTCATGATCATGCGCCTGATGTCCTCCGTCAAGGTCTACGACCTGATCTACATGATGGTGGAGGAGACCAACCCCGCCGTCACCAGCGTGCAGAGCCTGATGTACCTGTTCTACCGGTCCTCCTTCGTGGCCGGCGAGCGCGGCTACGGCTCCGCCATCGTCCTTTGGACCGTCCTGCTCATTGGCCTTGTGACCGTCATCCAGTTCTACGGCCAGAAGAAGTGGGTCAACTACGATGTGTAAGGAGGAGCAAGAGATGAAAAACAGTTCTTTGGACGCCTCCCGGAAGCGGCTCACCATCCTCACCTACGCGGCCTTGATCTTCGGCATGGTGATCATGATCTTCCCCTTTGTCTGGATGATCCTCACCAGCTTCAAGACCGTCACCGAGAGCAACGCCGTGCCCCCCGTGATCTTCCCCAGCTCCCTGCGGTGGTCCAACTTCAAGGAGGCCGTCACCAGCCTGCCCTTCCTCAAGCTGTACATCAACACGGGACTCATGATCTTCTTCCGGGTGATCTGCGCCGTGGCCTTCAGCTCCATGGCCGGGTACGCCTTCGCCATGCTGGAATTCCGGGGCAAGAAGCTGCTGTTCGGCATCGTGCTGGTGCAGATGTCCCTGCCCAGCCA
>CAJTKE010000033.1 GCA_910576865.1 uncultured Oscillibacter sp.
GGACCGCATCCCCGCCATCCGGGAGATGATCTGCTCCGACACCGCCGAGCAGCGCGAGAAGGCCCTGGCCCGCCTGGAGCCCATGCAGCAGAGCGACTTCGAGGGCATCTACGAGGCCATGGAGGGCTGCCCCGTCACCATCCGCTTCCTGGATCCCCCCCTGCATGAGTTCGTCCCCACCGAGGAGGCCGACATCGCCGCCCTGGCCCAGAACATGGGCAAATCCGTGGAGGACATCAAGAACATCATCGCCGGGCTCCATGAGTTCAACCCCATGATGGGCCACCGGGGCTGCCGTCTGGCGGTCACCTATCCCGAAATCGCCGCCATGCAGACCAAGGCCGTCATCAAGGCCGCGCTGAACATCCAGTCCAGGCACCCCGACTGGACCATGGTCCCCGAGATCATGATCCCCCTGGTGGGCGAGTCCAAGGAGCTGAAATTCGTCAAGGGCGTGGTGGTGGAAACCGCCGACGCCATCATCAAGGAGGCCGGCTCCTCCATGAAGTACAAGGTCGGCACCATGATCGAAATCCCCCGGGCGGCCATCACCGCCGACGAAATCGCAAAGGAGGCGGACTTCTTCTCCTTCGGCACCAACGACCTGACCCAGATGACCTTCGGCTTCAGCCGGGACGACGCCGGGAAGTTCCTGGACGCCTACTACGACCGGAAGATCTACGAGAACGATCCCTTCGCCAAGCTGGACCAGACCGGCGTGGGCCGTCTGGTGGAGATGGCCGCGAAGCTGGGCCGTCAGACCAACCCGGACCTGCACCTGGGCATCTGCGGCGAGCACGGCGGCGACCCCTCCAGCGTGGAGTTCTGCCACAAGGTGGGCCTGGACTACGTGTCCTGCTCTCCCTTCCGGGTGCCCATCGCCCGTCTGGCCGCCGCTCAGGCCGCGATCAAGGACCTTGCCTGATCCGGAAAATCCGCGCGTCAGAGCATCATCAGAGCATCAGATGAAAAGACCTGCCGTTTCGCTTCCGCGAAACGGCAGGTCTTCCTTTTTCTCGTTTCTCTCTCAGGAGACGAAGATGAACAGCCTGCTGGCGGCGTAGTTCAGCACCACCACCAGGACGTTGGACGCCGTCTTCACCGGGATATCCGGCAGGCCCAGCCGGTCCACGCAGACGTACATGACCGCCAGGTCCAGCCCTCCCGTGGCCAGCCGGCACAGGAAAAAGGACCCCAGCTCCCGCAGGACGCCGGAGACGCCCCGGGCGCGGCTCCCGAACACCCAGGTCCGGTTGGTGGCGTAGGCCAGCAGCACCGCCGCCACCCAGGCCAGCCCGGTACACGCCGCCGTGGAAAGCGGCGTCAGGCGGGCGCACAGCCCGTAGACCAGCACGTTCACCACGGTGGTGCACACGCCGAAAAAGAGGTACAGCAGCTGGTGCCTGTATCTCCGAAGCAGCTCCCGCATGCTCAGTCCCCCATTTCCCGGGGAAGGCCCCGTTACAGCTCCACCACCGTGGCCTCGTGCCCCGTATGGGGCAGCAGCCTGCGGAGCACGTCCGCCGTCTTCAGCTTCAGGCTGCTGGTGCAGATGCAGGGGTGGCAGCTGAGATACTCCGCCTCGTAGACCTCCCGCTCCATGAGGAGCCGGACACGGTGCGACCTGTCGTTCATCAGCCCCAGGACGGTGGCGGAGCCGGGGGTGCAGCGGAGCAGCTCCCAAAGATTCTCCTCCGGGGCGAAGGACAGCCGGGCGGAGCCGATCTGGTGGGACAGGTCCTTGGTGTGGAAGGGCTTGTCGGGGCCCATGAGGAGCAGATAGAATTGTGTTTTCTGCCGGTTGCAGAGGAAGAGGTTCTTGCAGATCGGCACGCCCAGCACCTCGCTGACGGCGGCGCACTTCTCCATGGTGTCGGCGGGCTCGCCGGAGACCCGGTCATAGTCCATGCCCAGCTCCTCCAGCAGGGCGAAAGCGGCCTCCTCCTGGGGAAGCAGCTCCCCCTCCGGCCGGGTGTTGTGATAAAGCGGTGAAAGTTCCATCGTATGTCAATCCTTTGCCAGAAGTTTCTCTCCGACTCGGTAGATATCCCCCGCGCCGACGGTGAGGATCAGGTCCCCGGGCCCGGCCAGCCGCCGGACGGCCTCCGCCGTCTTGTCCAGGGTGGAGCAGTACACGGAGCCCGGGACCTTCTCCACAAGGTCCGCCGAGGAGATGCCCAGGGTGTTCTGTTCCCGGGCGGCGTAAATTTCCGCCAGCACCACCACATCCGCCAGCTTCAGCTCCTCCACGAAGCGATCGAAGAGCTTGGCGGTCCGGGAATAGGTGTGGGGCTGGAAGGCCACGATCAAGCGCCGGTAGCCCAGGCCCTTGGCGGTGGTCAGCAGGGCGTGGAGCTCGTCGGGGTGGTGGGCGTAGTCGTCGTAGATTTCCGCGCCCTGGAAGGTCCCCTTGTACTCGAAGCGCCGCCCCGCGCCGGTGAAGGAGGCAAGCCCCTTCTCCACCGCCTCGCCGGGGAGGCCCAGCACGTAAGCGGCGGAGGCCGCCGCCAGGGCGTTGGACACATTGTGCCGCCCGTAGACCCGGAGCTCCGCGTGGGCATAGAACTCGCCGTGGACGTGGATGTCGAAGACGGGGCGGCCCTTCTCCTCCCGGAGGTTCACGGCGGTGCACTCCGCCCCGGACTCCAGGCCGAAGGTGAAGGCGTCCAGCCCCCGGGCCACATCCCGGGCCCCGGCGTTGTCCGCGTTGACCACGACCTTGCCGGAGGCGGGCACCAGCTCCGCGAACCTCCGGAAGGAGCGCTTGATGTCCTCCAGGTCTTTGAAGAAGTCCAGGTGGTCCGCCTCCACGTTCAGGATGACGGCCACGGTGGGGTAGAAGCTGAGGAAGCTGTTGCAGTACTCGCAGGACTCCAGGATGATGGTGTCCCCCTGGCCCACCCGGTAGCCGGAGTGAAGCAGGGGCAGGGTGCCGCCGATCATCACCGTGGGGTCCGCCTCCGCCGCCATGAAGATGTGGGTACACATGGAGGTGGTGGTGGTCTTCCCGTGGGTCCCGGCGACACAGAGGGCGTTGGGATAGCGGCGCATGATGGCCCCCCAGGCCTGGGCCCGCTCGTAGACCGGGATGCCCCGGGCCACGGCCCCGGCAATCTCCGGGTTGCCGTCGTGGACGGCGGCGGTGCGGATCACCAGGTCGCAGTCCCCCAGGTTGTCGGCGTTGTGGCCCACGGCCACGGGGATGCCCAGGGACCGGAGGTGCTTCACAGTCTCGCTCTCCGACATGTCGGAGCCCTGGATGACGAGCCCCTTGTCCCGGAGGACCTCCGCCAGGGGGCACATGGACACGCCCCCGATGCCCACCAGATGGGCCCGGACGCCGGGGACGAAATAATCGCTGATGGGTTTTTTATTCTGCATCATGGAAACCTACTTCCTTTTAAAAAAGATTGTATCCTTTCGAGCATTTTATTATAATATAGAAATCAGTGAATTGCAACGGCGAAAGGGGCGAAATCCATGGATATTCCGGAGAACGCGCGCGCGGTTTTGGAAACCCTGGAGACAGCGGGGCATGAGGCGTGGTGCGTGGGGGGCTGTGTCCGGGACGCCCTGCTGGACGGAGGCCGTCTGCCCGGCCGGACGCCGGAGGACTGGGACGTGACCACCTCCGCCCTGCCGGAGGAGACCCTGGCGCTCTTCGGCCCCCGGGGGTCGCCCACGGGGCTGAAACACGGCACCGTCACCGTAAAAACGCCCGGGGGGCCTGTGGAGGTCACCACCTACCGCGTCGACGGGGCGTATCTCAATCACCGCCGCCCGGAGTCCGTCACCTTCACCCGCTCCATCGAGGAGGACCTTGGGCGGCGGGACTTCACCGTCAACGCCATGGCCCTGAACCTCCGGGGGGAGCTTCGGGACCCCTTCGGAGGCCGGGGGGATCTGGAGCGGGGAATCCTGCGCTGCGTGGGGGACCCGGACCGGCGGTTTCAGGAGGACGCCCTGCGCATCCTCCGGGGGCTGCGGTTCTCGGCGGTACTGGGACTGGAGATTGAGAAGGGAACGGCGGAGGCCGTCCGGAGGAACCGGGAGGGGCTGCGGGACATCGCCCCGGAGCGGATACAGGTGGAATTCTTCAAGCTCCTGCCGGGGAAACGGGCGGCGGAGGTGCTGCGGGGCTGGCCGGAGGTCTTCGGCGTCTTCTGGCCGGAGCTCCTGGCCATGGTGGGCTTCGACCAGCGGAACCGGCACCACTGCCACGACGTGTGGGAGCACACCCTCCACGCCCTGGACGCCGTACCGGGGGACCTGGTCCTCCGCTGTACGATGCTCCTCCACGACGTGGGGAAGCCCGCCTGCTTCACCCTGGACGAGGCGGGCGTGGGGCATTTCTACGGCCACCCCGCCGTCAGCCGGGCGCTGGCGGACGGGATGCTCCGGCGGCTGAGGTGCGCCGCGGGCTTCCGGGAGACCGTGGTCCGGCTGGTGGAGTGGCACGACAGGGACATCCCCCGGACGGACAAGTCCATCCGGCGGGCCCTGCGGATTCTGGGAGAGGAGGACCTGCGCCGCCTGATTCTGGTGAAGCGGGCGGACAATCTGGGACAGGCCCCGGCGTTCCGGGACCGGCAGAGGGAGCTGGACAGGGCGGAGGAGATTCTGGACAGGCTCCTGGCGGAGGACACCTGTTTCTCCCTGCGGCAGCTGGCGGTCAACGGGCGGGACCTGCTGGCCCTGGGCCTCTCCGGCCCGGCGGTGGGGGCGGCGCTGGAGGCGCTGCTGGAGAAGGTTGTGGACGGCGCGCTGCCCAACAAGCGGGAGGCGCTGCTGGAGGCGTTGAAAAAGGATACGGAGCGGGTTTGAAAAGCGGCGCCGGAAAATTCCCGGCGCCGCTTCCTTATACGATTTTCAGCAGCTCCCGCAGATCGGCAATCTCGTGGTCGATCCGCAGCCCCTCCCGCCGGGGCTTCCCCGCCGGGTTGAACCAGCAGCAGGGGAGGCCGGCGTTGTTGGCCCCCTGGATGTCCGTGGACAGGGAGTCCCCGACGACCAGGGCGTTTTCCTCGGTCAGCCCCGGCAGCTGCCGCCGCACATAGTCGAAATAGGCCCGGCTGGGCTTGGCGGCCCCGGCCTCCTCGGAGATGAAGGCCCCCTCGAAGAGCTCCGCGAAGACGCTGCCCCGGAGGCGGCTCCGCTGGACGGAGGCCACGGCGTTGGTGACAATGTACATCCGGTGGCCCCGGGCCTTCAGCTCCCGGCAGACCGCCTCGGCGTGGGGCAGCGGGTAGACCCCCTCCCCCAGGGCGGCGAGATAGTCCCGGTTGCATTCCGCCGGGTCCCGGTCCAGGCTCAGTCCTTTCAGGAAGCGGACGTAGCGCTCCAGGGTGACGAACTCCTTGGTCACCTCTCCCCGGTCGAAAGCGGCCCAGAGCTCCAGGTTGATCTCGTGATAGAGCCGGTAGGCCTCCGGCGTGAAGGGGATGTCGTGGGTCCGGCACATTTTCTCAAAGGCCCGGGAGGATGCCTTGGGGAAGTCGAAAAGGGTGTCGTCGGCATCGAAGAGCAGGTACTCGTATTTCATCATGGTCGTCCTTTCAGCGGGTTTCACGGTCCCCATTGTACCACGCCCGCCGGGAAAAGACAATCACCCATTCTCCTTCCCGGCCATACCATGGAGCGAGGGGGAGTGTTGAGATGAAGAAGACCTTTGGCGTCATCGGCGGGGACCGCCGTCAGGCGGAGCTCGGGCGGCTGCTGGCCGAGGACGGCCATTCCGTTCGTACTTATGGTCTGGATCGCTGGACGCCCGCAGGGGCGGACACGCTGGACCGCGCCGCCTCCGCCGACGTGGTGATTCTGCCGCTGCCGCTGTGCAAGGGCGACGGCGTTTTGAACTGCGAGGAGGGCGCGGTGCCCACGGCGGACCTGTTCCGCCGCCTCCGGCCCGGACAGCGGATTCTGGCGGGTCAGGTGCGCCCCCGGCAGCGCCGGGAGGCGGAGGACCTTGGCCTGACGGTGGAGGACTATTTCCTCCGGGAGGAGCTGGCGGTGGCCAACGCCGCCGCCACGGCGGAGGGCGCCGTCCAGACCGCCATGGAGCGGCTGGACCGGACGCTTCTGGGGATGAACTGTCTGGTGCTGGGCTTCGGCCGCATCGGGAAGCTCCTGAGCTGCCGCCTCCACGGTCTGGGGGCCAGGGTCACGGCCACGGCCAGACGGCCGGGGGACCTGGCCTGGATCCGGGCCTATGGATACGAAGCTCTGGAAACCGGGAAGCTGGACGGCCATCTGAGCGCCTTTGGCGCGGTGTTCAACACGGTCCCCTCCCCCGTCCTGGACGGGCCGCTGCTGGCCCAGCTGCCGGCGGACTGCCTTTTGATGGATCTGGCTTCCGTCCGGGGCATCGAGGCGGCGGAGGGCGGACGGCCGGTGCTCTGGGCCCGCTCCCTGCCGGGGCGGCTGAGCCCCCGGTCCGCGGCGACGGCCATCCGGGACGCGGTGTATTACATCCTATTGGAAGAATGAGGTGACCTGTATGCGCAAGGAACGGGTCGGTTTCGCGGTCTGCGGGTCCTTCTGCACCCATGAGAAGGTGCTGAAGGCCCTGGAGGCGCTGACGGGAATCTATGAGACGGTGATCCCCATCGTCTCGGAGATCTCCGCCTTTACGGACACCCGCTTCGGCACGTCCGAGGACCTGCTGGAGCGGCTGGAGGACCTGACGGGGAACGACGTGCTGCTGGACATCCCGTCGGTGGAGCCCATCGGGCCCAAGGGGCTGCTGGACGTGCTGGTGATCGCCCCGGCCACGGGGAACACCATCGCCAAGCTGGCGGCGGGCATCGCGGATACCTCCGTGACCATGGCGGCGAAATCCCACCTGCGGAACGGCCGGCCGGTGGTGCTGGCGGTGTCCAGCAACGACGGACTGGCGGCGGGGGCGAGGAACATCGGTGAGCTGCTGGTCCGGCGGAATCACTTTTTTGTGCCCTTCGGGCAGGACAACGCGGAGATGAAGCCCAGCTCTCTGGTGGCGGACTTCGGAAAGCTGCCGGAGACGGTGGACGCCGCCCTGCGGGGGGAGCAGATTCAGCCGCTTTTACTGCGGTGAGAGGACGAGAAACGGGGGAGAGGCGTTTGCCTCTCCCCCTCTTGTTCCAGCGGGAAGTTACAGGGACTTCTCGTAGGACTCGATCATCTTCTTGAACGTGTGACCCGTACGACTTCGGAGATTTGTGAGGTATTTGTCGGTGGTCTCTCCGGTGAAAACCTTGATTTGCAACCGCAGGGAACCGTCCTCCTCCGGGGTGGCGAAGATTTTGTCGATATACCTGTCCACAAACTCCTTACTGATAAGCCCTTGAGCGGCGTCCCGGCGGGCCTCGTCCAGCACCCGACGGATGGTGTCGATCTGCTTGCGGAAGTCCTCTCGGGACATTTGCCGCTGTTCCAAGTCATAGATTTGCCGTTCCGCCTCGCTAATCTCCCGGTCACAGTCCTTGTTCATGGAGAGGAAATCCCGGTCGGAAAGCTGGCCTGCCGCGTTGTAGCCCAGGAGCTTGCTCTTCTTCTTCTGGGCCAGCTCGATTTGTTGCCGCAGGGTGGCGATTTGCTTCGCCATGTCCTCGCCGTCCCCCAGGGCCTTGTACATCTCGATGTACTCCTCCACCAAGGCCTGGGCATCCGCCTCAGTCTCACGGAATACCTGGAACAGGAGAGGTTTCAGTTCCTCCTCGTAGACCGCAAAGGAGGTGCAGCTGTCCGCGCCGTTTTTGATTTTGC
>CAJTKE010000034.1 GCA_910576865.1 uncultured Oscillibacter sp.
TACCCCAAGTACGACACCACTCACCGCTGGGCGAAAGTCCCCTCCAAAGAATTGAGCGATTTTCTGGTAGAAGCGTTCCGGGACAGGCTTGACATAGACGAATAGACAGCAAAAGCCCTTACCGACGTTGCCATCGGTAAGGGCTTTCTAATATGGTTGTCCTCACTTATAAGCCGCAAAAGAACATTCTTTACCCGCAATCCAGTGGGAATATAGAATGATACGGTATATGGGGAGCGTTATCAAATCGTTATCAAAAGAGGGGCGCAAAACCGTGGAAACGTTGTGCCGCACCGGGTTCAGAGTTTCAAAAAATCATTCGTATTCAATCGTCGCCGGGGGCTTCGACGTGATGTCGTACAGCACCCGGTTGATGCGGGGCACCTCGTTCACCACCCGGACGCTGACCCGGTCCAGCACGTCATAGGGAATCCGGGTCCAGTCCGCCGTCATGAAGTCGCTGGTGGTGACGCTGCGGAGGGCCAGGGCGTAGTCATAGGTCCGCCCGTCCCCCATGACGCCCACGGACCGCAGGTTGGTCAGCACGGCGAAGTACTGGTCCATGCTCCCGGCAAGGCCCGCCTTGGCGATTTCGTCCCGGAAGATGAAGTCCGCCTGCCGGAGGAGGTCCAGCTTCTCCCGGGTCACCTCGCCGATGCAGCGGATGGCGAGGCCCGGCCCCGGGAAGGGCTGGCGGCTGACCAGATACTCGGGCAGGCCCAGCTCCCGCCCCAGGCGGCGGACCTCGTCCTTGAAGAGCAGCCGCAGGGGCTCCACGATCTCCTTGAAGTCCACGTGGTCCGGCAGGCCCCCCACGTTGTGGTGGCTCTTGATGACGGCGGCGTCCCCGGCCCCGGACTCGATGACGTCGGGGTAGATGGTCCCCTGGGCCAGATAGTCCACCCGGCCGATCTTTTTGGCCTCCGCCTCGAAGACGCGGATGAACTCCCCGCCGATGATCTTCCGCTTTTCCTCCGGCTCCGTGACGCCGGCCAGACGGGAGAGGAAACGCTCCTCCGCGTCGGCCCGGACGAATTGGATGTCCCACCTGGAGAACGCGGCCTCCACCTCGTCCCCCTCGTTCAGCCGCATCAGGCCGTGGTCCACGAAGACGCAGGTCAGCTGCCGCCCCACGGCCTCGGCCAGCAGGGCGGCGGCCACGGAGCTGTCCACCCCGCCGCTGAGGGCCAGGAGGACCTTCCCGTCCCCGATCTTCTCCCGGAGGCGGCGGACGGCGGCGTCCTTGTAGTCCTCCATGTTCCAGTCCCCCGCGGCGCCGCAGACCTCATAGAGGAAGTTCCGGAGGATGGCGGCGCCCTGCTCCGTGTGGCTGACCTCCGGGTGGAACTGGACGCCGTAGAAGCCCCGGGCCTCGTCCGCGATGGCCACGTTGGGGCAGGCGGCGCTGCGGGCCGTCAGCTTGAAGCCGTCGGGGACCTTTTCCATGTAGTCCCCGTGGCTCATCCAGGTGACGCTCTCGGCGGGGAGGCCCCGGAAGAGCCGGCAGTCCGTGTCAAAGGCGGTGCCGGTCTTGCCGTACTCCCGGGCGGTGTCGCCCTGGGCGGGGGCCACCCGGCCCCCCAGATTGTGGGCCAGCAGCTGGCAGCCGTAGCAGATGCCCAGAATGGGCACGCCCAGGCGGAAGACCTCCGGGTCCGCCTGGGGGGCGGCGGGGTCGTAGACGCTGCCGGGGCCCCCGGTGAAGATGATTCCGATGGGCTTCAGGGCCCTCAGCTCCTCCACGGGGGTGGTGTGGGGCCTGACCTCGCAGTAGACCCTCTGCTCCCGGACCCGGCGGGCGATGAGCTGGTTGTACTGCCCGCCGAAGTCCAGGATGATGACGGTTTGGTGGGACATAAGCGATTCCTCGGTTCTTTCGTTAGATTTGGCTTAGGGGCGGCGCCCCCGCAGGGGGAGAGGCGGCGCTCAGGAAGGCAGCTCCGCCCCGCCCCACTCCACCACGGTGAAGCCGGTGCGCTTGAAGGCGGGAAGCTCCTGGGCGGGGAGGTCCATAGGGGCCTCTAAGGGTTTCCAGGCCATAAAGACCCGGAGGAGGCTGTCCGGCTCCGGGGTGACGGTAAGGCGGGCGTGATTCGTGTAGTCCTCCGCCTGGAAGGCGATCAGGTTATAGGGATTGGCCTCCATCCGGGGAAGCCAGTAGACGATGAACTCATTGGCCTCCCGGCGGGTGAGGCCCAGCCGGGCCAGGGCGTCCTCCAGGAAGGCGGCGGTTTCGGCCCCGGGGACACAGAAGCCCCGGGAGAAGTCGTACTCCGTCCGGGCCACGCCCTCCCAGTAGAGGTAGCTGTAGGTCTGGCCGGCTTCGTCCCTCAGGGTGCCGTCCGGGGCGGCGGTGACGGTCCAGCCGTCTTCGTAGGCGGGATAGGTGCAGGTGAGTGTTCCGTCGTAGTCCAGGCGGACAGTGACTTCCGTCTCCTCCTCCGGGTAGAGGTAGATCACGGGCTTGGCGTCGCCCGCCTCCGCCTCCCGGCAGGCGGAGAGGAGCAGCAGGGCCGCGAGGCACAGGGGGAACAAAATTCGTTTCATGGGAAACCCTCCTTTTTAAAATCTGTCTATCTGTGAAGACGAGAAAAGGGGCGGGGAGGTTGCGGGGAGGGGGAATTATTCCTCCCGGAAGACGATGCTGCCGGGCTCGGCGCGTTCAATAATGGCCAGGGAGTGGAGGTTGACCCCCGCCTGGCGGAGGCGGTCGCCGCCGCCCTGGAAGCCCTTCTCCACGGCGCAGCCGATGCCCACCAGGGTGGCCCCGGCCTTCTCCACGATGTCGCACAGGCCCCGGACGGCCTCGCCGTTGGCCATGAAGTCGTCCACCACCAGGACGCGGTCCCCGGCGTGGAGCCACTCCTTGCTGACCAGCAGGGTGACCTTCTTTTTATAGGTGTAGGAGAAAATGTCGCTCTGGTAGAGTCCGCCCTCGATGTTGTCGCTCTTGGCCTTTTTGGCGAAGATCATGTCCTTGCCGAAGTGCCGGGCCACCACCGCCGCCAGGGCGATGCCGCTGGCCTCGGCGGTGAGGATCACGTCCACGGCGTCCATGTCGAAGTGCCGTCCCAGCTCCTGGGCGATGTGGTCCATCAGCTCCGTGTCGATGCGGTGGTTCAGAAAGCCGTCCACCTTGATGATGTTTCCGGGGAGGACCTTTCCCTCCTTGACGATGCGGTCTTTCAGCTCCTGCATGGTGCTTTCCTCCTTTTCATATTCGGTCTCTGTTCACTTCTTCTCCAGCAGGTCGGCGGCGGCGTCCAGCCAGCTTCCCTGGAAGGACTCGATGTCCCCCGCGTCCGCCAGCGCCGCCAGGGCCGGGTCGATGGGCATCTCGGCCAGCAAAGGCAGGTGGTGGCGCTTCGCCGCCTCGGCGGTCTTGCCCTCGCCGAAGAGGCGGAGCTTCTTCCCGCAGTCGGGGCAGAGGACGTAGCTCATGTTCTCAATGAGGCCCGCGATGGGCACCTCCATCATCTCCGCCATCTTCACGGCCTTCTCCACCACCATGCCCACCAGCTCCTGGGGAGAGGCCACCACCACGATGCCGTCCAGGGGGATGGACTGGAAGACGGAGAGGGACACGTCCCCGGTGCCGGGAGGCATGTCGACAAACAGGTAGTCGCAGTTCCACAGCACGTCCGTCCAGAACTGCTGGACCACGCCGGAGATGACGGGGCCCCGCCAGATGACCGGGTCCGTCTCGTCGGGCAGGAGCAGGTTGGTGCTCATCATCTGGATGCCGGAGCGGGAGAGCATGGGATAGATGCCCTCCTCGCCGCCCACGGCCTGCCCGTGGACGCCGAAGGCCTTGGGAATGGAGGGGCCGGTGACGTCGGCGTCCAGGATGCCGACGGCGTGGCCCCGGCGGCGCATGGTCACCGCCAGCTGGCTGGTGACCATGGACTTGCCGACGCCGCCCTTGCCGGAGACGACGCCGAAAACCTTGCCCACCCGGGCGGCGGGGTTCAGCTCTTTGAGAAGGGACTGGGGCTCCTGGCGGTCCGCGCAGGACTCGCTGCAGGTGGAGCAGTCGTGGGTGCATTCGCTCATGGGTGAAAGTCTCCTCTTTATGAATTGATAATGGACAATGGATCATTGACAATGAATGCGGTTGGAACGGCCTTATTTTATACCCTCTCCCCGGGGGCCGTCAAGTGCCGGATGGAGACGGCGGGGTCGTTTTGGAAGTGTTCCGCCTCCCGGCCGTGGCAGGTGAAGAGCAGGATCTGGCGCTTCTCCGCCTCCCGCCGGAGATAGTCCAGGGCGGCGGCGCAGCGTCCGCCGTCGAAGCCGGCCAGGGCGTCGTCCAGGACCAGGGGGGCCGGGTCGTCCCGGGGCAGCGCCA
>CAJTKE010000035.1 GCA_910576865.1 uncultured Oscillibacter sp.
GACACCAAGATCAACATCGTGGACACCCCGGGCCACGCCGACTTCGGCGGCGAGGTGGAGCGGGTTTTGAAGATGGTCAACGGCGTCATCCTCCTGGTGGACGCCGCCGAGGGCCCCATGCCCCAGACCCGCTTCGTGCTCAGCCGGGCCCTGGAGCTGGGCCACCGGGTCATCGTGGTGGTCAACAAGATCGACCGGCCCGACCAGCGGGTCTACGAGGTCATCGACGAGGTGCTGGAGCTCCTCATGGACCTGGACGCCACGCCGGAGCAGCTGGACAGCCCCATGCTCTTCTGCTCCGGGCGGAACGGCACCGCCTCCTGCTCCCCCACGGTGCAGGGCACGGACCTCAAGCCCCTCTTCGACACCATCCTGGAATATATCCCCGCCCCGGAGGCCAACGTGGACGAGCCCTTCCAGATGCTGGTCAGCTCCATCGACTACAACGAGTTCGTGGGCCGCATCGCCATCGGCCGCATCGAGCGGGGCGCCCTGAAGCAGAACCAGGAGATCGCGGTGTGCAACTACCACGACCCGGAGGCCGTCCTCCGCAAGGCCAAGGCCACCGCCATCTATGAGTTCGACGGCCTGGGCCGGAAGCCGGTGACGGAGGCCTTCGCGGGGAACATCATCGCCATGAGCGGCATTCCGGACGTGACCATCGGGGACACCATCTGCGTTCCCGACACGGTGGAGGCCCTGCCCTTCGTGAAGATTTCCGCCCCCACCCTGGAAATGACCTTCTCCGTCAACGACTCCCCCTTCGCCGGGCGGGAGGGCAAGTTCGTCACCTCCCGGCAGATCCGGGAGCGCCTGTTCCGGGAGACCCTGCGGGACGTGTCCCTCCGGGTCTCCGAGACGGACAAGGAAACCGCCTTCAACGTGGCGGGCCGGGGGGAGATGTCCCTCTCCATCCTCATCGAGACCATGCGCCGGGAGGGCTATGAGTTCCAGGTCTCCCCCGCCCGGGTGCTGTACAAGGAGATCGACGGGAAGAAGTGCGAGCCCATCGAGCGGCTGGTGGTGGACGTCCCCGCCGACTGCGTGGGCGCGGTCATCGAAAAGCTGGGCCAGCGGAAGGCGGACATGGTGGAGATGACCCCCGTGGGCAGCCGGATGAAGGTGGAGTTCCTGATTCCCGCCCGGGGCCTCTTCGGCTACCGGAACGATTTTCTCACGGACACCAAGGGCGAGGGCATCATGGCCTCCGTCTTCGACAGCTACGCCCCCTACAAGGGCGACATCCAGCGCCGGGGCAACGGGTCCCTGATCTCCTTCGAGACCGGCGAGTCCATCACCTACGGCCTCTTCAACGCCCAGGAGCGGGGCACGCTCTTCATCGGGGCGGGCATTCCCGTCTACGGCGGCATGGTCATCGGCGTCAGCCCCCGGAGCGAGGACATGACGGTGAACGTGTGCAAGAAGAAGCAGCTGACCAACACCCGGGCCAGCGGCTCCGACGAGGCCCTCCGGCTGGTGCCCCCCAAGCAGATGAGCCTGGAGCAGTGCCTGGAGTTCCTGGCGGACGACGAGCTGCTGGAGGTGACGCCCAAGAGCCTCCGGATGCGCAAGAGCATCCTGGACCACGAGAAGCGGATGAAGGCGCTGCACGGGAAGAAATAAGATTTCCGCTCTCCCAGCGGGGGAGGCTGCTTGCGCTGACGCGCGGGGGGATTGGCGGTCAGCGATGGCTGGTGCAATGCACCCCCCATTCTCTCTTTTGCGAAAAGAGAGAATGCGCCGTGCACGGTGGAAGAGAGAAAACGGGGGGTGCAATGAACCAGCCATCGCTGGGATCCAATTCACCCCGCCCGTCAGGGCCGGAAAACCTCCCCCTAACGGGAGGAAAAGAATTTTCCGAATAGCTCTTGACCTTCCGGGGAAAATCCATTAAAATAGTAGTCCGTGTACGGCCATGGCCGTGCCACCACCACTATGAACGGAAAGGCGAGACGACGTTATGAAGCATCCCTACAAGACGCGGGAAGGCGGCGCCACGGTGACGGTCTTCGTCCCCTATGACTGCAAGAACCACTGCCCCTTCTGCATCAATAAAGGCGAATACGCGGACCTGACCGGCTTCTCCGCCGAGAAAATCCGCGCCAGCATCCGCCGGATGGACGCCATCACGCCCTACTGCGACTTCGTGTTCACCGGCGGGGAGCCCTTCGCCAACCTCCAGGTCCTCCAGTCCATGCTGGACGAGATCCCCACCACCCACAAGGTCTACATCAACACCACCCTCCCCGTCTCCGAGTTCCAGACGGAGGAGGACATCCTGGCCTTCGCGGAGAAAAACAGGCACAAAATCACCTGTATCAACGTCTCCCGCCACATGCAGAAGTATGTGGTGGAGTCCAACGACGGCCTCCTGGCCCGGCTTCCGGTGCCCTTCCGGGTGAACTGCGTGCTGTACAAGGACTACC
This sequence comes from uncultured Oscillibacter sp., assembly GCA_910576865.1. Classification (GTDB taxonomy): domain Bacteria; phylum Bacillota; class Clostridia; order Oscillospirales; family Oscillospiraceae; genus Oscillibacter. The sequence continues at coordinate 2,427 of CAJTKE010000035.1, forward strand.
CCGCCCAGGACCTGATTCCCTACCTGGACCGGTTCAGGAAGGTCCCCGGGGCCTCCATCCAGTTCCGCTTCGACTACACCGCCACCACGCCGGACAACCTCTATGAGGAGGAGGGGGACAAGATCCTCCAGGACCTGAAGAAGATCGCCCGGTACACCGGCCTGGACGGCTGCCGGATGCGCTGCGGCTTCCACTTCGATTACAAGGGCATGGAGTTGACCTATCACAAGACCCTGCCCTACTCCACCATCGTGGAGACGGACCCGGCGGACGGGGTGACCTACGACATCCTCTACGACATCCTCATCAAGCAGAACGGGGACATCCACGGGGACTGGGACGGGACGCCCCTGGACGTGGCGGCCTACGAGAAGGTGGTCTTCGAGCCCTATGACTTGAAGTGGCTGGCGAGGATCGCGTAAATCGGGATAGGAAAAGCGGACGGCGCTGCCGTCCGCTTTTTTCACGCCGCCAGCGCCTCCACCAGCGCCGCCGGGTCCACCGCCTTGCCGTAGGGGTACTCCGTCTTCTCGTCCTTCCAGACGGAAACGGGCCGGGCGGTGGCCTGGGCGGCGTCCAGGAACTCCTCATAGGTCACCTCCGGCCTCACCTGGCAGGCCAAGGCGTAAAGCCCCGCCACGTAGGGGCATACCCAGCTCATGCCCCCCTCGGGGAAACAGGTGTAAGCGTCCTCCCCCGCCGGGGAGGCCGTGGTCCGGCGGTCCATGGGGACCAGGAGCAGCGGCCCGTCCGTCCCCCGGAACTCCCCGCTGTATAGCAGCTCCTCCCAGAAAGCCCCGGGGCGGAGGTCCGCCCGGTTGTCATAGCTGCCATAGCGCCGCCGCCCCATGCCCATCCAGGGTTCCAGAAGCGGGTCCCGGCTGTTGACGCAGACCACGGCGACGCCCGCCGCCCGGGCCCGGGCAACGGCGGCCTCCAGCTCCGCCGCCCCCCGGTCCTCCGGCATCCAGCCCACGGACATGGAGATCACCCGGATCCTCTCCCCCTCCGGCAGGGTCTCGTTCAGGGCGGTGAGGCGGTCCGCGTACTCCTGATGTTCCGTCAAAAGAGTCTGGTCGATGATGGCGATCCCCACGCCCTTGCCGGTGATTCCCCGCTGATGGAGGGCCCGAAGCCCCAGGCCGGGGTTCTTTCCCTCCTCCAGCAGCGCCGCCGGGTCAAAGCCCCCCGGCAGGTCCTCCGGCCACCGGGTGCAGGTGTCGAAATCGGCGGAGAACAGGGCCTCCTCCATGCCCGTCAGGTCCAGGCCCCGGAGGTCCGCCCCCCGGAGGTCCCCGGAGGACGGCAGCTCCCGGGAGCCCGCCTCCAGGCCCCCCGCCGGAGGCGGGGCGCAGCCCGCCAGCAGGACCAGCAGCAGGCAGAGGGCGGGTCGGAATTTCGCTTTCAACAACACCATCTCCTTTTTTGTGATGGCCTTATCGTAGCAGGCCTTTCTTACGAAATACCCGACAGAATCCTTAAGGAAGCACTGATTAAAGCCGGTAAAAGCCAGGCAAACAGACAAAGGTAAAGGAAACGTCCAATAAAGGGACCATATTGGGGGATGAATTCCTCGCTTTTCCAGTC
>CAJTKE010000036.1 GCA_910576865.1 uncultured Oscillibacter sp.
GTCGCCCAGAGCCAGGGGGCCCATGGGATGGTTCGCGCCCAGACGCATGGCCTTGTCGATGTCCTCCACGGAGGCAACGCCGGTCTCCACCAGACCCGCCGCCTCGTTGATCATGGGGATCAGGATCTTGTTGACCACGAAGCCGGGGGCCTCGGCCACTTCCACGGGATCCTTGCCGATCTCCTGGGACAGCTTGTAAATGAAGTCAAAGGTCTCCTGGGTGGTATTGGCGCCCCGGATGATCTCCACCAGCTTCATGCTGGGAACGGGGTTGAAGAAGTGCATGCCGATCACGGGATGGTTCAGGCCGTTGGCCATCTCGGTGATGGACAGAGAGGAGGTGTTGGAGGCGAAGACGGCCTCGGGCTTGCACATGGCGTCCAGCTCGCTGAGGAGGGCCTTTTTGGTGGCCATGTCTTCCTTGACGCACTCAATGACCAGATCGGCGTCGGCGCAGGCGGACTTCTCCTCCACCAGCACATTGGCCATGATGGCGTCGGCGGCGGCCTGCTCCATCCGGCCCTTGTCGACCCGTTTCTGGAGAGAGGCGGCCAGCTTGTCCTTGTGCTTCTGGGCGGACGCCACGGAGCTGGCGTACATCAGGGCGGTGTGGCCCTTCGCCGCGAAGACCTGGGCGATGCCGCTGCCCATCGTACCCGCGCCAAAAATAGCAACCTTCATGATTGTTCCTCCTGTTATTTTGTAAATTTTGGTTCCAGCTGCCAAGTTCATATTCGGACAAAGAGAGCAAATTCCGACATTGCTAATTTACTCACAATCTTTATTATAGAATCCTTCCGCCGATTTATCAAGTACAATTTTACTATGCTCCGCCTCTTTATTTCCTTTTTTACACTTCGCACAAATTATTCGTTAAAAACTATACAATTTTATGACTCCGGCCTTTTTCTTCCTTTCCGCCTCCCGCCGGAGAAGGACCCGCACTCTGCCGAAAAACCGTCCTCCCCTTTGGGGAATCTGTCAAATTTTTAGTTTCCCTAAAAATTTTTCAGATTCCCTCTTGCTTTTTCCGCTTTCTGTGCTATCATGAGAGCATCACCTGAAATTTTTTTAGTATCATCAAAAATATATCTGGAGGCGCGTCATGAAAGAAGCCATCAAGTGGACCCTGAACCGGATGCCCAAGAGCGAGGACAAGCAGCTTTCCGTCATGTCCCTGTCCAACGTGGCGAAAGCCCGCTTTTTCCACAGCAGCTTCCCCCAGTACTCCATCACCCCTCTGGCCGAGCTGGACGGCATGGCCAGGTATCTGGGACTGGCGGGCCTCTATGTGAAGAACGAGGCCCACCGCTTCGGCCTTAACGCCTTCAAGGTGCTGGGAGGCTCCTTCGCCATGGGCCGGTACATCGCCAAGGAGATGGGCCGGGACGTGTCCGAGATGACCTATGACTACCTGACCAGCGAGGCCTTCCGCCGGGAGTTCGGACAGGCCACTTTCTTCACCGCCACCGACGGCAACCACGGCCGGGGCGTGGCCTGGGCTGCCAACAAGCTGGGGCAGAAGGCCGTGGTCCACATGCCCAAGGGCAGCAGCCAGCCCCGCTTTGACAACATCGCCAAGGAAGGGGCCCAGGTGACCATCGAGGAGGTCAACTATGACGACTGCGTCCGCATGGCCGCCGCCGAAGCCGCCCGGACGGAGCACGGCGTCATCGTCCAGGACACCGCCTGGGACGGCTACGAGGAAATTCCCTCCTGGATCATGCAGGGCTACGGCACCATGGCCGGCGAGGCCGGGGAACAGCTCCGCCAGATCGGCGTGAACCGCCCCACCCACGTCTTTGTCCAGGCCGGGGTGGGAAGTCTGGCGGGGGCCGTGGTGGGCTACTTCACCAACCTGTTCCCCAACGATCCCCCCAAGTTCATCGTCATGGAGGCTCAGGCGGCGGACTGCCTCTACCAGGGCGCCATGGCCGGGGACGGAACGCCCCGGGTGGTGGACGGCGATCTGAAGACCATCATGGCGGGCTTGGCCTGCGGCGAGCCCAACACCATCTCCTGGGACATCCTCCGGAACCACGTCACCGCCTTCGTCTCCTGCCCCGACTGGGTCAGCGCCCGGGGCATGCGGATGCTGGGCGTGCCCGTGAAGGGGGACCCGGTGGTCATCTCCGGCGAGAGCGGCGCGGTGGGCATGGGCCTCATCGCCGCCATCATGGAAACGGACGAGTACAAGGATCTGCGGGAGGCCATCGGCCTGGACCGCTACAGCCATGTGCTGATGTTCTCCACCGAGGGCAACACCGATCCCCTGAAGTTCCGCAAGGTGCTCTGGGACGGGGAGTACGCCACGGTCTGAGCAGGGCTCCGCGCATATCATATATTAAATGTATCGGAAACGTATGCCGAGAGCCGGGCCCTTGGGTCCGGCTCTTTTTTCATGTACCTTTCAACCCGGCGGGCACGGATTTTTATTGCACTCCGACCAATAATGTGATATAACAGCAGAGGGAAGAAACACGAATTTTTTACAATGGAGGACAGTTTATGAATACCAACACCCGTCCCGCGGACATGAAGCGGATCAACACCCCGGAGCTTGCGGAGGCGTTCATTTCCGAACAGGTGGCTCAGGTCCGGGCCCAGGTGGGAGACAAAAAGGTCCTGCTGGCCCTCTCCGGCGGCGTGGACTCCTCGGTGGTGGCGGCGCTTCTCATCAAGGCCATCGGCAAACAGCTGGTCTGCGTCCACGTGAACCACGGCCTGATGCGCAAGGGCGAAAGCGAGCAGGTCATCGATGTCTTCAAAAACCAGCTGGACGCCAACCTCATCTACGTGGATGCCACGGACCGCTTCCTGGACCTGCTGGCCGGGGTGGATGAGCCGGAGCGGAAACGGAAAATCATCGGCGGCGAGTTCATCAAGGTCTTTGACGAGGAGGCACGGAAGCTGGAGGGCATCTCCTTCCTGGCCCAGGGGACCATCTACCCCGACATCCTGGAGAGCGACGGGGTCAAGGCCCATCACAACGTGGGCGGCCTGCCGGAGGACATGGACTTTGAGCTGGTGGAGCCGGTGAAGCTGCTGTTCAAGGACGAGGTCCGTGTGGTGGGCCGGGCCCTGGGCCTGCCGGTGTCCATGGTGGAGCGCCAGCCCTTCCCGGGCCCGGGCCTGGGCGTTCGGTGCCTGGGGGCCATCACCCGGGACCGTCTGGCGGCCCTGCGGGAGTCCGACGCGATTCTGCGGGAGGAGTTCGGCAAGGCGGGTCTGGCGGAGCAGATCTGGCAGTTCTTCACCGTGGTGCCGGACTTCCGGTCCACCGGCGTGCGGGACGGCAAGCGGGCTTTCGACTGGCCGGTGATCATCCGGGCCGTCAACACCGTGGACGCCATGACGGCCACCGTGCCGGAGATTCCCTGGGCGGTGCTTCAGACGATTACGAGCCGGATTCTGGCGGAGGTGCCGGGCGTGTGCCGGGTGCTGTACGATCTGACGCCGAAGCCGGTGGGGACGATTGAGTGGGAATGATTTTTTGAAACTCTGAACCCGGTGCGGCACAACGTTTCCACGGTTTTGCGCCCCTCTTTTGATAACGATTT
>CAJTKE010000037.1 GCA_910576865.1 uncultured Oscillibacter sp.
ACCGCACCGAGTCCATGCACGGCGCGGGCTCTCCCCAGGCCCAGCGCATCATGATCGCCCGCCAGGGCAACATCCAGGGCAAGAAGCAGTTCGCCAAGGACATCGCGGGAATCAAATAAGGCCCCCCTCACCCGGAACAGGCTCCGGGGGCTCCGGAGCCTGTCCATATAAATCAGCGGTTTCCAAAATTTCAAATAAGGAGAGAACATCACATGGATTTCAATCTGAGCCGTGAGCACCAGCTGATCCGGAAGATGATGGCTGAGTTCACCGAGAACGAAGTGAAGCCCATCGCCGCCGAGACGGACCTGAACAGCGAATACCCCCGGGAGAACATCGAGAAGCTGTTTGACCTGGGCGTCATGGGCATGTGCGTGCCCAAGGAGTACGGCGGCACCGGCGCGGACCCCCTGGCCTCCGCCATCTGCATCGAGGAGCTGAGCAAGCAGTGCGCCTCCACCGGCGACATCGTGGCCACCCACAACGGCCTTTGCTGCGACCCCATCCTGACCCACGGCACCGAGGAGCAGAAGAAAAAGTACCTCCCCATGCTGACCACCGGCCATAAGGTGGGCGCCTTCGCCCTCACCGAGCCCAACGCCGGTTCCGACGCCTCCAAGGGCCAGACCGAGGCCAAGCTGGAAGGCGACCACTACGTGATGAACGGCTCCAAAATCTTCATTACCAACGGCTATGTGGCGGATGTCTTCGTGGTCTTCGCCATGACCGACAAGACCAAGGGCACCAAGGGCATCTCCGCCTTCATCGTGGAGAGCAGCTTCCCCGGCTTCAGCGTGGGCAAGCACGAGGTGAAGATGGGCCTCCACGGCTCCCCCACCGCCGAGATCGTGTTCACCGACTGCATCGTCCCCAAGGAGAACATGCTGGGCAAGGAAGGCCGGGGCTTCCCCATCGCCATGCAGACCCTGGACGGCGGCCGAATCGGCATCGCGGCCCAGGCCCTGGGCATCGCCGAGGGCGCGCTGAACGAGGCCAAGGAGTACACCAAGGGCCGCGTCCAGTTCGGCAAGCCCATTTCCAAGTTCCAGAACACCCAGTTCACCTTCGCCGACATGGAGATGGGCTGCGAGGCGGGCCGCCTGCTGACCTATCAGGCCGCCGTCCTCAAGGGCCAGGGCGTCCGCTACACCAAGGAGGCCGCCATGGCCAAGCTCTGGTGCTCCGAGCACGCCATGAAAACCACCACCAAGGCGCTCCAGATGTTCGGCGGCTACGGCTACACCAAGGACTATCCCATGGAGCGCATGATGCGGGACGCCAAGATTACCGAGATCTACGAGGGCACGTCCGAGGTCCAGCGCATCGTCATCTCCGCGAATATGGGTCTGTAAGAGGAGGAAACGATTGTTATGAAGATTATTGTTTGCGTCAAGCAGGTCCCCGATACCTCCGGCAAGGTGGCCGTCAACCCCGACGGCACGTTGAACCGGGCTTCCATGCAGACCATCACGAATCCCGACGACATGAACGCCGTGGAGGCCGCCCTGAAGCTGAAGGACGAAACCGGCTGCAAAGTGATTGTCGTCACCATGGGCCCGCCCCCGGCGGCCTCCATGCTGCGGGAGCTGATGGCCATGGGCGCGGACGAGGCCGTGCTGGTCTCCGCCCGTGAGTTCGGCGGCTCCGACACCTACGCCACCTCCCAGATCCTGGCCGCCGCCGTGGACACCATCGGCGTGGAAAAGGACGACGTGGTCATGTGCGGCCGGCAGGCCATCGACGGCGACACCGCCCAGGTGGGCCCCCAGATGGCCGAGAAGCTGGGCCTGCCCCAGGTGACCTACGCCGCCGACATCCACAAGGACGGGGAAAACATCACCGTCAAGCGGATGCTGGAGGACGGCTACATGACCATCAAGGTCAAGACGCCCTGCCTGCTGACCTGCATCAAGGAGCTCAACGAGCCCCGCTACATGTCCATCGGCGGCATCTACGAGACCTACAACAAGCCCCTGGCCACCTTCGACTATGAGAAGCTCAAGGACCACCGGCTCATCGACCCCTCCACCATCGGCCTGAAGGGCTCCCCCACCAACATCTTCAAGAGCTTCACCCCGCCCCAGAAGGGCGTCGGCGTCATGCTGGAGGGCAACGGCAAGGAGACCTGCGAGGAGCTGGCCGCCATCCTCATCAAGAAACACATCATCTGAGAAGGGAGTACATAAATTATGTCTAATTTTAACAGCGCGGATATCGCTGCCTTCAAGGACGTTTGGGTCTTCTGCGAGCAGCGCGAGGGCAAGCTGATGCCCACCGACTTCGAGCTGATCTCCAAGGGCCGTG
>CAJTKE010000038.1 GCA_910576865.1 uncultured Oscillibacter sp.
GACAGGCCGGGGAAAAGCGGGTAAAATGGACTCGTTATCCGCCCCGATAGCTCAGATGGATAGAGCGTCCGCCTCCTAAGCGGAAGGCCGCTGGTTCGAATCCAGTTCGGGGTGCCAGCAAAAGGGACCCGGCCGTTGTGCGGCCGGGTCCTTTTGTATGCGTATGCATAACGGGAGAGGGCGTTCAGTTGGCGTAGGCGCGGTTCAGGAAGGTGACGATCTGGCCCCGGGTGCAGATGTTCTCGGGGGAGGAGGCGGGCACGTCGGTGAAGGCGGTCTTGTGCCGGAGGCGGCGGGTGTGGAGGGCGCGGCGGTGCCGGAGACCTCGGGCACGGCCTCTCCGTCCTTGACCGCGGTTCCCTTCGGCACCCAGCCGGCGACCAGGGTCATGTCGGCGGTGACGCCGCTGCTTTCCTTCCAGGGGTGGAGCTTGCCGTCATCGGCCTGGAGGCACCAAGCGTGGAATTCATAGTTGCTGAAAGGCGCGGTCAGCTTCTTCCCGTCGGGCAGGTCCACGGTGTTGCCCTTGGCCACGGTCTGGGCCTTGGGGACTTCGGCTTCCGGGGCGTTCTTGTAGCCCAGGCCGAATTTCACGGTGAAGGGGCCGTTGGGATTGGCCTTGGTCCATTTGGCCTTGAGGTCGGCGTCGGCCTTGAAGACGGTGCTTTCCGTGACCTTGGCGCTTCCCTGATACCAGCCGTCGAGGATGTATCCGCTCTTCTCGGCGGCGGGAAGTCCGGCCACCTGTCCGTACTCGTCCGTCTGCGTCCAGCCCCGGCCGCTGTTCTGGTCGATGCCGGTGTCATTGTCCACCGTGAAGGGGGGCTGTCCGGCCTTCAGGGGGGACCTTCTTGCCCTTCCACTCGGTGATGGCTCCGCCGTCGGGGTCGAAGTCCACCCGGACGGGCTTTTGCTCGGTCAGGCCCTTCTTGACCCATTTGGCGGTGATGGTTTCGGGAGCGGTGAAGACCTCACCGTCCTTCACGGGAGTCTCAAAGCCCTTTCGGAACCACCCCTTGAAGTCGTAGCCCTCCCGGGTGGGGGTGGGCAGGTCCTCCAGCAGTACGGGAAGAGAGCCCTCCCCGCCCACTCTCAGGGTCTTCACATCGCATTTTCCGCCGGCGGGGTCCTCTGACAAAATGACTTCCGGCATGGTCAGGGTTTCCTT
>CAJTKE010000039.1 GCA_910576865.1 uncultured Oscillibacter sp.
ACGTTACCGATGAGATGCGCCGTACAGCGGCGGTAAAAATCGACCAGGGTATCGGCAAAACTGAGCTACAAGCAGAGAGTCAGTTAGCACCTCGGAAGCCTGTTCCCAGTACATTCCAGGCCCACAAAGGCCAGAGGCGTAAAGCGGGGACCGGATGCGTCACTCAGATCAACGATAAGCTCTGGGAAGGACGCTACTCTCCTATCTGGCCGGATGGCAAAAGACACCCTCGGAACATCTACGCTCACAGTGAGGAAGAGTGTGAAAAACTGCTGGCAGAGATGATAGCAGAAACGAAAACGGAAATCGACGCTGAAAGAGTGCGTCTGAAAGCAGGCTGACAAAAATCTACGGCTCACCGAGTGGGATATCCCCCCCCCGGTGAGCCGTTTTTCTCTGTCTGTGGCTGGTTGTGTGGTCAAATCCAAATCCAGAAATTCAAACCAGCAGAAAAAGTTCTGAAACATAAGAAAAATCCAGCCTTTCCCGCAGGAAAACTGGACTTTCTGGAGCTGCTGGGCGGATTCGAACCGCCGACCTCATCCTTACCAAAACCAAAGGACTTGTTTTTGCTTATCGTTTGTTGATGTAGCCTATTGTCCCGCTCCCCTTGTGGCGCAAGGCCTACGCCGATTTTCCTATTGTTTCTTATCGTATCTTGCAGGGCGGTGAAATGCCCTGTTTTTTCATGCCCGTATGGGTTTTGTATGGGTTTCTCTCCGCACCCATACCACCTGACCTCATCCCTACATTCGCCATGCTACGGCCTCTCCGTGATGGGGCGGGGCCGTTTTCTTTTGCCCGTGTGACCTTTCCGTTTGGTAACGCCTCCGCCGTGACCGGCGCCCCCTGTCCCTGCTACTCCTCCCCGCCCATGACCTTTTGAGTTGATTCCCAAAACAGGCCGCACGTCCCCGGAGCATACCAGGTATATACCCCCTGCCAGCCCCACAGGGCGGTTATAACCGCCTGTTGCCGTCCGGGGCAGGTAAACACCCGGGGACGTGCCAGACGCC
>CAJTKE010000040.1:0-336 GCA_910576865.1 uncultured Oscillibacter sp.
GTTGCCGGTCTCGCCCAGGCAGTAAGCGGTCTTGGCCTGGAACTTTTCAGCGGCGAAGTTAGCCAGCACCTGGGCCTGGAAGTTGTCCAGGAAGCAGATGCGGAAGTAGTGGTCGTTGCCGGCGGTGACGTTGGGGTTGGTGCAGGTGACGCCGATGGCGGCGAGGCCCGCCTCACCGAAGACCGGTCCGCCGGCGATGGCGCAGCCGGAGCCGTAGGTGCCCAGCACCAGGCTCACGTCCTGGCTCACCAGCTGGGAGGCGGCGGTGGGGGCCTTGTCGGCGGAAGAGGCGTTGTCGGCGTAGACCAGCTCCACATTGTAGGTCTCACCGCCGAT
>CAJTKE010000040.1:346-996 GCA_910576865.1 uncultured Oscillibacter sp.
CCGGCGCCGGAGTCGCCGGTGGCGGGCTCAAAGACGCCGATCCGGACGACCTTGTCCCCGCCGGAGCCGCCGGAGGGCTGGGCGTCGCTGCCGCCGCCGGAACCGGAGCCGGAGCCGCCGCCGCAGGCGGCAAGGCTCAGGACCATGGCCAGAGCCAGAAGCATCGCGAAAAATTTCTTCATTCTTTTCATCCTCCTGTCAATCGGGACCTTCGTCCCTGGTATGACGAATATTTTACGTCCTTCCCGCCGGTTTTGCAAGGTCAATTCTTCACAGAAAGATTTCCCGGATTTTGCCGTCCCTCCCGGCCGCGCCTCCAAACCGGCGCAAATTTGTCCGCCAATGAAGGACAATCCAAAAAACCGGGAAATTTAGCCCTCTCCCCTGTCCTTCCGTGAAGGACAATCGTTTTCGTGATTTTGCTGAACGGACCGGAGAATGGGAAAAATTTTCAATGTCATTTTTTCGGTTATTATTGCAATATCATGGAAGTATGCTATAATGAAACCATTGCACTGTATAAAACCGAATGGGAGGCTACACCGTTTATGAACATGAAAAAAAGCATCAAGAGGACCGTATGGATCCGTACGGTGGCGGCCCTGGTCTCAATCCTGCTGTTCAGTTTCGTGACCACGGCGAACATCCTG
>CAJTKE010000041.1 GCA_910576865.1 uncultured Oscillibacter sp.
CCTTGTGTGAAATGGCGGGGCGTTCCGCCATTCCGGAGCCTGTGATCCTGCTGGCGGACCGGGGGTATGAGGCGTACAACAGCTTTGCCCGTCTGGAGCAAAGGGGCTGGAAGTATCTGATTCGCCTCAAGGACCGGAACAGGACCTATGCTTACGGGATCACGTTGCCCGATCAGCCAGAATTTGACTTCCCGGTGCGTGTTACGCTGGGACGGCTGACCGTGCGGCAGCTGGAGCGGCGGGGCATCCCTGTCCCGGAGGACTACTGCCGCCTTCCCAATCAGGTCCCATTTGATGATTTGGAACCCGGCAGCGCCGGTTTCCATCTGTTTTCCGCCAGAATTGTTCGCTTGCTGCTGCATGACGGAAGTACGGAAACCCTCATCACAAACCTGGATCCGGATCAATTCCCGCCCGATGTGCTGCGCAGCCTTTACGCCAGACGATGGGGCATTGAAACCTCCTTCCGGCAGCTGAACTATACCGTGGGCATGGTCCATCTGCACTCCAAGAGGCCAGAGCTGATCCTTCAGGAGATCATGTCTGCCTTCATCATTTTTAACTTTGCCCAGGCCGCCGCCTGGGGTGTAGACACGACCCGAGGCAAGTCCAAATACAAACGCCGCGTCAATTTCTCCGATGCGGTTTACTTCTGTTGCCAAGTTCTCCGGGGCGTGGCCTTTGACGTGATCCGCTTCTTGGAGCGTAATCTCCTACCCTGCCGCCCAGACCGCAGCTATCCCAGACCCGTGGTTGCCGGCAACCGCATTTCTCCTGTGTATGTCCCCGCGCGTTGACTCCCCTGCCTGCCTTGCAACTCTCTTTTTGGTAACTTCTGGTTAACTTAATGGCATTGTTTGATTTGAGCCGTTTTCTCGCCCCTTGCGGGGGCAAGCGAAAAACAGCCTCTTATGCCGTTTCAGCTTCGCTTTCATGAGATGTATTGTGTAAAGGGTGGTTTCACCATCCAAATACACATTGGCTGACGG
>CAJTKE010000042.1 GCA_910576865.1 uncultured Oscillibacter sp.
GCGGCCGGCAGGCCATCGACGGCGACACCGCCCAGGTGGGCCCCCAGATGGCCGAGAAGCTGCACCTGCCCCAGATCACCTACGCCGCCGACATCACCAAGGAAGGGAACACGGTCACCGTCAAACGGATGCTGGAAGACGGCTATATGACCATCAAGACCCAGACTCCCTGCCTGATCACCTGCATCAAGGAGCTGAACGAGCCCCGCTATATGAGCGTCTCCGGCGTGTTCGAGGCTTACGGAAAGCCCCTGACCACCTTTGGATATGACGATTTGAAGGACGATCCCCTGATCGACGCGACGACCATCGGCCTGAAAGGCTCTCCCACCAACATCTTCAAGAGCTTCACGCCTCCCCAGAAGGGTGCCGGCATGATGCTGGAGGGCGCGGACAAGGCCACCTGCGAGAAGCTGGCGGGCATCCTGGCCGCCAAGCACATCATCTGAGAAGGGGGATAAAACGAATATGTCTACTTTCAATAGCGCGGATATCGCTGCCTTCAAAGACGTTTGGGTCTTCTGCGAGCAGCGCGAGGGCAAGCTGATGCCCACCGACTTCGAGCTGATTTCCAAGGGCCGTGATCTGGCCAACGAGCTGGGCGTGAACCTGTGCGGCTTGCTGCTGGGCGGCGAGGGCATCGAGGCCACCGCCAAGGAGCTGGGCGGCTACGGCGCGGACAAGGTCTATGTCTGCGAAAGCCCCATGCTGTCCGTCTACAACACGGACGCCTATGCCAAGGTCATCTGCGACGTCATCGAGGACCTGAAGCCCGAGGCGTTCCTGATCGGCGCGACGAACATCGGCCGTGACCTGGCCCCCCGCTGCGCGGCGCGCCTCCACACCGGCCTGTGCGCGGATTGCACCCACCTGGACATCGACGTGGCCAACTACATCCAGTTCCTGCGGGAAGCCTCCACGCTGGACGTGGACGGCCAGAAGTGGGACATGGAGGACCGGAACCTGAAGATGACCCGTCCGGCCTTC
>CAJTKE010000043.1 GCA_910576865.1 uncultured Oscillibacter sp.
GCGCTGGCTGTCTACTCGTACCTGCTCTGCTGCGAGAACAGGCAGACGTACCAATGCTGGCCCAGCTACAAGACTATCGGCAATGCGGTGAGGATGAGTGCCAACACCGTCCGCAAGTATGTGTGTGAGCTGGAGGAGCGCCAGCTCATCAGTACAGAGAGCACGACGGTCACCACCAAGGCCGGTCTGAAGCGCAACGGCAATCTGCTCTACACCATCCGCCCGATCCAACTGGCCCTCGATCAGTTCTACGAACAACAGTTGGCGCAGATGGACGCGGCGGCTGAACGTCATCGAGCCGCAACGGCACTCGCACTCCGCAGTGAAAAGTGCAACTCAGCGTGACAGCCTGTGCGCCGCTGTGTGGCCTCGCTGATGCTCGGAGGGTAAACAAGCCGCAGTCCATCGCAAACGCCGCCGTGTCAAAAGCGTGTGGCCGGTGTGTGCCATCCGGCGAAATCAGCACAACCGAAAGTGGCAGGTGAACCGGGGGGTCGAAAAAAGTGCAGGATAAAGCGCGGGGGTCGCAAGCGCCCCTCCGCACGGGAAACACCGCCCCGCAGAGCGGGGCGGGGACGTTCGGGCGGGGGTCATTTTTCACCCCCTGGGGTCAATTCGGGGGTCTGCTTTCACAAAAAGCCCGCCGTTGCCCGTTTTTCGCGGGATCTCGGCGGGGATATATACGAATTTCAGGAGGAGCATCATGCCAAGAGAAAAAATTCAAGTTCGCGCTGCGAATTTCCCCCGAGACGCAGCAACTCGTCAAAGAGATGTGTCTTCGGGACAACTGCCGTACACAAAACGAGTTCATCGAGAAGGCCATCCGGTTCTACACCGGGTACATCTCAGGCCAAGAGGCCACCGCTTATCTCCCACCCGCACTGGCGTCTGTCCTGTGCGGTACGGTTCAGGATACGGAGAACCGCATCTGCCGTCTGCTCTTCAAGCTGGCGGTGGAGCAGGACATGGTGATGAATGTGCT
>CAJTKE010000044.1 GCA_910576865.1 uncultured Oscillibacter sp.
TCCCCTGTCCTTATAAGTCGCTTATGCAGTCCGAACCCCGAGATGCTCGCATCTCGGTTTGGGCTCTTCCGGTTCCGCTCGCCGCTACTCCCGGAATCGATGTTTCTTTCTCTTCCTCCGGCTACTTAGATGTTTCAGTTCACCGGGTTCCCCTCCATACCCTATGGATTCAGATATGGATACATGGAGTCTTTCCATGTGGGTTTCCCCATTCAGATATCCGTGGCTCTCTGGATATTTGCTCCTCCCCACGGCTTTTCGCAGCTTATCACGTCCTTCATCGCCTCCGAGAGCCAAGGCATCCGCCATGCGCCCTTGCTTACTTTTAGTCTTACCTAGCCGTATGGCTCGATATATACTTTCAGCTTGTTATAACTTTACTTTTTTTGTACATCATGTCAAAGAACGTTTACCTCTAAAAGGTAGAGTGGAGAATAACGGATTCGAACCGTTGACCCCCTGCGTGCAAAGCAGGTGCTCTAGCCAGCTGAGCTAATCCCCCGAAGTAAGCAACCAACAGATTGCCAACTGCGTAGTCCCAGGCAGAGTTGAACTGCCGACCTCTACATTATCAGTGTAGCGCTCTAACCAACTGAGCTATAGGACTGTCGAGTTCAACCTCGCCTTGCGGCTCGGCTTCTTCTTTCTCATTTTATATGTTTAAATAAACAATTACTCGTAGTCCAAGAGGTTCTTATGGTAGCATGACTTAAAGAACCAACTTTTAAAATCTAATACTTGGCTTGCGCCTCATTATACTCTGAGCGTCGCTCCAGAAAGGAGGTGTTCCAGCCGCACCTTCCGGTACGGCTACCTTGTTACGACTTAGCCCCAGTCACCGGTTTTGCCCTAGGTCGCTCCTTCCGGTCACGAACTTCAGGCACCCCCAGCTTCCATGGCTTGACGGGCGGTGTGTACAAGGCCCGGGAACGTATTCACCGCGCCATGGCTGATG
>CAJTKE010000045.1 GCA_910576865.1 uncultured Oscillibacter sp.
GGGACGGCAGCGTCACCTATTCCTTTACCGAAGAACAGTACCGGAGAAGCAAGGAGACTTATTATGCCTGGGGCCTTCGGATTCTGCCAGAGTTTTTCGGCCTGGACCCGGCGGAGGTCGTCAAGGGCCTGGAATACGACCGGGTTGACGCAAATGGAATCCCCTGGGGGGTGACGGTCCGGGTGGACCGGACCGCTTTCCAGGACCAAGGGAATTTCGCGGAGTTTGTGTCCCAGCTGGTCCCGTACACCATGATTGGACGGTATCAGATCATGTGCGGCGTCCCCGCCGGGGAGTGGACCGTCCATGTGACGGTGAAAGACGCTGGAAGCAGCGAGATCATTCTGGAACAGGATTTCTGCGGATAAGGAGTAGATGTGTTATGAAAAATCAAATCGCCGCCACGGGAAAAATCATGGGCTTTTTTCTGCTGGCCGTAATGCTGTGCCTCTCCGCCTGCGGCGCTCCGGCGGAAAAGGAGGCCGCCCAGCAGCCGGAAGCGGAAGAGCCGGTGGAAGAAAATGCGCTTCCCGGAACCTGGACGGTGCCCGAGGGCTGGGTAAAGGCGGAGAAGTATTCCACAGAGAATAAGATTTTCTATGTGGAAGAGGGCCATGAGGAGGACGAACAGCCCGACAATATCTCGATTGAGGTAGGGACGAACCGATACAGCGTGGAAGACCATATGAACTTCCGGGACGCCATTGTCCGCCAGCTGACCATGCAGGCCAGCAGTGTTGGCGCGGAGCTGACCGGAGAGGGCACTTTTACAGCCCAGGAGGATGTTCTTTACATTTTCACCATCAGCGAAGAAGCGGTGGTGACCAAGCAGTTCTATATTGTGGGCGATCAGCGCTATTGCTTAGTCCACCTGACCAACTTCACCGGATCCGAGAGCGCGGAGGAAGCGGCCCGGGCGATAGAGGACAGCTTTGCCTGGGAGTAACG
>CAJTKE010000046.1 GCA_910576865.1 uncultured Oscillibacter sp.
ATGATGAAAAAGCCCCCCGCCGCCACGGTGAGCACGTTCATGGCGGGCAGGGCGAACTCCAGCCCCGCGTGGTAGGTGGCCATAGCCTGGTAGTAGTCCCGCTTGGCCCCCTTGAACTGCTCGTTGGCCGCCCGGAATTTCTCCTCCTCCTGGCCCTCGCTGGCGAAGGCCTTGGCGGTGCGCATACCGGAGATGGCCGACTCCAGCTGGCCGTTGATGCCCGCCATGGTCTGCTTCTGCCGCACGGACGCCTTCATCATCCGCCGGCGCTGGAGAATGGTGAAGCCCACGAAGATGGGCACCACCGCGAACACGATGAGGGCCAGCTTCCACTGAATCCGCACCATCATGCAGAACGCCCCCACCAGGGTGACGGCCGAAATGAACAGATCCTCCGGGCCGTGGTGGGCCAGCTCCGTCACCTCAAACAGGTCGTTGGTGGCCCGGCTCATCAGCTGGCCGGTGCGGTTCTTGTCGTAGAAGGAAAAGGAGAGGTCCTGCATGTGGCCGAACAGGTCCCGGCGTATGTCCGCCTCAATGCGCACGCCCATCATGTGGCCCCAGTAGGTGACGATGAAATACATCACCGAGCGCAGGGCGTAGGCCGCCAGCAGCAGGGCCATCACCGAGAAAAAGGCGCCGAACAGGTTCTGGGGCAGCAGCTCGTTCAGCGCCGTCCGGGACGCCCAGGGAAAGGCCAGGTCCACCAGGGCGATGCCCAGGGCGCAGCACATATCCAGAATAAACAGCTTCATATGGGGCTTATAATAGGACAGGAAGATGGGGACGTAGCCACGCTGGAAGCGGCTGGAAGCCATACGCGCAACACTCCTTTTTGACATTTCGTTAAATTTATTTAAATATGTAGTATAACCGAAAGATTTGCACTTGTCAAT
>CAJTKE010000047.1 GCA_910576865.1 uncultured Oscillibacter sp.
CAGCGGCTGGCGGATTACATGGCGGAGCTGCCCCGGGACAATCTGCTGGTGATTCCCAGCGCCCACGGCGGCGTTATGACGGACTCAGCCTGGAAAAAGCTCTGGGGCTCCTATATGCGGCTTCTGAACGAGAAGTACGGCACCCGGACCCCGGCGGACCTGGAACGGCGGAGGTCCGGCAAGCCGGGGCCCAAGCGGCTGGACAGGACGATTCCAAATATCACCCTGCACTGGCTCCGGCACACCTTCTGCACGCTGCTGTATCTGGCCGGGGTGGACGTGGTTCAGGCGTGCGCTCAGATGGGACACGCCGACGTGAGCACCACTCTGCGGATTTACACGCATTTGGACGCTATACACAAGCGGAAGTCCGTTGACAAGCTGGACGCCTATTTGTCCGGCCAGCCGGGCGGGAAAGAAACGCCGTGCAAGTCGGATGCAAGTCAAAAAACCGTGTAACTCTTGGTATCAGTGGCTATGTCTGTGCCTTTTAAGCAGTGGGTCCTGGGTTCGAATCCCCGCCGGGTCACCATTGGAGAGCCAGACGAACTCTGCAACGATTTACTTGTTGGAGCAGTGTTTCGTTCTGGTTCTTCCTCTATAAACTGAAAACGAGGGCTATCGCACCTATACGGTACGGTAGCCCTCGTTTTTTGTTGCTTTCTAACCTATTCCGTATTGCCAGAACCTATTCCGTGATAATACAACAAATGCGCCGCAAAGTCAAAAAATGCGGTAGATTATAACGGAAGGAGCGGCGCAAATCATGATTAAGATTTTACTGTCCAGGAAACTTGGCGAGTTGCGCTGGACGCAGGCCGACCTTGCCCGGAAGACGGGCATCCGGCCGTCAACCATCAGCGAGATGTACCATGAGCTGATAG
>CAJTKE010000048.1 GCA_910576865.1 uncultured Oscillibacter sp.
TGAGGGGGAACACTTCGCCTCCCTGACCGCCGCCCAGCAGAGGGAGTTTGAAGCCTACTTCGCCACGTCCGGCCCGGAGGGAGGCGATAAGTATTGACAGCCCGACACCTGCTCCGCCGCCTGCGGGTTCCGCCCTAGTACATAGCCGCCCCCGAACATTCTAACAATCGAAAGGAGGACGCATGAGCATCAAATCTTTATCCAGAGCAAAGCGAACACTTTCCAGCCTGTTGGCAGCGGTCATGCTGATTGGCCTTTTTGTGGTCAACGCTCACGCCGCGGGGGTCCCCGCCGAAGCCCAGCGAAGCGGGTTCGGTGGGGAAAGGAGGGGCAAAGTAACGGAGTGCAGTTTTCCGCGCCAGCGGGAAACGGAACGAAGTGGATTTCGCCCCGACGCGATCACCGACTACGGGGACGCCTACGGGCATTGGGCCTACGAAGCCCTGACCTGGGCGGTGGACAACGGCGTGATGGTGGGCACATCCGGGGACAAGCCGGACCCGGACGGCTACCTCACCCGCGCACAGATGGCCGCTATGATCGACCGGCTATTTGGCACTTACCGGAGCGCGGATATTTCCCGCTACACGGACGTTCCCCGTGGGAGCTGGCACTATGACTACATTGCCCAGGCGGTCCACATGGGGACCTTCGCCGGGTATTCCAGCAGCCGCATGGAGCCGTAGAACAACATCACCCGTGACTTCTATTCAGGCAGCGCGGAAACAACAACTATGGAAGGATGTGTGGTAAATGGCAAATTATTTTAATTTAGGGAAGCACTGATTAAAGCCGGTAAAAGCCAGGCAAACAGACAAAGGTAAAGGAAACGACCAATAAAGGGCCATATTG
>CAJTKE010000049.1:0-509 GCA_910576865.1 uncultured Oscillibacter sp.
ATATCATCCCTGCGGCATTCGGAGTTTGGTAACCTTCGGTAGGCTTTGACGCCCCCTAGGGTATCCAGTGCTCTACCTCCGCCGGACTCATGCGGGGCTAGCCCTAAAGCTATTTCGGGGAGAACCAGCTATCTCCGGGTTCGATTGGAATTTCTCCGCTACCCGCACCTCATCCCCACCCTTTTCAACGGATGTGGGTTCGGCCCTCCACTGCCTCTTACGGCAGCTTCAGCCTGGGCACGGGTAGGTCACCCGGTTTCGGGCCTGCCGCTGCTGACTGACACACCGGACGTGCCGGTGTTGCGCCCTATTAAGGCTCGGTTTCCCTGCGGCTCCGCGCTTCATGCGCTTAACCTCGCCCGCAGCGGCAGCTCGCCGGACCGTTCTACAAAAAGTACGCGGTCGCGCCCATGCGGCGCTCCCACAGCTTGTGGACGCAGGGTTTCAGGTTCTCTTTCACTCCCCTCCCGGGGTCCTTTTCACCTTTCCCTCACGGTACTGTGCTCTAA
>CAJTKE010000049.1:519-835 GCA_910576865.1 uncultured Oscillibacter sp.
GTTTCACTTACGGGGCTTTCACCCTCTCCGGCCGGTCTTTCCAGTTCCGTTCCGTTACCCTTCCTGAATCACTTGTGCGGTCCGAACCCCGGGGTGCTTCGCACCCCGGTTTGGGCTCCTCCCGTTTCGCTCGCCGCTACTCCGGGAATCACTTTTGTTTTCTCCTCCTCCGGCTACTTAGATGTTTCAGTTCGCCGGGTTCCCCTCCGCGCGCTATGGATTCACGCGCGGAT
This sequence comes from uncultured Oscillibacter sp., assembly GCA_910576865.1. Classification (GTDB taxonomy): domain Bacteria; phylum Bacillota; class Clostridia; order Oscillospirales; family Oscillospiraceae; genus Oscillibacter. Next base: position 753 of record CAJTKE010000049.1, read on the forward strand.
GCATAAGGTCTCCTTATGCGGGTTTCCCCATTCAGACACCCGCGGGTCACAGGGTATGTGCCCCTCACCGCGGCTTTTCGCAG
>CAJTKE010000050.1 GCA_910576865.1 uncultured Oscillibacter sp.
ACCAGCTCAACACCCTTGTCGCCGCCGGGGCCCTTGAACCTGTAAACAACCCGGCTTCTGTCATGGAATCCAGCCTGCATGAAGCCGTTCTAGCGGCATCGATCAACGATACCCTCTACGCGCTGCCGCTGACGGCGGACAACGGCTACTTTCTATATTATAATAAAGATTACTTCTCAGAGGAGGACATCCTCTCTTTTGACCAGATGCTCTCCATCGCCGCCGAACAAGGCAAAAAGGTCTCGATGGAGTGGTCCTCTGGCTGGTATGTGTACGCGCTCTTTGGCAACACGGGGCTCACCGTTGGCTTAAATGATGACGGCATGACCAACTACTGTACATGGAATGTCACAGACGGCAGCATCAAGGGCATTGATGTCGCACAGTCCATGGTGGAGATCGCAGGCCATCCGGGTTTTGTCAGCACCGATGATGCCGGATTTCTCGAGGGCGTCCAAAATGGACAGATCATCGCTGGCATCAATGGCGTGTGGAATGCTGTCGCCGTCGAAAAAGTCTGGGGCAGCAGTTTTGGCGCGGCAAAGCTTCCCTCCTACACCTGCGCCGGGAAACAGGTACAGATGGCCTCCTTCTCCGGCTACAAGCTCATCGGCGTCAACGCTTACTCCAAGGAGAGCATGTGGGCGTCAAGGCTTGCCGAGTGGATTACCAATGAGGAAAATCAAATGCGCCGCTTCCTGATGCGCAGTCAGGGCCCCGCCAACATCCATGCCGCTGCCTCCAAAGAAGTACAGAGCTCCCCTGCGATCACTGCCCTCCTAGAGCAGTC
>CAJTKE010000051.1 GCA_910576865.1 uncultured Oscillibacter sp.
CATCGACCTGTCGGACAAGACGCTGGACCTGCTGAAGGCGGCACGGCACAACGAGTACGAGGAGTTTGAGCACGACTACGCCGCCTTTGCTGAGATCGCCCACCGGGAGGGCTTCGACCTCATCGGCGGGCAGTTCGAGCTCATCGCCCAGATCGAGAAGGTCCACGGCGACCGCTTCGGGATGCTGGCCGACCTGCTGGAGCAGGGGATGCTCTTCGCGGAACAGGGGGAGACGCTGTGGATGTGCCTCAACTGCGGGGAGATCGTCCGCGCCTCCATCGCACCCCAGACCTGCCCCGTCTGCCGCCACAACCAGGACTTTTTCGTCCGGCTGGACTGGGCCCCGTACACCGCAGGCAAATAACTGCGCCGCGCCTTGTCACGCTTCGCCTGGTCGCGGCGCGCGGCTCCGCTCTGACTCAGGTAAAAACCCAAGCCCATCTTCTGGGCTTGGGTTTTTACCTTCGCTGCACTCCATCCGTGCCGCTCGCGGCGGCTCGGCGCCTTTTATGCTTGCTTTTGCTGTCAAGACAGCTTATAATGATATCCACAACGAACACAGGAGGGATTCTCCCTATGAAGCACGACATCAACTACACCATGCTGTTCGACTTCTACGAGCTGACCATGGGCAACGGCTACTTCCAGACCGGCATGAAGGACCGGGTATGCTATTTCGACGTGTTTTTCCGCAGCGTCCCCGACGGGGGCGGCTTCGCCATCGCCGCGGGGCTGGAGCAGGTGGTGGATTACATCCAAAACCTCCACTTCGACGAGCAGGACATCGAA
>CAJTKE010000052.1 GCA_910576865.1 uncultured Oscillibacter sp.
GCACCCATCGCCACCCCAATGTCCGCCCTGGACAGGACGGGGGCGTCGTTGATGCCGTCCCCCACGAAGACCAGCTTCTCCCCGGGCCGCTTGTCCCGGAGCAGCTCCTCTACCCGCTCCACCTTACCGGCGGGGAGCAGCTGGGCATAGAACCGGTCCAGCTCCAGTTCACTGGCCACCGCCTGGGCGGTCCCCTGGGCATCTCCGGTGAGCATGACGGTCTGCCGCACCCCCGCCGCCTTCAATTCCCGCAGCGCCTGGGCGGAGGTCTCCTTGGGCCGGTCGGCGATGACCAGATGGCCGGCATATTTGCCGTCCACCGCCACATGGATCACGGTACCGGGGTGGTCGTGGTCCGACGCAACGGAGATTTTTTCCAGGTCCATCAGCTGGCCGTTGCCCGCCAGCACCTGACGGCCGTCTACCGCCGCCCGGACGCCGTGGCCGGCGATTTCCTCCACTCCGGAAACCCGCGCCTGGTCGGGCGTACCCCCCCAGGCGGCTACGACGGACTTGGAGATAGGGTGGGTGGAAAACTGCTCCGCCAGGGCGGCCAGCTCCAGCAGCTCCGCTTCTGTCAGACCCTCCGGGTGTACCGCCGTGACGGAAAATTTTCCCTGGGTGAGGGTACCCGTCTTGTCAAAAACCACGATTCTCGCCTGGGCCAGGGCCTCCAGGTAGTTGCTGCCCTTCACCAAAATGCCCTGTTTGGAGGCGCCCCCCAGTCCGCCGAAGAAGGAAAGGGGGATGGAGATGACCAGGGCGCAGGGACAGG
>CAJTKE010000053.1 GCA_910576865.1 uncultured Oscillibacter sp.
CAAAGCCTCGATCTCGGGGGTGACCTCCTCCACCACCGGAATCAGCCTGGCGTCCGGGTCCTTTCTCGGGTCGGCGGTGTACAGCCCCTCGATGTCGCTGAGCAGCACCAGCAGGTCGGCCTCCACCAGCTGGGCCACAATGGCGGACAGGGTGTCGTTCTCCCCGATGGTGGTGGACACGCCCACCTCGTCGGTGGCCACCGCGTCGTTCTCGTTGACAATGGGCAGGGCGTTGAGCTCCAGCAGGCGGCGGACGGCGTTCTCGAAATTCTGCCGCCGCTGGGGGAAGTTCACGTCCTCCGCGGTGAGCAGCAGCTGGGCGACGGTGTGATTGTACGCCCCGAACAGCTTGTCGTAGGTATACATCAGCTCGCACTGGCCCACGGCGGCGGCGGCCTGCTTGGTGGGCATGTCCGCGGGCCGGCCGGGCAGGTTGAGCTTGCCCACCCCCATGCCGATGGCCCCGGAGGACACCAGAATCATCTCGTGCCCGGCGTTTTTCAGGTCGGACAGCACCTTCACCAGCTCCTCCACGTGGCGGATGTTCAGCCGCCCGGTGGCGTGGGCCAGGGTGGAGGTGCCCACTTTGACTACAATACGCATGGTTGTATTCTCCTAACTATATTGCGATTCGTATATTCTGTAGGGGCCGCCGCCCTCGGCGGCCCGGATTTCCAGCGGGCGGGGCGGCGAGGGCGCCGCCCCCTACATTCATTTTTTCGCCAGCTTCACCGTTTTCTCATAGGCTGCAATCACCGCGTCCATGGCGG
>CAJTKE010000054.1:0-367 GCA_910576865.1 uncultured Oscillibacter sp.
CTGCCATAATTGATACATCTCCTTGTTGGTTTGTGAAATTTATGAGATGGCCCACCCAGGGGGGCGGGTCATTCCACAGTCCATTGATTACCGGATTAGGGTGTTTTCCGTGGGTATCTCCTCCCGGGTCTCCTTGGAGGAGAAGTAGTAGCTCAGCACGTCGGCGGCCATGGAGGCCAGCTCGCCGCCGCTGCCGCCATGCTCCACCGCCATGGCCACCACGATCTCCGGGTCGTCGTAGGGGGCGAAGCAGACAAACACGGCGTTGGACTCGGTCTGGGCGCTGACCTGGGCGGAGCCCGTCTTGGCCCCCGCCTGGAAGGGCAGGGCCTGGAACGCCCGGTTGCTCTGGGCCATCTTCAGCATG
>CAJTKE010000054.1:377-764 GCA_910576865.1 uncultured Oscillibacter sp.
CCAGCACCTGGGGCTCGTAGCTGTGGAGCACCTGGGAGAAGTCGTTGGACTTGACCTCCTTCAGCAGATGGACGGCGTTCCGGGTGCCGCCGTTGACCAGGGTGGCGATATAGTTGGCCAGCTGGAGGGGGGTGACCTGGGTGCTCTCCTGGCCGATGGCCACCGAGGTGATGCTGCCCTCATACCAGGTTCCGCCCTGGCTCTCGGTAAACTCCCGGCCGGCGACCACGCCGGTCTTCTCCCCCAGCTCAATCCCTGTGCTCTCCCCCAGGCCAAAGCGATTGGCGTACTCGTCCAGCTTGTCGATGCCCACCTGCCGGCCCACGTCGAACATAAAGTAGTTACAGGAGACTTCAATGGCCTTCGCTACGTCTAACATGCCGTGGG
>CAJTKE010000055.1:0-456 GCA_910576865.1 uncultured Oscillibacter sp.
GAGCGGGAACAGTATCCGGATCCCGCCGGGCACTATATGGCCCTGGCCCTGTCCTATTCCTGGGACGTACCGGACCCCGCCGGGGAGGGAATCTCCGCCGGGGACGTGCGCGAGCAGATTTTCCTGTCCGACCGGGACTTCAGCCCCGCGTCCCTGCGGGCACTGGCCGGGGAAGCACCCGCCCCGGGGTTCCAGGCGCTTTTGGAGCAGCTCGCTTCGGAGCAGCAGCTGTATGCGGCAATGTCGGAGGTCAACGAGTCGGTCTCCAATCTGTTCATGCTGTGGGTGGGCCCCTATCTGTGGATGTAGGGGCCGGGCTCTGTCCCGGCCCGTTGCCCCACAAGTCTTTGCCGAACGGGCGGGCGCGGAGGCCCGCCTCTACAAGGTCTCAGGAATACAAAAGCGAATTGGAAAAAACAAAAAGCGGCCCGCACGATCTGCCAGTGCGGGCCGCTG
>CAJTKE010000055.1:466-754 GCA_910576865.1 uncultured Oscillibacter sp.
ATGGATGGCAGCTTACACCGCTGCATCCTGCTTTTCCGTCCGGGCAGCCTCGATCGCCGCCTCATCCTTTCTCATAAACAACAGGCCGAATGACCCCGGTCCGCAGTTGCAGGCAACGGCGGAAGATGCCTTTTGCAGATAGACCCGTTCAAAAGAGCAGTACTGTCCCACCAGGTTTTGAATATACCGGAGCGTTTCCTCGTCCAGACCGGAATATGTGATAAACAGAATACTCCGGTCGATGGTTCTGGTCTCCTGGAGGGCTTTTTTGACGTATTTTTTTGCGGT
>CAJTKE010000056.1:0-411 GCA_910576865.1 uncultured Oscillibacter sp.
CACCTCCTGGCGTCGAGTTTGCCGACGTGCAGAAGTCGGATTTTCCGACCTCAAGACGCCGCAAAAATCCACCTCAAGAAGTCGAGGAAACCGACCCTAATCAAACTAAAAGAAATCAACTTGATTTTATCCAGCCTGATCCATCCATCTATCCCCCAGCCCCCAGCGGGCGGCAAATGGGGATTGATCGATGCGAGGTGAGAGAGGAAGTCAAAGAAAATATCGAATATGAGCATTTACGGCAGGAGCTTCCTTACGACGATATGGAGAGCCTTTTGGAGCTGATTGTGGACGTGTTGAGCAGCACGGCCTCCACCATACGGATTGGCGGTGAAGTCTTACCTGTGGATGCTGTCAGGCGGCGCTTTCGCCAGCTTGACAGCGAACATATCAAGTACATCATCGACTCCA
>CAJTKE010000056.1:421-752 GCA_910576865.1 uncultured Oscillibacter sp.
GCTTTACAACGCGCATATCACGATAGGCCCTTACTATTCCGCCGCCGTCCGGCACGATTTTGGTTAATGCGTCTCACCGTGAGACGCATTTTTTGGAGGGAAAAAAGATGCCTGAACACACGATAACGACAGATTGCGTCTGGAGAAATTGGCTGGGCGGGACTGTGGACGGCCGGCCCTTTGCCGCGAAAATCTGTGATGTCAATTCCCCGGACGGTATTGACAATGGGCGTGTCCTCAAGCTGTTTCTGTACGCGGAGGACGGTGAACAGGAGATCGCCGCCTACGAGCGCGGCTGGTCAATCTATCCGACTGGCAAGCAAGAGGCCAG
>CAJTKE010000057.1 GCA_910576865.1 uncultured Oscillibacter sp.
GCCGACGCCACCACCGCCGCCACGCCCCTGGCCGTTCTGAGCGGCGCGGAGGGGACCCTGCCCACCCTGGCGCAGATGTTCCTGGGCGCCCGGGGCGGCTCCCTGGGCGAGACCAGCTGCCTGGCCCTGCTCATCGGCGGCGCGTACCTCATCTACCGCCGGGTGATCTCCTGGCACACCCCCGTGGCCTTCATGGGCACCGTGCTGGTGCTCACCGCCCTGCTGGGCCAGCAGCCGCTGTACCAGGTAATGGCGGGCGGGCTGTTCATCGGCGCGTTCTTCATGGCCACCGACTACACCACCTCCCCGCCCACTCCCGCCGGCAAGCTCATTTTCGGCGTGGGCTGCGGCCTCATCACCGTGCTCATCCGGGTGTGGGGCAATTATCCCGAGGGCGTGTCCTTCTCCATCCTGCTGATGAACATTTTGAACCCCTACATCTGTGACTGGACCCGTACCAAGCCGTTTGGAGGTGTGCAGGCATGACGAAAGCGAAATCTAACGTGATGACCGACTTTGTGGCTCCCATCGCCGTGCTGGTCATCATCTGCGTGGTGATGAGCGGCCTGCTGGCCCTCACCAACGGCGCCACCGAGCCCATCATCAAGGCGGCTGAGCTGGAGGCCCGGAAGGCCGCCCGCATGGAGGTCCTGCCCGGCGCAGACGACTTTTTGCAGGTGGAGATCGACGGCCTGCCCGAGGCCGTGACCGAGGTGTATCAGGCCAGCAACGGCGTGGGTTACA
>CAJTKE010000058.1 GCA_910576865.1 uncultured Oscillibacter sp.
TTGGTAAGGACAGAGAGACGTGCCCATGCCGAAATAATACCGTCAATAATGGGCCGGATTCTTTTGTAAACGCTTGGAATATTTCCGATATTCAGCACTTTTACTACGTGTTTCAATTTGCCGCTTTTGGCCTGACCACATATCTGCCCACAGACAGAGAAAAATCGAGGGACTCTGGATTTTGCGCTCCAGAGTCCCTCGGCATATATCAGCTAACTTGCTTTTCCAACCTCAGCCTCTCCTTTTCAGCGGCGATCTCCGCTTTCATCTGGAGGATCATCTCCGCCAGCAATTGCTCACATTCCTCTCTGGTCTTGGTGTAAACATTTCTGGGATGCTTCTTGCCATCTGGCCAGACTGGGGAGTAGCGGCCCTCCCACAGGTGGTCGTTGATTTGAGTGACGCATCCGGTGCCTGGCTTGCGACGTTTACCCTTGTAAGGCTGGAAGGTGCTGGGAGCGGGTTTTCGTGGTGCTGACTGTTTCCCCATTTGAGGCTCAACCCTGCCAATCCCTTGGTCGATCTTGCGTGCCGCCGTCTGCCGCATCTCGTCTGTGATGTGAGCGTAGATGTTCAGTGTGGTGCTGCTGGACACATGCCCAATCACCGTGGAGAGGGTCTTGACGTCCATCCCATGCTCCAGAGACATGGTGGCGAACAGGTGGCGCAGGTCGTGGAAGCGGATGTGCTTGCACCCGGCCCTCTCCAGAATCGTAGTCAGGTGTTTACGGACGGAGGCGGGA
>CAJTKE010000059.1:0-387 GCA_910576865.1 uncultured Oscillibacter sp.
GTAGGGCAGGGAGAAGGACTCCGGCAGCAGCAGTTCCGGCTCCGGCTCCTGAGGCAGTTCCTCGCCGGGAGAGATCAGACCGGTGTCCTCCGGCAGCTCCTCCTGCCAGCAGCCCGTCAGCAGCAGCGCCGGAAGGAGAAGAGAGAAAAATGTCAACAAGTGCTTTTTCATCGTGTCACCGTTTTTTGGAATTCGGAATCAGGCCGTGTTTGAAAAATGGCAAAACGCCCGCGTTGCGGATTTTCCGCTGTGTATTCCGCCATTTATCAAACAAGGCTTGGAGATCAGGAGTTGGGAATTCTCTATTCCGGAGTTTCTACTTGATGGAGATTACCGCCGCGTGAACGCCTCTCGCATCTCCCATCTTTCGGTGAGACCAGAAGAGGT
>CAJTKE010000059.1:397-688 GCA_910576865.1 uncultured Oscillibacter sp.
CGTGATACTTGGGACCCCGCTTCTCCAGAAACGGCTCCGCCTCCGCCCCCAGGGCAGAGCGCATGGCCTCCGGTACATCGCCGTCGGTCTCAAAGCAGCACCGGCCGATGCAGGGACCGATGGCGGCCAGCAGATTTTCCGGCCTTGCGCCGCAGTTCCTGCCAAGCTCTTTGACGGCATTTTCCAGAATGCCCCCGGCGCAGCCCCGCCACCCGGCGTGGACGCCGCCCACCGCTCCGGTGACGGGATCGTGGAGCAGGATGACGCCGCAGTCGGCGGAGAAAACCGCCA
>CAJTKE010000060.1 GCA_910576865.1 uncultured Oscillibacter sp.
CTTCCGGTTTACAGACCGGTCCCACCGGGCGAAGATCAGTCCAATGAGACAGCAGCCCGCAATCCGGAGCAGGGAACATAGGCCGCTCCCCGCCCCTGCCAGATTTCCGACATAAAACTCCAGCAGGAACATCACCAGGTCGAACAGAAGAACAACGGCCAGCAGCCGCGGCAGAAGCTTTTGACGGAAGGGAGCGGCGGGACTCAGGGAGGGCGGCGCCGGGGGAGGGTCCGCCGGAAGGAGGCCCGGCGCATCCTCCGCCGGGCCGTTGAGCAGCTGGTCCACAGCCACCCCATACAGCTTTCCCAGGGCGGCCAGATTCTCCGCCGAAGGCAGGGCGGCCCCCGTCTCCCATTTGGAGACGGTCTGCCGGGACACCTCCAGCGCCTCCGCCAGCTCAATTTGGGACAGGCCCTGCCGTTTCCTGTAAAATTGCAGGCTGCTTGTCAAGTCCATACCGGTCAATCCTCCTTGCAGCGATTCAAATACAAGAATATCATAGTCGTCCCAGGCCGGTTTGGCAACCAACTTTAGTTTACATCAGAGAAATTTTTGCCGGAAAAAGCAGGAGCGCCCCTGGGGACGCTCCTTCGCTGTTATTGGTCCGTATTGCCCTCGGGGTGGTCTTCAGCCTCCAGATACATTTCCTCCAGATCCTCTTGGATGCGCTCAATTTCTTTTATT
>CAJTKE010000061.1 GCA_910576865.1 uncultured Oscillibacter sp.
CCCGCTTTAGCAGACCGGGCCAGTTTGACCGCTATTGCAAGCTGGTATTGGAACATGAAGCCATTGACTATCTGCGGAAAATGGACAGCCTGCGTGACCGTCAAACGTCGTTGAGCATCCTGCCGCAGAAAGAAATGGACAAGCTCTCCACGGTAGACCGCTATCCCAGCGACAGCCATGTTTTTACATCGCATGGATGTGACCTGCCGATTGAGAACGAGCTTGTGGCCGACGCCTTTGCCGCCCTGACAGAGCAGGAACAAAGTATTCTGATACTGCACTGTGTCCTGGGAATGTCAGACGGCAAGATCGGTGAGATCATGGAGCTGTCCCGCTATGCCGTCCAGCGGCGCAGACGGAAAGCACTGGACGAACTGCGGAACAAGTTGGCGGCGCTGATGCCGAAAGGAGGTTGAACGCGAATGTCGGAACCTGACTACAAGGGCCGGGCGCTTCTCCCCATGCCGGTGATTGAAGCCGCCCGCGCCGGGGATGCCGAGGCCGTCGAGTGTGTCTTGCGGTACTACGAGGGCTACATAAACAAGCCTGTACCCGGACGCTGTATGACGAGTACAGCTATCCCCATGAGTGCGTGGACGAGTACATGAAGCACTTGCTGGAAATCAAGCTCATCCACGCTATTGTCGCCATGAATTGACGGCAACCGGCCCG
>CAJTKE010000062.1 GCA_910576865.1 uncultured Oscillibacter sp.
GGAGACTCACGCTATGCACCTGAACAAAACCAAGACGCTGGCGGTGCTGACCGCCGCCGCCGGTGAGGAGGACGGACCGGGCCTCCGTTCCCTGGACGGCGATGTCCGCCCCGCCGCCCGCCGTCAGCTCCCCCGTGGCCTCGTCCAGGGACACGCCGGAGAGGTCCCGGCCCGTCACCCGGCCCTCGGGCAGCTCCAGGACGGCGGTCCGGGACGCCTCCGGGTACGGGGCCTCGCCTCCGGCCTCCAAAAGGTCCGCCCCCGCCTCGGGGGCGGAGCTCTGCACCGCCGAGAGCAGGCCCAGCATCAAATCCAGCTCCATGCCCTCCATCCCAGCCAGCAGGGCCAGCAGGGACGCGCCGGGAAGCAGGGCGTCCCCCTCCGGGAGCAGGAAGGCCTCCAGGAACTCCTGGAGCCCGGGGGCCACGCCGCCGGTGAACTGGGCCTCCAGGTCCGAGAGGCTGGCGAAGGCCCCGTCCGTCAGCAGCTCCACCGCCCGGTCCGGGGAGACGCCCTCCGCGATCTTTTCCATGAACTGCCGCAGACCCTCCAGGGAGGCCTGGAGATCGGCGGTCTTGAGGGCCGATCCCCCGGAGATGACGGCGCCCAGGTACAGCGCCGCCAGATACCCGGCGGCGTCGTTGGCCAGGGATTTTTCGGAG
>CAJTKE010000063.1 GCA_910576865.1 uncultured Oscillibacter sp.
CACTTAAATCTTGATTCCATCATACCGCAAAATATTCTGTTTGTCATGTGGAAAATGATGTTTTTATGAAATCTTAATATTTTGTAAACGGCGGGGGAAGAACCCGCCGCGATACGTTCAGCGAATCTGCCCCTGTCCCCGGATCACATAGCGCAGCGTACAAAGCTCCATCAGGCCCATAGGCCCGCGGGCGTGGAGCTTTTGGGTAGAAATACCCATCTCACAGCCCAAGCCGAACTCCCCGCCGTCGGTGAAGCGGGTGGAGGCGTTATGATAGACGGCGGCGGAGTCCACGCCCCGGAGAAATGCTTGTGCCGTCTCCGGGTTCCGGGTGACGATGGCCTCACTGTGGTGGGTGGAGTGGGCGGCGATGTGTTCCATGGCCTCCTCCACGCCGGACACCAGCTTGACAGCCAGGATATAGTCCAAAAATTCTGTATCAAAGTCCTGGTCTCCGGCGGGAGTCCCGGCAATGATCCGGGCCGCGCCGGGGTCCAGCCGCAGCTCCACCTGAGCCAGGCGCTGGGCCAAACGGGGCAGAAATTCCGGGGCGGCGGCTTCGTGGACCAGACAGACCTCCGCCGCGTTGCACACGCTGGGGCGGCTGCACTTGGCGTTCTCCACGATGTCCAAGGCCATCTCCAAA
>CAJTKE010000064.1 GCA_910576865.1 uncultured Oscillibacter sp.
GTCTGAGCTGGTTTTGAGGAGGTAAAGGGAGGGCTTCTTGCTGTTGGTGAACACGAACTGAGCTGTCTCGTTGGGCTTGAGCTGGATGATGCGCTGGGCGTCGTCGATCACATAGCCCGGACAGTCCAGCTCCGTCACCACCGCCGCGCCCACGGGCAGCTTGGACAGGTCGATGGTGCCGTCCTCCAGAGTGGTCATCTCCACGGGGCCCCAGCTGCCGTCCACCGCCTCAAACTTGAAACGGGCGTTGGCAATGGGCTTGGACAGGTCGGAGGAATCCACCTTGATGAGGTGCATCCCCGGTTTGAGGTCATTAAAGAAGACCAGCTCCTTGATGCCGTCCCCGGCGTGGAGCTCCACCTGCTGGGCGGTGGTGACGGTGATGTGGTCGTCATCGCTCTGCTTCTCCTGCGCCACGTAGGTGCCCGGCTTCTGGTCGGTGAGCAGGATCTCCCCCAGGGCGTTGGTGGGGAAATCGCCCAGCAGCTCCCCGTCCCGCCACACGGTGAAGACCACATTGGGCAAGACCTCCATGGTGGTCCGGTCATATTTGATGATGCGCAGTCCGGGCAGCTCCTTGTTGGTCAGGGTGGTGGTGGACTGTTCCCCAGCGACCACGTTGACATTGACGATGCTGCTG
>CAJTKE010000065.1 GCA_910576865.1 uncultured Oscillibacter sp.
GCCACCATGATATAGGCCCAGTTTTGCTCCCGGCGGGCCGCCGGGGACAGCTTGTTCTTTTTCACAGTCGGCCCTCCTCTCAGTTACCCGCCAGCTTCTTGGCGGTCTCGGTGTCCACGATCTGCTGCATCTTGGCCATGGCCTGCTCCAGGCTCTGCTGGCCGTTGTAGACCTTATTCACCTCGTCCAGCACGGGGCTTTTCCACTTGGGCTTGGCGGCGTTGTTCACGTTCTGCACGCCGTACTCAAACTGGTCCATGACCATCTCCACGTTGATGTCATAGCCCTTCTTGTCAAAGGCGTCGAAGTAGGGCTGCTCGGTGCCGTTATAGGCGGAGATGGCCGCGCCGTAGGAGCTGGCCAGCAGCTGGGCCTCCTCGGTGCCAAAGAATTTGATGACGTCCAGGGCGATGTCCCGGGTCCTGCCCTTGGCGGCGGTGGAGTAGCACAGGCCGTTGGAGATGGTGGCCCGGCCGTCGCCGCTCACCGGGTCGGGGCACTTGGGCATGGGGGCGATGTCCCACTTGCCGTCCATGTTGGGGAAGTTGACGCACTTATTCATCAGCTCCCAGTTCCCCTCGATATACATGGCGCCGATGCCGGAGAAGAAGGCGGTGCCGGGGGCGGT
>CAJTKE010000066.1 GCA_910576865.1 uncultured Oscillibacter sp.
TGAGGATATGAAGGAGTTCATTGACTTGGTGAGCCAGTTGAACCGGGTTGCTTGAACGTGCTTCGCAGCGCTGACTACTATTTGACTACTGTTTTGACAAATATGCAAAGGCCGATGGAATCATTGCGGCACAAGGGCTCCAGCGGTGTTCCTATTTGGCTTGAAATTTGTGTAAAATCGCTGAAGGTACTGCAATTGCAGGGTTTTCCCTTTGTATGTCAGAAAACTCCGACTCTGAAGGCCGCTGTTCGAATCCAGTCGGGCGTACCATTGTAGACAAAACCTACGTGTAACGATAGTTATACGTAGGTTTTGTCCTCTTTTGGCAGAATTGCACTAAAATTGAAGCTTTGGATTGGCTGTAATCACATATTGCAAGTATCAACAGGCGGATTTAAGGAGATTGATTCTCCCTTAAATCTGCTTTTATTTATGTTAAAGAAAGTGAGGCAACTATGAAGCTTCCATATGATTACCGCCTATTAGGAAAACAAGCTGCCAGCATTGGATAGAAGCCGCTCACACAGCCAAAGCGTTATCTGCCTCGGTGTTGAGCTCGATGTATTCAACGATTTTGCGGAGCTCGTCGGCAAACTTGAAGCGAACGCTGATATTGCCGTTT
>CAJTKE010000067.1 GCA_910576865.1 uncultured Oscillibacter sp.
TATTGTCCTCCGTTCAGATTTATGGGGTATCGCGGTCTGAACGGAGGGGGCGGGGAGCGGCACCGGGGCCAGACTATATTGCTATCCGAAAACAGAAAAGCACCCGGACAGCCTAACGTCGTTTGGGTGCTGAAGATAACAGTATGAGCCGCCCCAAAACGACGGTTTTCGCAAATCTGGGGGGAATGCGCCGTTGCGGAGGCCGGACTTTTTTTGACAAGTGCCTATCTTTCAGTAATCGCATGGCGGTATCCTCCTGTATACCGCCCGAATCCACAAAAAAACGGCGGCTTTGAATAATCAAAACCGCCGCATTAAATCATCATTTGAACATGGGAAATAGGTCTGCCCAACAGCGGTTTTTTTCTTTTCTGCCGCTGGGCAGATCATACGTTTATTCTTCTGATTGCAATTTACGATTTTCCGTAGATTTCCACTTTCCCCGAAGGAAATGAGTCCATGTAACAATGAATCCCAGGCCCCAACCAAAAATGGTATTCCACCAAATCATGTGGTAGCCGATTGCCGGAATGACCTGTAAAGCATAGGTGGACGCCACCCGGATTGCAAGGGCCGCAGTTGCGACAAAGGTTGAATAAATCGCATTGTTTGCCCCTT
>CAJTKE010000068.1:0-334 GCA_910576865.1 uncultured Oscillibacter sp.
CCCGGCGGGTAGCGGGCCGGAGATACACCGCCTCCGGGGTGCCGCACTGCTCGATTTCTCCATGAAACAGCAGGGCCACCCGGTCGCTCATGCCCAGCGCCTCCCCCCGGTCGTGGGTCACCAGGACCGTTGTGGTGCGAAACTCCCGGTGCAGGGACAGCACCAGCTCCCGCATGTCCTCCCGCAGGTTCTCGTCCAGGGCGGAGAAGGGCTCGTCCAGCAGCAGCAGACGGGGTCTGGCCGCCAGAGCCCGGGCCAGGGCCACCCGCTGCCGCTCCCCGCCGGACAGGGAGCCCACCTGCCGGGGCCCATAGCCGGACAGCCGCCCCCGCTC
>CAJTKE010000068.1:344-616 GCA_910576865.1 uncultured Oscillibacter sp.
CTCCGCCTGCGCCAGCCGGGCTCTGCGCCCCACGCCCCGCATCCGCAGGGGGAAAGCCACGTTTTCCGCCGCCGTCATGTGGGGGAAGAGGCGGATGTCCTGAAACAGAATGACCACCCCCCGCCTGTGGGGCGGCAGATTGGTAATGTCCTCCCCGCCCAGACGGATCTTGCCGCTGCGGGGGGCCAGTATGCCGGCTACGGCCTTCAGGAGGGTGGTCTTGCCGCAGCCCGAGGGCCCCAGCAGGGAGAGGAACTCCCCCTCCTTTACCT
>CAJTKE010000069.1 GCA_910576865.1 uncultured Oscillibacter sp.
CTCTTTGAACGCGTGGCTGCTTCTGGGCCAACGTCCTGGCTGTCTGTGAATCCCCACATCCTTTCCCACTTAACACGCACTCTGGGGCCTCAGCCGGCGGTCTGGGCTGTTTCCCTCTCGGCTGCCCGACTTATCTCATGCAGCCTGACTCCCGCGCGCCGCCGCTGCGGCATTCGAAGTTTGATATTCTCCGGCAGGCTTTGACGCCCCCTCGGAAATTCAGCGCCCTACCTCCGCATGGCCTGCGCGGGGCCAGCCCTAAAGCTGTTTCGGGGAGAACCAGCTATCTCCGGGTTCGATTGGAATTTCTCCCCTATCCGCACCTCATCCCCGCCCTTTTCAACGGACGCGGGTCCGGCCCTCCAGCGCCTTTTACGGCGTCTTCAGCCTGGACACGGATAGATCACCCGGTTTCGGGCCTGCGGATGCCGACTCTGACGCCCTGTTCAGACTCGGTCTCCCTCCGGCTCCGCGCCATGCGCGCTTAACCTCGCCGGCACCCGCAGCTCGCCGGACCGTTCTACAAAAAGTACGCGGTCGCGCCTGCGCGCTCCCGCAGCCTGTGGACGCAGGGTTTCAGGTTCTCTTTCACTCCCCTCCCGGGGTTCTTTTCAC
>CAJTKE010000070.1 GCA_910576865.1 uncultured Oscillibacter sp.
GGCTTCTTCCTCATGGGCCAGCCCTACAGCCTGCTGCTGGCCTTCGGCCTGGCGGTGCTGGACTTTGTCCCCATCATCGGCTCGGGCACGGTGATGGTGCCCTGGGCGGTGGTGGACATGATCCTGGGCCAGTACGGCGAGGCCGCCGCCCTCATGGCGGTGTGGGGCATCATCGCCCTGTTCCGGCAGCTTGCCGAGCCCAAGATCCTGGGCGATCAGACCGGGCTGTCCCCCATCCTGTCCCTGGTGTCCATCTATGTGGGCATGAAACTGGCCGGGGTGCTGGGGATGGTCTTCGGGCCGGTGGTGCTGCTGGTGGTCCTCACCCTGGCGGGTATGGGGATGTTCCGGGGCGTCCGCCTGGAACTGGAGGAGGCCGCAAGGGATATCGCCGCCATTTTGTCGGAGAGAACGCAGTAGGGGCCGCCCCCTTGGGCGGCCCGCCGGACACGGGGCAAAACGGGCCGCCGAGGGCGGCGGCCCCTACAGAATCAGGCCGGCCGCCGTTCACAAAATCCCTCATTTTTCCCTGTAAAGTTCAAAAAGATATTTGTTTTTCTTCATGCTTTTTTCATAATTTAGAGGTATGATAGCCACAGTTCC
>CAJTKE010000071.1 GCA_910576865.1 uncultured Oscillibacter sp.
GAATGCGCCGGACGTGGGAGGGGAAGGTGTAGTGTTTCTGCCGGGCGGACACACAGGTCCGCCCCTACGGCGTATGGTGAGAATGGGCAGAAACTATCTAACATGTTTTGCTATTTTAGTGCCAGAATTCTGAAGAAATATAGGGTTTTCTGGTAACAACAAAGAAGATATTTTTGCATAGCACTTCGATATCGCCGTAGGGGCGGACCTGTGTGTCCGCCCGCTGTAGGCACTACAAATTTGCCAAAAATGAGAGAAAACCGTACGACGTTCCCACTGAACGGACGCGCAGTTTCTTCCCAACGTTTCAATACCGAGGGAATGCGTAGGCGGATTTTGGGGCGTATCTCAAATAGCAATTCCCTCCCGGCGGGATGTACTCTGCCGGGAGGGAAATTCATATTGACGTGCTCATTCCAACTCGAACGCCCCGGTATACAGCCGATAATAGGTCCCCTTCCGGGCAATGAGGTCCTGGTGGGTGCCCCGTTCGATGATCTGGCCCTGATCCAGAACCATGATGCAGTCGGCGTTTCGGACGGTGGAGAGGCGATGGGCAATGACAAAGGTGGTGCGGCCCTCCATGAGGGCGTCCATGCCCT
>CAJTKE010000072.1:0-263 GCA_910576865.1 uncultured Oscillibacter sp.
CCCGGCTGGTGGAGAATGTGGAGTATCTTCTGAATGGCCGGGGGCTGGACTACATTGTTCTCCACCATCTGGAACCCGACCACGGGGCCGGGCTGTGGGCCGTTCTGCAGAAGTGGCCGGAGGCCAAGCTGGTATCCAGTCTGGCCGCCCAGCGCTTTCTGGACCAGTTCGGGTTTGCGCCGGTCAAGGGGGAGTGCATTGTGGCCAAGGAGGGAGAGCGGCTGTCCTTCGGCAGACACGCCGTCACATTCTATGCCGCCCCC
>CAJTKE010000072.1:273-591 GCA_910576865.1 uncultured Oscillibacter sp.
GGACTGACAAGGTGCTCTTCACCGCCGACGCCTTTGGCACCTTTGGGGCCCTGAACGGCAGGCTGTTTAACGACGAGACGGACTTTGAGCACACACGGCTCGCCGGGGCCCGGCGGTACTACACCAACATCGTGGGCAAGTATGGTCCTCAGGTCCAGGCCCTGCTGGCCAAGGCCAGGGGGCTGGATATCCGGATGCTCTGCCCCCTCCACGGGCCGGTCTGGCGGAGCGATTTGGACTGGTTTATGGGCAAGTACGACCTCTGGAGCCGTTACGAGCCTGAGGAGAAGGGCGCGCTGGTGGTCTACGGCTCTATGT
>CAJTKE010000073.1 GCA_910576865.1 uncultured Oscillibacter sp.
TGATTTCTACCGCTAGACTTCCCTGGTCTAACTCATAGGACATGAGTCCCAACAGCTCGTTAGTTTCACCCCTACATAAAGCAACCTTATTTGGCAGTCCCGAAACAAAAGAACTCATCCAATTGGTCTGCCAATCCTGCGTCTCTGCCAAGTCGGCCTCTTTTGCCGGCCTTATGAAAGCCGGGACTTTTTTACCGGATGCCGCATCCAGAACAAACAGCTCAAGCATTTACAACTCCTCTTTTCAAAAATAGTTTACCACAAGGGGCGTGAAAAAACAAGCCGCCCACTCAAAATCTGCGTCGCTATAAACAAAGAAATAGGTCCTCGAACGGATTGCAAATATTCCCTCGAACGTATATAATAAATGTCGAAATCAACGACGATTATGTTCGTGTCTTAACAATCCTGGAGGTACAGCCTTATGATAAACATCAGAAAACTGGAAGCTGACTTATGGGAGTCCGCCGATCTGCTCCGGGCGGGCTCCAAGCTGACCTCCAACCAGTACTGTATGCCCGTACTGGGACTGATTTTTCTGCGCTACGCCTATAGCCGCTTGAAGCTGGTGGAGAAGGAG
>CAJTKE010000074.1 GCA_910576865.1 uncultured Oscillibacter sp.
GCCGCGCCGGCCAGCTCAGCGGCATAATTCTCGGGGAAGGTGATATCCAGCTCCTTCTCTTCCCCCGCCTTCATGCCGATCACCTGCTCCTCAAAGCCGGGCACAAAGGAACCGGACCCCAGCTCCAGGCTGTAGTTTTCCCCCTTGCCGCCCTGGAAGGGCACGCCGTCCTTAAAGCCCTCGAAGTCGATAACCGCAGTGTCGCCCTTCTTAGCCTTGCGCTCCACGCTCACCAGGCGGGAAGCTCGGTCGATGTACGGCTTCAGCTCTGCCTTGATGTCGGCGGCGGACACCTTCACCTCCGTCTTGGCCACCTGGAGGCCCTTGTAATCCTGAATGGATACCTCGGGCTTGACGGTGACCACAGCCTTGAAGGTAAAGCCCTCCGAGCTGACGTCCAGCACCTCCAGCTGCGGGTACGCCACGGGGTCGATCCCCGCCTCCTTCAGCGCGGCCTCATAGGCGTCGGGATAGGCCAGGGAGATGGCGTCCTCAAAGAAAATCTCAGCGCCGTACATCTTTTCCACCATCTTCCGGGGCGCCTTGCCCTTGCGGAAGCCAGGTACGTTGATGCTCTTCT
>CAJTKE010000075.1 GCA_910576865.1 uncultured Oscillibacter sp.
GGCGGAGATGTTCGCCAACAAAAACGGCGCGCTGGACTCCGCGCTGGACGCCATCGGCATGGGCGTGGGCTACACGCTGGCCATGCTGGCGATGGCCTCCATCCGTGAGATCTTCGGCGCGGGCACCTGGTTCGGCATCGCCCTGCCCGTACTCAAGGACAATAACATCTCCATCATGACCATGGCCCCCGGCGGCTTCGCCATCTTCGGCATTCTCATCGCCATCATCAACAAGGCCAGCAACGGCAAGGCCATCAAGAAAAAGGACTTCAGCTGTGAGGGGTGCCCCAGCGCCGCGGCGTGCAATGGGCAGAACTGCGCTGAGAAGAGGGAGGCTGCCGCGAAATGAAAGAATTATTAGCCATCGTCATGGCGGCCGTCCTGGTGAACAACTACGTGCTGGCGCAGTTCCTGGGCATCTGCCCCTTCCTGGGCGTGTCCAAGAAGCTGGACCAGGCCGCCGGGATGAGCGTGGCCGTCATCTTCGTGATGCTGCTGGCCACCGCCGTCACCTACCCCATCCAGTATTTTGTGCTCAACCCCAACGGCCTGGGCTACCTCCAGACCATCGTGTTCATC
>CAJTKE010000076.1 GCA_910576865.1 uncultured Oscillibacter sp.
TCCAAGGTTTCCAGGTCATAGGGATGCTCTTGGAGCAAGAGGTCAAAGTCGATGTTTTCTTTTATCAGCTCTCGGTATCTGTCCATCTCATCCATCCTCATCCGGCCCTTGGGCCGACCGGGGCCCCGCCGCAAACCAGCGAAGCGTTTGCGGTGGGGAGAGCCGGAGCAGCGCAGCGAGTGAGCTTTGCCGCTTGCGGCGAAGCGAAGGATGCGGAGCTTGCGACGGCGAGAAGCGCGGGGGCAGGATGAAGTTCTTGACGTAGATCCGCGTGGGCCGTCCCTGGCCCTGCTTGACGCGCTCGATCAGGCCGGTGCTGTCCAACTCCGCAAACAGCCTGACGGCCTTGTCGTGGCCGCAGTCCATCATGCACATGACATTTTCCAGCGTGAAATAGATATAGATGCGCTTCTCAATGTCCATCCAGTTGTTCTTGACCGACAGGCTCATGCGGTCCAGCAGGAGGCCGTAGAGGACCTTGGCCTTCTTATACCGGGGGTCTGTCAGCAGGGTCTTGGGGATGCGGTAAAAGCTGTACTGGTCCGCTTCGGTGCCGTAGTAGTAATCCAGAT
>CAJTKE010000077.1 GCA_910576865.1 uncultured Oscillibacter sp.
TTTGTTATTGTGATCTCGCCCTGAAACCTTTACCGGGAAACGTAAAAATCGGCCAGGGCCCGCTGTAGTTCCACAGCAGGCCCTGGCCGATTTGCAGGTTGTTTTTCTTTTTGATAGATATTCCGGGCGAACGGAGGAGAAGACGAGAGCCCAAGAGTTCGAGTCCCCTCCAATGCTGAAGGAACCTAAAATGGCCGATTTTGCCCCATTTTGCATCTCCGCCAGCGTAATTTTGAAATCACGCTTCCCATTTTTGTAAATGCTGTTATTTTGTTCTCGCTAAACGCGATAGCAAGTGCAAAAGACGAGAAAAATCCGCACCGAAGTGCGGATTTTTCACCTGCATCTTTTTTATCAACACAGGTTGGCGCGGAAGGAGGGATTTGAACCCTCGCACGGTTTTACCCGCCTACTCCCTTAGCAGGGGAGCCCCTTCGGCCACTTGGGTACTTCCGCGTGTCGAAACATCAATAAAGATGAAATTGTAATCTGGCGGAGAGAGTGGGATTCGAACCCACGGCCCTTGCGGGTCACCGGTTTTCAAGACCGGCTCCTTAAACC
>CAJTKE010000078.1 GCA_910576865.1 uncultured Oscillibacter sp.
TTTCAATCATTATACTGCCATAATTGAGAAAACACAATACACTGTTGCAATTCTTCTCCAAAAACTGCGGCATACACAACGCATTTGTCTTTACATCAATTTAGGTATCAAGTGCTTCATGCCCTGGCTTTTGGAGCCTGGGTTGTCCGAGCCGTAGCCCTCCAGCAGATTGACCACGCCCCACACGCCCAGGCCAGCGCCGAGGGCCACAACGAGGGTCTGCAAAGTAGTGATGGCAGAAGCGAAAAACTGCATAGTACCTCCATTTCTCCGGGGAATGTCCCCGGCCACGAAAAAAGCCGCCCGCAGGGGGGCGGCAGCTTACTACTTCGGGACACTTTGTCCCAAAGTCACGCAAAGGCTTCCGGGTCGTCAATGTCGTCATAGCTCAGGATGTCCTCGTCCTCGGCTGTGAGCACACTGCCCGGCCCGTCGTCCTCATACACGGCGTACTCCTCCTGGGGGTCTAACCTGTCCATGCGCCGCTTGATCAGCCGGGACAGGTCAAAGGCGTTGCGTTTATCCGCCTC
>CAJTKE010000079.1 GCA_910576865.1 uncultured Oscillibacter sp.
GCCACCCGCAATGGCCGCAAGGTGCTGGCCCGCCGCCGCGCCAAGGGCCGCGCCCGTCTGACCCACTGAGGGAGATGAGGCGGTTATGCCGCCCCATTCCCGGCAGTGAGCATGGATCGGACCTGGAACCGGGGACGTACAGACGTACAGTTTAGATAGCGCACAAACCAGGGGCGTGGGAGCAATTCCTCCGCCCTCGCTGTGCATACGGAGGAAATCATGAAGCAGACCGTTGCCCTAAAACAGAATCATGAGTTCCGCCGGCTGTACAACAAGGGAAAAAGTGCTGTCTCCCCCTATTTTGTCATCTACTGCCGCAGGACCGGCCGGCCGGTAAACCGGCTGGGGATCACCACCGGCGTGAAGCTGGGCAACGCGGTGAAGCGCAACCGCGCCCGCCGCCGCATCCGGGAACTGTACCGGACCCACGAGGAGAAGCTGCTTCCCGGCTATGATATTGTGATTGTGGCCCGCACCCGGGCAATCTACGGACAGTACGGTGAGCTGAGGCACAGCTTTCGCCAGCAGG
>CAJTKE010000080.1 GCA_910576865.1 uncultured Oscillibacter sp.
AGGATGAACCCAGCCAAATCACAGGCGTAGAAATTTCCAGTCACGTTCAAACCTTGTTCCAAGATATAGCTTCTAAGGGCGGCATAACCTGCGGAAATATCCCAGCGGCCCCGGCAGCAGAGATATAAATAGTGCCCGGCGGGCTTCTCCATATAATAAGGGAAGTCCGCTTTTTCTTTGATTCGGGTATAGAGGTGGCTGATGGCCCCTGGCCCGCCCTGCTCCCCCGGCTGGTGGATGGCCCCCAGCTGGAAGTCGGTCTGTATCCCGTATTGGCTGCACAGCGCCCGACACCGCTCCAGCACAACGATCAATGCTTCATCCTCGCTGGCCTCCAGAGGCATCAGTCCCTCCAGTTCTCTAACGGGGAGGGCCAGCAGGTGCTCTCTCTCAAACCAGCCGGTTCGGGGAACCATGTCCGGCCCCGGCCCAAGCTCCAGATTGCGCAGGGCGCTGGACAGCACGAAGTCCATGTGCTCCAGCTTCTGCCGCTCCGCCTCCAGACGGAGCGGCAGAAGCTGGCGCACAA
>CAJTKE010000081.1 GCA_910576865.1 uncultured Oscillibacter sp.
CTCTTTTTTCGGATGTCTGGACTTGAAAATAAGCATAAGTATTGGGCCGTCAAGGAGCTTCTCCGAGACCGCCCGTTTTTACCTAACCCGAAGAAAATCCGGGAAAATTCCGGGATCGCTGATGCTTATCCGATGCTTATCCTGTGAGACTGGTGCTCAGTTTGTCTCAATAGTTGCGTTAAATCTCAAAACGGTGAGAATCCTGCGACTGGTGAGACGGGAAGCATCTCCTGAAACGCTCCTCAGCTGCCTCATAACCCGGAGGTCGCAGGTTCAAGTCCTGTCTCCGCAACCGCAAAACAGCCGGTTTTGATTCAAAACCGGCTGTTTTCCTAACTTTTGCAGCCGTTTTCCCCTGGCGCGTCTATCAAACGTCTATCAACGCCGATTTCAGCCCGCCAACAGCTTTTCCAGGTCCTTGCCGTACCGCTCCGACATGGCGGCGTGTGCGCCCTGTTCCGTGTGGACGTAGGTATCAGCCGTAAATTTATAGTTGCTGTGGCCTAACCAGGTTTGAATATCCTT
>CAJTKE010000082.1 GCA_910576865.1 uncultured Oscillibacter sp.
ACCTCCGTCTTGTTCAGAGTGATGGCAACGGTGGGAAGGGGCTGGAGGTCTCCATTGCTGCCCGAGCCGCTGGGGTTGGAGCTATCCGGCTGGGAGCCGTCGGGCTGAGAGCCGTCGGGGGTGGAACCGTCAGGCTGGCTGGAGCTGCCGCCGGGGGCGATGACGCTCACGTCGGAGCCGCTGCCGGGGTTGGAGGAGGAACTGCCGCCGCCGTTTCCGCCGCCGCAGGCGGCCAGGGACAGGGCCATGGCGGTGGCCAGCACCGCCGCAAAGATACGTCTTTTCATAGTAAGTAAACTCCTTTTCTGTTGGGGTTGTGATCGACCCTTTTTGGGTTCTGAGAGCTTTGACGAGGGAAGGGAAAAAAGGTTCCCGCTTTTTTAAAAATTTTGAAAGCGGAAATATTATACTGTCTTTTCCCGCCGCTGGCAAGGAAAATAAAAATTTTTAACAGGCCCTTGACAAACAGGGATCAGTGGAGTATGATACGAATAACATATGAACAAATGCTCATATAT
>CAJTKE010000083.1 GCA_910576865.1 uncultured Oscillibacter sp.
GGAGTACGCCATCAGCGCGGGCATGGCCGCCTCGGGGGCGGACGTGTACCTGCTCCACGTCACCACCACCCCCTCCGTGTCCTACGTCACCCGCACCGACGGCTTCGACTGCGGCGTGATGATCTCCGCCTCCCACAACCCCTACTATGACAACGGCATCAAGCTGCTCAACCGCGAGGGGGAGAAGATGGACGAGTCCACCATCCGGCTGGTGGAGGACTATCTGGACGGCAGCTTGTCGGTGGACGGCCAGACCTTCCCCAAGCTGCCCTTCGCCGTGGGCGAGGAGGTGGGCAGCATCGTGGACCACACCGCCGGACGCAACCGCTATATGGGCTACCTCATCTCCCTGGCGGTGTACTCCTTCCGGGGCAAGCGCATCGCCCTGGACTGCGCCAACGGCTCCGCCTGGTCCATCGCCCCCAACGTGTTCCGCTCTCTGGGGGCGGACGTGCACGTCATCAACGACCGGCCCGACGGGCTGAACATCAATCTGGACGCCGGCTCCACCCA
>CAJTKE010000084.1 GCA_910576865.1 uncultured Oscillibacter sp.
GGCTAAATACCACCCAGCTACCGATAGAGCACAGTACCGTGAGGGAAAGGTGAAAAGGACCCCGGGAGGGGAGTGAAAGAGAACCTGAAACCCCGCGTCCACAAGCTGTGGGAGCATGCAAGATGCGACCGTGTACTTTTTGTAGAACGGTCCGGCGAGCCACGGTGTCCGGCGAGGTTAAGCCAGTGAACTGGCGGAGCCGAAGCGAGAGCAAGCGTGAATAGCGCGAACAAGTCAGGCACCGCGGGCCCGAAACCGGGTGACCTACCCGTGTCCAGGCTGAAGCCGCAGTAAAAGGCGGTGGAGGGCCGAACCCACGCCCGTTGAAAAGGGCGGGGATGAGGTGCGGGTAGGGGAGAAATTCCAATCGAACCCGGAGATAGCTGGTTCTCCCCGAAATAGCTTTAGGGCTAGCCCCGTCTATGCCTGCCGGAGGTAGAGCACTGAATTTCCTAGGGGGCGTCAAAGCCTACCGAAGAATATCAAACTCCGAATGCCGGAAAGGAAGAGGG
>CAJTKE010000085.1 GCA_910576865.1 uncultured Oscillibacter sp.
CGGACGACTACGTGGTCAAGCCCTTCGGGGTATCGGAGCTGCTGGCCCGCATCCGGTCAGCCCTGCGCCGGGCCGACCGGCTGAAGCTGAGTCAGGGCATCCAGCGCAGCATCTACCAGATCAAGGACCTGACCATCGACCTGGCCAAGCACCAGGTCCTGCTGGGGGAGCAGGAAATCCACTTTACCCAAAACGAGTTTAAGATTATCGAGCTGCTGGCCATCCACGCCGGCAAGGTGCTCACCTACGACTTCATCCTGGAGCACATCTGGGGCCCCTACGGCGGCACCGGCAGCAACCAGATCCTGCGGGTCAACATGGCCAACATCCGCCGCAAGCTGAAAGAAAACCCCTCTGAGCCCAAATATATCCACACTGAGCTGGGCATCGGCTACCGGATGTTGGACGACTGAGTTAACAGCATTTTTACGGCCCGTCCCTCCACGTTGACACCCATTTTACCCTGCATCCGCTATAATAAAACGTGTCAACGGGATTTTGATGTTTCC
>CAJTKE010000086.1 GCA_910576865.1 uncultured Oscillibacter sp.
GGCCCAGCGGGCCCAGGCCATTTTCCAGGAGCTCTGCCCCGAGGCGGAGCTGACCCTGATTGCCGGCGGACAGCCTGTGTACTATTATATTATTTCGATTGAGTGACGCGGCAAGGGGCGGCCCTCTGAAAGGGGGCCGCCCCTTTTTCTGCGGGCAGGGGGTTTTGATCCGTGGGAGGATAGATGCTTAGTGTTCGGTGCTCATCACCTGAGCTGATACACTCTGCTTGTTTATAAGCTGTTTCGCCTCCCCGGCGGGGCCCCATTTTCTCCCGCAAGAAAATGGGGGAAAAGTGCGCTTAGAACCTACGGTTCTAAGAACTCCCTTTGTTCCGGTGCCTGCGAGGCCGAGGTTTTAACGCGGCCTTGCTCTGGCGAAGATTAAGGTGCGGAGCACCCGGGCCGCCCTGGGGGGCGGCCCCTACAGGGGTCGGCCCGGTTTCGGCAGGCACTGAAAGAGAACAGAAGGACCCCAAGCCCTAAACGAGCTGGGCAGTGCGGCAGCG
>CAJTKE010000087.1 GCA_910576865.1 uncultured Oscillibacter sp.
TGAACTATTTTGTGAGACTTGTAAATTGAATAGGTTCATTCTACGTTTCAGATTTCTGTAGTGCTATGAGATTAAATTCGGGTCTCCCCAAGGGCCCGAATTATGACAGCTGTTTTCGAGAATATTTATGAATAAGAAAATCAAAAGACTCGTAACTGTTGCACTAAAACGGTTATAAGAATACATCCTTTTTGTCAACACAAGACAGCTCAGAAATTCCCACCACCGCTCCGTTTCCGGCTTCGCCGAAAACGGAGCGGTGGTGGGAATTTCTGAGCTTTCCGCCCGCAAACGCTTCGCTGGTTTGCGGGCGGAAGGCTTGCCCCTCAGCCCAGATGCCAGATGTCCTCGTTATACTGCCGGATGGTCCGGTCGGAGGAGAAGTAGCCGGACTTCGCGATGTTGGTCAGGGCCTTCCTGGCCCAGCCCCGGCGGTCCTCATAGGCCCAGAGGCAGCGCTCCTTGGCGGCGGTGTACGCCTCCACGTCCAGAAGAGCCATGAAC